>DASTKT010000150.1:0-4008 GCA_035715725.1 Longimicrobiales bacterium | reverse complement strand
TCCGGCCCCTTCATGAGGACTCCGTCGGAGCCGTTCCCGCCTCTCGCGGAGTGCCGGCGCGTGGCCTCTCACACGAACCTCGGCGTGTAGCGCTTCAGGCTCTCGTACTGCGGCGGCCACGGCAGCTCGTACCCCATCTCGTACGCCGCGTGGCGCGTCCAGTACGGGTCCCACAGGTGCGCCCGCGCCATCAGCACGAGGTCCGCGCGGCCGGCGGCCAGGATCGTGTTCACGTCGGTGAACGAGGAGATGTTGCCGACCGCCATGGTCGCGATCCCCGCCTCGTGGCGGATGCGGTCGCTGAACGGCGTCTGGAACTGGCGGCCGTAGACCGGGCGCTGGTCCGGCACCGTCTGGCCCGCCGAGACGTCGATCGCATCGCAGCCGTGGGCCTTGAACAGCGCCGCGATCCGCACCGCCTCGGCGGAATCCACGCCGCCGGGCATCCAGTCCATCGCGGAGATGCGCACGCTCATGGGCTTGTGCGCCGGCCAGACCGCGCGCACCGCGTCGAACACCTCGAGCGGGTAGCGCATCCGGTTCTCGAGCGGGCCGCCGAACTCGTCCGTGCGCCGGTTCGTGAGCGGCGAGACGAAGCTGGCCAGCAGGTAACCGTGGGCGACGTGCAGCTCGAGCCAGTCGAAGCCGGCCGCCTCGGCCATGTGCGCCGCCCGCACGTAGTCCTCGAGCGTGCGCTCCATCTCGTCGCGCGTCATCTCGCGCGGCACGGGCGAGTGCGGGAAGTACGGGATCGGCGACGCCGACACGACCGGCCAGGCGCCCTCCTCCAGCGGCTCGACGTCGCCTTCCCACATGCGGCGCGTGGACGCCTTGCGCCCCGCGTGGCCGAGCTGGATGCCGATCTTCGCGACGCTGTGCTCGTGCACGAAGTCGGTGATCCGCTTCCACGCAGGGACGTGCTCCGGCTTGTACAGGCCCGTGCAGCCAAAGGAGATGCGCGCCTCCGGGCCGATGTCGGTCATCTCCGCCATGACCAGCCCGGCCCCGCCCACCGCGCGGCTGCCGAGGTGCACCAGGTGCCAGTCGTTCGGCGTGCCGTCCTCCGCGCTGTACTGGCACATCGGCGACACGACGACGCGGTTCGCCAGCACGAGGTCGCGCACGCGGAACGGCGTGAACAGCGGCGGCGGGACGCGCCCGGTCGCCGCGGGCCGGCCGCGCGGTCCGGCGGCGGCAGCGCCGACGTCCGATGCGCCGGCGTCCGCCTCCCCCGCGCCGACCGCCCCCGGCACCGGAACGCCGCTCTGCGCCGCGGCGCCCGCGGCGAACCACGCGTCCACCCGCGCGACGAACGCCGGGTCGCGCACGCGCAGGTTCTCGTGCGTGACGCGCAGCGAGCGCGTGAGCAGGTTGAACGCGAACTGGAGCGGCGCCATCCCCATGTAGCGCTCGGTCTCCTCGAACCACTGGAGCGAGACCTGCGCCGCGCGCTGCGTGCTGAGCACGATCGGCTTCCGCTCCGCCTCGTACGCCTCGAGCGCGGCGGGCACGGCGTCGCCCGAGCGGAGCGCGGTCGAGAGCGCGATGGCGTCCTCCATGGCCAGCTTCGTCCCCGAGCCGATGGAGAAGTGCGCCGTGTGCCCGGCATCGCCGATCAGCACCACGGGCGCGGCGCCGTCCGCCGGCGCCCAGCTCCAGCGCTCGCAGCGCACCGTCGGGAAGCGGCGCCAGACCGAGCGGTTGCGCAGCAGCGGGTGCCCGGCCAGCTCCTCCGCGAACAGCGCCTCGCAGAACGCGACGGCGGCGTCCTCGTCGCCCTCGGCGAGCCCCGTCCGGCGCCACGTCTGCTCCGTCGCCTCGACGATGAACGTCGAGTGGCCGCCCTCGTACTGGTAGGCGTGGACGCGCCAGAGGCCGTGCGCGTCGGCCTTGAAGTAGAACGTGAACGCGGGGAACGGCCGCGTCGTGCCGAGCCAGACGAAGCGGTTCGGGCGCACGTCGATCGTCGGCCGGAAGTGCGCCGCGTACCGCTCGCGCACGCCGCTGTTGATGCCGTCCGAGGCGACGACGAGGTCCGCCTGCCGCCGGAGCGCGTCGACGTCCGCGACCTCGCAGCCGTAGCGGACGTCCACGCCCAGCTCCCGCGCCCGCCGAGCCAGGATGTCCAGCAGCGCGCGGCGCGACAGCCCGCTGAAGCCGTGCCCCGTCGAGCGTACGACGTCGCCCTGGTAGTGGATGTCGATGTCGTCCCAGTGCGCGAAGCGCGAGGCCATCTCGTCGAACGTGACCGGGTCCGCGCCGCGCAGGTTCGTGCCCGTCGCGTCCGAGAAGACGACGCCGAAGCCGAACGGGTCGTTCGCGCGGTTGCGCTCCAGCACCGCGACCTCGTGCGAGGGATCCGCGCGCTTCAGCTGGATGGCGAGGTAGAGGCCGGCGGGCCCGCCGCCGAGGCAGATCACCCTCATGGACCGGTCCGCCCCGCTGCCGCCACCAGCGCCGCGCCGATGATCGCGAGCTGCACTTCCGTCGTCCCCTCGTAGATCCGCAGCGCGCGCACCGCCCGGTACAGCCGGTCCACGGGGTGATCCGCGAGGACGCCGCGGCCGCCGAGGACCTGGACGGCGCCGTCGACGATGCGCTGCGCGGCCTCCGTCGCGAACGCCTTGGCCATGGCGGCCTCGATCGTGATGCGCTCGGCGCCCAGGTCGCCCTCCCGGGCTGCGCGGTAGACGAGCAGGCGCGCGGCGGTGAGATCGATCGCCATGGTCGCGAGCTTCGCGCGGATCGCCTCGAGGTCGGCGATCGGCCGGCCGAACTGCCGGCGCGACGTCGCGTGCGCGAGCGCCTCCTCCAGCGCGCGCGACGCCATGCCGCACGCCGCGGCGCCGACCGTCGGGCGCAGCCGGTCCAGCGTCGCGAGGCCGAGGCGGAAGCCGCCGCCCTCGCCGTCCCGCGGCGCGTCCAGGCGGTACGCCGCGGGGATGCGCGCGCCCTCCAGCGCCAGGTCGCCGAGCGGGTGCGGCGCGCTCATGACGAGCGGCCGCGCGAAGCGCAGCCCGGGCGCGTCCGCGGGGACGAGGAAGCAGCCGATGCCCTTGCGGCCGCGGTCCGGGTCCGTCGTCGCGAACACGCTGTAGACGTCGGCGATGCCGGCGTTCGAGATGAGCGTCTTGTAGCCGTCGAGCACCCATTCGTCGCCGTCCCGCCGCGCGGTCGTCGCGATCGCGGCGACGTCCGAGCCGGCCTCCGGCTCCGTCATGGCGAACGCCGCCATGGCTTCGCCCCGGACCAGCTTCCCCAGCCAGTCGCGCCGGGCGACGTCGCTCGCGCCGAGGCGGATCGGCGTGGCGCCCAGCCCCTGCACCGCGAAGACCGCGTCCGCCAACGGCGAAGCCGCCGCCAGCGCCTCGCGCGCGAACGAGGCGCCGCGGAGGTCCGGCGGATCGAACAGCTCGAAGAGGCGCTCGGCGCCCAGGAGCCGGAGCAGCTCGCGGGCCTGCACGCGGGCGGCGACGTCGTCGGCGGGGGAGGGGAGCGGGCGGACGCTGGCGTCGCAGAACGCGGCCAGCCGGTCGGCCAGCGCGAGGTGGCGGTCGTCCAGGAAGGCGCGGATCGGGCGGGTGTCGGGCATCGTCGCGCCTACCCGAACTTCGGCTCGCGCTTGGCCTTGAACGCCTCGTACGACTCGCGGAAGTTCGGGCTCAGCATGCACCCCGCCTGGACCTGCGTCTCCCACGCCAGCGCCGTGTCCAGGTCCATCGACCACTCGCGGTCCAGCGACTCCTTCGTGATCTCGAGCCCGAACGCCGGCCCGCGCGCGACCTTCTCCGCCTGCATGCGCGCCTCCGTCGGCAGGGCGTCGTCCACCACTACGCGGTTGTAGAGGCCAATCCGGTGCGCCTCGATCGCGTCGATGAACTCGCCGGTCATGAGCAGCTCCGACGCCTTGCCATGCCCGACGATGCGCGGCAGCAGCCACGACGCGCCCATGTCCGCGCCGGACAGCCCGACGCGCGTGAACAGGAACGCGATCTTCGCGGACTCCGC
>DASTKT010000149.1:0-6446 GCA_035715725.1 Longimicrobiales bacterium | reverse complement strand
CCCCCGCCCCGGCCCGCAGACCGCGCCCGCAGTCGGGCCCGTAGTGGTCTCCGCAGTCCCCGCCCTCGCCCGCCGTCGGACCCGCAGTGGTCGGCAGTTCGCCCGCCGTCGGACCCGGTGTTGGTCGCCACCCCGCGCTCGCACATGGCCCCGCCCGCAGTCGTCCCGCAGTTGTTCCTGCCCGAAGCTGCAGCCGTTCCCGCAGCTGCGGCCTCCTCGTGAACGCGTACGGGAATGGAACGTAAGGGATCGCGGCTACAGTGATGCCGCGATGGTCCGGCACGCAACGCTCACGTCGCCGACCTTGTGCCCCGCCCCGCCGGACTTACCTTCCGCCCGTGCGGGCGCGACCGCGCCTCGAAGCCACCCGAACCCACCATGCCCATGCGTCGCGCACTCCTGGGGGCGCTGCTCGGCTGGACCGTGCTGTCCGCCGCGACACCGGCGGCCGCCCAGCGCACGTCGCTGCTGCTCCGCCTGCCGGCGAGCGCCCGCGCGCTCGCGCTCGGGGACCATCTCCCGGCCGGCTACGCGGATGCGGCCGGCGTCTTCTACGAGCCCGCGTTCCTCCAGGACGGCGGCATCTACGCCGGCGGCCAGCGCTACGGCGGGGACGCCTTCTCGCTCGACGCGGCGGGGGCGGCGGAGTGGCTGGGCGGGATCGCGGGGATCGGGCTGCGCAGCGTGGACTACGGCGCGGTCGCGGACCCGCGCTTCGTGCAGGTGGTGCCGGCGGACCTGGACCGCGCGGGCGGCGTGGCCGTCTCGGAGCGGGCGGTCTCCCTGACGTACGCGCACGGCGTCAAGCGCGTGCGGCTCGGCGGCTCCGCGAAGCTCGTCGAGGAGCGTGTCGGCTCGAGCCACGGCACCGGCGTGGCGTTCGACGCGTCCGCCGGCGCGACGCTCGGCCTGCTGCGCGTGGCCCTCACCGCGCTGAACCTCGGGCCGGACGTCGAGGTGGGCGGCGAGGACCTCGCCCTGCCGGAGCGCTACACGGCCTCGCTCACGAGCGTGGTGCCGCTCCCGGCCGGCCCGCTCGACCTGACGCCGGTCCTCGCCGTCTCCCGCGAGTGGACCGGCCGCTTCGCGCCCGCGTTCGGGCTCGAGCTCGGCTACTACCCCGTCGGCGGCCGCACCCTCTACGCCCGCGGCGGCGTGCGCCGCCCGCCCGAGGACGGCACGGAGGCGTTCACGTTCGGCGCCGGCTTCTCCGGCGACCGCATCTCGATCGATTACGCGTACGAGCCGTTCGAGGACGCGTCGGCAGCGCACCGCATCGCGGTGCGCTGGACGGCGGGCGGGCGCTAAAGCAGTTCCCGCTTGCGCTTGCGCGCCCGCTTGCGCGCCCGGCTGTTCGGTCGAGGGGGTGATCGTCGTCTCACCCACTCTCCCGCTCATCCGCTCGCCCACTCGGCAGAAGCGCCGGGCGCGGGCGCGCAAGCGCAAGCGGGAAAACCTATAGCGGAGCGCCACAGCGGAGGCGCGGCACATCCGGCGCAGGATTCCTCCCGCGAACGAGGAGGTTCTCATGCGACCGCAGGTGTATCGAGTCGAGCTGAGCGAAGCGCTGCCGCTCGGTGACGTGGGCACGGACCTCGGGCAGCTCGATCACATGATGGCGCCCACGGATGCCCACCTCTGCGTCTCTGCGTGAGCTGCCGTTGTCGATTTCGGCCGGGCCGGTTCGACGCATCCATGAGCAGGTCACGTCCATCACGAACCGGAGGAGCAGTCATGGGCAAGCTCATCATGTGGAACCTGATGACCCTGGACGGCATGTTCGAGGGCTCGCAGCCGTGGGACCTCGGCTGGCACGAGTACGCCTGGGGCGAAGAACTCCAGCGGTTCTCGCTCGAGCAGGCGCATGAGGTGGAGGGGCTCGTCTTCGGCCGCCGCACCTACGAGGGCATGGCGGCGTACTGGGCCACCGCCACGGGCGAGACCGCCGACTTCATGAACGCGGTGCCCAAGTACGTGTTCTCGCGCACGCTCGAGCGCGCCGACTGGGCCAACAGCACGCTGGTGAAGGAGGACGCCGGAAAGGCGGTGGCGCGACTGAAAGAGCTGCCGGGGAAGGATCTGTTCGTCTTCGGCAGCGCCGACCTCTCCGCTACGCTGATTCGCCACGGACTCTTCGACGAGTACCGCATCGGGCTCGTGCCGGTCACGCTCGGCGAGGGCAATCCGCTGTTCAAGCCGGGTTCCGAGCCGCTGAGGCTGCAGCTACAGCAGTCGCGGCCGCTCGGCGACCGCTGCCTTCTGCTGCGCTACCAGCCGGCCGGCGTCGCGGCGACCGCGGGCTGAGCGGCCGGCGCCGGAAGCGCTCAGCGCACAGGCAGCTTCCGCAGCGCCTCGCGGTACGCCCGCGCGAGCGAGTCCTCCTGCGCCACGAGCTGCTGCGTGAGCACCCGCAGGAGCGAGACGCTCGCCGCGGCGGACGCGGCGTCGAAGCTGCCGCGCTCGAAGAAGCGCTCCTGGAACAGCGCCACCGTGGCGCCGCGGGCCTGGCGCTGGATCAGGTACGTCCGGGAGAGCAGCGACGCGGTCGGGTAGTCCATGAGCCGCAGCGCGTCCGTGGCCGTGGCCGTCTCCCAGGCCGCGTCGTCCAGTGGGTTGATCTGGAGTCCGCTCCTCGGCATGACGCGCAGCAGTGCCTCGACCGCCGTCTCGCCGCTCGGGTGGGAGGCCGACCACCTCTCGAGACCGCGCAATAGCTCCTCGTGCGCCGGCCGGATCCGCTCCAGCTCCGAGAGGTTCGCCCGGATCTCGCGACGGAAGTTGTCGACCGCGGCCGCGGCGAGGTCGGCGTCCCGCCGGCGCTCGCCGTACTCGCTCAGCGCGAAGCCGAGCAGCACGCTGGCGACGATCAGCCCGCTCTCGAGCAACAGCTTCGCCAGCGCGCGCCGGAACCCGCGGGCCGGTGGTGCGGTCGTCCCGCCGTGAGTCGATGGCGGCGGCTCCGGCGGCGCGTCGGCCGGGACGGCTGGCGAGTCCTCGACGGTCGGCATCGCTCCGCCCGCGGTTACCGTCCGTCGCCCCGCGCCACGCGGTACCCCGCATCTCCCGTCGAGAAGCCGACCTCGTCCACGATCACGGTCCCCGCGGTCGAGCGGTCGAAGACGAGCCGGACGGCGCGCAGCCGACTGAGGTCGAGCGACGGCGTCGCCTCGACGAAGTCCGCCAGCGGCAGCGAGAACGTCTGCATCACGTACTCGTACGGCCGCGCGAACTCCCGCTTCTCCCGATCGGCGCGCCGCAGCACGCGCATCTCCAGCGGCCGGCGGATCGCGCCGTAGCGCGAGAGCGGCAGGCTCGCCGCGGTGCCGGCGGCATCCTCCACCTCGACCGACAGGTCGACGGGCGGCAGGTCCTCGAGCCGGGGCGGCTTCTTCTTCGCGGCGCCGCCCGGCGCCGCGCCGCCCGTCGAGTCCGCCTTCGCCGAGTCCGCGTGCGGCGGCTTGCGCGGGCCGGGCAGCTTCTCCGTCGGCATCAGCAGGAGCTGGAGCGAGGAGCCGGGGCCGAGCGCCCAGGCGCGAGCGAGCGTGTCCGGCAGCGCCAGCGTGTAGCTCGCCGGCGGCCCGAGGCGGGTCGTGTCCTTGCCGGCCAGCCGATTGTTCCACCCCAGCCAGACCGCGTACTCGTTCAGCGAACTCCCCTCCGCCGGCGAGTTCGCCGTGCGCAGGTTCAGACCGCCCTCCTTCCACGTGGCCAGCGAGTCGCCGTGGATGCGCACGCCCGGCGCGCTCCCGGTCGTCACGTCCACGTCCTCGTCGAAGTCCGCGAGCGCGCGGTAGCCGCTCTCCTGGAAGCGCGTGATGTACATCGTCTTCGGCAGCCAGCCGCCCGCCACGCGGTGGTCCCGGAAGAGCGGCAGGTAGCGGCGGTCGTCGTGGAGCGTGGCCTCGAGGAACGCGCCGACGTACACCTTCGCGAACCGGCGCTGCTCCTCGGGCGGGAGCAGGCCGCGCAGGTCCAGGAAGCGCGAGCTGCGCGGACCGTCGTCCTTGTTCCCCCACGTCGTGTTCCACTGGCCGTGGTTTGCGCGGTAGACGTAGACCGCGGCCTTGAAGTGCGGCTCGCCGTCGTCGAAGTGCACGCGCTGGTACTGCCGCAGCCCCATGAACGAGGAGACGTCGCCGTCGTGCGAGCCGTGGAAGACGAGATAGTCGACGTTCTTCACGTCCGGCTCGAGCCGGTCCGCCGGCTTGTACTGCCCGTCCACCGGCGCGATGGCAATGACGCCGCGGATGCCGAAGCCGAAGTCGAACTTCAGCGTCGCATCGTCCGGGTAGCGCGGGAGCCGGTTGAACGCGGCGGCGTGCCCCACCGCCTCGCCGCCCCGCGAGTGCCCGATCAGCGCGACGCGGTCGAGGTCGGCCTTCCCGTGGAATGGGTTCTTCGCGTCGGCGACGAAGCCGCGCCACGCCTCCAGGTGCTTCAGCAGCATCCAGGCGCGGGCGTCGTTCTCGCCGCGGATCCGGCCGTTCAGGAAGTTCTCGTCGATCGACGCCAGGATGAAGCCGCGGCTCGCCAGCAGCTCGCCCAGGTAGGCGTAGCCGGGGTCCGAGAACTTCTTCATGTCGTGGTTGCCGTGCACGACGAGCACGAGCGGGAACGGCCCGGGGCCGTCCGGATACCAGACGCGCGCGTTCAGCGGCAGCGCCTTCGGCGTGAAGCCCCAGTACTTGTTGCGGGACTTCGCGCTCTCCCCCAGGTCCACCATCTTCGACGCGTCCACGCTCTTCGTGCGAAACGCGACGGAGTCGCGGTACGCCGCGCGTCGCTTGTCCGTGCCGCTGCCGTACGTCAGATAGCGGACGCGGTACGAGCCCGGCTGCCCGGGGTCCGGCGCGTCCAGGAGTTGGCGCGAGAGCACCGTCGCGGAGTCGTCGCGCGCCAGCTTCAGCGGCGCGTAGCAGCCCGGGAGCAGGGACGCCGCCAGCACGGCGGCCACGAGCGATGCACGCATGCGGGAGATCGGGATCGGGGAGCGGCGCCGGGCCGCGGGGTGTCGGGATGCCGAAGATTCGCCCCGCCGGGGGAGCTACGCAAGGCGGCGGGGATCCCGCCGCCCCGCCTGCTTTCGCGCGAAGCGCGTCCGCCGCGCCGACCCGCGGGGCTCCGCGGCTCACTCCACCGGCAGGTCGTGCCGCGGCCTGCCCCGGCGGACGTCAGCCTTCAGCGAGCACCAGGCCATGAGCAGGTCGTCGATGTGCTCGCGCACGAGCGCGAAGTGCATCACCAGTCGGGGTACGAGCGCTCGAGGGCCTCGCGCCAGTCGTCGCGTGACGCCAGCCTCACGGCCTCCTCGAGACCGCAGTTGGTCAGCAGCAGCGCCAGCAAGTGGAGCCTCGCCTCGCGGGTTTCGGGACCACCCATGAGATAGCCGTCGGTCAGCTCGAGCTTCTCCGGCGTGAAGGCCAGATACTGCTCGATCGTGATCGGGGCAGGCCACCAGCGGGGAACCGGCAGGTCGGCAGCATCCGGCATCGTCATGGCTCCTGGCGAGGGTCGCGCGACGAACCTCGCACGACCAGCGGGGCGGAGCGATAGCGGGACCGGACGTTCGGAGCCCGCCCGTCCACGGGCGCGAGTGGCATCAGCGCGGGCGCTCCGCCACTTCCGGGGTCGTTCGCACGAGCTCGACCCGTGAGGTCTCGCCGGTCATCGTGAGCCGCGCCCGCCACGGGTAGTCCCCGCTCGTCCTCCGCTCGAGGGCCACGGGCTTCCCATCCTGCGTAACGGTGTACTCCGCGCCGTACGGCATCGAGATCGAGATCTCGATGCGGTGCGCGTCGCCCGTCCGGTTCTCGACCGTGACGGCGATGCGACCGAGCGACCTGTCCACCTCGATCGGCCGGATCGGGCGAGTCGGAGATAGGGCGCGGAAGTCATCCCTGGAGGGCGTCCTGATCGGCGCGGGCGTCGGCTCCCTCCTCGCCAACGCCGTCTCGGAAGGGTCCTGGATGCCGGAGATGCTCGGAGGCGGCGGACTCGTGGCGGCAGGGTTGACCGCCTACATGGGTGTCATATGAGCGTGTGCATGCTCGCGTGCGTCGTGCCGACGCGCCGCGCGCTCCGGATCGAGCCGACGGAGGCGCTCGCCGCCGACGGACGGCTCCGCTCCGGGACCCACCCCCTCGCGATCGAGGCCCTCATGCCGCCCTCCCATCGCGCCGCGCCCTCGCCGGAGCCCCTCCCGTGAGCGCCGCCCGCCTCCTCGAGCGCAGCGCCCGCGAGCTGCGCCAGGCGCTGCGCGGCCTCGCCCGCGCGCCGGCGTTCACCCTCACCTCCGTCGCGATCCTCGCGCTCGGCATCGGCCTGGCAACGGCGCTCTTCACCGTCTTCGACGCCGTTCTCGTGCGGCCGCTTCCGGCGCGCGCGCCGGAGCGCGTCGTGCTGCCGCGCGCGCTCGAGGCGGGCGGCGTGAACGTCAGCCTGACGCC
>DASTKT010000148.1:0-25534 GCA_035715725.1 Longimicrobiales bacterium | reverse complement strand
CTCGTGGTGCGCGGGCCCGCGCCGCCGGCCGCGCTGGTCCGCCTGATCACGCCCGGCGTGCTCGTGCTCCAGGCGGCGAGCGCCGAGGCGCTCGCGCCGCTGGCGGCGGGGGACGGCCCCGCCGTCGCGGCGCTGGTCCCGGAGGGCGCGGCGCTCTTCCGCCACGCACCCGCGGCCGCCGCGACCGGCCATGCCCGCCTGACGCTGGACGCGGTGCCGGAGGCGGCGCCGCGAGCGATCGGCGCGTACACGGCGTTCCAGCAGCAGGAGGAGCTGCGGCAGCTCCTCGAGCTGGCGGCCGCGCCGGCGTGGCCGGAGCCGGCCGCCGGCGCGCCCGCGACCAACGGCGCCGGCGAGTTCACGCCGGCGGACCGGCTCGCCGCCTGGCTGCTCAAGCAGGCCAACCTCGACGGCACGACGTAACGGGGAGCGGCTCGCATGGGTGTGATCCTCGGCTCCATGGCCATCCTCGGCGGCGTCGGCGTCGCGTTCGGGATCCTGATCGCGCTGGCGTACCGCAAGCTGCGCGTGCGGGAGGACCCGCGCATCGACGGCGTCGTGGAGCTGCTCCCGAACAACAACTGCGGCGCGTGCGGCTTCCCCGGCTGCCGCGGCTTCGCCGAGGCGCTGGTGCGAAAGGTGGCCGCGCCCGCCGGCTGCACGGTCATGAACACGGAGCAGCGCTCGGACGTGGCGGCGTACCTCGGCGTCGACGTGGGCGAGGCGGTGCGGCGGGTGGCGCGGCTGCTGTGCGCCGGCGGCGCCGACGTCGCCCCGCGCAAGGCGTCCTATTACGGCGTCGGAAGCTGCGCCGCGGCGGTGGGCGTGGGCGGCGGCGGCAAGGCGTGCCCGTGGGGGTGCGTCGGCCTGGCCGACTGCGCCGTCTCCTGCGCGTTCGACGCCATCGCGATGAACGAGAACGGGCTCCCGGTCGTCGACCCGGACCGCTGCACGGCGTGCGGCGACTGCGTCGAGGCCTGCCCGCTCGGCCTGTTCACGCTCCTGCCGCTCGACGCGCACCTCCTCGTCCAGTGCCGCAACCTCCTCGAGGGCGACGCCGCGACCGCCGTGTGCAGCGTGGCGTGCAACGCCTGCGGCCGCTGCGTGGCGGACGCCGCGCCGGGGCTCGTCTCGATGCGCGGCGGGCTCGCCGTCGTCGACTACTCGAAGATCGACCTCGCCAACGAGAGCGCGATCCGGCGCTGCCCGACGGGCGCCATCGCCTGGGTCGAGGGCGCGCAGTTCCAGCCAGGGCTCCCCGCGCCGGCCGCGGCGGAGAAGAGACCGGTCGTGAGCGGAGCAGCCCGATGAGCACGCGGAAGCGGACGGAGGCGGCGGAAACCGGCGGGCCGAGGTACCCGGGGATCCCGACCGCCACGGATGGGAGCGGCGCGGTCGTCGCCGTCGAGACGGCGGCGAGCGAGGGCGCGGGCGCGTACCCGATCACGCCGTCCACGCAGATGGGCGAGGGGTGGGCGCTGGCGGTGGCTTCGGGGAAGCCGAACGTGCACGGGCGCCGGCTCCTCTTCTTCGAGCCCGAGGGCGAGCATGCCGCCGCCGCGGTCACGGCCGGCCTCAGCATGACCGGGCTGCGCGCGACGAACTTCTCCAGCGGCCAGGGCATCGCGTACATGCACGAGTCGCTGTACGCGGCGGCGGGGAAGCGGCTGACCTACGTGCTGAACGTGGCCGCCCGCGCCATGACGAAGCACGCGCTCAACGTGCACGCCGGCCACGACGACTACCACTGCGTCGACGACACGGGCTTCTTCCAGCTCTTCGCGAAGGACGTGCAGGAGGCGGCGGACCTCACGCTGATCGCGCACCGCATCGCCGAGCTGGCGCTGAACCCGGGCCTCGTCGCGCAGGACGGCTTCCTGACGAGCCACGTCATCGAGTCGATCCGGCTCCCGGAGCCCGAGCTGATCCGCGAGTTCCTCGGCGATCCGGCGGACCAGATCGAGGCGCCCACCGCCGCGCAGCGGCTCGTCTTCGGCGAGCGGCGGCGCCGCATCCCGGAGCTGTTCGACTTCGACTACCCGGCCATGGTCGGGACGGTGCAGAACCAGGACGCGTACGCGCAGGGCGTCGCGGCGCAGCGGCCGTTCTACTTCGACCACGTCGCCGAGCTGACGGACCGCGCGCTCGCCGAGTTCGGCCGGCTGACCGGCCGCCGCTACGCCCGCGCCACCGGCTACCGCCTCGAGGACGCCGAGTGGGTGCTGGCGGGGCAGGGCTCCGTCGTGGCCAGCGCGGAGGCCGTGGCGGACCACCTGCGCGAGACGCGCGGGCTGAAGGTCGGCGTGCTCAACCTGACGATGTTCCGGCCGTTCCCGGCGGACCGGGTGACCGCGCTGCTGCGCGGCAAGAAGGGCGTCACCGTCCTCGAGCGCGTGGACCAGCCGCTCGCCGTCGATCCGCCGCTGCTGCGCGAGCTGCGCGCGGCCATGGCGAAGGCGCTGGAGAACGGGCGCCATCGCGCCGCGACGGAGGCGGGCGCGCCCGGGCGGTCCCGCGCCCGGGGCCTGTTCGGCGGGAAGGCCGAGGCGGGGAGCGGGGGAGCGGGGGAGTGGGGGAAGCAGCCGTCCCCCACTCGTCCACTCTCCCACTCCCCTACTCCGCCGTCCGGGGCCGAGCCGCCGTACCCCGACCTCGCCTCGATCGGCGCCGACGAGATGCCCGACTTCTTCTCCGCCGGCTTCGGCTTCGGCAGCCGCGACCTCCAGCCGGGAGACCTCGTCGCCGCGGTCGAGAACATGCTCCCCGGCGCGCGCCGCCAGCGGCAGTTCTACCTCGGCATCGACTTCATCCGCCGTGACACGCGGCTCCCCAAGCTCCGGCTCTGGCAGGAGCAGCTCCTCGAGAGCTACCCGCACCTCGCCACGCTCGCGCTCGAGTCCGCCGGCGACGTGAGCCTGCTGCCGAAGGGCTCGATCGCGCTGCGCATCCACTCCGTCGGCGGCTGGGGCGCGATCACGACCGGGAAGAACCTGGCGCTCACGGCGTACGAGCTGGCCGGGCTCCACATCAAGGCCAACCCGAAGTACGGCTCCGAGAAGAAGGGCCAGCCGACGACGTTCTACGCCACGCTCTCCCACGAGCCCGTGCGCGTGAACGCCGAGCTGAAGCACGTGGACGTGGTGCTCTCCCCGGACCCGAACGTCTTCCGCCACTCGGACCCGCTCGCCGGGCTCGCGCGGGGCGGCGTCTTCGTCATCCAGAGCGACGCCGCGCCCGAGGCGCTGTGGGACGCGCTCCCCGCCACGGCCCAGGCCGACATCCTCGAGCGCGGCATCCGCGTCTACGCGCTGGACGCGTTCGCCATCGCCGGCGACGAGGCCTCCGACCCCGAGCTGCGCTACCGCATGCAGGGCGCCGCGTTCATGGGCGCGTTCTTCGCCGTCTCGCCGTTCGCGGAGCGCGAGGGACTGGACGAGGCGCGGCTCTTCGCCGGGATCGAGGCGCAGCTCCGGAAGAAGTTCGGCAAGCTCGGCGAGCGCGTCGTCGACGACAACCTGCGCGTGATCCGCCGCGGCTTCCTGGAGGTGCGTCCCGTGCCGACCGGCAAGGTGCGCGACGACGTCGCCGCCGAGCTGGCCACCGCGAACATCCCGGCACTCCTCGACATCGCCGCCGCGGCGCGAGGCCCGGGCAACCCCGGCCGCTTCTGGGAGCAGGTCTGCTCCGCCTACGCCACCGGCGGCGACGGCATCGCCGACCCGTTCGTCGCGCTGAGCGCGATCCCGGCGGCGAGCAGCACGTTCCGCGACATGACGGCCGTGCGCTTCGAGGTGCCGGACTTCGTCGCCTCCAAGTGCACCGGCTGCGCGCAGTGCTGGACGCAGTGCCCGGACGCGGCGATCCCCGGGCTCGTGAGCACGCCGGAGGAGCTGCTGGACGCGGCGATCCGCACGGCGGCCGCGGAGCGCCCGCTCGACCGGATGCGGCAGGTGGCCAAGCCGGTCGCGAAGGAGATCGCGAAGCTCCTCGGCACGACCCCCTACACCCCGTTCGGCGACGTCGCCGCGGCCGCGTACCGGACCGTGGCCGACAGGCTCGGCTGGGAGCGGGAGCGGCGCGAAGCGCTGGATGGCGAGTTCGCGGCGGTGAACCGGTGGCTCGCCGGGTTCCCGGTGGCGAAGACCGCCCCCTTCTTCGACGGGCCGGAGTCGCGCCAGAAGGGCTCGGGCGGGCTCCTCTCGATCACGGTCAACCCCGAGGCGTGCAAGGGCTGCAACATCTGCGTCGACGTCTGCCCCGAGCACGCGCTCGTGACCGTGAAGCAGGACGAGGGCACGGTCGAGCGGCTGCGCCGCAACTGGGCGCTCTGGCAGAACCTCCCCGACACCGACGACCGCTTCATCGCCATCTCGAAGCTGGAGGAGGGCGTCGGCGTCCTGCCGTCGCTGCTGCTGAAGAAGTCGGCGTACCGCAGCATGGTCGGCGGCGACGGGGCGTGCATGGGCTGCGGCGAGAAGACCGTCGTCCACCTCGTCGTCTCCGCGGTCGAGGCGCTGATGCAGCCCCGGGTGCAGCGGTTCGTGGCGAGGCTCGACGCGCTCGTCGAGCGGCTCGACGGGAAGGCGCGCGGGCTGCTCTCCGCCGGCGCGGACCTGGACCTCGCCGCGGCCGCCGACGGCGTCGTCGAGGTGCCGGTCGACGCGGCGCGGAAGGAGGAGCTCGGCCGCCTCAACGACGTGATCCACGCGCTCAAGCAATTGCGCTGGCGCTACGTCGAGGGCCCCGGCGGCCGCGGGCGCGCGCCGCTCGGCATCGCGAACAGCACGGGGTGCTCGTCCGTGTGGGCGAGCACGTATCCCTACAACCCGTACCCGTTCCCCTGGGTCAACCACCTGTTCCAGGACTCGCCGTCCGTCGCGATCGGGATCTTCGAGGGGCAGATGCGGAAGATGGCGGACGCCTTCGCGGCGGTCCGCCGCGCCGAGCTGCTCGCGGACGATGCGTACGACGCGGAGACGCACGAGCCGGAGCTGCGCGCGCTCGACTGGCGGTCCTTCTCCGACGACGAGTTCGCGCTCTGCCCGCCGATCCTCGCCATCGGCGGCGACGGCGCGATGCTCGACATCGGCTTCCAGAACCTGTCCCGCCTGCTCGCGTCCGGGAAGCCGATCCGCGTCGTCGTGCTGGACACGCAGGTCTACTCGAACACCGGCGGGCAGGCGTGCACGAGCGGCTTCACCGGCCAGGTCGCCGACATGTCGGCGTACGGCGCGGCGCAGCACGGCAAGCAGGAGGCGCGCAAGGAGCTGGCGCTGATCGCGCTCGCGCACCGCGGCGCGTTCGTGCACCAGTCCTCGCAGGCCGCGCCCTCGCACCTGCTGGCGGGCGTGCTGCGCGGGCTCGGCTCGCGCCGGCCGGCCGTCTTCAACCTGTACACGCCCTGCCCGGTCGAGCACGGCCTCCCCGACGACTGGGCGCCCCACGCCGCGCGCCTCGCCCTCGAGAGCCGCGCGTTCCCGCTGCTCACGTACGATCCCGACGCCGGCCAGGCCATCGCCGACTGCCTGAGCCTCGACGGCAACCCCGCGCAGGACGACGTCTGGCCGACCTACGAGCTGGAGCACGTCGGCGACGACGGTGCGGCCACGCGCGTCGAGCTGCCGCTCACGATCGCGGACTGGGCCGCGACCGAGGCCCGCTTCCGCAAGCACTTCCGAAACGTGCCGGCCGAGGCGTGGAACGAGGACATGGTCCCGTTCCACGAATACCTGGAGCTGCCGCCGGAGGAGCGGGAAGGGAAGACGCCGTTCATCTGGACGCTCGGCGCGGAGCGCCGCCTCGAGCGGCTCGCCGTGGCCGCCGAGATCGTCCGCCTCGCCGAGGACCGCCTGCTCTTCTGGGCGCAGCTCCGGGAGCTGGCCGGGCTCCGCGTCGCGCCGTCGGCGCGGGACCGCGTGGCCGCCGAGCTCGAGGCCGAGTACGAGGCCCGGCTCGCCGAGCTGCGCGCGGGCTACGAGGCGCGCCTCGCCGAGCTCCAGGCCACGTACCCGCGGGTCATCGCACGGCGCCTGGCCGAAGGGCTCGTGCGCGGCACCGCGGGCGGGCGCCAGACCGTCGCCGACCTGCTCGAGGTCGTCGAGCGGACGCCGGGGCTCGAGCCGGTGCGGCTGGACCCGGCGCTCTGGAACGGCGGCGACGGCCGCGCCGGCGCCACGGTCGCGGCGGCGCCCGCCGGCGCGCCGCCGGCGCCCGCCGCGGCCGTGCCGGATGGCGCCGTGGCCCCCGCCGCCTCGGCGCCGGCGGCGCCCGCTGCGGTGGCCGCCGCCGCCGTCGCCGAAGACGACGCCGTCGCCATCGACCCCTACATCGAGACGGCCCGCTGCACGTCGTGCAACGAGTGCACGAACCTGAGCCGCAAGCTCTTCGGCTACAACGAGTCCAAGCAGGCGTACATCAAGGACCCGCGCGCCGGCACGTTCGCGCAGCTCGTGCAGGCCGCGGAGCGCTGCCCGGCCGGGATCATCCACCCCGGCACGCCGCTCAACCCGAAGGAGAAGGACCTGGCCAAATGGATCGAGCGCGCGAAGCCCTTCAACTGAGGACCGGCGCATGCCCTTCCGCGTGAGCTTCCGTCACGGCGTGCACCCGCCGGACTCGAAGGAGCTGACCGCCGCCGTGCCGCTCCGCCGGATGCCGTTCGCGGACGAGCTGGTGCTGCCGCTGCGCCAGCACGCGGGCAAGCCGGCCCGCCTCGTCGCCCGCGTCGGGCAGCACGTGCAGCGCGGCGACGTGCTGGGCGAGGCGGACGGGTTCGTGTCCGCGCCGGTGCACGCCTCCGCCGCCGGCGTGGTGAAGGCCATCGGCTGGTGGCCGCACCCGGACGGCGGCGTGGCCGAGGCGGTCCGCATCGCCGTCGACCGCTACTCGCCCCAGATCCCGCGGCCGCGGATGGTGCCTCGGTGGGAGGTGCTGTCCCCGGAGGGCGTGGTCAAGGCGGTGCAGGACGCCGGCGTCGTCGGCCTCGGCGGCGCGGCGTTCCCGACGCACGTGAAGCTCGCGCCGCCGAAGGACGGCCGCGTCGAGCTGCTCGTCGTCAACGGCGCCGAGTGCGAGCCGTACCTGACCACCGACCACCGCACGATGGTCGAGTACCCGGAGCGGGTGCACTTCGGCGTGCGCATCATGATGAAGGCGCTCGGCGTGGCGCGGGCGGTCATCGGCGTGGAGCTGAACAAGCCCGACGCCATCGAGGCGCTGCGCGCCGCCGCGCCGGCGGACCTCCCCGTCGAGGTGCTGCCGCTCACCGTGAAGTATCCGCAGGGCGCCGAGAAGATGCTGATCAAGGCCGTGACGGGCCGGGAGGTGCCGTCCGGCAAGCTGCCGCTGCACGTCGGCGTCGTCGTGCAGAACGTCGGCTCGATCGCGACGATCGCCGAGGTCTTCGAGACCGGGCTCCCGCTCGTCGAGCGCATCGTCACGGTCTCCGGCCGCGGCGTGCGCCGGCCCTCGAACCTGATCGTCCCCGTCGGCACGAAGGTCCGCGACGTCCTCGACTTCTGCGGCGGGCTCACGCCGGACGCCACCGAGGTCGTCTTCGGCGGCCCCATGATGGGGCTGGCGCAGCCCGACCTGGACGCGCCGATCGTCAAGGGCACGACCGGCGTGGTCGTCCTCACCGGCGCCGACACGCACCGGCGCGAGACGTACCCCTGCATCCGCTGCGGCCGCTGCCTCGAGGCGTGCCCCGTCTTCCTGAACCCGTCGCAGCTCGCGCTCCTCGCGCAGGCCGGGCGCTACGACGAGATGGAGGCCGACCACCTCGCCGACTGCATGCTCTGCGGCTCCTGCTCCTACGTCTGCCCGTCGAACATCCCGCTCGCGCAGATGTTCTCGCTGAGCAAGGCCACGCTGAAGCGCCGCAAGGCGAAGGTGGTCGCATGAGCGGCGTCCTCGGCAACACCGGCGCCCGCGGGGCCACCGCGCGCCAAAGCGCGGAGGCGTGCCCATGAGCGACGCCACGCGCCTCGACATCGCCGCCTCGCCGCACATCCAGGCGGCGGACAGCACCGCCCGCATCATGTGGACGGTCGTCGCCAGCCTGATGCCGGTCGTGGCCGCGTCGTTCTGGTTCTTCGGGCTGAGCGCGCTCCTCGTGATCGCGGCCGCCGTGCTCGGCGCCATGATCACGGAGCGCGCGTTCGGCCGGCCCCGCGCGCTCCGCGACGGCTCGGCCGCCATCACCGGGATCCTCCTCGGGCTCACGCTCCCCTCGGGGTTCCCGCTCTGGATGGCGGCGCTCGGCGGCTTCTTCGCGATCGCCGTCGGAAAGCTCGTCTTCGGCGGGCTCGGCCAGAACGTCTTCAACCCCGCGCTGCTCGGCCGCGCGTTCCTGCAGGGCGCCTTCCCGACCGCGATCACGACGTTCGCGCCCGAGGGCGGGAGCCGGCTCGCGCTGCACGCCAGCAACTTCGCGCTCCCGTTCATGAAGGTGCCGAAGGTCGACGTCGTCACGAGCGCGACGCCGCTCGGCCTCATGAAGTTCGAGCACACCGGCACCGGGATCTGGGAGCTGATGGTCGGCGCCACCGGCGGGTCGCTCGGCGAGACGGCCGGCCTGCTCATCCTGGCGTGCGGTCTCTACCTCGCGCTCGAGCGCTACCTCGACTGGCGCATCCCGGTGGCCGTGCTCGGCACCGTCGCGCTCTTCAGCGCGCCGCTGCACGCGCTCGACCCCGCCCGCTACCCCGGCGCGCCCTTCATGCTCTTCTCCGGCGGGCTCATGCTCGGCGCGGTCTTCATGGCCACCGACATGGTCACCGCGCCCGTCACGCACCTCGGCCGCTGGATCTTCGGCGCCGGCATCGGCGTGCTCGTCGTGCTGATCCGCGTCTGGGGCGGGCTCCCCGAGGGCGTCATGTACGCGATCCTGCTCATGAACGCGCTCGTCCCCTTCATCAACCGCGCGACGCAGCCGCGCGTCTTCGGCACCGCGCGCCATGGGAAGGAGGCGACGTCGTGAGCCACATGGGCGGCCACGTCCCGAAGGAGTCGTCGCTCGGCGGCGAGCTGGCGCCGGACGCGCCCGTCGTCCCGCCGAGCAGCGCCGCCCGGCTGGTGCTGACGCTCATGGCGTTCGGCATCGCCGCGGGCTTCGCCGTCGCGCTCGCGTTCCGCTGGGCCGACCCGCGCATCCAGGCGCACCAGGCCATGCTGCTCCGCGCCGCGATCACCGAGGTGCTGAAGGCGCCCGACCACTACACCACGCTCTTCGTCGATCACGGGCGGCTCACCGACACGCCGCCGGCGGGCGCCGACACGGCCCGCCTCGACCGCGTCTACCTCGGCTTCGACGCCGCCGGCAAGCCGATCGGCTTCGCCATCGCCGGCGGCCGGCCCGGCTTCCAGGACGAGGTCCGGCTGATCTTCGGCTACGACGCCCGCACCCGGAAGATCCTCGGCATGAAGGTCATCGATCACCGCGAGACGCCCGGCATCGGCGACAAGATCGAGAAGGATTCCGGCTTCGTCGCCGAGTTCCAGGGCCCCGCGGCGCCGCTCGAGGGCGTGAAGGCCGGGCGCGGCAACGGGAACCCGCATGCCGTCGACATGATCACCGGCGCCACGATCTCCTCGCGCGCGGTGCTCGCGGCCATCAACGCCCGGATCCAGGCGCTCGGTCCGGCGCTCGACGCGTACGTGAACGGAGGCGGCCGATGAGGTCCACGACGCCCGTGCAGGACTTCGTCCGCCCGCTCTGGCGCGAGAACCCGGTGCTCGTGCAGACGCTCGGGATGTGCCCCACCATGGCCATCACGAACACCGTGATCAACGGCGTGTCCATGGGGCTCACCACCGCGTTCGTGCTCACCGGCTCCAGCCTCTTCGTCTCGCTCCTCGCCCGCTACGTGGTGAGCGAGGTGCGGATCTCGTCCTACATCCTGATCATCGCCACGTTCACGACGCTCGCGGACCTGCTGCTCGCGGCCGTCGTCCCCGACATCCACAAGGCGCTCGGCGCGTTCATCCCGCTCATCGTCGCCAACTGCATCCTCCTCGGGCGGCAGGAAGCGTTCGCGCAGAAGAACCCCGTCGGCCGCTCCGTGCTGGATGCGCTCGGCACCGGCTTCGGCTTCACGTTCGGGCTCTTCCTGATGAGCATGGTGCGGGAGATCCTCGGCAACGGCTCCTTCGCGGGCGTCCACCTGTTCGGCCCGAACTTCGAGCCCTGGCTCATCTTCATGCTCCCGCCCGGCGGCTTCTTCACGCTGGGCCTCTGGCTCCTCACGCTCAGCTTCATCCGCACGCGCCGCTCCGGGAAGCGGCCGCTGCGGCGCTGGCCCAACGCGATCCCCGCGGGAAAGGCGGCGGCCTGATGCTCAAGGACCTGAGCTGGATCATCATCTCCGCGGCCGTGGTCAACAACTTCACGCTGACGCTCTTCCTGGGGCTCTGCTCCTTCCTCGGCGTCACCGGCAAGGTCTCCACCGCGCTGCGGATGGGCGCCGCCGACACGTTCGTCCTCGTGCTCACCTCCGTGGCGACGTGGTTCCTCAACAAGTACGTGCTCGCCGAGGCGCCGTACCTGAGGATCCTCGCGTTCATCGTCGTGATCGCGTCGCTCGTGCAGATCGTCGAGATGTTCGTGAAGAAGTTCAGCCCGCGCCTGTTCCGCGAGCTCGGCATCTACCTGCCGCTGATCACGACGAACTGCGCGATCCTCGGGCTGGCCATCTTCCAGACGAACCGCGGCTACGACTTCATGCAGGGCGTCGCCTTCGCGCTCGGCGCCGGCCTCGGCCTCACGCTCGCGCTCACGCTCATGGGCTCGCTGCGCGAGCGCGTCGAGCTCTCCGACGTGCCCGTCTTCGCCCGCAGCATGGGTCTCGTCCTCATCCTCGCGGGGAGCCTGTCGCTGGCCTTCATGGGCTTCGGCGGGCTGTTCAGCCAATGATGGCCATCCTCGAGGGCGTCGCCCTGTGCGTCGTGCTCTTCCTGATCTACGGGCTGCTCCGGCCCCGCGCCGGCGGCTGCGATGGCAGCGGCGGCTGCGGCGCCTGCCACCACGGATCCTGTCCCTTCTCGGAGTCGAGCCATGAGCACCCCCGAAGCCAATGAGGCCGGCCGGTCCAGCCGGCGCCGGTTCCTCGCCCTCGGCCTGGGGGCCTTCGTCGTCGGCACGCTGCCGCGCGCGCTGTCCCCGCACCGCCGCCTCGTCCGGCGCACCGTCCCCGTCATGGGCACGCTCGCCGAGATCGCCGTCGTAGGCGACGACGTGAACGCCGCCGAGACCGCGATCGACGCCGCGCTCGAGGAGCTCTACCGCGTCGAGCGGACCATGACGCGCTTCAGCCGCAACTCGGAGATCGGGCAGGCCAACCTCCTCGCCGCGCGCCACGCCGTCCCGCTCGGGGCGGAGACCGCGCTCGTCGTCGCCGAGGCCGTCCGTTGGTCCGAGGGGAGCGGCGGCGCGTTTGACCCGTGCCTGGGCGAGGCCTCGGAGCTGTGGGACGTGTCGCACCGGCGCGAGCCGCCGGCGCCCGGAGACGTCCGGCGCTTCGCCGGTCGGAGCCTGTACCGGCACCTGGAGCTCGACCGCGCGGGCGGCGCCTGCCGCGTCCACTTCAGCTCCGCCGCCATCGCGCTCGACCTCGGCGGCATCGCCAAGGGCTACGCCGTGGACCGGGCCGTGGACGCGCTGCGCGCGCGGGGCGTGCGGGACGGGATCGTGAATGTCGGCGGGGACCTGTACGCGCTGGGAAAGTCCGAGAGAGGCGACGACTGGGAGGTCGGCATCCAGTCGCCGAAGAGCCCGCGCGAGCTGATCGGTACACTCGCGGTCTCCGATGGCGCCGTCGCCACCTCCGGCGACTACATCCGCTACTTCGACTACCACGGCCGCCGCTACCACCACCTGCTCGACCCCGCCACCGGCGAGCCGCGCCTGACGCCGGTCCACAGCGTGACCGTGGCAGCGCCAACGTGCATGACGGCCGACGTCGCCGCGACGGCCGTCTACGGCCAGTCCGAGGCAGACGCCGGGCGCGTCCTCGGCCGCGTCGCGCCCGGCGCGCGGCTGGTGCGCCTGGCGTAGCGGGGCCCGGGGCGTCGTCCGTCCCGGGAGCCGCTCCGATCTCGATCGCAGCGCCGCGGGCGCGGATCCCGCGCCCGCCGGCCCGCTACGCCGAGCGCGCCAGGCGCTCGAGTACCACCCGAAGGATCTCCGCCTTCTCCTTGAGCTGCTGCCGGAACTCGAAGTGGTCCGTGCGGTGCACCTCGACGCGCAGCTCGCCGAGGTAGTTGGCGAGGACGTCCCGGAGGACTTCCGCCTCGCCGCTGGTCAGCTCGATCCGCTTCATGCGCGCGCTCCCTCGCTGGCCCGCCCGGACCGGCGCCCGCCGGCCGGCGCGAGGCTCGGAGGCCAAGGTGGGGATTCCCCTGAGGCGTGTCTGTCGGGAGGAGCGGCGCCGGTTGTCGGGGCGCGGCTGATCCCGCCGTCCGGGGAAGCCCGATTGTCGCGCCGGGCGCCCGCGTCATCTTGGAGCCGGTGGATCGGGTCGGAGGCGTGGGCCGGTGGGCGATGTCGTGGGGCGGACCGCCAGCGTGCGCGGCCGCGCCCCCCGAACGAGGGGGTCTTCATGGAGACGAAGCTGGCGTACTGCAGTGCCCGGGACCAGCAGGTGCACGTCGCCTGGACGGCCGCCCCGGTCCACATCGGCCAGGCGAACCTCCCAGACGCGCCGCTCCCGGTCTGCCTCGACTACGGCGACCACTGCACCGGCGCCTACTGCGCGATGCTCGGCCTCCCGCACCTCCTCCTCGGCGTCCGGCTCTCCCGCAGCGGGCTGCGCGACGAGGGCTGGGCCACGACGCCGGCGACGTGCCCGGTCTGCGGCGCGCTCGCCGACCTGCGCGTCCTCGATGCGACGCACCTCGTCTGCCCGCTCTGCGGCGGCACCAGCGAGTTCGTCGCCGTCCGCTTCGACGACACGGACTACGCCGCCATCGCCGGGACCGCCTGAGCTCGGGCGGGGGCGGCCTCGCCGGCCGGCCGCCCCCGCCCCTCGGCTCACGCCGTCGCCAGCGCCGGCTTCACCGCCTCGAGCGCGCCGGTCGCGCGCAGGAACGCGTACGCGTCCCACATCACCACCGCCTCCGCGATCTTCTCGCCCTTGAAGCGGTGGAAGACGACGCACGGCACCTTCGCCTTCTGGTGTGTCGGCGGCACGCCGAGCAGCACGCCCTCGTGCGTGCCCTCCGCCAGCAGCCGGGTGACCACGCGGTCGTCTTCCGCGATCTGCTCCTCGATCGTGAAGTGCAGGTCCGGGATCGTCTTCGCCCACAGCTTCATGTACTCGATCTCCGCGTCGAGCCCCTTCGTCGGCAGCGGCACGAGCGGGTCCGTGAGCACGACGGTCGGGAGGAGGAACTCGCCGAGCCGGTCCGGCCGGTGCTGGTTCCATACCTCCTCGAACAGCTTGCGCACGATCTCCTTGTTCTTCTCCGGGGTGTACATGCTGCGCCTCCGTCGTACGGGTGGAAGGATGTGGCGGTGCCACTTGGCCTTCCGTGCAGCGAGGGGGGAACCTCGTCGGGGAGGGCGGAGCCACCGCGACCGGGCGGCTGCCCACGGGCTGGAGGTGCGTCCCGGCGGCTGCCCCCCAGCTTTGAGGCATGACCGCCCGCGCTCAGCCTAGCGCGGCCCGGTCCCGATGCAATCGGAGAAACCCGGAAATCGGCGCCGTAGGGGATTCGCGGACGTGGCGGCGGCGGTCCGCCCGCGGGGCGGCCGGAACGGATCGACAGCGTGTTCACCGCAGAGGCGCAGAGCGCGCAGAGCATTGCCGGGCGCCGGAAGCTCACCGGGGTGACGCATCATCTTTTGATGTCAGATCCGGCGTACGCAGGTGGCCGGCGTGACGCCGTTATCCCCTCTGCGTACTCTGCGCCTCTGCGGTGAACACGCTGTTGTTGGACGTGCGGCGGCCCGCGAGGGACGGGCTCGCGCTCCGCGCCCGCTGGGCTCGGGCTCGAAGAAAACCGCGATCGAGATCCGCCCTACCCCAGCACCCCCCGCCACCGCTTCGGCTCGACCGCGTACCCCGGGAACACCCGGTCCAGGTGCCCCGCGCCGAGGTGCCGGCCGGCCAGCTCCGCGAAGACGTCCCGGAAATCCGTCGTGACCGCCAGGTCCCGCGCCTCGTAGAGCCGCTCCGGCGCCAGGCCGGGCCACTCGCCGAGGATCCGGCCGCCGCGCACCTCCCCGCCCAGCACCAGCATGCAGTTCGCGTGGCCGTGGTCCGTGCCGCCCGAGCCGTTCTCCGCCACCGTGCGGCCGAACTCCGACATCGTCAGCACGGCCACGTCCGCCATCCGGTCGCCGAGGTCGTCGTGGAACGCGCCCAGCCCCTGCGCCAGCTCGCCGAGCCGGCGCGCGAGCTGCCCGCCCGCGCCGCCCTGCGCGAAGTGCGTGTCCCACCCGCCCACGCTCGCGAACGCGATCTCGACACCCACGTCGGCCTTGATCAGCTGCGCGATCTGCCGGAGCTGCCGCCCCAGCTCGCCCGGCGGGTAGTCCACCCCGGCGGCCGGCCGGTACTGCGCCGGGTTCGCCGACTTCAGGATCCGGATCGCCTCGAACGCCTCCCCGGCGGCGCCGGACACCGCGTCGCCTTCCTCCGTGTGGTAGAGCGACGCGAACGCGCCCTCCAGCGACGGGTCCCGGCCGCCCGCCACGCCGAAGCGGTCCAGGTCCGCGATCGCCAGCGAGGGGTGCGCGCCCCGCAGCGACACCGGCAGCTCCGCGCCGATCGCGACGCCGCGCAGCGCCGCCTGCGCCGGGTACTCCGCCATCTTCGTCTGCCCGACCCGGTGATCCGCCGCGTGCAGCGCCGGGTTCTTCAGCGTGCGGCCGTCGCACTCCGCGCAGCCGCTCGACGTCTCGCCCAGCACCCGGTTCAGCCAGCCGTCGCGCACCTGCCGGTCCCCGGGCGCCGCCCGCTCCATGTAGTCCTGCGCGTCGAAGTGCGAGCGCGTCGCGTCCGGCGAGCCGACCGCGTGCACGATCGCCAGCTCCCGCCGCCGGAAGAGGTCGTGCAGCGGCCGCAGCGCCGGGTTCAGCCCGAAGAAGCCGTCCAGGTCGATCGCCGAGCCCTCACCGCCCAGCCGGCCCGGCGCCGCGATCGCGATCGACGAGCGACGCCGGTAGTACTCCTTCTCCCCGAACGGCACCACCATGCTCAGCCCGTCCACCGCGCCGCGCTGGAAGATGCAGACGAGCGTCTTCTTCCGCGCCGCGCCCCGCGTCTCCGCCAGCAGCGCCCGCGTCACGAACTCCGGCGGCGCGCCCAGCGCCAGCAGCGCCAGCCCGCCGCTCTTCAGGAACACCCGGCGATTGATCATCGAGCCTCTCCTCGTTGCAGCCGACCGGGGGACCGGGGGAGGAGGGGGCGATCGCGGTTTCCCCCACTCACCCACTCTTCCACTCTCCCACTCCGTCATCCCGGAGCGGGGGAGTGGGCGAGCGGGAGAGTGGGGGATCACGGTGTCGCCCACTCCTCCACTCCCCCGCTCCGCCGTCTATCGTCGCTGAAAGTCCGGCGAGCCCAGGATCAGCCCCGCGGCCCGCACCGCCCGCGCCCTCGGCGAGGCGTCCGGCTGCTTGGCCAGCTCGGCGCGCACCGTCGCCTGCAACGCCCGCGTGTCCTGCCCGGGGAGCAGCGCCGCGGCCAGCGCCGGCACCGGGTCCGCGCCGCCGTCCGGCCGGACCGGCGCACCGTCCACGCGCACGCCGTCCAGCCGCCCCGCGGCCAGCGCCAGCGCGAAGTTCATCCGGTTCAGCATCGCGCCGCTGTTCACCCACTCGTCCGACGCGGCCGGGTACCCCGTCGGCGCCAGCTCGCCGTACGGCACCTGCCCCAGCGTCCGCAGCGCCTGCAACACGCCCCGCGAGAAGCCGACCTCCGCCCCCGTCGCGCGCAGCGCGCTCGCCACCACCTCGAGCGGCGTCTTCACCTTCACGCGGTAGTTCTCCGGCGCGTACAGCTCGGGCGACGTGAACAGCGCCCGCGTCACCTGCCGCAGGTCGCCGCCGCTCTCCAGGAAGACCCCCGCCAGCCGGTCCACCAGCGCCTGCGGCGGATCGTCCGAGACGAAGCGCACCGCCAGCTTCCGCGCGATGTGCCGCGCCGTCGCCGGGCTCGTCGCCAGCCGGTGCAGCACCTCCAGCCCCTCGTCCTCGCCCTGGCCGCGCAACTCCTTGCCCAGCACGGTCTTCGGGCCTCTGTCGTGCAGCTCCGCCCGGAACACGAAGCGCACGCCCGCCGCCGCGCCGCCGTCGCCGCCGGCCGGGCGCCCGGCCGGCGCGATGCCGCGGCGCGGCGCGAGCCGCCCGCCACGCCCCCGCCTCGGCCGCGGCTGCGCCGGCGCCGCACCGGCCCGCGCGCCCGGCCGGCTGATCGTCCACCCCGTGAACGCCCGCGCCACCGCGATCACGTCCTGCTGCGTGTAGCCGCCGTCCACCCCCAGCGTGTGCAGCTCCATCAGCTCGCGGGCGTAGTTCTCGTTCAGCCCGAGCTTCCGCTTCCCCATCTGCGCCGCCGCCTGCCGCAGCCGCGCGAGCTGCTCCGGCCGGATCCGCCCGTCGTCCACCAGGCGCTGCTGCTGCTCCGGCGTCAGCGCCGCGAACGCCCGCAGCCGCTCCCGCTGCCGCGCGAGCCGCGGGTCCGTCGTGTCCGGCGACGCGTTCTGCCAGTTGTCGAGGTAGAAGAGCATCGCGGGGTGCCGCGCCGTCGCCCGCAGCATGTCCTCGAACTTCCCGAAGACGTACGGCCGGATCGCCTCCCGCTCGTACGCCGCCACCAGATACCGGTCCAGCCCCTTCCCCACGAACACGTTGAAGTGGTTGAACCAGAAGTCCGTCATCACCTCCTCGAGCTGCCGCTCGGAGTGGACCGCCCGCGCCAGCCGCGCGCCCGCGAGCTGCGCGAGGAGCTGACCCCGCCCCGCCGCCGCCCGCCGCGCCCGCGCCGAGTCCGGCGCCGCGAAGCCCGCCGCGTCCATCGCTTCCAGGCGACGCTTCCCCTTCCGCCCGCCGGCCATCGCGCTGTCCGCCACGCCGCCCGCCGCCGCCCGCGCGCGCCGCACCGCGCCCGGCGGCGGATACGCCCGCATCAGCTCCGCCACCTCCATCGTCGCCGCCGGAAACGCCGCCAGCCGCGCGCCGAGCGCGCCGTCGTCGATGCGCTCCGGGTGGAGCTGGCGGTCCAGCCACGCCTCCGGGCCGAGCCGCAGCACCTCCGCCAGCGACTCCCGCGTCACGCCGAACGTCGCTCGCTCCAGGAGCTGGACCGCCCGCGCCGTGTCCCCCAGCGGCGCGCTCCGCGCCGGCGCCGGCGGCAGCACGCCCAAGCGCCGCCCCCCGGCCATCGCCGCCTGCGCCGCGCCCCGCGAGACGGGCAGCGCCACCGCCGCCGCCACGAGCAGCGCCGCCCCACAGCTCCGCATCCAGTCGAGCCTCATCCGGTCCTCCGTGTCGCCGTCGTGCTACTTCCGATGCGCGCGCCGCCACTCCCGTTAAATCCCCGGGCGACGTCGTTGTTGCCCGGCGCCGGGCAACGCGGCATTCTCTGTACGCGCAGCGCACCGCGGGATCCCCGGGCCCGGACCCTGGACGTGCTGCGGCATCCCCTGGATCCGCCGCCCACCCCCACACACGCCCGGAGGACCCCATGCCCCGCCCGCCGCTGGCCGCCCTCGCCCTCGCGCTCGTCCTCGCCGCCTGCGGCGGCGCCACCCGCCAGGCCGGCGAGACCTCCGCTGACAAGGCCGCGCCCCGCCACTCCCGCACCAGCCTCAGCGCCGACGAGCTCGTCGCCACCAACGCCAGCTCCGCCTTCGACGCCGTCGAGCGGCTCCGCCCCGAGTTCCTCCGCCCCCGCGGCACCAGCTCCCTCTCCACCGGCGCCCCCGACCTCCCCGCCGTCTTCCTCGACGGGATCCACGCCGGCGGCCTCGAGATGCTCCGCGCCCTCCGCCCCACGGAGATCGAGCTCATCCGCTTCGTCAGCGCCGCCGACGCCACCACCCGCTACGGCACCGGCTACCCCGGCGGCGTCATCGAAGTCGTGACCAAAGGCTCGAAGCGGCCCTGACCGGCCGCACCCCCGCCCCTCTTGCCCTCCCGCACCCCGCTCGATACCGTAGCGACCATCGTATACAAGTCGGTGTGCAGGCTGCCGCGCACGGGCAGCACCGGCCGGACACGTCCACCAGCCCGCCGCGCGAGCACCGCGATTCTTCCTGGAGGTCTCATGCGATCCCGGACCCTGCGTAGCCCGGCACTGCTCGCCGCCGCGCTCCTCCTGCTTCCGACGGCGGCGCGGGCGCAGGGCGGGGCGGCGCCGGAGTACGACGTCGTCATCCGCAACGGCCGCGTGCTGGACGGTGCGGGCAACCCGTGGATCGCGGCGGACGTGGCGATCAAGAACGGCCGGTTCGCGAAGATCGGGCGGGTGGCGGGGAAGGGGAAGCTGGAGCTGGACGCGCGCGGCCGCTACGTCTCCCCGGGCTGGATCGACATGATGGACCAATCGGGCGGTGCGCTTCGCGTCAACGGCCTGGCGGAGAACAAGCTGCTCGAGGGTGTGACGACGGCGATCGGCGGGGAGGGCGGCACGCCGGTGCCGGCGGAGTCGATCGCCGACTACTTCTCGCGGCTGGAGCGGCAGGGGATCAGCATCAACTTCGGCAGCTACTTCAACGAGGCGCAGGCGCGGGTCCCCGTGATCGGGCCTGTGGCGCGGGAGCCCACGCCGGCGGAGCTGGACAGCATGCGCCACATCATGGCGACGGCGATGCGGCAGGGCGCCATGGGGCTGAGCACGGCGCTGATCTACCCGCCGCTGAGCTACTCGAAGACGCCGGAGCTGGTCGAGATCGCGAAGGTGGCCGGGCAGTACGGCGGCATCTACTCGAGCCACATGCGCGACGAGGGGAAGGGCGTGCTGGGCGCGGTGCGGGAGGCGATCGAGATCGGCGAGAAGGGCGGGCTCCCGGTGGAGATCTACCACCTGAAGGTGGCGTACAAGCCCGGCTGGGGCGTGCTGATGCAGAAGGTCGGCGCACTGGTCGATTCGGCGCGGGCGCGGGGCGTGGACATCGCCGCGGACATGTACGTCTACACGGCGGGCGGCACGGGGCTGGAGGCGACGATCCCGGCCTGGGCGCACGAGGGCGGGGTCGACTCGCTGAAGGCGCGGCTCGCCCGGCCCGACGTGCGGGCGCGCCTCAAGCGGGAGATCCGCACGGGCTCGCCCGGGTGGTGGAACATCGTCGAGGCGGCGGGCGGCTGGGACGGCGTGGTGCTGGTGAACGCGCGCAACCCGGAGAACGCGCGCTTCGAGCAGAAGTCGCTCACGCAGATCGCGAAGGAGTGGGGGAAGGAGCCCGCGGACGCGGCGTTCGACCTCGTCGCCCAGGGGAAGGGGCGTGTGCTCGCGATCTACCACATGATGGGCGAGCCGGACATCGAGACGGCGCTGCGCTTCCCATGGACGAGCATCGGCAGCGACGCGGGGAGCGCGCTCAAGCCGAACGGCCCGGACGCGATCGGGCTCCCGCACCCGCGCAGCTACGGCAACTTCCCGCGCGTGATCGCGCGCTACGTCCGCGAGAGGCACGTCCTCACGCTCCCGCAGGCGATCCGCAAGATGACGTCCTGGCCGGCCACGCGGATGCGGCTGGCGGACCGCGGCGTGATCCGCGAGGGTGCGTGGGCGGATGTGACCGTCTTCGACTACGATACGATCAAGGACAGGTCGACGTACGCGAGCCCGAACGTCTACCCGGACGGCATCGACTACGTGCTGGTGAACGGCGAGCTGGTCATCGACCACGGCAAGCACACCGGCGCGCGTCCGGGGAAGGTGCTGCGCGGGCCGGGGGCCGGTGCGCCCGCCGCCGTCGTCGGCGCCGGCCAGCGATGAGCGCCGGAGCGATGCCCCCGGCGGCGGGCTCGCTCGCGAGCTGAAGCGGGACGCGTTCGCGGGCGGCCGCGGCGCGTCCGCGAGCCGACGCGCGACGCGGCAACGGGCCGCGAACCGGAGATTCGCGCGCCCGTGATCGGGCGCCCACGCGAGGGATCGGGGGAACGATGAACGGCAGGGCACTGCTGGCTGCGCTCTCGGCGCTCGCGGTCGCGGCGGGGGTCGGGGAGGCACGGGCGCGCGCGCATCGTTCGCCCGCTGGAGAAGGCGTTCCCGCGGCCGCAGGCCGCGACAGCGAGCGCAGCGAGCGTACGCGAGCCGCAGGCGAGCGACAGCCCGCACCGACGGGCGTGCGCGGCCGCAGGCCGCGACAGCGCCAGCGTACGCGAGCCGCAGGCGAGCGACAGGGAACCGTGCGCGGCCCGCAGGGCCGCGACAGCGAGCGCCAGCGAGCGTCCGCCGCGCCGGTGGCGCGGCGACAGCGCAGCGTGCGCGAGCCGCGGACGAGCGCCGGCCCGCGCGTGCTCGTCTACCACGACATGGAGGGCCTCGCCGGCGAGGGGGATTGGAAGCTGTTCCTCTTCTCGCACCCCGAGGAGTACGCCCGCGGCCGCGAGATGCTCGTGGCGGACGTGAACGCCGTCGTCGCCGGGCTCTTCGACGGCGGCGCCTCGCTCGTGGACGTGGTGGACGCGCACGGCAGCGGCAACCCGGACCCGGACATCCCGGAGGAAAAGCTGGATCGGCGGGCGCACATGGTGTTCCGCGACGAGCCCTTCGATCCCTACGTCGACATCATCGAGCCCGGGAAGTACGACGCCGTCGCGGTGGTCGGGATGCACGCGAAGACCGGGAGCCGCGGCTTCGCCGCGCACACGATCACGCTCGGGATGGACGTGCAGATGGGCGGGCGCTCGATCACGGAGACCGAGATCGTCGCCTACTCCTGGGGGCGCGTCGGCGTCCCCGTGATCTTCGCCTCCGGCGACGACCGGCTGCGCGAGGACCTGCGCACGATGCCGTGGATCGAGTACGTCACGACGAAGAAGGCGACGAGCGCGTCGACCGTCGAGCTCCGCCCCGTGGACGAGGTCCACGCCGAGATGCGCGCCGCCGCCTCGCGCTCGCTCCGCGAGCTGCCGCGCATGAAGCCGATGCGGCTCCCCGAGCCGGTCCGCGCCGCGCTCCACGCCGTGCCGCCGGCCAGCCTCGCGATGCTCGACGGCGTGCCCGGGATCGACTACGCGCCGGATACCGTCCGCTTCACCGCGCCCACGTTCCGCGCCGCCTACGACGGCATCACGGCCCTCGTGCGCGTCGCGCGCGGCGGCTACCCGAGCCTGTGGGGCGAGACGCTTGCCGGCGTCCCCGCCGGCGCGGACATCCGGCAGAAGTACTCCGACGCGCTCTTCCTCCGCTGGATGGACGCCGAGTCCGGCCGGTGGAAGGCCGCGCCGCCACGCCCGAGGCCCGCGGGCCGGAAGTATCACGGCGACAACTGACGTACCGCCCACCCGAACGACGAAGGAGCCCACCATGCACGACCGTCCGCGTCGAGCCACTGCCGCGGGGTCCGTCCTCGCCGTCCTCGCGGCGCCGCTCGGTGCCCAGCAGCCGGACGCCGCCAGCGCCTACGAGCAGACCGACGTGATGATCCCGATGCGCGACGGCGTCAAGCTGCACACGGCGATCTACGCCCCGAAGGCGCCGCACGGGCCGCTGCCGTTCCTGATGGTTCGCACGCCCTACGGCGTCGAGGGCGCCGGCGGCGCGCTCACGAGCTCGTACAAGGAGCTCGCGCAGGACGGCTACATCTTCGTCTTCCAGGACATCCGCGGCCGTTACGGCTCCGAGGGGCAGTTCGTGATGCAGCGCCCGCTGAAGGACCCGAAGGACGAGAAGGGCATCGACGAGGCGACGGACGCGTGGGACACCGTCGACTGGCTGGTGAAGAACGTGCCGAACAACAACGGGCGCGCCGGGATGCTCGGCGTCTCCTACCCGGGCTGGACGACGGCGATGGCGGCCACCGGCCCGCACCCCGCGCTCAAGGCCGTCGCGCCGCAGGCGTCCCCCGCCGACATGTGGCTCGGCGACGACTTCCACCACAACGGCGCGTTCCGCCTCTCCTACGGCTTCGAGTACGCGGCCATGATGGAGACGTCGAAGGAGAACGAGAACTTCGCGTTCGACCGCTACGACACCTACGACTGGTACCTCGCGCTCGGCCCGCTTTCGAACGTCAACAAGAAGTACCTGCACGGGAAGATCCCGACCTGGAACGACTACGTCGCGCATCCGGACTACGACGCGTTCTGGCAGCGCCAGACGATCGTCCCGGCGCTGACGTCCGTGAAGGTGCCGACGCTGAACGTGGCCGGCTGGTGGGATCAGGAGGACTTCTACGGCCCGGTCCGCATCTACGAGGCGCTCGAGAAGCACGACACGAAGGGGCTGAACTACCTGGTCGTCGGCCCGTGGAACCACGGCGGCTGGTCGCACGGCGAGGGGCGGAAGCTCGGCGCGATCGACTTCGGCAGCGCGACGTCGCAGTACTACCGCGAGAAGGTCCAGGCGCCGTGGTTCGCCTACTGGCTCAAGGACCAGGGCAAGCTCGACCTCCCCGAGGCGCTGACCTTCGAGGCGGGCAGCAACACCTGGCGGCGCTGGGACGCCTGGCCGCCCAGGAACCGCGTCCAGGACCGGAACCTGTACTTCCACGCCGGCGGGGTGCTGTCGTTCGAGGCGCCGGGCGGCGCCGAGGGGGCGACTGGGGGAGCGGGGGAGGGGGCGAAAGCCGCGCCCGCCCCCCACTCGCCCACTCCCCCACTCTCCCCCTCGGCCTCCTACGACGAGTACGTCTCCGACCCCGCGCACCCCGTCCCCTACCGCCACCGTCCCATCCAGGCGACGTACTTCCCGCACGGCTCCGGGTGGTACACCTGGCTGACCGAGGACCAGCGCTTCGTCGACGACCGGGCGGACGTGCTCTCCTGGGAGTCCGCGCCGCTCGAGCGGGACGTGAGCATCGCCGGCGACGTCGTCGCCCACCTCTTCGCCTCCACCAGCGGCACCGACTCCGACTGGATCGTCAAGCTGATCGACGTCTACCCCGAGGCGTACCCCGACGACTGGGCCATGTCCGGCTACCAGTTCATGGTCTCGAACGAGGTCTTCCGCGGCCGCTACCGCAACTCCTTCGAGAAGCCGCAGCCGATCCCGGCCAACCAGGTGCTCCCGTACACCATCGGCCTGCACACGCAGAGCTACACGTTCCGGAAGGGGCACCGGATCATGGTGCAGGTGCAGAGCACCTGGTTCCCGATCATCGACCGCAACCCGCAGACGTTCGTGCCGAACATCTTCGAGGCCAAGGCGTCGGACTTCCGCAAGGCGACGCAGCGCGTCTGGCGCTCGGCGAAGTATCCGTCGCACGTCACGGTGCCGGTCGTCACGGGTCCGCCCGTGAGCGCCGCGAACCCGTAGCCCCGCGGGCGGGGCGTCAGGAGCCGGGGGCCGCGCGCCGCGCCGGCCCAACCCGGCTCCTGACGCCCCGCCGAGCCTCCCCGACCCAGGAACGGAGACCCGCATGCCCACGACGCTCCACCGCCTCGGCGCCGGCCTGCTCGCCCTCGGCCTCCTCTTTCCCGGCGCCGCCGACGCCCAGCAGACGCCGCTCGGCTCCTCCGCGCCGTTCGCCACGGGCGCGCCCTCGACGCCGGCCGCCATCGACTGGGCGGCGCTCGACGCCTACATCGACAAGGCGCTCAAGGACTGGGAGGTCCCCGGCCTCGCCCTCGCCGTCGTCAAGGGCGACTCGGTCGTCTATGCGAAGGGGTACGGCGTCAAGGAGCTCGGCAAGCCCGACCCCATCACGCCGCGCACGCTCTTCGCCGTCGCCAGCACGTCCAAGGCGTTCACGGCGGCGCTCATGGCCATGCTCGTGGACTCCGGCAAGGTCAAGTGGGACGACCACGTCATCGAGTACCTGCCGCAGTTCCAGCTCTACGACCCGTACGTCACGCGCGAGATGACGATCCGCGACCTGCTCACCCACAGGAGCGGCCTCTCCCGCGGCGACCGCGTCTGGTACGCCTCCGACCTGGATCGCGACCAGGTCATCCATCAGATGAAGTACCTCAAGCCGAGCTGGGGCTTCCGCTCCAACTTCGGCTACCAGAACGTCATGTTCGTCACGGCGACGCAGCTCGAGGCGAAGGTCACCGGCAAGAGCTGGGACGAGCTCGTGCGCGAGCGCCTCTTCCAGCCGCTCGGCATGACCGGCACCGTCACCAGCGTCCGCGATCTCGCCGGCAAGCCCGACGTCGCTACGCCCCACGACAAGGTCGACGACAAGGTCGTCCCCATCCACTGGGTCAACGTCGACAACATCGGCGGCGCCGGCGCGATCAACTCCAGCGCGCTCGACATGGCGCAGTGGGTCCGGCTCCAGCTCGGAAAGGGGGAGTTCGGCGGGAAGCGGCTGGTCGGCGAGAAGACCATGCGCGACATGCACCAGCCGCAGATGCTGCTGAGCATCAGCGACCGCGCCGAGAAGCTGAACCCCGACGTCCATTTCTCCGCCTACGGCCTCGGCTGGTTCCTCCTCGACTACCGCGGCCGCAAGGTCGTCCACCACGGCGGCAACCTCGACGGCTTCAGCGCCGAGGTCTTCCTGGTCCCCGAGGAGAAGCTCGGCATCGTCATCCTGACGAACATGGACGGCACGCAGCTCCGCGACGCGCTCCCGTTCTGGATCACCGACCGCTTCCTCGGCGGCCGCGACAAGGACTGGAGCGCCGAGTACCTGAAGTTCCGCCAGGAGAACCAGGCCCGCGCCGACTCCGCCCGCCTCAAGGTCGAGGCCGCCCGCGTCAAGGGCACGAAGCCGTCCCTCCCGCTCCACAAGTACGCCGGCGTCTACACCGACTCGCTCTACGGCAAGGTCAGCGTCGCGCTCGAGAACGGGCACCTCGTGGCGACGTCGGGTCCCGCCTTCGTCGCCGACCTCGAGCACTGGCACTACGACACGTTCCGCGCCGTCTTCCGCAACCACGCCTACGGCAAGACCTACATGACGTTCGCGGTCGACAAGATGGGCCAGGTCGGCGCCCTCGACGTCGACGACTTCGCCGTCTTCGCCCGCGTGCCGGAGAAGGACAAGGACAAGAAGGTGGCGACGGGGACGCACTGATACCGAATCCGTCGAATCCGATGTCGCCTCCACCTCCGCCTCCGGCCCCGCCTCCGCCTCCGCCTCCGCCTCCGGCCGTTCGGGGGAGCACGCGGGCGCGGAGGCGGGAACGGGAACGGACGCGCCTTCCGGATCTGGTTTGACGCCCCGGCGGCCGCTCCGCCTGCCCCCGAACCCCGCTTCAATTCCTGCCGCCGAACCCCGCTTCAATCCCTGCCGCCGAACCCCGCCTCGGACCCTGCCGCCGTCACTCTCGGCTCCTCCCGCGCGTTGTTCACCCGCCGGCCTGGACAGCAGCGGCTCGAAGCCGCCTATTGCTCGGCCGATCCATCCGGCCCCTTCTGGTAACCCCGGTAGCCAACGGCTCCGTTGAACTGCGGCGGCTCGGTTCGCCGCG
>DASTKT010000147.1:0-8033 GCA_035715725.1 Longimicrobiales bacterium | reverse complement strand
CGGGTCGGCCGACGGCCCCTCAGCGGCGACGCCGCCGCGCCAGCCGGCGCTCGAGCAGCCGCCTCGGGCGCTCGGCGCGGGCGACGAGGACGACGCCGTTCACGCCGAGCAGCGCGACGATGAAGAGGAGACCGCCGAGCGGGATGCGGTGGGCGTCGTCGCCCGGGCCGAGCAGGTCGGGCGGGGCCACCGACGCGAGCGTGGGGCCGGACTCCCGCCCCGCACCGGCGACATCGAGCGCCCCCGGCCGCATGGCGAAGCCCGCGCGCACCTCCTCGTTCAGCGCGCGCCGCAGCGCCTGGTGCTTCTGGTTCGCCGCCGTCGGGTCCACCCGGTTCGTGAGGAGCACGACGAAGACGTCGGCCGCCGGATCGATCCAGATGCTCGTCCCCGTGTAGCCGGTGTGGCCGAACGACGAGGCCGAGAAGTACTTCCCCCAGCCGGCGGCCGTCGGAACGTCCCAGCCCAGGGCGCGGCCGGCATCCGGCTGGCGCGCGGCGAACTCCGTCACCACCCCGCTCGTCAGCACCGGCGTGTCCTCGCCGTACGCCGCCCGGAGCATCAGCCCGGCGAAGCGGGCCACGTCCCGCACCGACGAGAAGAGTCCCGCGTTCCCCGCCACCCCGCCCAGCGCGCGCGCCGTCGGGTCCTGCACCGTCCCCTGGAGCAGCCCGTTCCGGGTCCGCTCGGTCGCCGCGATGCGCGCGATGTCGAACGGCGAGCCGTCCACCGGCGCCAGCGGCGTGAAGCGCGTGTCCCGCAGCTCGAGCGGCCGGAACAGCCGGTCCGTCACGAAGCGGTCGAGCCGCTCACCCGTGATGCTCTCCACCACCGCCCCGAGCACGATCATCCCCAGGTCGCTGTAGATCGTGGCCCGGCCGGGCGACGCCTCCAGCGCGCGCGTTGCGATCCAGCGGACACGCGCGTCGCGGTCCCCGCGCACCCGCGAGAGCGACGCCCCCGCCGGGAGCCCGGACGTGTGCGTGAGCAGCTCGCGGATCGTGATCTTCCCCTTCTCGCCCGTGCGCGGCCAGTACGAGAGGTAGCGCCACACCTCGGCGTCCAGGTCGAGGCGGCCCTCCTGCACCAGCAGCATCGCCGCCGGCGTCGTCGCGATCACCTTCGTCAGCGACGCCAGGTCGAAGAGCGTCGAGTCCGTGACCGCCGGCGCGTCCTTCGCCCAGTCCGTCCGCCCGTACGTCCGGATCCGCACCTCCCCGCTGCTGCTCCCGATCGCCAGCGCCGCGCCGGGCGTGGCCCCGTCCAGGATCGACGCATCCACGATGGAGTCGATGCGCAGCATGCGCGCATCCACCGGCGCCGCATCGGCGCGGTCCGCCCGCGCCGGGCGCGCGCCCGCCGCCAGCAGCGCGAGCGCAAGCGCGAGCGCCGGCCCACGGGCGCGCCCCCACCTGCCGCGAGTGTGCTTCGTCATACGCCTGGACTGCTCCGGTCGGACTTCGAGGAGGAACGAACGTTCAACGAACTAGACGTCCGAAGCGGACGGGGCGTTAAAATACACGGGGAAAATAGGTTGGGATCCACGGTGGGAACGGATGGCGGGGACCGGCGGGCGCGGGCAGGGGTGGGACCTCGAGGCCTTTCGACCGCGGCCCCCGCCCGTGCTCCCTGCCCCCAGGCGCCCCGCCGCCTACTGGTACTGGATGTACAACGGCGCCGGCCGGAGCCGGAGCACCTCGTCGATGGTCATCAGGCGCGAGCCCTTCTTCTTCTGGTCGTTGTGATAGAAGAGCTTGAAGCCGGTGTACTGGACGGGCTCGCGGATGATGTAGTCGCGGTAGGAATCGCGCTTGAGCCAGGGCGCGCCCCACCCGTCCATGTTGATGACGAGCTGGACCTCGGGGCGGAGCTGGATCTGCTTGGAGCCCGTGACCATGTTCCGCGTGAAGCGGTGGATGATGACGACCTTGGGCGGCAGGTTGTTCTTGCGGACGAGCTCGGCGACGTGGGCGGTGACGTAGTTGATGTCCGAGGCGGACATGGTGCCGATCTTCGTCCCGGGCTTGGCGCCGGTCTTCATCATGAACTCGGGATCGACGGCCAGGTGGATGTCGGGGCGCGAGAGGAAGTGGTCGAACTTCGGAAGGAGCTCGCGGATGTCGGACTGGCCGACCTGGATATCGATGAAGAGGATCGCGTTCTTGCGCTTGGCCCAGGAGTAGACCTGCTCGACGAGCGTGTCGCGCATGATGAGGCGGTACTTGCCAGCCGCTCCGGGCTCGCCCTGGGCGACGACGGCGATGAGGTGCAGCGCCGGCTGGACCGGGTGGGCCGGGTCGGCGCGGCTCCACGCCGCGATCTCGCTGTCGAAGCGGCGGAGCATCTCCTCGAGCGGGTACTCGCCGAGGACGCCCATGCGCTTGGAGAGCGGGTTGCCGTAGTAGGCGACGATGCGCTTGGCCGGCAGGATCGCCCCGGGGAGCGGCTCCGGTCCCTTGACGGGCCACCCCATGCGCGCGGCGAACTCCGGGTCCTCGCCCGTGTCGTACTTCCGCTTCGGCGCGGCGGCGGTCGTCGGCGCGGCGCGGTCGGCGGTGGCATCGGCCACGTCCGAGCGCGGCGTGTCCGCCACGGCGGCGGGTGGGGCGCTCCGCGCCGCGGCGGGGGAGTCGGCCTTCACCGGCGGCGCCGGCTGGGTGTCCGTCGAGGCCTCGGCGGCGCTCGCGGCGGCCGGCGCGGGGGCGGGCGGCGTCGTTTCGGTCTTGACTTCCGGGGCGCACCCCAGCCAGAGCGGGACGCAGAGGGCGAGCAGCGGCAGCGCGCCACCACGACGGGCGAACAGCGACTTCACGGCAACCTTGTGGGGTCTGGTGAGCGGGGAGGGCCGGGCGGCGTGCACCGGTGCCCCGAAAGATAACGTGACCCTGAGCGGAAATGGAGGGGTTGCAGGGAGCGTGCCCCCGATGTCAGGAAGCGGCGCGGCCGCCCGGTGGTGGGCACGGGCGCGGCGTCCCGCCGGCCGCCTCCGCGGGCCGCGGCGGCCGTCGGCGCGCCCGGCTAGCGGACGGTCCGGTAGATCAGGTTCAGCAGCTCGTCGTACATGGCCTCGGCGTCGTCGCCGCCGGTGCGGATGGCGGAGGCGGCGCAGTGGCGCAGGTGGTTGCGCATGAGCTCGCGGCCGACGGCGCGGAGCGCCTCGTGGACGGAGGCGATCTGGGTCATGATGTCGGCGCAGTAGCGGTCGTCCTCGACCATGCGCTGGAGGCCGCGGACCTGCCCCTCGATGCGGCGGAGGCGCCGCAGGTTCTTGGCCTTCGCTTCCGGGTCGACGCCGACGGCGTGGCGGCCCTCGGCGTGGTCGACGTCCGCTGCGCCGCACCCGCAGGCGACGGCCGAGGTCGTCCCGTCTGTCATGTCCTGGCTCATCCCTCTATCTCCCGATCCGTGGCCGCGGCGGCGGCCGAGCCGATGCTGCAAGGTAACGCCGGAGCCCGCCGGCGGTCGAGCGACAGATGGTCGTAGCTGGCGCGGGCGTTGCACGGGGGCGCCGGCATGAGCGTTGACCTCCTTCCCCCAATGGACGCATGTGCGACGTCGTGATCGTCGGTGCGGGGTGCGCGGGGCTCGCGGCCGCGGCGGAGCTCCGCCGGGCCGGCGTCGAGGACGTGACGATCCTCGAGGCGCGGACGCGCATCGGCGGCCGGATCCATACGCTGCGGGAGGCGGGTGTCGCGGTCCCGGTCGAGCTGGGGGCCGAGATGGTGCATGGCGCGCCGGACGAGACGCTGGGCATCGTGGACGCCGCGGGGCTGCTGGCGGTCGAGCTGGCCGGGCGCCACTACCGCGCCGAGCGCGGCCGGGTAGCGCCGGCGGACGATTTCTTCCGCTACGTCGCCGAGGTCATGCGGCGCCTCGACCCGGACGTCTCACCCGACCGGCCGGTCGCCGAGGCGCTCGATGCCCCGGGGCTGCAGGACCTGCCGGAGGAGGCCCGGCGCGCGGCGCTCCGCTACGTGGAGGGCTTCCACGCGGCCGAGCCCGAGCGCATGAGCGCCCGCGTCCTCGCCGAGGCGGAGGCCGGCGGCCCTGGCGGGGGCCAGAGCGCGACGCGGATCCTGGATGGCTACGACCGCGTGCCGGAGTGGCTCGCGGCGCAGGCGTCGGGCGCGCGGCTCCGCCTCGGCACCGTCGCACGGCGTATCGAGTGGCGGAAGGGCGCCGTCACGGTGCGCGGCGCCGACCGCTGGTCGGGCGACCGGACGGTGGACGCCGCCGCCGCGGTCGTGACCGTGCCGGTCGGCGTGCTCGCCGCCGGCGCGGGGGAGGAAGGGGCCGTCGCCTTCGAGCCGCCGCTCCCGGAGGCGCACCGGCGCGCGCTGGCGCACCAGGCCATGGGGAGCGTGGCGAAGGTGGTGTTCCGCTTCTCGCGGGCGTTCTGGACCGACCGCCTCGAGGGGATGAGCTTCCTCCACCTCGCGGACGGCCCGTTCGAGGTGTGGTGGTCGACGCACCCGGTGCGGGCGCCGCTCCTCGTCGCCTGGAGCGGCGGTCCGGGCGCGGCGGCGCTGGCGGCCACGAGCGAGAGCGAGCTGCAGCGGCTGGCGCTGCACGACCTGGCGGCGCACCTCGGGATGCCCGCGGCCGCGCTGGCGGCCGAGGTCGAGGCCGCGTGGCACCACGACTGGACGCGGGACCCGTTCGCGCGCGGCGCCTACAGCTACACGCTGGTGGGCGGGGAGGGCTCAGGCGAGGCGCTGGCGCGGCCGATCGAGGGGACCGTCTTCCTGGCCGGCGAGGCGATGGCGCCGGGTGGACGCAGCGGCACCGTGGACGGCGCCATCGCGAGTGGGCGCCGGGCGGCGCGCCACGCGCTGGCGGCGCTCGGCCGCCGGTGAGGCCCGGTCAGGCGCGGGCGCCCGGCGGCCCGCAGCCGCATCAGGCGGCGATGCGCCCGGCGCCCGTTCAGCCGCGCCGCGCGGCGAAGCGCCCGGCGCGCGCTTGGCCGGATCAGGCGCCGATGCGCTGGGCGACCGCCCCCGCGACCGCGCCGTACACCAGGTGCGCGACGACCATGGACATCGGCCGGCCGGGGCGGTCCCGCTCCGGCGGCGGCATGAGCCCGAGCGCGGGCACCCACCCCTCGTAGCTCGCGGCCCAGACGGCGAGCCCCGCGAGCGCGCCGGCGGCGGCCGGCGGGACGCGCTCCGGGAGACGCCGGCGCGCCAGCCCGAAGAGCGCGCCGAAGCCGATGCCGTACGCCATGTGGGACGCCACGGCGATGGCGTCCTTGGCGCGGCGATCCAGGTGGCCGAGCCCGACCCCCTCGAGCAGCCGATCGGTGATCCTCCGCGGCGGCGCCTCCCCCAGGAATCCGGACTGGCGCGCCGCCAGCATCACCACGCTCATGGCCACCGTGCCGGCCAGGCCGCCGGCCGCACCCGCCGCCGCATCCATCGCCACGCGATTCATCCTCCGCCGCCTCCCGTGCAAGGGTCTACGGCGCGGAGGTGCAACTCCCGTACGCGGGCCCTCACCCGCGGCGCAGCGACGGTCCGGCCAGGTAGACGCGCTCGGAGCCGCGGAGCTTCGGCACGCGGCCGAGCCAGCGGAGCACGCGCGCGCCGGTGAGCCGCGGCGCGCCGGCGGGGTCGGCGCGGGCGCAGGTGAAGGTCCAGAAGAGCCGCCCGCGCCGCTGCCGGACCTGCGTCGGAGCGGAGAGCAGGTCGAGGAGCAGCTCCTCGAGGCGCACCATGAGCACGTCGGCGGAGCCGTCGGCGGCGGCGCGGCGGAGGTGCACGCGCCAGAAGCGCAGGTCGGCGTCCGCCCGCAGCTCCGCGGCGACGGTCACGTGCGTCAGGTCGTCCGGGACGTCGGCCACGAAGCGGTACTCGCTCTCCTGGCGCGCCGGGAAGATGAGGTGCGTGTTGCGCCCGATCCGGTCCTCCCAGACGACGAGGCCGGGCAGCCGCTCCTCCAGGAACCCGCGCAGCCGCTCGACTCCTTGCGCTCCGAGCATCCGTCTCCCTCAGGTGCGTGACTCCGGCGCCGGCGCCTCGCCGGCACCGGGAAAAGGTAACGGCGCGTGTGCCGAAGCCAAGCGGGCCGGCGCCTGGTGGCGCCGGCCCGCCGCGGGGCGAGGCCGACCGGGGGGCTCGGCTCCCGGCCTCGGCCTCGAGCTGGCGGGCGCCGTCGCCGCCGCGGCGCTCCGTCCCACCCCCGCCGACCCCGGTCCCACGAACCTTTCGCCCCCCCGGCGGCGTAAACATCTTGCCGGACCCGTTTTTCCCGAACCCGAGCCCGGGAGACCCCGGAATGCGATTCCGCCGGATGCCGCGCCTGGCCGCGGCCGTCTTTTCCCTCGTGGTCGCGGCCGTCCCGGCGCGCGCCCAGACCGCGGCGGCGCCGCCGCTGCCACTCCAGCATGCTCCGCAGCCGACGGGGCCGGCGATCACGGCCGCCGACCTCATGACGCGCCTCTACATCTTCGCCGACGACTCGATGATGGGCCGGCAGGCGGGGACGCCCGGCAACGTCAAGGGCACGAACTACATCGCCGCCGAGGTGCAGCGGCTGGGGCTTCAGCCCGCCGGCGACAGCGGCACGTTCTTCCAGACGCTGCCGATGGCGCAGCGCAAGCTGCAGCCGGGCGCGTCGATCTCCGTCGGCGGCGCGCCGCTGGCGCTGTCGAAGGACGTCGTGGCGCTCCCCGGCGTGCAGGGGCTGCCATTCGGCTTCTCGTTCAAGGGCACGGACGTGCCGGTGGTGTTCGGCGGCCGGCTCGGCGGGAAGGTGATCCCGCCCGCCGAGGCGGCGGGGAAGCTGGTCGTCTTCCTGCCGCCGCTCGGTCCGGACGGCAAGCCGAGCTGGCAGTTCTGGCGGGCGTCCGAGGTGTTCCAGTACGGCCAGGCCGCGGCGATCGGGATCGCCTCCCTCGACGAGACGCCGACCGGGCTGCTCGACGGGATCGACGAGATGCTCGTCTCGGTCGGCGCGCAGGGGATGCCGGACCGCGCGTTCGCGCTCGGCCTGGTCCTGTCGTCCGCCGCCGCCGAGCGCCTGCTCGGCAAGCCACTCGACCAGCTCGAGCCCGGCGCCGCCGGCTCGCCGGTCACGGCGCAGCTCGACTACGCGAGCGGCGCCGCGGTGAACCCGGCGCGCAACGTCGTCGCCATCCTCCCGGGGAGCGACCCGAAGCTGAAGGGCGAGTACGTCGCCATCGGCGCCCACAACGACCACATCGGCATGGGCGAGCCGCTCTCTCACGACTCGCTGAAGGCGTTCAACATCGTGATGCGCCCCGCCGGCGCGGAGAGCACGGCGGGGGTCCCCACGCCGGAGCAGGAGCAGCGCATCCGCGCGGTCCGCGACTCCCTGCTCAAGCTCTACCCGGAGCGGCGCGACTCCGTCTTCAACGGCGCGGACGACGACGGCAGCGGCAGCATGTCGGTGCTGGAGATCGCGCAGCGGCTGGCGACGTCGCCGAAGAAGCCGCGGCGCTCGATCCTGTTCGTCTGGCACACGGGCGAGGAGCTGGGGCTGCTCGGCTCGCAGTGGTTCACCGAGCACCCGACCGTCCCGCGCGACTCGATCGTGGCCCAGCTCAACATCGACATGATCGGCCGCGGCGAGGGCACGGGCGCGGCGGGCGTGCGCGGCGACGTCGGCATCATCGGGCTGCGCCGCCTCTCCACGCAGCTCGGCGACGTGATCGAGGCGGTGAACGCGCAGGGCCCGAAGCTGAAGTTCGACTACCAGTACGACGCCACGGGCCACCCGCAGCAGTACTACTGCCGGAGCGACCACTACATGTACGCCCGCTTCGGCATCCCGATCGCGTTCTTCTTCACCGGCGCGCACATGGACTACCACCAGCGCACGGACGAGCCGGAGTACATCGATTACCCGCACATGGCGAAGGTCGCGAACTTCATCGGCGACGTGGCGCTGGCGCTCGCGAACCGCGACGAGCGGCCGCTCGTCGACCACCCGAAGCCGGACCCGCAGGGGGCCTGCCGGCAGTAGGCGCCGGAATGCAGAAACGGGCCGGTGGAGCGCTCCACCGGCCCGTTCCC
>DASTKT010000146.1:0-15222 GCA_035715725.1 Longimicrobiales bacterium | reverse complement strand
CCCGATCGAAACCGACGGGGTGAGTCACCGCCCCCGCGCCTCTCCTCAGTCCCCGCCGGCCGGAACCGCCGCGGCCTCCGCCTCCCGCGCCGTCCGCGGCGCGCGCACGGCGCGCCGCACCGCCCGCTCGCGCCAGAGCGAGTAGATCGCCGGGATCACGATCAGCGTCAGCACCGTGGAGGAGAGCATGCCGCCCACCATGGGCGCGGCGATGCGCTTCATGACGCTGGCACCGGTGCCGTGGCCGAAGAGGATCGGCAGCAGGCCGGCGATGATGGCGGTGACGGTCATCATCTTCGGGCGGACGCGCTCGACCGCGCCCTCCATGATGGCCTCGTAGAGCCCGGCGGCCGTGACGGCGCCGCGCCCCCGCCGCGTCTTCCAGGCGTGGTCCAGGTAGATGAGCATCACCACGCCGGTCTCGGCGGCCACGCCCGCCAGCGCGATGAAGCCGATCGCCGTGGCGACCGACCACTCGTAGCCGAGGACGTACATGAGGACGATGCCGCCGACGAGCGCGAACGGAAGCGAGAGCAGGACGATCAGCGTCTCGCCGACGCTGCGGAAGTTGAGGTACAGCAGGAGCATGATGATGAGCAGCGTGGCCGGGACGACGAGCGCGAGCTTCTCCTTGGCGCGCTGCATGTACTCGTACTGCCCCGACCACTGCATGGAGTAGCCGGCCGGGAGCCGGACCATGCCGTCGACCATCGGCTTCGCGTCGGCCACGTAGCTGGCGATGTCGCGGCCGGCGACGTCGATGTAGACCCAGGCCGTCGGGAACGCGCCCTCGGTCTTGATCGCCATGGGCCCGGCGACCTCGCGGATCGTCGCGACCTCGCCGAGCGGGATCTGCGCGGCGGGCGCGGCCGCGGGCGCGCTCGCGGGGCCGGACGGAGCCGTGCTGCCGGATGCGACGCCGCCCATCCCGGCCATCCCACCCGCGCCCGTGGCCGCATGAGCCATCGGGATGAGCACCTGGGCCAGCTTCTCGGGCGCGTCGCGCAGCTCCTGCGGGTAGCGGAGCCGGACGCCGAAGCGCTGCCGCCCCTCGACGGCCTGCGTGATGGTCATGCCGCCGACCGCGGTGGAGATCACGTCCTGCACGTCCCTCACGTTCAGGCCGTGCCTCGCCGCGGCGGCGCGGTCGATCTGCACGTCGAGGTAGTAGCCGGAGACGGCGCGCTCGGCGAAGACGGAGCGGGTGCCGGGGACCATGCGGACCGCGCTCTCGACCTGCTCGCCGATCCGCTCGAGCGTGCCGAGGTCGGGCCCGAAGATCTTGATGCCGACCGGCGTGCGGATCCCCGTCGCGAGCATGTCGATGCGCCCCTTGATCGGCATCGTCCACGCGTTCGTGAAGCCGGGGAGCGCGACCGCGGAGTCCATCTCCGCCACGAGCCGGTCCGGCGTCATCCCCGGCCGCCACCGCTCCCGCGGCTTCAGCACGATCGTCGTCTCGCTCATGTCGAGGCCGGCCGGGTCCGTGGCGGTGTTCGCCCGCCCCGCCTTGCCGAACACGCTCTGCACCTCCGGGAACGACGCCAGGATGCTGTCCTGCCGCTGAAGCACCTCGCGCGCCTTCGCGACGCCGATGCCGGGAAGCGTCGTCGGCATGAAGAGGATCGTGCCCTCGTCCAGCGGCGGCATGAACTCGCCGCCGATGCGCCGGAACGGGATCCAGCTCAGCACGACGGCCGCGAGCGCCGCGGCCACGACCGGCCAGCGGTGGCGCAGCACCCACTCGATGACGGGCCGGTACACGCGGACCAGCGCGCGGGAGACGGGGTTCGCGCGCTCGGCGTGCAGCCGGCCGCGGATGAAGAGCCCCATGGCGATCGGGACGACGGTGACCGACAGCAGGCTCGCCGTCGCCATGGACAGCGTCTTGGTCCACGCCAGCGGCCGGAACATCCGCCCCTCCTGCGCCTCGAGCGTGAAGACGGGGAGGAACGAGACGGTGATCACGAGCAGGCTGAAGAAGAGCGCGGGCCCCACTTCCTTGGCGGACTCGGCCACGACGCGCCAGCGGTCCGCGCGGGTCAGGACGGCGGTATCGAGCCTGGACGGCCGAGCGGGGGAGTGGAGGAGTGGATGAGTGGGGGATGGCGCGTTCTCCCCTTCGCCCACTCTCCCACTCTCCCCCTCCCCCACTCCGCCGTTTTTCCGCTCGATTTCCCGCTCGAGGTGCTTGTGCATGTTCTCGATCATCACGATGGCCGCGTCCACCATGGCGCCGATGGCGATGGCGATGCCGCCCAGGCTCATGATGTCGGCGCCGACGCCGAGCGCGCGCATGGCCACGAACGCGCCCAGGATCCCCAGCGGCAGCGTGAGGATCGCGACGAGCGCGCTGCGCGCGTGGAACAGGAAGACCAGGCAGACGAGCGCCACGACGAGCGACTCCTCGAGCAGCTTGCCGCGCAGCGTGCCGATCGCGCGGTGGATGAGGTCGCTGCGGTCGTAGACGGCGTGGATGTGCACGCCGGGCGGGAGCCCCTGCTGGAGCTGCGCGAGCTTCGCCTTCACGCCGTCGATCGTCGCGAGCGCGTTCTGGCCGAAGCGCATGACGACGATGCCGCCGACGGCGTCGCCGCGGCCGTCCAGGTCCGCGATGCCGCGCCGCACGTCCGGCGCGAGCTGCACGGTGGCCAGGTCGGAGACGCGGATCGGCGCGCCGCGCGCCGTGGAGGCGACGACGACGCTCTCGATGTCCCGGATCCCCTTCAGGTAGCCGAGCCCGCGCACCATGAACTCGCGCTCGGACAGCTCCATCATCATGGCGCCCGCGTCGCTGTTCGACGCGGACAGCGCCGCCATGACCCGCGTGACCGGGATGTTGTAGGCGCGGAGCCGCACGGGGTCGACCGTGACCTCGTACATCTTCTCGAAGCCGCCCACGCTCGCGACCTCGGAGACACCCGGCACGGACGTGAGCTGATAGCGGACGTACCAGTCCTGGATCGCGCGCAGGTCGGCCAGCGAGCGCGTGCCCGTCGTGTCCTCGAGCACGTACTCGTAGACCCAGCCGAGCCCCGTCGCGTCCGGGCCGATCGACGCGTTCGCGGAGGCCGGCAGCTTCCCGCGGATCCCGTTCAGGTACTCCAGCACGCGGCTGCGCGCCCAGTACAGGTCCGTGCCGTCCTTGAAGATCACGTAGACGAACGAGACGCCGAAGAAGGAGTAGCCGCGCACCGTCTCGGCGCCCGGCACCTTCAGCATCTCCGAGGCGACGGGGTACGTGACCTGGTCCTCGACGATCTGCGGCGCCTGCCCCTCGTAGTCCGTCTGGACGATCACCTGCACGTCCGAGAGGTCGGGGAGCGCCTCGAGCGGCGTGCGTCGCAGCGCGACCATGCCGCCCGCCGCGAGCGCGAGGGCGAGGATCGCGACGACGACCTTGTTGGCGACGGACCAGTCGATGATGCGCTCGATCATGGCGTCCTCGCCTTCTCGCTGGCGGGAGCGCCGGAAGCCGGACGGGTCGAGCCGGCGGCCGGCGCCGCGGGCCCGCCCGGCCGCGCCGGGCCCGGCGCCGTCGGAGCGCCGGACATGCCGGCGGAGCCGCCCGCCGGCCCCATCTCCATCCCCGGCATCGACTGCAGCGCCGCGCCGAGGTTCGACTCCGCATCCACCAGGAAGCCGGCGGAGGAGACGACGGTCGCGCCGTCCCAGATCCCGGCCAGCACCTGGATCGAGTCGCCGACCGCGAGGCCGGTCTTCACCTCGTGCGGCATGAGCATGCCGTCGTCGTGGCGGACGAAGACGAGCGCCCGCTCGCCGGTGGTGAGCACCGCGGACCGCGGCACGACGAGCGTCGGCACGCCGGCCGGCGCGTCGAGGTGCACCGTCGCATACATCCCGGGCTTGAGCCGCAGCCCCGGGTTCGACAGCTCGACGCGCACCTTGCCGGTGCGGCTGTCGAGCGAGACCGCCGGGTCGATGAACGTGACGCGGCCGCGGAACGTCTCCCCCGGGTAGGCGTCGATGGTCACGGCGGCGGGCTGGCCGACGCGCACGAGCCCGAGGTCCTTCTCGAAGACCTCGCCCTCCACCCACACGGTGCTCAGCCCGGCGATGCGGAACAGGTCCATCCCGGGCATGATCCGGCTCCCCTGCACCACGCCCTTCTCCGTGACCACGCCGTCGATCGGCGAGCGGAGCAGCACCGTGCGCCGGCCCTGGCCGGTGCGCTCGATGCGCTCGATCTCGTCCGCCGGGACGTCGAGGTACGCCAGGCGACGGCGGGCGGCCTCCAGCAGCTCGCGCGCGTTCTTCGCGGCGACGCCCTCCGGCTCCGCGCCGGCCTGCTCGGCCAGCCGGTGCGCCAGCGTCAGCTCCTCCTGCGCGGCCACCAGCATCGGGCTGTAGACCGCGGCCAGCGGCTGCCCCTTCCGCACCGGCGCGCCGGTGTAGTCGACGAAGAGCCGCTCGACCCACCCCTCGATCTTCGGGTTCACCGTCGCGAGCCGCGTCTCGTCCCAGGCGATCGTGCCGACCGCGCGCACGACCGGGCGGAGCGTGGAGCGGTGCGCCGTCGCATAGGCGACGCCGATCCGGCGAGCGCGCGCCTCCGGGATGCTGAGCGTGCGCTGCTGCGCCGGCGCCGCGGCGGCCTGCATGGCGGCATGGTCGTGCCCGCCCGCGCCGCCCGGGCGGGCCTCGCCCGGGCGCGTGCGGAGCGAGTAGACCAGCACGACCGCCACCGCCGAGGCGACGATGGCCGCCGACATCGTGAGCTGCATCCGGTTGCTCATGGGGCCTCCGCCAGCGGCCGGCCGGTGGCGGGCAGCTCCCGGCCGATCGTCATCTCGAGCTCCGCCACCGCGGCGCCGTAGCGGCCCTGCAGCGCGTAGAGCTCCTGCTCGTAGGTGTTCTCGGTCATCTGCGCGTCGGCGAGCGTCATGAAGTCGACGGCGCCGACGCGGTAGGAGGAGAGCGCCGACTGCACGCCCGTCGCGGCCTGCGGCAGGATCTCCGCGCGGTACAGCCGGATCAGCGTGCGGTCGCGGTCGAGATCGGCAGCCAGCGCCGCGATGCGGGCGCGCACGCCGGCGCGCATGTCCGCCAGGTCGGCCGTGGCCATCCGCTCCATGGCGGCGGCCTCGTCGCGCATCCGGAGCTGCCGCGAGCGGGCGAAGACCGGGAGCGTGAAGCCGACCATCGCGCCGCCCATCCGCTCCGTCCCCATCTCGCCGGCGCGCTGGCCGTACTGCACCCCGACCGTGAGGTCCGGCCAGATCTCCCGCCTCGCCAGCGCCTCGCGCGCCTGCGCCTGGTCGATCGCGGCGCGGCCGCGCTCGAGCATCGGCCGGCCCGCATCCGCCCAGGCCAGCAGCGTGTCGGCGGACGGCAGCTCGTCCGGCAGCGCCGGCAGTGCGACCGCGGGGATCGGCATCTCCGCCGGCCGGTCCAGCAGCCCGTTCAGGCGCGCGGCGGCCGAGACGCGCATGGCCCGCATGCGCACGAGGTCGGCGCGCATCTTCGCCACGTCGACGTCGGCGCGGAGCACGTCGCTCTGGCGGCCGGTGCCGGTGGCGTACATCGCCTGCGCGACCTGGCGGAAGTCCCCGAGCAGGCGGAGCGTCCGCTCCATCACCGCGATCTGCCGGTCCGCGGCGTAGACGTCGTAGAACGCCATGGCGACGCCGGCGCGCACCTCCCACCACGCCTCGTCCGCGTCGGCGCGGGCGGCGCGGGCCTCCCCCGCGGCGGCGCGCGAGGCCAGGCCGAGCTTGCCGGGGATCGGCAGCATCTGCATCGCCTGGATCGACGGCGCCATGGACGACGGCATGTCCGCGCGCAGCCCGGGGAGCGAGAGGTTCATCGCGCCGACCTGGAGCGAAGGGTCTGGTGGGCGGCCGGCGCCGGGGACGCGCGCCGCGGCCGCGTCCGCGCCGGCCGCGGCGGCGGCCAGTCGCGGGCTGCCGGCCCGGGCGGCGGCGTACGCCGCGGCGAGGGTGAGCGTGTCTCCGCGGGGAGCGGCGGCGCCAGACGCCGGAGTGGGCGAGTGGACGAGTGGGAGAGCGGGTGATTGCTGGTTCTCCCACTCCTCCACTCCCCCGCTCGCCCCCTCGGCTGGCAGGACGGCGCCGAGGGTGATCAGCCCTGCGGCGACGAGGGAACGGAACGACATGGTCTCCTCCACTGGACGCGATGAACCCGTGACGGCCCGCACGCGACACGGCGCGGGCGCACTGCGCCGGCTCCGGCCCCGGACACACCGGGGCGGCCTCCGCTCGGCCGTCGGACGGCGCGGCGAAGGCGGAGCCGGTCGGGCTCAGGCTCGTGGAGGAGGAGACTCGGGGGTGGGAGAAAGCGTCGGCCCGGCCCGCGTCGGATCGGAAACCACGGCGCCGGCGCTCAGTGGGAGATCGAGAACCGGCGCGGCCGAGATGGACGCCGGGGACGGCGCGCACCCCGGCGCGGCGGCGCACGGCAGCGCGCCGCACGGGGGGCACGGCTGCTCCGGGCCGGATCCGGCCGGATGCGGGCCGTGCGAATGGCCGTGCGCTCCGACCGGGTGCGCCGCGGCCTGGTGGCATTCGTGCGCGGACGCCGGGGCGGCGTGGCCGCCGCCCATCCCGACCGACGCGGCCGCGAGCGCACCTCCGGCGAGCTGGGCCACCAGCAGGCCCAGCGCCAGCACGGCGCGGCGGAACGGTCGGGAGCGGAGCATCCGTGATTCCTGGTCGAATCGTACGAGCACGCCGGGGTTCGGCGCTGGTTCAAGCTAACACCCGACGGCCGCCGGGGCGTCAGGGAAAACCCGCGACCCCGCGGCGGAAATGCCGACCCGGGACCGGAGCGGGCCGCGGCGGGCGCGGCGCGGAGCCCCGGCAGGCGCACGGGCCGCGCGAGCCGCCCGGCGCCGGCCGCGGCCCGCTCTGGCGCGGACCGCCCGCGCATCGCTGGCGCCGCGGCGCCAGCCGCGGGTGCGCGCCAGCTCGTGACGCCCCCGATCGAGGTCGCGCCGCGGCGCCAGCCACCCGCCGGCCGCCAGGCCGGCCGCCCGCGCACCCGCTGGCTCCCGGCCGTGGGGGATCTCCCCACAGCCGTGGGGCGCTCCGCCCGACTGTCGGGGTAATATGCGGACCTATCTTTCCGCGCGTCGGCAAACCGGCCGGCACGCTAGAGGCACCACTATCCGGCAGGCCCGCACATGGTTCCGCGCTCGACCGCGTTCCAGACCGATGGAACCCGGCCCCCGCCTCGCGGCGGGGAGCGGCGCGCCCCGCGAGGACCCGCCAGCACGCAGGCGGCACACGCCCCGGAAGACGTTCGCGCCTTCGCTCCGCCTGCGGTCCACCGGGGCCACCCCACCACGCCCCGTTCTCCTGCTGCCGCGGCGATCCCATCCGATCCCCACCACCACGTCTTCCATTCGGGCTGAGATCCTTCCACCGTGATCCACGCGTCCGGATCCCGCTGCGACGGGACGACGATGCGAACCTCGACGCCGCGGCAGCGGAGGGGTGGGGGCGACCCCATCCTCCGCACGGGGGCGCCCCGCCGGAGCGACACCCCGCCACCCGCGGACTCCTAACCGCGCCGCAGCCGCAGCGAGTTGCCCACCACGCTCACCGAGCTCATCGCCATCGCGGCGCTGGCCAGGATCGGGCTGAGCAGGATCCCGAACGCGGGGTAAAGCGCGCCGGCGGCCACCGGGATGCCGACCACGTTGTAGACGAACGCCCAGAACAGGTTCTGGCGCATCGTCCGCATGGTTCGGCGCGAGAGCGCGATGGCGTCCGCCACGCCGTCCAGGTCGCCGCGCATGAGCGTGACATCCCCGGCCTCGACGGCCACGTCCGCGCCGGTGCCGAGCGCGACGCCGACGTCCGCCTGCGCCAGCGCCGGCGCGTCGTTGATCCCGTCGCCGACCATGGCGACGACGCGCCCCTCGCGCTGGAGCCGCTGCACCTCCGCCACCTTGCCGTCCGGGAGCACCTCCGCCACGACGCCGTCGATGCCCGCCTCGCGCGCCACCGCCTCCGCCGTCCGGCGATTGTCCCCCGTCAGCAGCACGAGGTCGAGGCCCATCCGGCGCAGCCGATCGATGGCCGCACGCGACGTCGCCTTGAGCGGATCGGCCACGGCGAGCACGCCGGCCAGCGCGCCGTCGACCGCCACGAAGACCGGCGTCCGGCCGTCCGCCGCGAGGCGCTCCGCGCGCTCCCGCAGCGGCTCGACGTCGACCGCCCAGTCGGACATCAGCACGGCGTTGCCCGCCGCGACCGCGTGCCCGGCCACCACGCCCGTGATGCCGCGCCCCGGCCGCGCCTCGAACGACTCCGCATCGTCGAGCTCGAGCCCCAGCGCCCGCGCGTGCTCGACGACGGCCGCGCCGAGCGGATGCTCGCTCGACCGCTCCAGCGAGGCCGCCAACGTGACGAGGGCAACCGCCGGCTCCGCGGCCGGAGTGGGAGAGTGGATGAGTGGGAGAGTGGGTGACTGCCGCTGCTCCCACTCCTCCACTCCCCCGCTCCCCCCCTCGGCCGCATGGCGCGGAAGCGCCGCGGCCACCACCCCCCAGCCCGGCGCCACGAGAACGTCCGTGACCGCCGGCTTGCCCTGCGTCACCGTCCCCGTCTTGTCCAGCACCACCGTGTCCACCGACTGCGCCCGCTGCAGCGCCTCGCCGCCCTTGATCAGGATGCCGAGCTCGGCGCCCTTCCCCGTCGCCACCATCACGGCCGTCGGCACCGCCAGCCCCATCGCGCACGGGCAGGCGATGACCAGCACCGCCACGGCCGCCGCGAACGCGCGCACCAGCGGCGCGCCCGGAGCCAGGACGTACCAGGCCACGAACGTGACCACGGCGATGGAGAGCACGACCGGGACGAAGATCCCGCTGATGCGGTCCGCCAGCGCCTGGACCGGTGCGCGGGAGCTCTGCGCGTCCCGCATGAGGCGCACGATCCGCGCGAGCACGCTCGCCTCGCCCAGCGTCGTGGCGCGGTAGCGGAACGAGCCGTTCAGGTTCAGCGTGCCGCCGATGACCCGGTCGCCGGCGCCTTTCGACACCGGCATCGATTCGCCCGTCAGCATCGACTCGTCCACCGCGCTCGCGCCCGAGACGATGTCGCCATCCACGGGCACGCGCTCGCCGGGGCGCACCACCACCACGTCGCCCGCGCGGACGCGCTCGACCGGGACGTCCAGCTCGGCGCCCTCGCGCACGACGCGCGCGGTCGCGGGCTGCAGCGAGGCCAGCCCGCGCAGCGCCGCCGACGTCCGCTGCTTGGCGCGCGCCTCCAGCGTGTTCCCCACCAGGATCAGCGCCAGGATCGCCACGACGGCCTCGTAGTAGACGTCCGGCGCCACGCCGCGCGACGTGAAGAAGGACGGCGCCAGCGTCGCCACCACCGAGAACAGGTACGCCGCGCCCGTGCCCACCGCGATCAGCGTGTTCATGTCCGCCGAGTGGTGCCGGAAGGCGGCCCACGCCCGCGTGTAGAAGCTCCGCCCCGCCCCCGCCATCACCGCCGTCGTCAGCACCAGCAGCACGAACGACAGCGCCCGCGCCGGCACCGCGTACAGCCACGGCAGCCCGCCCATCAGCACCGGGTCGAGCACCCGCATCGCCCAGCGCATGAACGGGTCGACGCCGCCCGCGCCGGCGTGCGCGGCCGCCGCCATCACCGGCATCGACAGCACCATCGCCACCGCCGCCGCCACGAGCGCCACCACGGCCTTCGTCCGCAGCGCGCGGTAATCCGCCGCCTGCGTCCGCTCCCGCGCGTCCTCCTCCTCGATCGCCGTCCGATCCGGCGCCGGCAGCTCCGCCTCGTACCCGGTCGCGCGCACCACCTCCACCAGCGCCTCCGCCGTCGCCACCCCCGGATCGTAGGCGACGGTCGCGTTCGCCATCATCAGGTTCACCGCCGCGCTCGACACCCCCGGAGACCGCTCCAGCGCGCGCTGCACCCGCGCCTGGCACGCGGCGCACGTCATCCCGCCCACCGGGAGCGTGATGGTGGCTTCGGCCGGCTGGCCGGGCGCATTCCGCCCACCGGCGTCGGCGGAGCCGGCGAGCGGGGGAGCGGGGGAGTGGGCGAGCGGGCGATCTCCCACTCCCCCGCTCTCCCCCTCGCCCGCTCCGTCCCCAAACGCCCCCCGCAGGAACCACCGGTTCACCCCCAGCACCGCCGCCACACCCCCGGCGACGACGCCCCACTCCATCCCCGTCATCTCAGTCGTCCTTCACCTCGTACCCGGCGTCCTCGATCGCATCCACCAGCGCCTCGCGCGCCGTGGCCGCCGGGTCGTACGTCACCGTCGCGGCACCGATCTCCACCGTCTCCACCTTCACCCCCGGCACCGACTCCAACGCGCGCCGCACCGCGCCCACGCAGTGCCCACAGCTCATCCCCGTCACCTTCAGCGTCGTCGTCATCGCCCATCTCTCCGGTTGCGTCCGTCTCATCCCTTCCACCGATCGCCCAATCTAATATACCCCCTCCCCCTATGCAAGAAGCGAGGGGCGAGTTGCGCCGGCGAGGCGAGGGCATCACGTTCGGCACGGATCGGGCGTTGCCCTGCGGGACGAGCGGGGCGCTCTCGCGCTCGCGCCGGAACCGCGAGCGGGGTCCGCGCTGCGAGGTTGCGGGCCCCGCGCGTTGCCGGCCCATCACGTACCCCATGCCCATCGAGTCGATGCTCGAGCGCGTTCCGCCGGTCTACGGTCTCTGGCGACGGGTGCGGCTCAGCGCGCCGGGCCGTCGGCTGGCCAGGTTGCGGGGGGAGCGCGTGACGGCGGGGCGGCTGGCGCGGCATGCGGTGGCGGCGCAGGCGGCGGATCCGTCGTTCGCGTCGGAGGGCCGGCACCTGCGGGAGCTGCTGGCGCGGCTGGGCGTGGCGCGGGGCGGGTATGCGGTGGACCTGGCGGCGGGGGACGGCGTCACGCAGTCGTGCACGCTGCCCCTGTTCCGGGACCTGGGGTGGAGCGGGCTCGCCGTGGAATGCGACGCGGCGCGCTTCGCGCTCCTCTCGCACGTGTACCGCCGGTTTCCGCGGGTGGCGCTGGCGCGGCGGTGGGTGACGCCGGGCAACGTGGCTTCGCTGCTGGCGGAGAGCGGCGTCCCGGCGGACTTCACGGTCCTGAACCTGGACCTCGACTCGTTCGACCTCCCGGTGGCGGCGGCGGTGCTGGCGCGCTTCCGCCCGCTGGTGGTGGACATGGAGGTGAACGAGAAGGTCCCGCCGCCGATCCGCTTCGCGGTGGATTCGGCGGAGTTCCGGTGGGACGAAGGGCACTGCTACGGCTGCTCGCTGTCGGCGGCGCACGATGTCCTGACGGCGGCGGGGTACCGGCTGGAGGGGCTGGAGTACAACAACGCCTTCTTCGTGCGGGGCGACGCGGCGTCGGCGGCGGGGATCGCGGGGCTCGGGGCGGAGGAGGCGTACCGGCGCGGGTACGTGGAGCGCGCGGACCGCAGGACGCTGTTCCCGTGGAACCGGGACATGGAAGAGCTGCTGGTGCTGGCGCCGGCGGAAGCGGTGGCCGTGCTCCGGCGGCGGTTCGCGCGGCAGGCGGGGCGGTTTCTTCTCGGGCTGGAGCCCGTTCGTACGGCATCGAGTGGGGGGGTGGAGGAGCGGGAGAGTGGGGGAAACGGCGACGATCTCCCACTCACCGCCTCCCCCGCTCCCCCACTCGGCATCCCGGCGGCGGAAAGCCCGGCGCCGTCCGGCCGCTGGACCGGGTCACCCGAGTTGCCGCTGGACGCGCTGGACCTGACGCCGGGGGAGATCGAGGCGCGGTTCCGCGAGGCCCGGCGGAGCGGGCGGGCGGCGTGGCTGTGGCCGGAGGTCTCGCCGGCGGCGTGGCGGGCGGCGCTCGCGGACGTGGAGCGGGCGACGTCGCATGTCCTGGCGGGCGAGGCCGGGCCGGCGCTGCTCCCGCCGCGGGCCGAGGCGGCGCTTCCGGCGCTGGGCGTGGCGGCGTACACGTCCGGGATGGGCCCGCTGCTGGGGCACTGGCTGGAGGCCGGGCGGCTGGCGGCGGACCCGCCGGCGGCGGCGCTGCTGCGGCTGCACCTGCGGCACGCGCGCGTGCGGGCGGAGCGGGTCGGCGCGGCGCTCGGGCGCGTGGTCGGCGTGCTGGCGGCGGTGGGCGCCGACCCGATCGTGCTGAAGGGCGGGCACACCGCGTGGACGTACTTCCCGGAGCCGGCCGCGCGGCCGCTGGCGGACGTGGACGTGGCGGTGCGCCCGGCGCGTCTCGCCGCGGCGGAGCGGGCGCTGCGCGACGCGGGGTACCGGCCCGGCCCGGCGCAGCGCCGGCCGTACCGCCGCGAGTGGCGGCCGCCGGACGCGCCGACCCGACTGCGCACTCTCTGGCTCTCGCACGCGGACGACCCGTACGGCGTGGACCTGCACGCGTCGCTCGACCGCAACTTCTTCGGCGTACGCGCGGTGCGCTTCGACCGGGTGGTGGCGGCCGCGGGGCTCGCGCCCGGGCCGGCGGGTCCGGCGGCCGGCGCCCGGGTGCTCGCGCAGCCCGCGCTGGCGGCGCTGCTCGCGGTGCACGCGGGGGAGGGGCTGCACCAGCTCAGCCTGGTGCGGCTGGTGGAGCTGGTGCTCGTGCTCCGGCGGGATGCGGCCGCGGGCGCGCTCTCCTGGGAGGCGCTGCTCGCGGTGCTGGCGGAGGCGGGCGGGCTCCGCTTCGCCTACCCGGCGCTGGAGCTGGCCGAGCGCCTCGCGCCCGGCACCGTGCCGCCCGCCGCGCGCGAGCGACTGGGCGCGGACGCTACGCCGGCCATGCGCCGCGTCGTCGCCCGGCTGACGCCCGCCACCGCGCAGCGCCTGGACGGCCTCTCGCTGGAGGAGCGCTTCATGTGGGCCGGCACGCCCGGCGAGCGGCTCCGGCGCGGCGCGCACGCGGTCTGGCCCGCGTCCGCGGGGCTGTCGATCCCGCGGCTGGCGGGGATCTACGGCCGGCGGGCGTGGTGGCTGCTGCGGCGGCGCTGAGCGGCTCCGGAGCGCACGGGAGGCGACGCGGAGCTTGCGCGGATGCGCCGACGGGAGGCAGTGTGGCGCCGTCCCCCACGCAACTCCGGGCTCCTCCCATCTCACCCAGCGTTCCACAGGTGCGCCATGCTCTCCCGTAGCTGAACCCGGGCTACATCCGCCTCTCGCAGAATCCGTCGACCGGCAGCGGCGGGACCTGCTTCGGCGACTCCGGCGGCCCGAACTTCCTGAGCCTGAACGGCCAGCGGGTCCTGGCCGCCGTCACCATCACCGGCGACGCCGTGTGCCGCTCGACGAACGTCGACTACCGGCTGGATACGGCCTCGGCGCGGGCCTTCCGCGGGCAATACGTGGCGCTGCCGTAGCGCTCTTCGTGCGGCAGGTCGGCGGGGCCGGAGCGGAATCGCGCGGAGGCACGGAGCGCGGTACGGAGAGCCACGGGGCACCGGGCACCGGACAGGCTTCGGCGGGGCCGGCGAACGGAAGGGCTCACGCGGAGCCGCGAAGGGGTGAAGTCCGTGGGTGTCGAGTCCGCGGCGGCCCGGTGGAGCGAGCCGGCACCCGCACCCGGCCACGGCCGGCTCGAGCGCGATCTCGAGCCCGATCTCGGGTTTCGGGGGCCGGGAGCGGCGTTCGTTCGCGTTCGCGGGCGCCGCTGGGTTCGGGAACGGAATTTTCACCACAGAGGACACAGAGCGCACAGAGGAGTGCCGGGCGGCGGAAGCTCACCGGGGTGACGCATCGTCTTTTGATGTCAGATCCGGCGTACGCCGGTGGCCGGCGGGACGCCGCTGTCCCCTCTGTGTACTCCGTGTACTCCGTGGTGAAAACGCTGTTGTTGGACGTGCGGTCGCCCGCGGAGGTGAGGACGGGCTCGGGCTCCGCACGAGCGGCGCTGGGCTCGGACTCGAACACCGAGGACCCGAGATCGAGATCGCGCTCGCGCTCAGATCGAGATCGGAACAGCTCTGCAGTGAAAGGCGCCCGGTGGGCTGCGTGCCCCCGGGCGCTTCTTACATCCCCCGGCAACGCTCGACTGCCCGGTACTCCTCCGCGTCTCCGCGTCTCCGCGTGAGCCCTTCCGTTTGCCGGCCCCGCCCTGACCCGTTGCACGCGCCGGCCCGCCGGCCGCTGCCGTTCCTCCCGTGGCTCCCCATCTCCCTGTGAAGAACAGCGAACGCCCGCGCCGTCAGCCCCGGCGGACCCGCCGCGCCACTCCGGCCACGACCAGCGCCTCCCGCTCGAGCCCGAGCGCATCCAGCGCCTCTCCGAGCCCGGGGTCAGCCACCGAGACCACCCCGTCCACGACCACGAGCGCCACGTCCGCCGCGCTCGCCTCGAGCACCGGCCGCCGGAACACCGCGACGTCCGCGGGCGACCCGACCTCGAGCGAGGGCTCCGGCAGCCGCAGCCGCCGCGCGGCGGTTGCGCCGACGGCCGCCAGCAACCGGGCATCGTCCACCACCCCGAGCCGCCGCGCCGCCCGCAGCTCGTCCAGCAGGTCGCCCTCGCCGGTGAGGCGGGAATCGCTGCCGAGGAGCACGTCGACGCCGGGCGCGAGGAGCGCCGGCGGAGCGGTGCGGCCGAAGAGGAAGAGGTTCGACGTCGGGCACCAGACGATGGCGGCGCCGGCCGCGCGCAGGCGGCGCACGCCGTCGTCGTCGGCGCCGACGACGTGCACGGCCAGGAGCCGGCGGTCGAGCAGCCCGAGCCGGTCCGCCTCGCGCACCTCGTCGGCGGACGCGCCGTCGACGCCCTCGGCGAGGTGGAGGGCGAGGGGGCGCTCCGGGTCGTCGGCAACCGGGGCCGTCGCCCCGGCGAGGTCCGGCTCGAAGCCGAGCGAGTGCGCGGTCCGCACCCGCGCGACGCGGATCGGGAAGTCCCGTTCGAAGTCCGGCTCCCAGGCGTCATGGTGCACGACGGTGGTCACGCCGGCGAAGAGGTTCTTCCACGCGCCCCGCAGCAGCGCTTCCCGGCGGGGGAGCGCCCGTGCGCGCCGGATCTCCGCCGCGTCGCGCGCGTGGATGTCGCGGCCCCACTCGTAGGCGTTGCCGTACGGCGGGCGGCCCAGAGGGGGATAGTGGTTGCGGTGCAGGTGGTCGTGGGCGTTGATCAGCCCCGGGCGGAGCACGCCGTCCGGGATCCGGAGGGCGACGTCGAAGCGCCCCTCCGCCGGCACGATCCGGCCGCCCTCGACGCCGACGGCGCCGTTGGCGGCCTCGATCCTCAGGCGCATCCGGCGGCGGGCGC
>DASTKT010000145.1:0-7292 GCA_035715725.1 Longimicrobiales bacterium | reverse complement strand
GCTGGCGTTCGGACGTCCCGCTCGGTGAAGTCTCGCCGGACCGCCGCCGCTGCAAGACGGCTCGCGTCTCCCTCGCTTCTTCTCGCGCGGCCTCATCGGCCGCGCTCTTCCCTTCGCTCAGAAGGAGCCGCCCCAGGAGGGGCGCCTCCGCCGCCCGGACCCTGCGCATCCGGTCGAGCCGCACGGGTCCGATCTTCAGCCGAGGGCAGGGCCTCACCGAAGGACGCTGCCCCGCCCCTGCCCGCCGTTGCACCCGCCGTGGGCCCGCGCTCGCGCCTGCCCCCACCCGCAGTCTCCGCCCCCACCCGCCGTCGGACCCGGAGTGGTCCCCCCCTCCCCCTCGCCCCCGCCCGCAGTCTCCGCCCCCGCCCGAGGTCATGGCCGTTCCCGCAGCTCCGACCTCCCCGTCAGCGCTTACCTCGGAAGAGCCGAATCTGGAACCGGAGCAGACGTCCGGGTTGGAATGCCACGGCGCTTCGGCCGAGCGCCAGCCACTGCCGCTAGGTGAACGCCAGCGGATTGCCCGTATACGCGGCCACCTTTCCCGCATTCGCCGCACAGGCAACCGCATCGGCGGTGAGCCGCATCGCCCGGTAGCGGGGATGCGAGCGGTGGCCGCCGCGCGCACGCTCTCGTCCCGCGCCAACTGCAAGTTCGGCGACCGCTTCCGCGCGCTGGAGTTCCTCCCCGCCGAGCGCAACATCGTCCTCGGTGAAGCCACGCTCGCCGAACTCGACGCCCTCTGGAACGAGATCGAGCGAGGCGAGGGCGAAGGGCGAGCGCAGCCGTCCGGGACACGGGAGTGCCGGGGCGTCCAACGAGAACTCTTGACGCGGTCCGCGGCGCGTGCTACGCTCGTAGCACACTGCTACGTTAGTAGCATGCCACCATCCGAGAGAGCGGCGCATCCCATCAAAGGAGGCCGGGTGCCGGGCAGGTTGAGGGACCTGACGCGACGCGAGCGGCAGATCATGGACGTCATCTGGCGGCGGAGCCGGGCCACGGCGGCGGAGGTGCGGGAGGAGCTGCCGGATCCGCCGAGCTACTCGGCGGTGCGCGCGATGCTGGTGAAGCTGGAACGGAAGGGCCACGTGACGCACGCGCAGGATGGGCCGCGCTACGTGTACCTGCCGGTGGTTCCGACGGAGGAAGCGCGGGAGAGCGCGCTGGAGCGGCTGGTGAGCACGTTTTTCGGCGGCTCGACGCTGAGGACGGTGGCGGCGCTGCTGGACCGATCGACGGAGGAGCTGACGGCGGAAGAGCTCGATCGGCTGGAACGGCTGATCGATCGTGCGCGGAAGGGAGGCCCCTGATGGCGTATCTGGCGCTGGATGTGACGGTGAAGGCGCTGCTGGTGGTGGCGCTCGCGCAGGGAGTGGCGCTGCTGCTGCGGCGGTCGTCCTCGGCGACGCGGCACCTGGTGTGGACCGTCGCGGCGGCGGGGCTGCTCGTGCTTCCGCTGCTGTCGCTGTCGCTTCCCCGCTGGTCGATTCCCGTGCCGGCGAGGCTGGCGCCGCTCGCTCCCGCCGCGGCGACGCCTGCGGTCCCACCGGCGCCTGCGGTCCCACCGACGCCCGCGGTCCCACCGGCGCCGGCCGTCCCGCCGGCGCGGGCCGCGACGCCGATCCGGGCTGCGCCCGCGAGACCTGTCGTGCGCGCATCGGCGGCGCCCGAGGCGGAGAGGAGTCCGCGGGCCGCCGATCCGGCGGTGGACCGTGCGGAGCGCGCGTCCGCCGCGGATCCCGGCCGGGCCGGGGCGGCTGCTGCGAGGCCGGCGATCGCGGGCGCGTCGATCCAGCCGGGAGCGGGCGGGCCGCCGGCGCTGCTCGTGGCGTGGCTGCTCGGCGCGGTCGCGGTGCTGGCCGGGGTCGCGGTCAACGTGCTGCGGGTGCGACGGCTCGAGAAGGCGGCGCATCCGATCCGGGACGGCCGGGTGCTCGGCGCGGCGCGACGGGCGGCGGAGCGGATCGGAGCCGTCCGGCGGGTCCGGCTCCTCGAATCGGCTGCCGAAGCGATGCCGATGACGTGGGGGGTCAGGCGCCCGGTGCTGCTGCTCCCGGCGGGGGCGGGCGCGTGGCCGGAGGAGCGGCTGGAGGCCGTGCTGCTGCACGAGCTGGCCCACGTGCAGCGCCGCGATCACCTCTGGCAGTACGTCGCGGAGCTGGCGTGCGCGCTGCACTGGTTCAACCCCGCGGCCTGGCTGGTCGCGAGGCGCCTGCGAGTCGAGCGGGAGTATGCGTGCGACGACGCCGCGCTGGCGGCGGGCTCGGTCGCCTCGACGTACGCCGCGCAGCTGCTGGAGGTCGCGCGGTCGCTGCGGGTGCGGCGGGCGACGTCGCTGGCGGCGATGGCGATGGCGAGGCCCTCGCACCTGACCGGCCGGCTGCTCGCGGTGCTGGACGAGCGGCGCAGCCGTTCGCGGCCGACCCCCGGCCGGCGGGCCGCGACGCTGCTGGTGGGAGCCGGCGTGATCGTCGCCGTCGCGGCGGCGACGCCGGCGGCCCGAGCGGCGGCGGCCATCCCCGCCGCCTCGCCGGCGGCGCGGTCCCGCCCGGAATCTCCCGCGCCGCCGCCGGAGCGGGCTCGTCTCGCGTCCTCGTCACCGGCGGCCGAGCTGGACGCGGCGGGGTCGGTCGCGCCGGCGCGAGCGCAGGCGGCGCAGCAGCAGCAGGCCGGCCCCCTCTGCCCGTCGGGCGGGAAGTCGAGCATCAGCATCCACAGCGACGACGGCGACGAGCACATCAAGTGGAAGACCGCCGATTGCGACATCGAAGTCTGGACGCGCGGCGAGGTCCGGTTGCGCGACGATCTCGTCGGCATCGAGTCGGTCGCGCCCGGCGGCTCGCTGAAGATCGAGGCCGAGCAGCAGGGGACGGAGCGCAAGCTGGAGGTGACGAGCGCGGGGGGACGGCTGCGGTACGCGTACCAGCTCGAGCGCCGCGAGCACGCCTTCGACGCGGAGGCGCAGCGGTGGCTGCAGTCGCTGCTGCTGGGGCTCGCGCGCGAGGCGGGCTGGCACGCCGAGCAGCGGATTTCGATGCTGCTGCGCAGCGGCGGCCCGGACGCGGTGATCGTGGAGGCCGACCGGATCGGCAGCGACTACGTCGCCGGCCTGTACCTCAAGACGCTGCTGAACAAGGCGCAACTCACCGATGAGCAGCTGCGGCGCGTCGCGGACAAGGGGGCGCGCGACATCGCGTCGGACTACGAGCTGGCGGAGCTGCTGATCGCGGTATCGGGCGCGCACCCGGTCGACGCCGCGCTGCGTCCCACGTTCCTGCGCGCGGCCGGCACGCTGCAATCGGATTACGAGCACGCCCGCGTGCTGAAGGCGGTGCTGGACGGAGGCCGCCTCACTTCGGCCGATGTCGCCGCGCTGCTCGCGTCCGCCGGCTCGATCGGCTCCGACTACGAGCGGACGGAGCTCCTGGTGAAGACCGCGTCGGGCTACAGGCTGGAGGGAGCCGCCCGGGCGGCGTACCTCGACGCGGTGAAGCGAACCGGGTCCGACTACGAGCGTGGCCGGGCGTTGAAGGCGTTGCTGGCGCAGGGCGACGTCGCGCCGGCCGAGCAGCCGGCGATCGTCGACGCGATCGGCGGCATCGGCTCGGACTACGAGGTCGCGGAAGCGCTGATCGCGGCGGTACCGAGGCTGGACCTCTCGCAGCGGGGCACGCAGGACAGCTTCGTCCGCACGGCGGCGCGCATCGAGTCCGACTACGAGCACGCGCGGGTGCTCAAGACGCTCGCGGCCACCGGGCGTCTGCAGGCGGAGCCGCTGGCCGTGGTGCTCGTGTCCGCGCGTGGCATCCGCTCCGACTACGAGCTGGCCGAGCTGCTCGTTCTCATCGCCTCGAAGTACCGGATCACCGGGCCGCTGCGCGGGGCGTTCCTGCAGACGCTGAAGGGCATCTCCCCCGGCTACGAGCACGACCGGGTCGCGGCGGCGCTGCTGGACAGCGAGTCGGGATGACGTCTCGCGCGCCGCTCCGCTCGGTGCCGGCCCGCAGTGCGCCGTAGCCGTCCGGCAGACTTCAGAAGAGCCGGATCTGGAACCGGAGCAGGCGCCCCGGCTGCGGCAGGCCGCACTGGTCGTACCGCGCCACGTCGCCCACGTTGTCGACGGAGATCCGGCCCTCGAGCCGGTTGAACCATGAGGCCGACCGCGGACGGAAGGACCAGGCCCGCGATAGCTCGAGGTTTACGTGCGTGCCCGCCTTCAGCTCCGCGTCCTCGCCCGTGCCGGGGTCGATGCAGAACTGGTCGCCGACGTAGTCGGCGTCCGCCCGCCCGCGGAGCCCGGCGGGAAGGGGAAAACGCGCCTCCACACGGCCGAAGACCTCGGGGAGGTTCTCCGGGCGGTGCGTCTCCTCGGCCTCCGTGTCCGTCAGGTCGACGGCCTGAACCGTCAGGTCTCCCGCGAGCTGCACGGGACCGAGCGCCTGGGTGGCCAGCAGCTCGATCCCCCGGCTGTCGAGCCGGTTCCGGTTCACGCGCAGGAACTTGCGGTCGGGCAACGTGATCCGGACCACCGCATCGTTGAGCCGGTGGCGGAACGCCACGGCCTGGAGCTCCCCCGAGCCGACCCGCGTGGTGACGCCGGTTTCCAGCGCGACCAGGTTCTCGGGCCTCAGATTCGGGTTGGGCTGGAAGCGGTTCAGCGCGCCCGAGTAGAGCTCCCGCAGCGACGGGAAGCGGCCGCGGCGGCTGGCGCCGGCGTGCAGCAGCGTGTTGCCGCCGTTGACCGCCGCGCTGAGCCCGACGCGAGCGCCCCACTCGTCGAGGTGGCCCTGGCGCGGCTCTCGCCCCCCCGACTCCGGCGTCTCGGCGACGTCCAGGGCGCCGCCCACGCTCAGGCGCAGGCTGTTCAGGCCGGCGCCGGACTCGACCAGCCGCCAGTTGTTCTCCGCGCCGATGCTCAGCAGGCGCTGCCGGTATCGGGCCTCGGCGTCGGGAAGAGACTCGTCGTGCCGGATCTCGGAGAGCGTGAACGCGCCGCGGAGCTCGCCCCGCGCGCCGGCCGACTGGTCCGCGAGCAGGCGCAACGTCAGCGTGCGGTCCCTGCCATCCTCGAAGCCGTCCGTCTCCCGGTACTCCCGCGACGTGTAGGCGTCGATCTCCGCGCGGCCGGCGTCGAGCCCGAGGCTCAGCTCCACGTCCCCCCGGCCGCCCAGGGGCGATGCGCGATCGCCCGTGCCGGCCGACGCCACCGCGATGGTCCGGGCGACGTGCGGGTAGCGCCAGAAGCGCGCGTCGTCCACGCCCAGCTCGGCCGCGATCCCGCGCTCGGCCCGGAATGAGGACCCCGAGAACGTGAGCCAGGCACCGCCGTCGCCGTGGTAGCGGAAGCTGAGGAAGCCGTTGACGCTCCGGACGTCGGTGTTCAGCCGCAGGTCGTCGTCGCCGGTGGGGATCGGCTCGACGATGCCGTCGGCCAGCGGCTGCCCGGGCGAGTCCCGGTAGGCCGCGCCGGCGCGGAACAGCCACTCTCCCCCACCCGTGGTGCCGGGGATGCCGATCGTCGCGGACCCGCCGTACCCGCCCACGTGATCGAAGCCGGTCGTGACCTGCAGGGACCGGGCGCTGGGCTGCAGGAACGACCGGCCGACGCCGAGCTCGACGATCCCACCGAGCACGTTCGGGCCGTAGAGCATGGACGAGAGGCCCCGCACGAAGCCGATCTCCTGGACGCTCGCCGCGGGGATCACCGAGACGTCCGTCCTCGAGTCCCAGGCGAGAGTCAGCGGGACGCCATCCACCAGCACCGCCACCTGGCGGGACTCCGAGCCGCGCGCCGAGAGCTCCGCCTCGCCCCGCGAGTTCGTCCGCACGTGCAGCATCGGGATCTCGCGGAGCACCTGCTCGAGCGTCGGCGCCGCCGGGAGGGACAGCGAATCGACCCGCACCTCGATCGCGCTCGACCCGCCCACGGTGGTGACGGGTCGCGTCGCGACCACCTGGATCTCCGGCACCCGGAAGACGGCGGAGTCGGCGCGGGTCGTGTCGCGCTCCTGCGCGAGGGCGTCGCCTGGCGCCGCGGCACCCAGGATGGCGAGGAGCCTGAGATTCCGAAGCTTCACGGCGGTCTGCCCGCGATACGGTGGCATGCGAAGTGGGATGGCGAAGCTAGCCGTGGCCGGGGGAGGCAGCAAGCGACGGGGTGCGATCCGGCGCCGGCGCCTCTTCGGGGAACCCGGGGCGGTTCATCTGGCGAAACCAAGGAGGGAGTCATGAGCACCATCACCACGAGGGACGGCGTCGAGCTCTACTACAAGGACTGGGGCGAGGGTCCGGCAGTCACGTTCTCCCACGGCTGGCCGTTGAACGCCGACATGTGGGACGCGCAGATGCTGTTCCTCACGCAGAACGGCTACCGCACGATCGCGCACGACCGGCGCGGCCACGGCCGATCCAGCCAGGCGTCGTCGGGCAACGACATGAACGGCTACGCCGACGATCTCGCGGCCGTGATCGAGGCGCTCGACCTCCGCGACGTCACGCTGGTGGGCCACTCCACCGGCGGCGGTGAGGTCGCCCGCTACATCGGCCGCCACGGCACCTCGCGGGTCGCCAGGGCCGTCCTGATCGCCGCGGTACCGCCGCTCATGCTGAAGACCGACGCCAACCCCGAGGGTCTGCCGATCGAGCTCTTCGACCGCCTGCGTGCGGGTCTCTTCAAGGATCGCTCGCAGTTCTACAAGGATTTCGCGATCCAGTTCTTCGGCGCCAACCGGCCCGGCGCGCAGGTCTCGCAGGGCATCCTCGATCAGTTCTGGCTCTGGAGCATGCAGGCCGGCCTCAAGAACGCCTACGAGAGCATCAAGGCCTTCTCCGAGACCGACTTCACCGAGGACCTGAAGAAGTTCGACGTCCCGACGCTGTTGATCCACGGCGAGGACGACCAGATCGTCCCGGTGCGGGACTCGGCGGTGAAGTCGGCCCGCATCATCCCGGGCGCGAAGGATGTCTACCACCCGGGGGCGCCGCACGGGATCACGGCCACGCACCAGGATCAGATCAACGCCGAGCTGCTGGACTTCCTTCGGAGCTAGCCGCGACCGCCAGCCGAACCACCGGCCTCTCCACCGTGGCAGGGCAGGAGGGGCCGGACCGGGAGGACCCTGAAACGATGAAAGGCTTGGACCATGAAACTCGTGGTCATCGGCGGAACCGGTCTCATCGGCTCGAAGCTCGTCGCCAAGCTTCGCGAACGCGGCCACGACGCGGTGCCGGCATCACCGGCCACGGGCGTGAACACGCTGACGGGGGAGGGCCTGGCCGAAGTGCTCGAT
>DASTKT010000144.1:0-23993 GCA_035715725.1 Longimicrobiales bacterium | reverse complement strand
CTACTCGATCACCACGAACTCCCGGCTCCGCCGCGCCACCGCCGTGCCGCCCTGCGTCGTCACCTCGATCCTGTACCCGCCCGGCTTGAGCGAGCGCAGGTCCACGCGCCGCACGACCTGCACGACCCCGTCCGCGGACGGATGCGCCTGCTCGGCGAAAGAGAACGAGATCGGCGCCGGGTCCTTGCCAAAGAGCCGCTTCAGCGCGCCGCCGACGCCGGAGCCGGCCCGAGGCACCACGCGGAGCGTCGTGCGGAACTCGCTCTCCGGCTTCGCGTTGTAGATCTCGTAGAAGAGCGTGACCACCGCGCCCTCCACGAACCGGCGGGGCGGCACGAGCCCGAGGTCGACGTCGTTGCGCTTCCACCCCTTCCCCGCCGCCTCCGCCAGCACCAGGTCGCTCATCATGAGCGTGTCCCCGGTGAACGCGTCGACGCCGATCGGCCCACCGTACGCGGCCCCCGCTTTCCGCCCCTCCGCCCGCACCGCGACGCGGTGGCTGTACCGCTTCCCGGGCGGCAGCGCCAGCTCCAGCACGGCGCGCAGGTTCTCGCCCTCGCCCAGCGGATGGGCGGCCCGGTACACGCGCTGCGAGTCCGCGCGGAAGGAGCGCCCGGCCGCGGTGTCCGTCACCACGACGTCCATGTCGAGGCCGTAGAGGACCCCCTCGGCCGCCGGCGCGGCCTCCAGCCCCGTGCTCGGGACCGCCAGCGCGACGACGAGGTCCGTGCGCCCGCCGTCCCCGCGGAACGCGTACGTGTCGTAGTAGAACGGGAGCGGCGCGCCCAGATCGGGCGTGAAGCTGTCGCGGCTGAGCGCCTGCGTCGCCGCCTGGGTGGCATCGCCGGCCAGGGCGATCTGGGCCTGGCCGAGGTCGCGCATGGCCGCCGCGATCTCGGAGCGGTCCTGGGCGTTCTTCACCGCCATGATGGTGTTGCGGTAGCGGGCCGCGAGCTGGCCGAAGCGCGGCTCCAGCGGCGCCCGGTCCTCCAGGATCGCGAGCACGCGGTCCGCGCACTGCTCGGCCAGGCACATGTCCCGGTTCAGCGGCCCGAGCGCGCGCAGCGGGTCCGCGAACAGGATGAACTCCGCGGCCCGGTTCGGCGACACGAAGTGCAGCATGTAGCTCGCGCCCCCGGGCCGGCGGTAGTACCAGCTCTCGTTCGGCAGCGTCGCCGCCACGGTCCGGATGATCGTGTCCGGCGCGCCCTGCAGCAGGTAGATCACGCCGCGGTCGTCGAGGCCGTCCACGTGGTACGCCAGCCGGATCGCGTCCGGATCCGTGATCCCCGACTCCCGGTGCCCCGTCCGGCGGTAGCGCTGCAGCGCCACCTCGAGCCGGTGGTAATGCTCCGCCACGCGCTCGCCCACGCCGACGCCCGAATCCTCGGCGCGCCGCGCCCAGAAGCGGCGGATCCACTCCCCGCGCTCGCCCTCGCCCAGCCCCTTCCACTCCGTGCGCTCCGCCTCCCGCGCGATCGGCGCCAGGTCCTGGTAGTACGCCTCCGCCGCGGCGCCGGAGAGCGAATCCAGCGGGGCGAGGTACCGCACCGCGCCGGCGCTGTCCCGGCCGGCGGCGAAGCCCGCCCGCGCCGCCAGCAGACTCGCCATCCCCGCATCGCCGCCGGACTTCGAATAGCGCACGACGTACTCGCCGACGGCCGTGTCGCCGAGCGCGCCGGCGACGCGCGCCCGCCAGAGCCACGTCTCCGCCGGCGCCGCCGGCGCGCTCGTCGCGCCGCGCAGCGCGGCGGCCGCGTCGCGCAGCTCGTCGCCGTCCCCCGACGCCACGGCGAGCGCCGCCAGCTCCGAGGCGGCGCCGGCGTGCGTCGAATCGCACGCGACCGCCTTGTCGAAGGCGCCGCGCGCCCGGGAGAGGTAGTCCTTCCCGACCGTGCCGAGCAGGTCCTCCCAGACGGTGAGAAAGTTCAGGATCCCCCACGGCGACGGGATCTTGGCCTCGCCGCCGGCCAGGATCTTCTTCCCGAGATGGTAGTACTCCTCGGCGGAGCCCGCGCGGCACGCCGCCTGTGCACGGAGCCCGCCGGGAAGCAGGACCAGCGCGATCAGGACGGCCGGCGCGCGCAAGGCCATTCGACCTCGGGACATGCCTTCCCTCGGAGGGTGCGGAGGTGATGCGGGACCGGGCGACCGCGGGCCCGGTCTCAGAACGACTGGATCAGCTGCAACGTCTCCTGGTCGAAGTACCGCTGCCAGTTCGCGACCCCGGGCTCCGTCTTGTCGGTCGTGTAGACGAGCTGGTACGTGCCGGCGCCGCTCATGTCGTAGAAGACGTACTTGTCGCCGCGTCCTTCCGTGAACTTCCAGATCTCGAACGGCCGCGACGTGCCCTCGCGCCCGATCACGGGGCGCTCGTAGCGCTCGGCCGGCCGCCCGTGCAGGATGTAGATGCGGCCCCGCTCCGTCGCCCACCCCGGCCGCGTCCGCTCCCTGAACTCCCGGTTCGCGTAGGCGACGCGCTCCATGTAGCGCTCGTAGAGCTCGTTCGGCGTGTTCGGCGTCGGATCCAGCCGGGCCCAGAAGCGCTCCAGGTACCGGCGCTTCGCCTCGCCGCTCAGCGACTTGTAGAAGCGCTCGTCGTCCTTCGTCGCGACGTATGCGCTCACCGCGAACAGGCTGTCGATCTCCGCGTCGCTCTTCCCCTCGAACAGACTCCCGACCGCGGCCGCTTCCACCGCCGGCACGACGGTGAACGTCTGGCGCGCGCTGAACGTCGTGTCCGGGTAGCCGACGCGCAGGCTCAGCGTGTACGGTCCGGGGCGGATCCCGCCGAGCGGGAGCTGCAGCATCTCCAGCCCGCCCCCCTCCGGATAGCGACGCCGGCCGACCTGCCGCTCCTGGTGGAAGCCGTCCTGCCCCTCCAGCACGAGCGTGACCGTCGCCATGCTGTCGGCGGGCCCCTTCGGCGGGTAGACCTCCGTGTACATCGCCAGCGACGGCTGGTTGCTCGGGATCACGCGCTGCAGGTTCGGCGTGATCAGCACCTTCCCCCGCTGGAGCTGCCCGGGCGCCGCGGTCTCCCCCTCCCGCAGCGGGCGGATCTCGCTCGCCAGCAGCAGGTCGCCCACGAGCGGCTTCGTCGCGTCCGTCGTCAGCCGCCGCGCGATCTGCACGCTGTCGCCGCTCGCCGAGTCCGCCACCGTCAACTGCAGCTCGTACGCGCCCGGCACCAGGTCCACCGACAGGTTCTCCACCGCCACCGCGGTCGGCGGAATCGTCCCCTTCGGCGTCACGACCTGCCGGCTCCACCGCTCCCGGTGCAGCACGTTCCCCTTCTCGTCGCTGAAGCTGAGGCGCACCGCGTACGTCGCCGCCTGCGTGTTCGCCGCCGCCACCGGCGCGAACGTCAGCCGGCTCAGCGGGATCCGCACGAACCCGACGACCGCCGTGAGGTTCGGGCTCCGCCAGAAGCGGTAGAGCACGAGCTGGCTCGTGTCCGCCCCCTGCTGCGGAGCGGACCTCGCCGCTCGGTCCATCGACGGGCCGGGCGCGGGCCGCGGCGGGGCGAACGCGGTAGCCTGCGCCGCAACCGCGAGCGCGAGCACGAGATGCATCGATCTCCTCCTTAGGGCGACGGTGTCCGACCGGACAGCGCCTCTTATACGGCGGGGACTTGCGAATGTGCCACGACCCCCGCCAAAGACACGGCCCCGGCGGACCATACGCTGTCCACCGGGGCACGATGTCTCCTACCGGCCGGGCAAGCCCGCCCGTCCGGCTACCAGGTGACGTTCACGGTGAACATGTTGCTGTTGCCCAGGAACCCCATGTTCCGGTACGCGTAGTCCACCGACAGGCCGAAGCCCTTCTCGCCCGGCCGGTACCCGACTCCGCCCCCGAACGTCAGGCCATCGCTGCTCTTGTCGCCCAGGTCCACGCCGCCCGCGCCTGTCAGCGCACGGTCCGGCTCGTAGGCGTACCCACCACGCAGCGCCAGGCTGACCCCGGTCGCCCCCGACGGGTGCAGGCTGTACTCCGCCCCCACCGCCGTCGACGTGCTGTTCTGCTGCGGCTGCCAGAACTCGCCGTTCAGCCACAGGCTGTTCGTCGCGCTGCTCAGCGCCTCCCACCCCAGCCCCACCTTGAACATGACCGGCAGCGCGAAGCTCTCGGCCGTGAGGTGCGCCTGGTCCTGCCGCGGCGGCTCGTCCGGGTTCGAGTTGTCGATCGACCGCACCAGCGCCGAGCCGTCCACCTTGATGTTGCCGCCCAGGTTCAGGATGCTGAACGCCGCGCGGAACGGCTTCCCGCCCACCGTCGTGTGGTAGTTCGAGCCGATGTCGAACGCGACGGTGCTCCCGCTCGTCTTGTACAGGCTCTCCTGGATGAACTTCGCCGTGCCGCCGAAGCTGAAGCGGTCCGTCACGTTCATCGCCAGCGTGCCGCCCGCCATGAACATGCTGTTCGTGTAGAAGGAGCCCGTCCCCTCCGGCTGCTCTTCCGTGTAGACCTCCTGGTCGCCGAAGGAGAAGCCGCTGAACTGCGCCCCCACCACCCAGGTGCCCAGCCCGAGCGGCACGACGAGCCCGCCCCACGTGTAGTTCGTGTCCGCGATGTACTGCATCCGGGAGACGCTCGCCGACGCCTGCTTCACGAGCGCCGCGCCCGCCGGGTTCCAGTACAGCGCACTGGGATCGTCGGCCAGCGCGGAGTACGCGCTGCCGAGCGCGGTCGCCCGCGCACCCACCGGGAGCAGCAGGAACTCACCGGCCTTCGTGCCATAGCCGATGTTGTTCCTGTTCTCTTCCGCACTCCCCTGCGCCCACGCCTGACCGCTCGCCGCCAACAGGCCGAGCGCGGCCACCGCGAGCGCGGAGAGTCGCATCCTCATTGGTCTCATCTCGCTTCTCCGTTGTCTCGCCCGCCCCTCCGGCCCGCCGCACCAGGCGGCGGACCGGCGGAGCGGAGGCGACTCGAGGTCAGTTCGTCGTGGGTACCGAGGTCTGGCTCGGAGCCTGGATGATCGTGAACTTCCCGACCTTGCTCTTCCCGTCCGGCGTGTTCACGTAGTAGAAGTACACGCCGCTCGCCACGAACTGGCTGTTACGGTTCCGCAGGTCCCAGTTCTCCGTGCCGCCCCCCGTCGGATCGTCGTGCTGCAGCGCCGTCACGAGCACGCCCGAGAGGCTGTAGATCCGGATCGTCGCCTTGTCCGGCAGGTTCACGAACTGGATGTGCCGGCTCGCCGTGTTCGTCTGGAACGCGTTCGACACGACGAACGGATCCGGCACCGTGTGCACGTTCGCGACGTCGCGCTTCGTCTCGTCGATTCCCGAAGGCGTCAGCGCCACCGTGACCTTCAGCCCCGGCACCGCCGGCGGCCGCACGTCCGCGCCGTAGACGTAGCCCGCCACGTCCGTGTTGGCATCATTCGCGGCCGCGTTGATCGCGCCCGAGTACGTGCGCAGCGTCCACTTCGCGCCCGCCGCCGGGAGCTGGGTGCCGAAGAAGAAGTAGCCGCGCCCGTTGATGAACATCGCGAAGCCCGGCTTGCGCCCCGCCGCCGCGCCGCGGCCGCGGCCCGTCGCGCTCCCGCCAGCCCACGTCGAGTCGATCGGCGTGATCACCGCCGCGTCCTGCAGCTTGGCCCCGGCCGGGTCCGTGCAGTACTCGGCGAACTCGACGTTCTCCTCGATCGCGAACTGGTTCTGCGGCGCCACGCACGTCCAGTCGCTCGACGTGATCACCGCGTTGTCGCGGTCGGGCGTATTGGCCGCATTGACGCCCGCGAACGACGCGGGCGTGAGGAAGCCCCAGCTCGAGCGGAAGTCCGTGCTGAAGGGGACGGCGACGTGGTGCGTGAGGTCGATCACGCTGGTCGGCTTGCCGTTCGCGCCCCAGGTGACCTCGATGTCGGCCGCGCGCGTCACGGTCGACCAGACGGCCTCCATGTCGCGCGCGCCGCTCGGCACCGTCAGGTAGCCGATCACCGGGTAGATCCGGTAGCCCGGGATGTCGCCCGCCAGCAGCCCGCCCGGGATCCCCGTGCAGTCGCCGTTCGCGCAGGCGACGGCCTTCGTCCCGCCGTTCGGGTCCGCCGGCTCGCCCTGGCCGGAGACGAACCAGCGCGGCCCGTTGAAGATGGACAGGTTGACGCCGTTGGCCGCGGCGCCGTTGATCCAGCCGCGCCCCTTCCCCGCCAGGAAGTAGTTGCCGGGCGAGGCCAGCGAGGCCTCGACGCTCAGCTTGACGGGCGCGGCGCTCACGCCGAAGCGGCTGGCGAACGTCTGGTCGGCCTTCACCAGGTCGAAGCCGAGCGCGGTCGGCGCCGCGGCCTCGTCCGTGAAGCCGACCGGCACCTCGATCGTCTTGTGCTGCGTGCCGGCCGGGGTCTGCGCCGTCAGGTAGTAGACCGGGTTCTGGCCGACGAGCGGGTTGCCGGGCACGATGCTGTCGATCGTGAGCGTGGCGGTGCCGCCGGCGGTCACGATCTCGGGGATGAACGGCTCGACGGCGACGGAGAAGCCGTTCGTCGGCGGCATCGCCGCCGAGAACTTCCCGGTCTCGGCGTCGATCGTCGGATCGGCCGCCGTCGTGTTCAGCACCGTGTTGTCCGAGCCGGTGACGGTCGTGGCGAACGAGCCGGCCGTCAGGTTGGGCGCGTCGGCGCGCGGCGTGCCCCCGGCGCCGCCCACGGCCTGCGCCGCGGCGCTCAGCCGCTGCCCGGACTCGAGCGAGCTGCCGCCCGGCGCGAACGGCGTGTTGATGTCGTAGGCGGTCACGGCGTAGTAGTACGTCACGCCGTTGATCAGCCCCGGGCCGGTGGACGGGTCCGGGAACGAGCCGCCGCGGTCGATCAGGCTGAAGCGGAGCCCCGTGTCGCCGCCGGCCCGGGCGGTGTCCGCCTTCACCACGACGACCTGGCCCTCCTGGTTGACCACCGTGTCGACCGGCGTGACGACCTCGGTCAGGCCGTCCTTCAGGTCGTACTGCGCGATCCGCTCCCAGTCGCCGTTCGGCCGCACCTTGCGGTAGACGCGGTAGCCCTCGAAGTCCGACTCGCGGAACCCGGAGATCCCGCGCTGCTGCGCGATCGGGAAGTACGGGTCCTTCGTGCCCACCGCCTCGTCGCTCCACACCACCTTCGTCTCGTGGTTGCCCGGGATCACCGTCACGGTGGGCGCGGGCGGCGGGCTCGGCAGGAGGAAGTTCGTCGCGAACAGCGTGCGGGCGTCGACCGCCGCCTTGAACAGCGACGGGTACGCCGTGCCCTCGCGTCCGCGGCCCATGATCTTCTCGATCGGGCGCGCGGTGTCCCCGGGGAGGCCGTGCACGATGTCGTTCCCCTGCGCCGGGCTGAAGCCGGTGATGCCGAGGACCGGCGCGCCCGCCACGAGCCCGACGATGACCTCCGTCGAATCTCCCGGCGCGAGCGTGAACGGCCCCGTCGCGTGGAAGTAGCGCGTGTCCGCGTGGGTGGGCTGGTCGACGAAGCCGAAGCCCGGCGGCGAGGTCGTGACGTTCGCCGCCTCCTGCGCGTTCAGCCGCCCCGAGTAGTAGCGCCACGCCTGCGCGGCGTTCGCGGCGTCGGGGAACGTGCCGCCGTTCGTGGTGAGCGAGCCGAAGCTCTGCCCGATCTCGTACTGCAGCAGCTTCCGCTGGGCGACCGTGTCGCCCTTGGCGGCGGCGAGCCGCAGCGGCTCGAGGTCCTTCTGCGCGATCGGCGGGACCACGCGCGTGACGCCCGCCGTGTTCGTGCGGATCGTGTCGCCCGTGTTGTTGTAGGGCGAGCGCAGGAACGTCGTGCCCACGAAGCCCGGGTTCGAGCAGAAGCCGCACTGCGGGTAGGGGACGAAGTCCCCGGCGACGAAGTCCGACTGCCAGATGGTCGCGAGGAAGAGCGGCTGCCCGGGACGCAGGTAGGGGACGAACGTGCCGTAGTTCTCCGTCGCCTCGTCGGCCGAGACGTCCATGTCCGCGCCGAACGCGACGTACATGTCGTTCAGCGTCCAGCCGCCGGCCGGCACGGCCAGCGTCCGGTTCGCGTCCCGGAACGCCTGCGCGTTCGAGACGTTCTTCAGCTTCAGGACGTAGAAGATCATGTCGCGGAACCCCGAGAGCGTGAACGCCAGCGTGTGCTGCGTCACCTCCACGCCCATCGGGTGGCCGCCGGAGACGGTCGCGGCCGGGTCGCCATCCCAGTAGCGCACGCAGGTGTCGAGCTGCGACAGCGTCTGCACGCGCTCGCCGGTCTGCGGGTTGTAGAGGTAGCAGGCGTCCGGCCAGTTGGCCAAATCCTCGGCGTTGTCCGAGTGATAGATCGAGCCGAGCGCTTTGCACGACGCGTTCGACGCGCCCACGTTGAAGCAGAACGCCGCGTTGAAGTTGTTCGGGTTCAGCGGGTCGCGGGCCGCGAACTGGAGCCCCGCCTGGAAGACGTACTGGTTGCCGGTGCCGGCCGGCCAGAAGCCGCCGCCGCCGGTCGTGCTGCCGAACGTGTTCGTGCAGATCTCGCCGCGGTTGTTCAGGCCACAGAGCCAGTTGTTCACGTTGTAGGCGAAGTCGGACTCGGCCGAGAGGTTGAACGCGCTCCGCTGCTGCTGGCGGAGCGCGTATTTCTCCCGGGTCGTCCCCTGCGCCGAGAGGCCGAGCGCGGCCGCGAGCAGGAGCGCGACCGCGAGACCCCCTCGTGCGAGCATGCGGGATCGAAGCATGGACGGCGTGCCTCCGTCAGGAAATGGCGCGGGCGCGCCGCGCGGCGCGCCCGCGCCGGGGTTTCTCAGAAGCGCCACTCGACGCCGAGGCGGAGCTGCCGCGGCTGGCCGTAGAAGAAGCCGGTGAATTCGCCGACCGCGGCCGCGCCGCTGCTGGCCCAGCCGGTGGCGAGGAACGAGTAGACGGAGCTGACCTGCTGCTCCTGCACGGTGAAGACGCCGTCGCCGTTGCCGAAGAGCTGCTCGCGGCGCGCCATCAGCGCCTTCTGCGTCAGCTCCGCGGCGTTCGCGGGGTGCACGCTGCCGAGCACGATGTCGTGCCCCGGGACGCGCGATGCGTCCAGCGTGTTCGCGGCCAGGAACTGCGTGCCCGGGTTCAGCGGCGAGCCGGTGAGGTTGAACGCGTCGATCACGTTCTTGGTGTTCAGGATGTTCCGGCCGTCGATGTAGAACAGCAGGTTGTTGCCGCGCAGCGAGATCTGGCGGCCGAGCCGGCCGCTCAGGTCGTACGTCCACGGCAGCCGCGAGGAGTTGACCGGCTCCGTGTAGACCGGGTCGGGCCCGAGGATCGAGATCGTCGCGCCGGGCGTGCGGCTCTTCGTGTACGGCAGGCCGCTGTTCGCCTGGAACGCGAGCGTCGCGTTGATGTCCTTCAGCAGCGTGTTCAGCAGCGCGTTGCCCTCGGCGATCGTCTTCGGCGTGGTGAGCACGCCGGAGCCCGAGATCTTGTGCCGCTGGTCGAAGCCCGTGGCGAACGTGGCCTGCGGCGCGGGCACCGGCTCGCCGGTCACGGGGTCGGTCTGCCGGCCGATCGTCGACAGGTACTCGGCCGGGTCGGAGCCCGTGCTCTGCGCGGTCAGGTAGCTGTAGTTGAGCTGCAGCCCGAGCGCGTTGCTGAGCCGGCGGTTCAGCCGCAGGTCCAGCCCGCGCGTGTAGCCGAAGTCCGCGTTCGTGAGGAAGCGGACCGTCGTCTGGCCGCGCCCCGGGATGTCGATGGCGCCCGTGCGGAACGCGACGTCGCCCTGCTTCTCTCTGGCGTACCCGGAGACGTCGAGCACCGTCATCGGGTCGAACGAGTGCGTGATCCCGAACTCGTAGCCGATCGTGCGGCCGAACTTGATCGGCCGGCCGAAGATCGCGTTCGGGTTCGTCTTGTTGAGGTCCTGCGTGATGCCGCCGAACAGGAAGTTCAGCGCCGGCACCTGCGTGAAGTGCCCGTAGGAGAGGCGGAACTGCGTGTTGTCCGTGACCGGGAACGCCACGCCGAGCCGCGGGCTCAGCAGCCACTGCGTCTTCTGCTTCTCGAACTGCGGCTCGATGGTCTGGCCGGTCTGCGCGTCACGGACGGGGAGGACGAAGCCGGGGATCGTCGGGTAGCTCACGTCGCTCGAGAACATGTCGAGGCGCGCGCCCAGCTCGATGACGATCTCGCCCAGGTCCAGCCGGTCCTTCGCGTAGAAGCCGCCGATCGTCGGCTTGGCCGTGTAGGCGTTCTGGAACGACGAGTTCCACAGGCTCATCGAGGTCTGGGCGTTCGCGAACAGGCTCGAGCTGCCCAGGTTGTCGATGTCCTTCCGGTACAGCTCGGCACCCAGCCCGACGCGGTTGTAGCGGTTGGCCTGCCAGTCCAGGTCGCCGCGGAAGGAGAGCGTCTTCTCCTTGCGGTACGCGAAGCTGGTGTAGCCCGTGCTGATGTCGGAGATGCCGAACGGGTTGTCGGGCGACGTGCGGTTCTGGAACAGGTTCGTCGCCTCGGACTCCGTGAACGGCTCGCCCGTGGCGGGGTTGATCAGCGTCTCGAACGGGACGAGATAGCTGAGCGACGGGTCCTCCTGCATCTGCCGGTACCGCTCGAGGTACTTCGCCAGCGTGTACCGGTTCTCGAACGGGAACTTGAAGTCCTTGAACGTGAAGCCCAGGAAGTTCCCGAACAGCGGGTACATCTTGTCGTCCCGCACCGCGGCGGTGTCCGCCAGCGTCTCGCCCAGGATGCTCTGCGCGGTCTCGTCCTGCCCGTAGCCGATGTTCAGCCGCAGCGTGGCTCCGCGGTCCGCGCCCTGGAAGAGGATCTGCTCCAGCCCCGCGCGGTACAGGAAGCTCTTCGTGCGCCGCCCCGGAATGGACTGCGGGCGCGAGAAGAACAGCGGCCCGAACGTCCCCCACAGCCGCTGCTGGTTCCGCAGCACCGTGCCGCCCACGCTGAAGCGCGTCGTCTTCGTCGGCGAGCCGCGGAACGTCAGGTTGAGGTTGTACTGGTCGGCGTTGTCGTAGGGCTGCTTGTCGCCGACCCGGTCGGTGATCTCGTCGTAGTGGATCAGGCTCACCGTGTCGGCGCCGTTCACGAACGCGTCGCGCTGCCCCGTCTCGCGGAAGAAGCGGTTCACGCCCGCCGGGATGCTCGCGAGCAGCCGCCCCGTCGTCGGATCGACCAGCTTCAGCTCGCCGATCTCCGAGGGGCTGAACACCGGCCGCGAGTCCTTCTGCCCGATCGCCGTGCCCGCCAGCGTGAAGCCCAGCTTCTCCCCGATCAGCGGCGCCGAGACCGACGCCTCCAGCCGGTTGTAGCCGTAGCTCTTCCCGAGCGTCACCTCGTCCGTCTCGAACGTCAGCGCGCCCGTCGGCCTCAGGCTGCCCCCGCGCGAGACCAGGTTGATCACTCCCGACTGCGCCTGCCCGTACTCCGCGCCGAACCCGCCGAGGAGCACGTCCACCTCCTCCACGGCGTTGTTCTGCAGCGTCGTCCGCCCCTGGTTCCCCTCGTTGAAGTTCCGGACCAGGATCCCGTCCAGGTACACGGACGCCTCCCCCGGCCGCCCGCCGCGGATCACCTGCCCGCGGAAGTCCTCCGTCTCCACCACCCCCGGCTGCAGCGCGACCACCGCGCGCACGTTCTCCACCGGGATCGCGTCCACCACGTCGCCCGTCGTCACCGCCTTCGACGACGTCTGGTCCCGCGGCACCAGCGGGTTCGACTCCCCCTGCACCGTGATCGCCTCCAGCGCCACCGCCTCCTGCGGGAGCTGGAACGTCAGCGTCGTCGTCTGACCCGCCAGCACCCGCTGGTTCGCCACCGTCACGGGCCGGTACCCGATGTACTGCGCCTGCACGCTGTGCAGCCCCGCCGGCACGTTGTTGACGAAGAAGTAGCCGTTCCGGTCCGTGATGTTGCCCAGCGTGCTCCCCACGATGCTCACCTGCGCGCCCACCAGCGGCTGCCCGCTGGCGGCGTCCACCACCCGCCCATCCACCTTCCCGGTCGTCTGCTGCGCGTACGCCGGCCCCGCCAGCAGGCCCAGCAGCAGCAGCGCGCGGAAGGCGCGTGGCGCGGACGTTCGAACCGGGTCGAGCATGGATTCCTCCCTGACGAGGTGATCGGGACCGAACGAGGCCACCCCGGCCGGAGCCCCGCCGGCCAGCGCCCGCCCGGACCCGGGTTCCCGCACCACGACCGTCGGCGCGCTCAAAAACAGTCGTTTTTTACCAAACGGACAAACGACCACGACAGGCGGGAAAATGGCCTCGTGCCGCCAACATAATTAACGTCACGCCATCACCCGATCAGACAGGAAAGTTTCGATTTCGCAGATTGGAGGGTCGGCCGCGCAGGAAGGGGGGACGGACGACAGGGGGTGGGGGGCGGGCCGGTTCCCGCTTGCGCTTGCGCGCCCGCTTGCGCGCCCGGCTGGTCGGCGGAGGGGGAGAGCGGGGGAGTGGAGGAAACGACGATTCGGCGCTCTGCCGCTCCGCCGCTCGCCCACTCCGAACCACAGCCGGGCGCGGGCGCGCAAGCGGGCGCGCAAGCGGAAACCCGTCCACCGGACCGGGACAACCGCAGGGATCGGGTTGGCCGGAGCCACCATGGAGTGCGGCGGCGGCCTTGGGTATGATCGTCCGTCGAGCGGCCTTGCCGGCCGAGACTGGCGCTGGAGCGGGACCGTCGAGGGAGAGATCCGGGATGTCGCCTTTCGATTTTCGCCGCCTCGATGCGTACCGGCTCGCAATCGAGTTCGTGGGCGCGGCCCGGTCGATCATCGCGGCGCTGCCACGGGGCGAGGGTCACCTCGCGGACCAGCTCTACCGCGCGAGCACGTCGATCGTGCTCAATGTGGCGGAAGGGTCGGGCGAGTTCCGCTCGGCGGAGAAGGCCAGATTCTACCGGATCGCCCGGCGCTCGGGTTCCGAGTGCGCCGCGATCCTCGACATCCTGGCGGCGCACGACCTGGCCGCCCCCGACGCCATCGACGCCGGCGTGGCGCTACTGGATCGGATCGTGGCGATGTTGACTCGGATGGTTCTGAAAGCGGAGGAGGCCCCCTGAAGCGTCGCAGTTCCACGCTTGCGCGCCCGCTTGCGCGCCCGCGCCCGGCTGTGGTTCGGAGTGGGCGAGCGGCGGAGCGGGAGAGTGGGGGAAACACGATCGCCCGCTCCTCCACTCGCCCGCTCACCCACTCGCAACAGCCGGGCGCGCAAGCGGGCGCGCAAGCGCAAGCGGCGACTGCCCCCACCGCCCCCCGCCCCCCTCAATCCCCGTAAACCATCTCCTCCGCCCTCTCCCTCTCCTCCTTCAGCGCCCGCGCCTTCTCCTCCGACACCAGCCGCCGCCGGAACCACCCGCCGATGTCGTCGAGGTAGGTGTACGCCACCGGGATCACGACCAGCGTGAGCATCGTGGACGTGATCAGCCCGCCGATGACGGCCCGCGCCATCGGCGCGCGGAATCCGCCGCCCTCGCCGAGGGCGAGGGCGATCGGCAGCATGCCGAAGACCATGGCGGCGGTGGTCATCATGATCGGGCGGAGGCGGACGGCGCCGGCCTCGATCAAGGCGGTCGTCCGCTCCACTCCCCGCGCGCGCCGCTCGTTGGCGTTGTCGACGAGCAGGATCGCGTTCTTCGTGACGAGGCCCATGAGCATGATGACGCCGATCATGGACATCATGTTCAGGGTGTCGCCCGTCACCAGCAGCGCCAGCAGCACGCCCACCAGCGAGAGCGGGAGCGAGAGCATGATCGCGAACGGCTGCGTCAGGCTCTCGAACTGCGAGGCCAGGATCAGGAAGATCAGGATGATGGCCAGGAGCAGCGACTCGACGACGTAGCCGAGCGTCTCCTCGAACTGCTCGGTCTCGCCGCCGAGGCGGATCGTGTAGCCGGCGGGGAGCTTCATGCGGCCGACGCGCTCGCGGATCGCGGCGGACGCCTCGGCGATGGAGAGCTCGGGGGTCGTCGCGGCGGAGACCGTCGCGTTGCGCGAGAGGTCCTGCCGGTCGATCTGGGAGGGCGCGGTGCCGGCCTCGATGCGGGCGACCTCGCCCAGCGGGACGTAGGTCGCGGCGCCGTTGTCGGCGCGCTTCGTGGTGGCGAGCGGCAGGATGGCGAGGTTCTCGGGGTTCGCGCGCTGCTCGGGCGCGACCTGGACGACGACGTCGCGCTCCTCGCCCGTGGGATCCTCCCAGCGGGTGGCGGTCTGGCCCGCCAGGAACGGGCGCACGGTCGCGGCGATCTGGCCGATGTCGAGGTTGACCTCGTTGGCGCGGTCGCGGTTCACGTCGATGCGGAACTCGGGACGCCGCTCGCCCATGGAGGACTTCACGTCCACGACGCCGGGGATCTTCTCCATCTCGGCGGCGACGGCGTCGGCCAGGCGCTGCAGCTCGTTGATGTCGGGGCCGCGCACCTGCACCTGGAGCGGCGACTGCGCGCCGCCGAGCGCCTCGGCGCGCAGCACGGAGGTCTTCGCGCCGAAGATGCGGGAGATGCGGGCGCGGGTGGCCACCATGATCTCCTGCTGCGAGCGGGGCCGCTCCTTCGACGGCGTGAGCTTCACGTAGATCTCGCCGTTCGTGACCGTGCCGGTCGGGCCGGAGCCGATCGTCGTGTACGTGTATGCGACGCCGGGGATCGTGCGCACCGCCGTCGCGATCTGCTCGGCCTTCCCGCGCGTGTAGGCCAGGCTCGAGCCCTTCGGCGTCTCGAACGTCACGGAGAACTCGGACTCGTCGGACTCGGGCATGAAGCCGCCGCCGATCAGCGGGAAGAGCGCGAGGGCGCCGACGAACGCCGCGCCCGCCACCGCCAGCGTGGACTTGCGGTGGCCGAGCGCCCACCCCACCACGCCGCGGTAGCGCAGCGCCTGCCGGTCGAACCAGCGGTTGAACGCGGCGATCCGCCGCGTCAGCAGGTTGCCGCCGCCGCCATGGTGCGGATCGACGCCCCACCACGCCGACAGCATCGGCGTCAGCGTGAAGGAGACGAAGAGCGAGACGAGCACCGCCCACGCCACCGTGAGCCCGAACTGGAAGAAGAAGCGGCCGATGATGCCGCGCATGAACGCGACGGGGACGAACACGGCCACGATCGAGAACGTCGTCGCCATGACGGCGAGCACGATCTCGCGCGTGCCCCGCCCCGCCGCGGTGAAGTGGTCCTGCCCCTCCTCGCGGTGCCGAACGATGTTCTCGATGACGACGATCGCGTCGTCGATCAGGATCCCGATCGAGAGCGAGAGCGCCATCAGCGAGAGCACGTTCATCGTGAAGCCGAGCGCGCGCATCAGGATGAACGAGCTGATGACGGAGACCGGCAGCGCCATGGACGTGATCGCCGTCGCCTTCCAGTCGTTCAGGAAGAGCATGACGACGAAGATCGTGAGCGCGGCGCCGAGGATCAGCTCGTTGACGACGTCCTCGACCGAGTGGCGGATGAAGACGGAGTTGTCGCGGATGACCTGGAGCTCGACGCCGGGCGGCAGCTCGGGGCGCAGCTTCGCGATCGCCGCGTTGACGTTGTCCGCCACATCGACCGTGTTCGCGCCGGAGACCTTGAGCAGGTCGAGCGCGACGGCGCGGCGGCCGTTCACGAGCGCGAGCGAGCGCTCCTCCTCCGTGCCTTCCTCGACGCGCGCCACGTCCTTCACCCGGATCGGCTGCCCCTCGCGGTTGGCGACGATGACGTCGCCGAACTGGCGGGCGTCCGTGATGCGGCCGGTGATGCGCACGAGCTTCTCGGCCACGCCGTGCTCGAGGCGGCCGGCCGGGACCTCCATGTTCTGGCGCTGCAGCGCGGCCATCACGTCGGGCACCGAGACGCCGACGGCCTGCAGCCGGTCGGGGCGCAGGAAGACGCGCACCTCCTTCTTCAGCCCGCCCGTCAGCCGGACCTCGCCCACGCCCTGCGCCGACTCGAGCCGGCGCCGGATCGTCTCGTCGGCGAGCGTCGTGAGCTGCGGGATCGGCATGCGGTCGGACGACACCGCCAGCGAGACGACCGGGATCGCCGACGGGTCGAGCTTCTGCACGACCGGCGGGTCGATGTCCTCCGGCAGGTCGCGGCGGATGCCATCCAGCTTCGAGCGCAGGTCCTGCGCCGCCTGGTCCACGTCGCGCCCGAGCTGGAACTCGACCACGACCTGCGAGACGCCCTCCAGGCTGATCGACGTGATCCGCTTCACCCCCTCGACGGGGTTGAACGCCTCCTCCAGCCGCCGCGCCACCTCGCGCTCGATCGTCTCCGGGCTCGCGCCCGGATAGACCGTCTGCACCGTCACGACCGGGATGTCGACGTTCGGGAACTGGTCGATCGGAAGCTGCCGGAACGAGAAGATCCCGAGCACGACCAGCCCGAGCATCACCATGGTCGTGAAGACGGGGCGCCGGATCGCGACCCCGCTCAGCCCGCCGCCGTTGCCCGCCATGTCAGCCCTCCCCGCCACTCGACGCGCCGACCTGCACCCGCGTCCCCTCGGGGAGCGTGGCCGCCGGCGTCACGATCACGCGCTCGCCCGCCTTCAGCCCCGAGCGGACCGGCACCATCCCGGTGGCCGGGTTCGCCGCGCCGACCTGCACCGCGCGGCGCGCCACCTGGTCGCCCTGCACGACCAGGACGTACGACGCCGGGCCCTCGCGCCGCACCGCCGTCTCCGGCACGACCACGGCCTGCTCCGCCTGCCCGGCCACGATCCGCCCCGCCGCGAACTGGCCGCCGATCAGCGTCCCCGGGTTCTTCATCCGCACGTAGATGCCGACCTGCCGCGTCTGCGGGTCCGCCATCGGCTCGATCCGGTTCACCTCGCCCCGGAACTCGCGCCCCGGATAGGCGTCCAGCGTGAAGACGACGGGCTGCCCGCGCCGCACCCGCGCCGCCTCGTCCACCGGCACCTGCCCCGACAGCTCGAGCCAGTCCGAGCGCACGACCGTGAACAGCTCCTGCCCCGGGCTCACGGCCTCGCCTTCCTCGACCTTGCGTTGGCCGACAACGCCATCGATCGGGGCGACGAGCGTGGCGTGGCCCGCCTGCTCGACCGCGCCCGCCGCCTGCGCCCGCGCCGCGACCGCCTGCGCCACCGCCGCCTCGTAGCCGGCCTGCGCCGCCTGGTAGTCGATCTGCGACATCGCGCCGGCCTCGCGCAGCGTCTTCGCCGACTCCAGCCGCTGGCGCGCCACGGCCAGGCTCGCGTCCGCCGCGGCGACCGCCGCGCGGGCGCCCTCCGCCTGCCCGCGGATCCCCTCCGCGCGGATGCTCGCCAGCACCTGGCCCCGCCGCACCGCCACGCCGCGGTCGGCGCGGACGCCCTGCACCGTCCCCGGCACCTGCGCCTTCACGCTGACGATCCACGCCGGCTGCAGCGAGCCGGTCACCACCACGCCGGCGTCCGCCGCCGACAGGTGCGCCGTGGCCAGGTCCTGCGCGCCGAGCACGACGGCCTGCGGCGCCGTCTCGGCGTTGCCCTTCGCCTTCTCGGCCGCCTTCGGCCCACAGCCGGCCACGCCCAGCAGCAGGGGCAGCGCCGCCGTGAGGACCAGGTGGAACCGGGGGGTTTCGCGCACCATCGTCGCCTCGAGGTCAACGGGGATCCGCTCCCCGATCGTGTTCGGTGTCATGGGATCAGCGCCTTCCACGCCCGGCCGGGGCGGCACCCTCGCCGCCGCCCACCGCCCGGGTCACCGTCGCTTCCGCGATGTAGTAATCCGCGAGCGCCTGGGCGAGGTTCGTGCGGGCCTGGAGCAGGGCCAGGCGCGCATCGTTCACCTCGAGCTGCGTCGCCAGCCCCTTGTCGTAGCGCAGCACCGTCAGGTCGTAGACCCGCTGCGCCTGCGTCACGTTCTTCTGCCGCGCAGCGATCGTGGCCGCCGCGCGCTCCCGCTCCCCCCGCGCCTGCTCGTACTGGAGCTGCACGCCCTCCCGCAGCTGCGCGAGCTGCAGCCGCGCCGCGTCCAGCTCCGCGTGCGCCTGGTCGAGCTGCGCGTTCCGCCGCAGCCCGTCGAAGATCGGCAGCTCCACCGACAGCCCCGCCGTCCAGTCCGTGCGCCAGTCGCCCTGGAGCCGGAACGCCTGGGTCGGATACGCGAGCCGCCCGTAGTTCATGCGCAGCGAGACCGACGGCAGGAAGCTCCCCCGTGCGATCTTCACCCCCAGCTCCCGCATGCGCACCGTGCGGTCCGCCGCCTCCACCGCCGCCCGCCGGCCGAGCCACGTCTCCGGCGGCGCCGCCGCCTCGGCCAGCTCCGCCGAGGGCGGCGCCTCCAGCGGCGTCGTCAGCTTCAGCGGCCGCCCCGCCGGCGCGTTCACCAGCCGGCGCAGGTCCAGGGTCGCCAGCTCCGCCGCGTTCCGCGCCTGCACGAGCTGCGGCTTCAGGTTCTCCAGCGCCACCTCCGCGCGCAGCACGTCCAGCTCCGCCGCCGCGCCCGACTTCTCCCGCAGCCGCTCCTGCGCCAGGAAGTCCTCCGCCTGCCGCACCGCCGCGTCCGCGATCCGCTCCAGCTCCCCCGCCAGCAGCGCATGGTAGTACGCCGTCCGCACCGCCAGCTCCGTCTCCGCCCGCTGCTCCCGCAGCTGCAGCCCCGCCACGTCCCGGTACTCCTCCGCCACGTCCAGCGCCGCCCCCATCCGCCCGCCCGAGTACAGGAGCTGCGAGAAGCTCGCGGTCGCCGTGTACGCGTTCTCCCGCCCGAACGGCAGGTCGCCGAACAGCGAGCCCAGCCCGCCCAGCCCCGCCGACGGCGTCCGCCTCTCCAGGTAGCTCACCCGCTCCGCCAGCGTCGCCGTGCTGTCCGGGCTGAACTTCAGCGAGTCCGGCAGCGTGAACGACCCGCCCGTATCGAACTGCGACGCGAACGTCCGCGTGTACCCCAGGTTCGCGCTGAGCTGCGGCAGCGCCGCCGCCCGCGCGTCCTTGATCTGCGACTCCGCCAGCTCCACCTGCGCCCGCGCCAGCTGCACTTCCTCCCCCCGCTCCAGCGCCCACGACACCGCGTCCGAAACGCTGAGCACCAGCGTGTCCGCCGGCGCCCCGACGGCTCCGTTCGCAGGCGACGACGCCGACGCCGGCGACGATGGCCTCGCCGCGCTCGGCGCCCCCGCCGCGCCCGGCTCGCGCACCGGCGCTCGCGTCGCCGCCTGCGCCCCGGCCTCCGCCGCGCCGGCCCCGACCAGCGCCAGCGCCAGCGCCGGCGCCAGCAGCCCCGGCATCACTCGCCCGGCTCGCGGCCCGCTCCCGTCCATCCGTCTCATCTCACCCCTCCGAATCTCCACGCCGGCGCTCCCGCCACCGGCAGATCTTCCCGTCCAGGTCCTCCAGCAGGAACGCGTAGAACCGCCGCGCCTCCTCCAGCCGCCGCGCCTTCGCCGGCGACACCTGCGCCGCCGCCACGCCCAGCAGCCCCTGCATCCGCTCCAGCTTCCGCTTGACCACCGCGAAGAAGCCGCCCCACTGCCCATCCGGCAGCTCGTAGAAGTCCCGCCGGTCCCCCGGAAGCGACGTCCGCACGATCAACCCCATCCGCTCCAGCAGCCGCGCGTTCGTGCTCACGCTCGCCTTGCTCACCTGGAGCACCTCCGCCAGCGCGTCCAGCGAATGCGTCCCCGCGTGCAGCATCAGGTAGCCCAGCATCCGCCCCGCGATGCGCGGCATCCCGTCTTCCTCGGCCACCAGCCCGAGCTGCTCGATGAAGTGCGTCTCCGGATCGTGCACCGCCGCGCTCCTCCCCCGGGGTTCGTGGAGCGCCGTATATAGCACGGCCGCTGCGTTCAGTCAATACTGAACGTATTAAACGACGACCGGACACGAGGATGCGACGCCGCCCCCCGTTTCGATCCGGCAGCCTCGCTCGGACGGGAACGGATCGACGGCGTGTTCACCGCAGAGGCGCAGAGGGCACAGAGGAGTGCCGGGCACCGGAAGCTCGCCGGGATGGCGCATCATTTCTTGATGTCAGATCCGGCGTACGCCGGTGGCCGGCGTGACGCCGTTATCCCCTCGGCGTACTCTGCGCCTCTGCGGTGAAAACGCTGTTGTTGGACCTGCGGCCGCGCGCGAAGGCTGCGCCGCCCGCTCAGATCGACCGCGTCAGCCCGCCATCCATGCGCACGCTCTGCCCGGTGATGTACGCCGCGTCCGGCGAAAGGAGGAATGCGACGGTGCGCGCCAGCTCCGCGAGCGTTCCGGCGCGGCCCATCGGGATGGAGGCGAGCACGTCGTCGCCTACGGGGTGGCTGTCGACGAAGCCGGGGAGCACGCTGTTCATGCGGATGCCGGCGGTGGCGTAGCGGTCGGCGTACTCCTTGGTGACGGCGCCGAGCGCGGCGCGCATGGCGGCGGAGACCGGCCGCCCGATGCCGGGCTCGACGGCGACGAAGCTGGAGATGTTGACGATCGCGCCGCCGCCCTGCCTCGCCATGACGGGCGTGACGAGCCGGGCGAGGCGGACGACGCTGAGCACGAGGAGATCGAGCCCCTGGTGCCAGTCCTCGTCGGAGATCTCGAGCAGCTCCCCCTTCGCGGGGTGGCCGGTGTTGTTGACGACGGCGTCGACGCGGCCGTACGCGTCGAGCGTGGCGGCGACGAGGCGCTCGAGGTCGGCGGGGCGCGTCACGTCCCCGACGACGCCGACGCCGCCGAGCCGGCGCGCCAGCGCCTCGGCCTCGTCGGAGCGGGACATGAGCGCGACGGCGTAGCCGCGGGCGGCGAGCTCGGTGGCGCAGGCGGCGCCGATCCCCTTCCCCGCCGCGGTCACGATCGCCACCTGACGTGCTTCCATGGGTCATCTCCTGGCTGGCGGGTCGTCGCGGCGGGGCGGACGGCCCGCCTCCGGCGCGCCCCGGCATCTTCGCCCCGGCGGCCGTCGCGCGTCCGGCCGGGAGGGCGGCAATCATAGCCGATGCGGACGGGTGCGCCACATCCGTCCGCCCGGCGTTTCGTCCCCGGTGGTCGGCGTCCGGCCCAACCATCCGTCGCCTCGCCCCCCGGCCGTCGCTGGGAGGCGGTGGGAGCCGATATGGTTCCCTTGCGAATCGCGGCGCGGGGCGATGTGCGGCATCCCCCGCCAAGAGCGCGTGAAGCACTCTCCACTCACGGAGCGGGGCCCTACGAGGCCCCGCTCCGCCTTCCTTTTCGGGGCCCGGCGCGCGGATTCGGCCCAATGGCGCGGGCCCGCGCGCCCGGCCGCCGGGATCCGAACGGCGGCGCGGCGTATTCCTCCCGTGGCGCGACGGAGCGTCGCTCGGCTCCTTCCGCCGTCTGCCGCTCCCAGAACTCACCCGGCGAGGTCGCTCATGAATGGGAACCCCTTCGGGCGGCGCGGGCGCCGTCCCGCGTCCGCGTACGTGCCGGCCGTCGCACTCGCGCTCCTCGCGCTGGCGCTCGCCGCGCCCGCGCGGGCGCAGGTCCCGGACACGTTCGTGAACCTGAAGGTGCTGCCGAAGAACATCACGAAGGCGGAGCTGGTGGAGACCATGCGCGGCTTCTCGTCCGCGCTGGGCGTGCGCTGCCAGCACTGCCACGAGATGAAGGCGGGCTCGGCCGGCGCGCCCGGAGGGCCCGAGCCGCTCGACTTCAGGTCCGACGCGAAGACGGAGAAGCAGAAGGCGCGCGCGATGCTGCGCATGGTCGCGCAGATCAACGACGACCTGCTGACGAAGGTGCCGAGCCGGACCGATCCGGCGATCCGCGTGCAGTGCGTCACCTGCCACCACGGCCTGAAGGTGCCGCGCACGCTGGAGGACACGCTCGCCATCGCGCTCGACCGGGCGGGGCTCGCCGCCGCGGTGCAGCAGTACCGCGACCTGCGCCAGCGCTACTACGGCAGCGGCGTATTCGACTTCGAGCCGCCGCGCCTGATCGAGCTGTCGCGCCGCCTCGCCGCGAGCAAGCGCGCCCCCGAAGCGCTCGAGTTCCTGAAGCTGAACACGGAATTCTATCCGGGCGACGTCGGCTCCTACCTCGCCATGGGCGACCTCTACCTCCAGGGTGGCGACAAGGCGCACGCGCTCGAGAGCTACCGCAAGGTGCTCGAGCTGGCCCCCGACAACCGCGCCGCGAAGCGCCGCGTGGACGAGCTGACGAGGGCGACCGACGGCGCCGCCCGCCCGAACGGCGGCGGCCGGCGCTAGACCGCGGCGGGATTCCGCGGCCCTCCGCGGGCCGGCGCGAGAGCGCCGGCCCGCGGTTCGTTCGGGGGCCGAGCCTCCCGCCGCCCGAGCGCGACCGATCCGTTGCGCATCGGATTCGGCCCACCCCCCTGGGCCGTGACGGGCGCGGGCGATCCTTCCGGCGCAGTCGACCATCACCCCGACACGGGAGGCCCCATGGTTCGTCCGCGCCATCCGCGGATCCTCGAGATCGGCATGCTCGCCACCGCCGTCGTCGCCGCCGCATGCGAGCGCGACGCCGTCCGCCCCGAGATCGCGCAGCCGCCGCGCGTCTCCGCCGCCCTGCTGAAGAGCGGCTCGCTCGACTTCGAGCCCCTCGCCTCGTCCTTCACCTGCACGGTCTCGGGCGGCGACGCGGCCGCGCCGCTGGCCCTCCCCGCCGGCTTCCGGCAGACCATCGTCGCCCGCGAGGGCGATGGCGGCTCGCTCGGCAACTGGGACATGAACACGCTGAACGAGACCGGCCCCGACGCCGGACGCTACCTCTACCGCACGACGGAGATCGGGAGCAACGGGCAGGTCATCGTGACCGACCTGCGGACCTCGACCACGCGGGTGCTGGCCACGGACCCGAGCTGGGGGAGCCTGGACGGCATCGTCTGGACGCCGTGGGGCACGCTGCTCATCGGCGAGGAGCGGAGCGGCGGCCGCGTCCTCGAGGTCGATCCGCGGACCGGCGCCTGGCACGCCGTCCCCGCGTTCGGCCTCCGCGCCCACGAGGGGCTGCGCTTCGACGCGCAGGGCAGCCTCTACGGCATCTCGGAGACCGGTAACGGCCACATCTTCCGCTTCGTGCCCGACCGCCGGAACGACCTCTCCAGCGGGCGGCTCTACGCGCTCCGGCTGCTCGCGCCGAACGCCGCGAAGACGGGCGAGGCCGAGTGGGTGCCGGTCGACCTCGTCGCCTTCGGCAACGACTCCGACGCCGCCGCCGCGGCCGTCGGCGCCACGACCTACGGCCGGCCCGAGGACGTGGAGATCGCGACGAGCACGGGGAACGCCGGCGCGCAGACGCTCTTCGTCGCCGTCACGAGCGAGCACCGCGTGCTGGCCGTCGACCTGCGCGAGCCGCGGGGCGGCGCCGACCACGCCAGCGCGTACGTCTACGACTACGTGAAGCCCGGCCTGAACACGACCTCCGCCTTCACGATGCCCGACAACCTCGCGCTCGACGCCGCCGGCAACCTCTTCATCACCGAGGACCCGGGCGGCAACTTCAACGGCGGCAGCGGCAAGACCACCGGCGACGACATCTGGGTCGCGACGCCATCCGCCGGCGGCGCGCTCCAGGCGGCCGCCACCGTCGCCCGCTTCGCGTCGCTGACCGACTGCGATGCCGAGCCGACCGGCATCTACTTCGACCAGGGCGGCCACACCCTGTACGTCAACATCCAGCACCGCGGCGGCGACGGCGTCGACCTCGCGCTCGCGGTGACGGGGGCGAAGTAGCTCCCCCTCCCCACGTTCCGGCACCCGGCGCCGCGTTGCGCCGGGTGCCGCAACCCCGGACCGCGGTCGACCGCAGGCGCGTCGTCCAACCCGCTCGTCGAAGGTCCCCGTCTGTTCCGCAGCCCCGCTCCCACAGTAACCTTGACCATGCGAGCACTCGGGAGCACCTTGTCCCAACGTTTCCAGCGCTTCTCTACGTGTACCGACAGTCCTCCGGTCGCCCGATGCCCTCGAGCCCCCTGGACGACGTCACCGCCGTCGTCCCCTTCCTGTGCGTGTCCAGCATGGCGCGCTCGCTCCGCTACTACGTGGACGGGCTCGGCTTCACGATCGAGCACCAATGGGTCGTCGACGGAAAGATCCGCTGGTGCTGGCTCGCGGGGGGCGGCGCGGCGCTGATGCTCCAGGAGTCCGCGACGGAGGGCCACGACTCCTGGACCCCCACC
>DASTKT010000143.1:0-88197 GCA_035715725.1 Longimicrobiales bacterium | reverse complement strand
GCCTCCTCCAGCGTCAGCGTCGGGCCGACCTCGGCCGCGCCCGCCCGGCCGCGCACCTCGACCGCCCCCGGACGGGCCGGCCCGGACGGCGTCGTCGCCTGCGCCGCCACCGGCACGGCGCTCAGCAGGGGAAGTGCGAGGCCGGCGGCTGCGAGAGCGCTCGCGCGGGTGAGGGTACGCCAGTGCACCGTAGTCTCCTTCGGATCGAGGCCAGGAATATGTCCGCCACCCGTACGGTGCGCCCGATGGACCGGTTTCAGCGATAGGCCGACCGGCCCGCCGCATATCCCCGAGCGCCGAGCCGACGCAGCGGAGCCGCTCAGCCGCGGGGCAGCGCGTTCCGAATGGCCACGTATTGCCGTGACGGCACGGCCATGCGCAGGACGCGGCCCTCGCCGTCGACCCAAACCTCGCGTGCCGGCAGCCCGGTGGGCGCGACCGTATAGTGCCGCGCGCTCACCTTCTGGCCGCCGATGTCGAGTGTCTCGCTGCCACTGGCCGTGACGACGGCCACGACCTGCCGGTTGAGCTGCGGGATGATCACGGGGACGCGGCCGCCGCTGCCGGCGCGCTGCACGACGAAGTAGTACTGATGAACGACGCCCTCGTCGACGAGCACGGCCCCGTCGCTCGCCAGGTACTCGCGCATCATCTCGCCGGAGGGCGACATGATCCGGGCGCTGAAGCGTCCGCCCGTGACCCTGCCGGCGATCTTCTGGGGGGTACCGCCCTGGACCGTCACCTGGTACGCCGCCGGCCGGAGCTCCGGCCCGGACAACTCGAGCGACGACGCGATGTCCTGGCTCCCGTCGTTCTGCAGCAGCACGCGGCCCTGGGCGATGGTCACCGCATTCGGTCCGCTGCCGTTTTGCCGGATGGAGAACGTCTCGGTCCCGACGTCGTGACCGCCGATGGTGAGGCGGAAGGCGCCTTCGTCGATGGTGCTGGTCTGCGCATGAGCGGAAGACGCGAGGAGGACGGAGAGGACGAGCGAGGCGGGCGCTGCCAGCCTGCCAACCGATCGTCGGTGCATGTCGAGCCTCCCGAGGAGGAATGAATGTTCGCTGATTACCCCGGGAGCCGCGACGGAGGTCCGTGAAGCGACGACATTCCCGGCCGGACTAGAGCGTATCGGATTCCTGGACTTTGCGCAGGAAAAGGGAGCGCCGCACAGTCTCCAGGATTCGGGCGTACAGCCGCTCGCCCTTGGCGGGCGTGGCCAGCGTCGGCTGGCCGACCACGCCGCCGCTACCCGGCGGCGGGATCGGCGATTCCCCATGAAGGTAGCGCTTCAGCCGATCCGGTGGGATCACGTAGTCGCGCGCTCGATCCATACGCACCAGTTCGGGGTAAAGGTGGAGCATCAGCGAGGTTTCGGCCTCGCCGGCGCGCTCCACGCCCGGTTGCCCTTCGAGCAGGTCGGCGATATCCACATCCCAGACCTGCACGACGCGGACGCGCGCCCGCCGGGTGACCAGCGTGGCGAGCGCCTCCAGATGCGGATCGTAGCGGTGCGCCGTGATCAGGATGAATTCGCCGACGCCGCTGCGCTCCCACGCGTCCAACAACTCGTTCAGCGCGCGGTGGAGCGTCTTCTCCGTCAGCGACGCCGTGCCCGCGAACGTTGGCCCGCCGCGGGCGTGCACGCCGTAGTTGACGGTCGGCGCGCGCAGCGTGTCAAACTCTTCGGAGAGGTCGACGGTCAGGCGGCGGGCGATGAGGACGTTGCTCCCGAGGGGGAGGTGGGGTCCGTGTTGATCGAGCGCACCCACGGGAATGATGAGGCGCGGGTTGTGAGCCAGGTGGGCTGCGGCGTCGACCCACGACAGCTCGTCCAGTGCGAGGGGGTAGCCTGAGGCGGACATATTCCGATCCGGAGAACGGCGGTTCATTGGCGCTGGCGTCGCCAGCGGAGCGTCCGTCGGCTACGCCCGCGGACGGAGCGCGCGGGCCGGCGCCATCGCGCGTGACGAGCGGCGCGTTCGTGGCGGCCTGGGCGACGGTCTGCGCTGCGATCCTGCTCGTGCTCGGCTGGAGTCGCTGGCTCCAGCCGTGGCTGCTCGTCGCGTCCGGCGCGCTCGCGGTCGTGGGCGCCGTGCTGACGTGGCGGTCGGGGCGCACCTCGCGCGGCGCGCGGCCACTCGCGCTGCTCCAACTCTACGCCGCGCTCGGCGCCGTGCTTCTCGCCGTGGCGGTCGGCGGCGCTGCGGCGCGGGAGCTCGCGAACATCGCCTCCCAATGGGACACGCTGCTCGCGGAACGGCAAGCCCGGCTGGTCGCGCGCCTGGACGAGCGCATGGCGGCGCTGGTGCGGCGCGGCGAGGAGGCCGCCGCGCTGGCGGCGGACCGCGCCGCGAGGCCGTCGGCGCACGGAATCTTCGCCGACCTCGCGGAGGTGCGCCGGTCGCGCGACGTCGCCGCCGTCGCGGTGCTGGACACGACGGGCACGTTCGACGCCTGGGCCGGCGACCACCGCGGGCGCGTTCCGGAGGAGGTCCGGACGGGCGACTCGCGCACCTTCTACGCGGAGCGGCCGCTCTTCAGCTACCTGTATTTTGCCGCGCCGGTGCCGGGCGGGCGCGAGCGCGCCATCTCGGCGATCCTGCTCCAGACCGGGCTGCCGGCCCGCCAGAGCCAGGCGGTCGGGTTCGCGGACATCTTCGCGGCGGAGACCGGCGCTCGCCCGATCTTCTCCCCCGGGCCGGGCACGAACGCCGCCTGGACACTGACGGTCGACGGGCGCCCCGTGGCCCACGCGGACTTCGAGCGCGTCGGGCAGGCGGAGTGGCGCGGCCGTGTCGTGACCCAGACGCGACGCCTGCTCTTCGGCCTGACGGCGGTCGCGGGCCTCCTGCTCCTCGTGGCGTGGCTGCGGGCACGCCCGCGCGTCCGCTTCGCGAGCGCCGTGCCGTTGGCGGCCACGACCGTCGCCCTCGGGCTCGCACCGCTCGGCGACGCGTTCGGCATGACGCGCCTGTTTTCGCCAGCCTTCTTCGTCCTGCCGATCATTCCCGGCGACGTGCCGCTCGGCGGGCTGCTCGCCGTGCTGCTGCCGCTCTGCGCCCTGGCCGCCACGATCCGCGCGCGCTGGATCGAGCGACGCACGCTGCCGCTGGCGCTCGTGCTCGCCGGCGGGATGCTGCTCGTGGCGCTCGGGTTCGCCGGCGCGCTGCACCTGCTGGTGGACGCCGCGAGCCCGCCGCTCCTCGAGGGGAGTCTACCGCTCTGGGGCGGATTCCAGATCACGCTCGTCCTGACGCTCACGTTGCTGGCCGGCCTCGCGCTCGGCCTCGTCCCGGCGGCCGGCGAGCGCGGCGAGGTGCGCAGGCCCGACGAGGCGCATGGCCCAAACGCGATTCGCTGGGGCCTCGTCGTCATCGGCGTGGCCCTCACGGTCGTCCTCTCGCTCGCGGTGCTCGCTCGGTGGCAGAACACACAGAACCCCGACACGTGGCTGGCGGCGCTCTGGGCCATTCCCTTCGTCCCGATCGCACTCGGAGTGGCGCGGCAGCGCGGCCGCGGGCTCATCCGCTGGCTCGCCGCCGGGTGGCTCGCCTCCACGGCGGTGCTGCCGCAACTGTGGGTCGTCCACGTGAACGCGCGGCTGCGCGGCGCGGAGCGTGAGGTCTCCACGCTCGGCCTGCGGCCGGACCCGTTCCTCGAGTACCTGCTGCGCCAGTTCGCGAGCGAAGCGGTGCGCCGCCACGAGCGCGGCGAAGTGGGCGTCGAGCTGCTGTACCGGACCTGGGTCGCCAGTGGCTTCGCCCAGGAGGGATACCCGGCTCGCATCGCACTCTGGGACCAGCGGTTGCGGCCGGAGGTGAGCCTCTCGCTCGGCGGCGCCGCCGGCGACACGCCGGCCGGCGGAGATTCGATCCCGGTCTATCTGCGCTACATTCTGGCTCAGGCGGTGCGCACGGAGAGCGTGTTCGTCGCCGCGATTCCGAACGTCACGAACGTCAACCAGGTCATGGCCGTGCCGCTCGGCGCCGGGCGCGCCGTCTCCGTCGTGGTCCCGCCTCGCCGGGACTTCGAGCGGGCGACGACGCTCGCGCCGTTCCTCGGCCGGGAAGTCCCGGGCGATATGCGGCTGAGCCTCGTGCTGGTCAAGCCCGGCGTCCCGCCGCCCCCACCGGAGATCCACTGGCGGCCCACGGCGGACGGCTGGCGCAGCGAGGTCGCCGTACGCTTCCCGGAGGGCGACTACCACGCCCACGTCGAGCTGCTCCTGCCTCGAGTGGGAGTGCGGCTCGCCCGCGCGGTGCTGCTCATCGCCGCCGACCTCGGCATCCTCCTTCTGCTCTGGGTTCTCGGCCGGGCCGCGCGCGGGGGCGTGATCGAGCCGCCCGGCGGTTGGCGCGGACTCCTGCGCGGCTTCCGCGCTCGCGTCACGCTCACGCTCTTCGGCTTCTTCCTCCTGCCGACCGTCGTCTTCGGGTACGTCGCGTACCGTGCGCTCTCCGGCGAGGTCGTCCGCTCCGCGCGGGTCGTGGCCGAGCACGCGGTGGCGCAGGCGGCGACGGACTTCCCCGACTCCATCGGCGACCTGCGTGCGCTGGCCGCACACACCGGGTCCGAGCTGCTCTACTTCCAGGGCGGCGAGCTGCTGGCTGCGTCGTCGGCGGAAGGCCTGGAGCTCGGGCTGTACAGCGCCTGGATGCCGCCATCGGTCTACCTGGCCTTGCAGAGCGGCGAGGAGGTCTCGTCCGTGGCCACGCAGCGCCTGGCCGCGCACCTGTACCTCGTGGCCTACCAACGACTGCCGGTCACGGGAACGCTGGCGGTGCCGGCGCCGCTCGCCGCCGGTGACACCGCCGTGCGGCAGCAGGAGCTGGCGCACCTCATCCTCTTCGCCGTGCTGGTGGGCGCCTTGCTGACGCTCGGGCTGTCCGTCGCGGTCGGTCGCGCCCTCACGACACCGATCGGCCAGCTCCGCCGGGCCGCGGCCCTGGTCGGGACCGGCCAGTTGCGCGTGCAGCTCCCGGAGGATCGGCGCGACGAGTTCGGCGAGCTGTTCGCGTCCTTCAACCGCATGACCCGGCGGCTGCGGCGGGCGCGGGCGCAGGAGATCCGGACCGCCCGCGTCCTGGCCTGGGGCGAGATGGCGCGCCAGATCGCGCACGAGATCAAGAATCCGCTGACGCCGATCAAGCTCTCCGTCCAACACCTCCGACGCGCGTTCTCCGACGGCCGCGAGGACTTCGCGCACATCCTCGAGGGGAGCGCGGAGCAGATCCTGAAGGAGATCGACCGGCTGACCGAGATCGCGCGCGCGTTCTCCCGCTACGGCGCGCCGGCCGGCGCCGCCGGGCCGCTGGAGCGGGTGGATGTGGAGGCCGTCGTCCACGACGCGCTGACGCTGTACAGCGCGAGCGACCGCAACGTTGCCTACATCGAGGCGATGCAGCCGGGCCTGCCGCGGGTGCGCGCCCGCACCGGCGAGCTGAAGGAGATCGTGCTGAACCTGGTGGAGAACGCGCGCACGGCGCTGGAGGGCGACGGCGTCATCAACATCTCCGGCCGGCTGCTGCCGAACGGCCGGGTCGAGCTCGTCGTCCAGGACAACGGGCCGGGTATCCCGCCGGAGCTCCTCCCGCGGGTTTTCGAGCCGCACTTCTCGACGAGCTCTTCCGGGACCGGTCTGGGGCTCGCCATCGTGCGGCGGCTGGTGGAGGGGTGGGGAGGGGAAGTGGCCGCGGAGAGCGAGCCCGGCGCCGGTACGGCGATCCGGGTCCGCATCCCCGCGGCCGAATGAGGGTTACTGCCGCGTGCGGTAGTTCGCCACCGTCTCGCCGAGCTGCGGATCGATCAGCCGCAGCGAGACGATGTCGCCGGGCTTGATCTTCGCGATCGCCCGCTCGACGTCGGCCATGTTCCGGACGGGCTCACCGTTGATCGCCTGAATGACCTGCCCGCGCCCGACGCGCTGGAAGGCCGGGCTCAGCGGCGGCACGTTCGTGATCACCACTCCGGTCGTCACCTTCAGCCCGAGCTGCTGCGCGATCTGCGGCGTCAGCGGCGCGACCTGAAGCCCGAGGCGCTGCTCGGCGGCCGGCCTGGCCGGCTGCCCCGCCGTCGGCCGCGCCTCGGTCTCGAACTCGCCGAGCTTCACCGGCACCTCGCGGCGGCTGCGGTTGCGGTAGATCGTCAGCGTGACGGTATCGCCCGGCTTGCGCTGGGCGAGCGCCGTCTGCAGCTCGACCGACGTGTTGATCGGCCGGTTGTCGACGGCGGTCACGACGTCGCCCACCTGCAGCCCCGCCTGCGCCGCCGGCATGTTGGGCGTGACCGAGGTGATCAGCGCGCCCGAAACCGACGGCAGCCCGTAGACCTGCGCGTCGGCCGCGGTCACCGGCGTGATCACGACGCCGATGCGGGGCCGATGCACCACGCCGTACTTCATGAGGTCGCTGGCGATGCGTCGCGCGAGATTGATCGGGATGGAGAACCCCGCCCCCGCGAAGTAGCCCGTCGGCGACTCGATGGCCGAGTTGATGCCCACTACGCGGCCGAGCAGGTCGACCATCGGGCCGCCGGAGTTGCCGGGGTTGATCGCGGCGTCCGTCTGGATGAATGCCTCCAGCGCCCCCTGGTTCTGCCCGTTCTCCTGCAGGATCCCGATGGAGCGACCCTTCGCGCTCACGATCCCCGCCGTCACCGTGAAGTCGAGGCCGAGCGGGTTGCCGAGCGCCAATACCCAGTCGCCGACCTGGATCTGGTCCGAATTGCCGAAGGCCGCCACGGGGAGTGGTCCGCCCTGCGGCTCGATCTTGATGACCGCCACGTCCGTGTTCGGATCTCGACCGACCACCTGAGCGGTGAACTCGCGCCCATCCACCATGTGGACGACGACGTCGGTCGCGTCCTCCACGACGTGGTTGTTCGTCAGGATGTAGCCCTTCGGGTCGAAGATGAAGCCGGAGCCGGTCCCCTGGCGGGGCGCCGACTCGTCCGGCGATGGGAAGCCGAAGAATCCCGGCGGCAGCCCCGGCACCCCGCGGCCGCCCTGGGCGACGCGCGGCTGGGTCTGTACCCGGATCTGGACGACGGCGGGGAGCGCCTTCGCCGCCGCGGCGCGGAAGGTACTCGAAAGATTGGCCGCGAGCCCGGTGTCGATCACCGCCGGGACGTTGCCGAGTTGCTGTTGCACCCGCTCCTTGGCACGGGTGTCCTGCGCCTGGGCCGTGGCCACCTCACTCCGCCCGCACGCGGCGATGGCGGCGATGACGGCGGCCAGGACAGCACGCTTCGCGATCATGGATGTCCACACCTCCCAATCCGGCGGATGAATCCCCATAGTCGTGATCTCCGTTGGGGCTGCATTCCGAGCCGAAGTTGCACGGGTCATGCCGACGGGCAGCGGTTGCCGCCCCGGTTTTATTCATTCTCCGACCGGGTGGAATTTGTTCCCTTCGGTCAACTGCTTGCCGGTCGAAGGCCGTGTCCCCGCGGGCCATGGTTCCGCCCCGCGCCTCGGCCCACTCTGCGCGCCGTCTCCTGAGGTGGCCCCCGTCCCGGAGGAGCGATGCTGGCGCAGGTCACGAGCGGTGCGGTCCTGGGCGTCGACGCGTACCTCGTTCGCGTCGAGGTGGACGTCACGAGCGGGCTCCCGGGGATGAGCGTCGTGGGCCTGCCGGAGGGCGCGGTCCGCGAGGGTCGCGAGCGGGTCACCGCCGCGCTGCACAACGGCGGCCATCCACTGCCGCCGAGACGGATCACGATCAACCTCGCCCCGGCCGACGTGCGCAAGGACGGCAGCGCCTTCGACCTGCCGATCGCCCTGGGCTTGCTCGCGGCGACCGGCGTCGTGCCGCCCGAGGCGCTCGCCGGGCACTGTTTCATCGGCGAGCTCGGCCTCGACGGCGAGCTCCGCCCGGTCCGCGGCGTGCTGCCGCTCGCCGTCCGGTGCGCCGCCGAGGGGGTGCGGACACTCGTCGTCCCGGCCGCCAACGGCGCGGAGGGCGCCGTGGTCGACGGGCTCGAGGTCCTGCCGGCGCGCTGCCTGGCCGAGGTCGCGGCCCATCTCGCCGGCATCACGGCGCTGGCCCCGGTCGACAAGGCGGTGGCGGACCCGGCGCCGAGCCCGGGGCTCGAACTCGATCTCGCGGACGTGCAGGGTCAAGAGCACGCGAAGCGCGCCGTGGAGGTGGCCGCGGCCGGCGCGCACAACCTCTTGCTCCTCGGGCCGCCGGGGTCGGGCAAGTCGATGCTCGCGCGACGGATCGCGGGGATACTTCCGCCCCTCACGCGCGCCGAGGCGCTCGAGGTCACGAAGGTGCATTCGGTGGCCGGCCGCCTCCGGCCCGGGGAAGCGCTCGTCCGGAGCCGGCCGTTCCGCGCGCCGCACCATACGATCTCCGACGCGGGCCTGGTCGGTGGCGGCGGTGTCCCCCGGCCGGGCGAGGCGTCGCTCGCGCACCACGGCGTGCTCTTCCTGGACGAGCTGCCCGAGTTCCGGCGCGCCGTGCTCGAGGCCCTGCGCCAGCCCCTGGAGGACGGGACCGTGCACATCGGCCGCGCGCGATTGGCGATCGTGTACCCGGCGAGGTTCATGCTCATCGCGGCGATGAATCCCTGCCCGTGCGGCTTCCACGGGTCGGGCGATGCGCGCTGCACCTGCCACGCGGGGATGGTCGAGCGCTACCTCGGGCGCGTTTCGGGGCCACTCCTGGACCGCATCGACCTGCACGTCGACGTGCCGCCCGTGCCGCACCGCCAGCTCGGCGTGGCCCCGCGCGGCGAGACGAGCGAGCGGGTGCGGGCGCGCGTGGTCGAAGCAAGGGAGCGCCAGCTCGCCCGCTTCGCGACGCGCCCGGGGGTGTTCGCGAACGCGCACATGGGCCCCCGCGACCTCCGCGAGTGGTGCCGCCTCGATGACGCGGGGGAGGCCTTGCTTCGTGCGGCGATGCAGCGCCTGGGGCTCTCGGCCCGCGCGTACCACCGGGTCCTGCGCCTCGCCCGCACGATCGCCGACCTCCAGCGCGTCGACCGGATCGCGCCAGTGCACGTGGCTGAAGCGATCCAGTACCGGTCGCTCGATCGGATGCGCCTCCTTCCTACGACGACGTAGGTGGCGCGGCCGGCGGGAGCCTCCTCCGGCGTTCGGGGTACGAGGGCAGTGACCGATCCCGAAGGCCTGGAGCTCCCGTGCCGCGCCGCCTTGTCCGTCACGGCGTCATACGCCGACCCCGCGCTCCTGCCGGGCCACCACGCCGATCGAGGGCGGCTCGTGGTCGCTGAGCCGGCGCCGGTCCCACCGATCGGCGCCCGCCGGCCGGCCGGGCGCGCCATCGCCGACGCCCGGTCGATCCCGGGGCCGCGCGGGTTCGTGTTCGGCGCCCGACTCCGGGCGTTTCGCCGCGACCCGCTGGAGTTCCTGAGCACCCTGGCGCGTGAGCACGGAGACGTCGCCTCGGTCCGCTTCGGTCGCCGCGAGGTGGTGCTCGTGAGCGACCCGGAGCTGATCCGCGAGATCCTCGTCACGCGCAACCGGAACTTCATCAAGAGCCGGGCGCTCCAGCGCGCTCGCACCCTGCTGGGTGCGGGACTCCTGACCAGCGAGGGGGAGCTGCACCTGCGCCAGCGCCGGCTCATCCAGCCCGCGTTCCACCGGGACCGGATCGACGCCTACGCCCCGGTCATGTCGGAGATCGCGCTGCGCCAGACCGATGGATGGATGGACGGCGCCGAGATCGACGCGGCGCAGGAGATGATGCGGATCACGCTGGCGATCGTCGCCCGTACGCTGTTCGACGCCGAGGTCGGAGGCGAGGCGTCCGAGATCGCCGACGCACTGACCGCGGCGATGGGCCTCATGGATCGGCTGACGATCCCGTTCGGCGAGGTCCTCGACCACCTCCCGCTGCCCGCTACGCGGCGGTTCAAGCGGGCCCGCGCGCGCCTGGATGCGACGATCTTCCGCATCATCGCGGAGCGCCGCGCCTCGCGGGTCGAGGGTGGCGACCTGCTGTCGCTGCTGCTCGCCGCCGAGGACACCGCGGACGGCCCCGGCATGACCGACGCGCAGCTCCGCGACGAGGCCCTGACGCTGTTCCTCGCGGGTCACGAGACCACGGCCAACGCGCTCACCTGGACCTGGCACCTGCTCGCCGCGCACCCGGAGGAGGAGGGCCGGCTGCACGCCGAGCTCGACGCCGTGCTGGATGGCCGAGCGCCCGTCGCGGCCGACCTGCCGAGGTTGCCGTACACCACGCGCGTGCTGCAAGAGAGCATGCGGCTCTATCCGCCGGCGTGGAGCATCGGGCGGCAGCCGCTCGAGGACTTCGAGCTCGGGGGCTACCGCGTGCCCGAAGGGTGCATCATCCTCATGTCGCCGTGGGTCGTGCACCGCGACGCCCGGTTATTTCCGGACCCGCTCCGCTTCGACCCGGACCGCTGGCTGCCCGAGCGGGAAACCGCCCGCTCGCGCTCCGCGTACTTTCCGTTCGGCGGCGGGCCACGAAAGTGCATCGGAGAGGGTTTCGCCTGGATGGAGGGCAGCCTCGTGCTCGCTACGCTCGCTTCGGCCTGGCGGTTGCGTAGCGTGCCGGGGCACCCCGTGAGCACGTTGCCCTTGATCACGCTACGGCCGCGGCACGGCATGCTGATGCGCCTCCAGCGCCGGCGCCCGGGCGAAACGGCCTGACGCCCCGCACGAACTGGGATCACGAATGCGCGAGACTCCGATTCGCGGCGCGAAAACGCCGATCCTGCTCCTGACGCTGGCCGCCGTGGTGGCCACGGACCTCGCGTCGAAGCGATGGGCGCTGGACGCGCTCGGCAATGGCCAGCCGCTGGAGCTCCTCGGCGGCTTCGTTCCGCTCACCCTGGCGTTCAACCGCGGCGCGGCGTTCTCCATCAGCGTCGGCGACTCGTCGCGGTGGGTGTTCCTGGCGCTCTCCGTCGCGGCGCTGGCCGCCTTGCTGCCCCTCTACCGCGCGACCCGCCCCGACGACCGCGGCCGCCTCTTCTCGATCGCCCTCGTGCTGGCCGGCGCGCTCGGCAACATGATCGACCGGGTCCGCTGGGACCGCGGCGTCGTCGACTTCATCGGGCCGATCGACCTGGGCTTCACGAAGTGGCCGATCTTCAACGTGGCCGACATGGCGATCACGGTGGGCGCGGTCCTGCTCGGTCTCTCCCTGCTGCGAGACCGCGGCGCGCCGTCCGTGGCCGAGGCGGCTCCGGTGGGTCCGGCGGACGAGCAGGCCACCTGAACCGTGGCTTGTTGGCGCTTCCGCCGCGGCGTAGCTTTCGCCGCCCTGAAGCGTGGGAGGGTTGGGAAGCATGACGTTTGAACAGCAGGCAGGGGAAACGCCGGCCGGGAGCCGACAGAAGGAGGCGGCTCTCGCGGCGCTCCTGCGGCAGCTCGGCTCCGTCGTCGTGGGCTATTCCGGCGGTGTCGACTCGGTCTATCTCGCCGCCGTCGCCGTCGAGGTGCTCGGACCCGCCTCGGTCCTCGCGGTCACCGGCCGGAGCGCGTCCTATCCGGCGGTCCAGCGGGAGGTCGCGATCGCGTGTGCCCGGCAGCTCGGGCTCCCGCACCTCGAGATCGATACCGACGAGGTCGGCGACCCGAACTACGCCGCGAACCGATCGAACCGCTGCTACTTCTGCAAGTCCGAGCTCTGGTCGCGGCTTTCGGCGATCGCCGAGGAACGAGGGTACGCGGCCGTGCTGGACGGCTCCAATGCCGACGACGCGGGCGACTACCGCCCGGGCATGCGCGCGGCCCGCGAGCACGCGGTGCGCGCGCCGCTGCTCGAGGTCGGGCTGACCAAGGCGGAGATCCGGGCCGAGTCCCGGCGCCGTGGCCTGCCGACCTGGGATCAGCCGTCCGCGCCGTGCCTTTCCAGCCGGCTCCCCTACGGCCTCGCCGTGACGCCGGAGCGGCTCCGCCAGGTCGAGGCGGCGGAGGAGCTGCTGCGGAGCCACGGGGTGCGGGAGTTCCGGGTCCGCCACCATGGCGACGCCGCCCGCATCGAGGTGGCGCCGCGCGAGATGGCTCGGGTCCAGGCCATCGCCGCCGCCGTCGTGGGGCCGATTCTCGCCCTTGGTTTCCAGCGGGTGCTGCTGGATGTGGAAGGGTACCGCCGTGGCGCCCTGAACGAGGGCCTCGGCCTGGTTCGGATCGGACTCACGTCATGAGCGAGCGAGCGCCCGAGGACCCGCGCCTGGCCGCCGCGGAGGAGGTGCTCCGGCGGGAGGGCGTCGTCGGCGCCCGCGTCAGCGCCGCGGGGCACCAGCGCGAGATCGCCGTGGTCGAGGTCGAGGCGGACGCGCTCGCCCGCCTCGCGGAGCTCGCCCCCGAGATCAAGGCGCTCGGCTTCCGCTACGTGGCGATCGATCTGGCCTCACCGCGATGAGATTGTTCATCGCGCTCAACCTCGAGGCGACGGAGCGTCGGCGCCTGGCCGACGCCGTGGCCCCACTGCGCGAGGCCGGGCTGCCGGTCCGCTGGGTCGACCCCGATGCGCTGCACCTCACGCTGAAGTTCCTGGGCGAGGTCCCCGGGGACGGCGTCGCCGTCGTGGAAGACGTGGCGCGGCGGGTCGCGGCGTCCGTACCGCCGTTCGACCTGCGGCTCGGTGGGATCGGGGCCTTCCCGAACCTCCAGCGCCCTCGGGTTGTATGGATGGGAGTGCAGGCGCCGCCAGAGCTGCAGCGCCTCCAGTCGGCGCTGGAGGCCGCGCTGGTCCGGGAAGGGTTTCCGCGGGAGGAGCGGCCGTACTCGGCCCACCTCACGCTCGGCCGGCTGCAGCCCGGCGCCCGGCCGTACGAGCTCCGGCCGCTGCAGGAGCTGGCAGGTCTCGTCGACTACTCGGGCGTGCTCGGGGCGCGCACCGTCGACATCATGCGCAGCCACCTCTCGCCGAGGGGGGCGCGCTACGAGCGGATCGCGGCGCCGCGCCTCGGCGATTGAAGACGTTTCGGGACGGGAAAGGCGGGGACCGATGCTGCTCCTCCTCGGGTGCTTTCGAAATCTGGTGTTGTTGATCCTTCTCGTGGCCGTCGGCGCGGGGATTTACCTCTACCGCGACCGCATCGCCGAAGAGTGGCACCGCTTCCGCGGGGACGAGAAGCCGGTGGCCGTCGCGACGCCGGAGCAGCTCGCCGCCTCGGCGGAGCGGAAGGTCGCATCTCTGGCGGACGGGCCGCCGCCCAGCCGGGTGGCGCTCTCGGAGGCCGAGCTGCAGGCGCTGCTCAAGACCCGCTTCGCCGGGATGGTGCCGCAATACCTCGACTCGCCGCGCGTGGCGCTCGAGGGCGATCGCATCCACCTGCACGGCCGCATCCCGACGGACCGGCTCCCGCGCGTCCAGGGCGTCGGCGAGGTCATGGGGCTCCTCCCCGACACCACGGACATCACGGTGACCGGCCAGGTCATTCCGCTGGAGGGGCAGCGGGCCGCGCTCGCGGTGGACCAGGTCACGGCCGCCAAGATCCCGCTCCCGCGGCGCCTGGTCTCGGAGATGCTCCGCCGCGTGAGGCGGCCGGGCGCCGCCGATCTGCCGCCCGATGCGCTCCCGTTGCCGCTCCCGCGAGGCGTGTCCGGCGCCTACGTCCGGAGTGACTCCCTCATCCTCCTCGCTCGCGGGAGCGCGCCAGCTCGCGCTCGGGCACGCTAGGCCTATGGGTCGGATCCTGGTCGTCGACGACGAGGAGGGGATCCGCCGGATCCTCCAGCAGGTCCTCGAGTACGAGGGGCACGAGGTCCGCACCGCCGCCAGCGGCGGCGAGGCGTTCGCGATCTACGGCGACTTCCGCCCGGAGCTCACGTTCCTGGACGTGAAGATGGCCCGCATGGATGGGCTCGAGGTCCTCGACCGGCTGCGGGCGGAGGATCCGGGCGCCGTCGTCGTCATGATCAGCGGCCACGGGACCATCGAGACGGCCGTCGAGGCGACGAGGCGCGGCGCGTTCGACTTCCTCGAGAAGCCGCTCGACACCGACCGGCTGCTGCTCACGATCCGCAATGCGTTGCAGCAGCGCGGGCTGGCCGAGGAGAACGCGCGTCTGCGCGGCGAGGTCGAGAGCCGTTACGAGATCGTGGGCAACAGTTTCGCGATCCGCGCCCTGCTCGACCGGGTCGAGAAGGTCGGACCGACCGACGCGCGGGTGCTCATCACGGGCGAGAACGGGACCGGCAAGGAGCTGGTCGCCCGCGCGGTGCACCGGCTCTCGCCCCGCGCTGAGATGCGCTTCGTCGAGGTCAACTGCGCCGCGATCCCCTCGGAGCTGATCGAATCCGAGCTCTTCGGCCACATGAAGGGCTCCTTCACCGGCGCTCACGCGGACAGGGCGGGGAAGTTCGAGCAGGCCGACCAGGGCACGCTCTTCCTCGACGAGGTCGGCGACATGAGCCTGGCCGCTCAGGCGAAGGTGCTGCGCGCGCTGCAGGAGGGCGTGGTCACGCGCGTCGGTGGCGAGCGGGCCGCCCGTGTCGACGTCCGGGTCGTCGCCGCCACGAACAAGGACCTCGAGAAGGAGATCGCGGCCGGACACTTCCGCGAGGATCTCTTCTTCCGCCTCAACGTCGTGCCGATCCACGTGCCCCCGCTGCGCGAGCGCCGCGAGGACATCCCCATGCTCGTTCGCCACTTCGTGGACAAGGCCGTCGAGGAGCAGCGCCTCCCGCCGCGCATGTTGAGCGACGAGGCGCTCGACCGGCTCACCCGCATGGAATGGCCCGGGAACGTCCGCGAACTGCGCAACACCGTCGAGCGGCTCCTGATCCTCGCCCGCGGCAACGAGGTCAGCGGGGCGGAGGTGGAGCGCCTCGTCGCGGGTGCGCACGCCGCCCCCGCCGTCGCGGGCGACTTGCTCGGTGCCGCCACGTTCGCCGACTTCAAGGAGCGCGCGGAGCGGGCGTTCATCCTGGCCAAGCTGCGCGAGCACGACTGGAACGTGAGCGAGACCGCCCGAGCCGTCGACATGCCCCGTTCGAACCTCTACAAGAAGATCGAACGGTACAACCTGATGCGGGAGGACTGACGGCGGTGGACGGCGCACGCGCCGTCTACGCCGCGATCGCGGTGCTCTGGCTGCTCACGTCCCTCGGCGGCGGCGCGCTCATGGCGTTCGTCGCCCGGCGCCAGAACCCCGCGCTCCCGTTCCGGCGCATGTGGTTCTTCTACGCCGCGCTGCTCGCGTTCGCCGTCGCCGGGTTCATGGCCATCGCATTGCGGCACTGAGGCGAGGCGGGTTGCCTGCCGGCGCCCGCGTCGCCAGAATCCCCTGTCACCCATGTTCATTCACGGGGCGCCAGCGCGCTCCGGTCGGAGGCCGATCCATGGCGAAGCACTTCCAGAATTTCGTCGCCGGCGAGTGGTCCGCGCCCACCGGCGGCGAGTACTTCGAGAACCGAAACCCGGCCGACACCGACGACGTGATCGGCCTCTTCCCACTCTCCGGGCCCGACGACCTCGAGCGCGCCGTGGCCTCGGCGAAGCAGGGCTTCGAGCGCTGGCGGCGCACGCCGGCGCCCGCGCGCGGCGACGTGATCCGTCGCGCCGGCGACCTGCTCGTCGCGCGCAAGGACGAGATCGCCCGCCTCATGAGCCGCGAGATGGGCAAGACCGTACAGGAGACGCGAGGCGACGTGCAGGAGGGCATCGACACCGCCTACTACGCCGCCACGGAAGGGCGTCGCCTCTTCGGCCACACCGTCCCAAGCGAGCTCCAGGACAAGTGGGCGATGAGCTTCCGCCGCCCGATCGGCATCGCCGGGATCATCACGCCGTTCAACTTCCCGCTGGCGATCCCGACCTGGAAGATCTTCCCGGCGCTCCTCTGCGGAAACGCGGTGATCTTCAAGCCGGCCGAGGATGTGCCGCACACGGCGACCATCTTCGTCGAGGTCCTGCTTGAGGCCGGTCTGCCGCCGGAGGTCATCCAGCTCCTGCACGGCAAGGGCGAGGACATCGGCGCCGCCATCGTCGAGCATCCGGGCATTCCGCTCATTTCCTTCACGGGCTCGACTTCCACCGGCTCGCGCGTGGGCGAGACCTGTGGCCGCATGCACAAGCGCCTCTCCCTCGAGATGGGCGGCAAGAACGCGCAGATCGTCCTGCCGGACGCCGACTTCGACCTGGCGCTCGACGGCGTGCTCTGGGGCGCGTTCGGCACCACCGGACAGCGCTGCACGGCCACCAGCCGACTCCTGCTCCACGACGAGATCCACGACCGGTTCCTCGACCGCCTGCTCGCGCGCACCCGGGAGCTGCGGCTCGGAAGCGGACTCGAGCCCGAGACCGACGTCGGGCCCCTCATCAACGAGGCCGCGCTCGAGAAGGTGACCGGGTACGTCGAGGTCGCCCGACAGGAAGGCGACGTGGTCCTGTGCGGCGGCCAGCGCGCCACCGGCGGCGCGCTCGACCGCGGCTACTTCTTCCAGCCGACCATCCTGCGCGGCGTCCGCCCCGGCAGCCGGCTCGCCTGCGAGGAGGTCTTCGGCCCGGTCCTCAGCGTCATCCGCTTCAGCGATCTCGACGAGGCGATCCGCATCAACAACGAGGTCGACTACGGCCTCTCGAGCGCGATCTACACCCGGGACGTGCGCGCCGCGTTCCGTGCCATCAACGAGCTGGACAACGGCATCACCTACGTGAACGCGCCGACGATCGGCGCCGAGGCGCACCTGCCCTTCGGCGGCGTCAAGAAGACCGGGAACGGACACCGCGAGGGTGGCTGGGAGGTCTACGAGTTCTACTCGGAGACCAAGGTCGCCTACGTGGATTACTCGGGGAAGCTGCAGCGCGCGCAGATCGACAACTACAGCGCGTCGCCGTACTGAGGCCGGACCCAGGCGAGGGGATGGGCGTGGCGGACGGCCCCGAGCCGCCCCGCCCTCCCACTCGCAGCGCGGCGGGTGCCGCTCGGCCGGCCCGGAAGCCGTTCCACCCCGCAACCCGCCGGGGGGTCTAGCGCGGGCGGCGGCGACGAGTTATGCTGTTTCATACTGCTTCGAGCGCCCTCACGAAAAACCTGCTTGAGAACCTCCGATCACCCACGGGAACGTGCCCGCATGCCTTGGGTAGCAGAGCGCGGCGGCACCTCCTTCGCCTGGCGCGGATTCAGTGGCCCGCGCCGGTTTGACAGAGTAGTCCTCACTTGGTAGGATTCCCGAAGTGGCGTTGAATACCGGATCTCACCGGTCTGGCAGCGACCAGGTGATCGAAGGAGCGGACCGAGCGTCCAGCGAGCCGCAGGCGGCGGTGTCGGTGGCCCGCTGGGCATGGGAATGGACCAAATCCATCCTGATCGCCTTCCTGCTCTTCGTCGTGATCCGCACTTTCCTCGTCGAAGCGTTCCGAATCCCCACCGGCAGCATGGAGCGCACACTGCTGGTGGGCGATTTCCTCCTCGTGAACAAGGCGGTCTATGGCGCCGAGGTCCCCGGGACGCACCTCCGGATCCCGGCCTTCAGCCAACCCAGCCGCGGAGATATCGTCGTCTTTACGCCTCCCCACGAACCGGACAAGAACTACGTGAAGCGCCTCGTCGGGCTCCCCGGCGACACGCTCGAGATGCGCCACAAGGTGCTGTTCCGGAACGGGAAGCAGATCTCCGAGCCGTACGTCATCGCGACTGACCCGGACAACGACATGTTCGTGCCGAGCATGATGTGCCAACTCAACTACTTGGCACCCGGAGTCGATCCTAAGACGTACCGGCCGACCCGCGACAACTGGGGGCCGGTTGTCGTGCCGGCCGGGAAGTTCTTCTTCCTCGGCGACAACCGCGACGATTCCGAGGACTCCCGGTACTGGTGCATGGCCGACCGGAGCAGCGTGCGTGGGCAGCCGATGTTCATCTACTATTCGTTCGATCCGAGCGCGATGCAGCCGTTCCCGTGGCTGACGGACATCCGCTGGTGGCGGATCGGCAACACCGTGCACTGACCTCGGGCCCGATCAAACCCGTCCAACCCTGAGTCGAGGCGCCCAGCGCCGGGCGTCCCCGCATAGATACCGAGCCGCGCGGTTCGGTCCACCCCACTCCGTTGCCTCCGCGGAGCGCCGCCATGAGTTTCACGAAACTCCAGAAGGGCACCTTCGAGGAAAGCTCGCTCGACCAGTACCTCAAGGAGATCAGCAACTACCCGCTGCTCTCGCGCGAGGACGAGGTCGAACTCGCCGGGCGGATCCGCGCCGGCGATGAGGAAGCCCTCGACAAGCTCGTCCGCTCCAACCTCCGGTTCGTCGTCTCCGTCGCCAAGAAGTACCAGAATCAGGGGGTCGCCCTCGGTGACCTGATCAACGAGGGCAACCTCGGCCTGATCCGCGCCGCCCACAAATTCGACGAGACCAAGGGGATCAAGTTCATCTCCTACGCCGTGTGGTGGATCCGCCAGGCGATCCTCCAGGCCCTCGCCGAGCAGAGCCGGATCGTGCGCGTGCCGCTCAACCGCGCCGGCGCCTTGCATCGCATCGGCAAGCGGACCTCGAGCCTGCTCCAGGAGCTCGGCCGCGAGCCCACCGTCGAGGAGATCGCCGGGGAGCTCGACATCTCCCACGAAGAGGTGGAGCGCACGCTCGCCATCTCGCAGTCGCACCTCTCCCTCGACGCGCCGCTCAGCCCCGGAGAGGACAACCGCCTCCTGGACTACCTGGCCGACCAGTTCTCCGCCGGCCCGGATGACGAGACGTACGACCGCGCCCTCTCCATCACGATCGACGAGGCGCTCGGTACCCTCAAGGAGCGTGAGGCGAAGGTGCTCCGCCTGTACTTCGGCCTCGAGGGCTCCGACCCGATGACCCTGGAGGAGATCGGGTCGCTGCTCGGGATCACCCGCGAGCGCGTCCGCCAGATCAAGGAGAAGGCGCTCGTTCGCCTCCGCCACGCCTCCCGCGCCCGCTTCCTCGAGACGTTCCTGAGCTGAGCCCCCGTTCTCGCGTCGAACGAATGGGCCCGGGTGCTGTCCGCACCCGGGCCCGTTCGGCTTTTCCGTCGCGGACCGCCACGCCTCGGCCCGTTCGCGCGACTCTCCGATGCGGCTGGGCCCGACCGTGCCCGTACGGCCGCCGCCGGGCGCTGTCTGATTCCAGGTCTGCCGTGCCACTACGCGCGTTTCGCACGCGCGGAATACGCGGGATCGCGGCCCATATCATGCAACTAGAGATATGGCAGGGAGATGCGCCGCCATGGAGGGTGCGGAGCTGTCGCGCGCCCGAGGCGGCAACACATGGTCGGAGAGGATGCGACAGTGTTTCCCCAACGATGGATGGTCCTGGCCATAATGCTCGCGGCGGCGGCATCTCCCCTCGCCGCGCGCGGAGCCCCGGAACTCCGCGGCTCCCACGACTCGATGGTCCGCCAGAACGCGGCCGCACTCGAGAGCCGGTACGAGTTCGTCCGCGACGCGCCGCAGATCCACGACCTGGTCGCCCGCAACCAGATCGTCGAGATCAGGCCGAGCGCCGAGATCGCGTTCAAGGGCGTATCGTACCCGTACGCCCGTCCGGTCGTGCGGGAATTCGTCGACCGCCTGGCCCACGATTACCACGAGGTCTGCGCCGCCCCCCTCGTGGTGACGAGCCTGATCCGGCCGCTCTCGCGCCAGCCACGCAACGCATCCCCGCTGTCCGTCCACCCGGCCGGCATGGCGGTGGACATGCACATCCCCCCGCTCCCGGCGTGCCGGATCTGGCTCGAGAAGGACCTGCTCGCCCTGGAGGCCAGAGGCGTCATCGACGTGACGCGGGAGCAGCATCCGCCCCACTTCCACGTGGCGGTCTATCCCGAGCCGTACCGCGCCTACCTCGCCGCGCTCTCCGAGAGCGCGGCCCGCGGCAGGCTCGCCGATGTGCAGACCGTTCGCGGGGCGAGCGGCCGAGGACGCGGAGCCCGCGTGCCGGCCATCCTCGGCGGGCCGGGGGCGCTCATCATCGCGACGATGGCGGCGGCCGGAGCACTCATGCTCGTCGGCCCGATCCGACGCCGGTGGCGGCGCTGATCGATCGCTCGGGCCGCCCCGCCTGCCGCCCCCTCCTCCTCGATCCTCCGGCCGGCTCGGCCCGGCCGGAGGATCGAGGAGGCGATCGACCGGGCCGTCCGGCGGACGGCCCGGTCGCAGTTCGGAGGGTGGCGCCTTGACACTCCTCCCGGGTTCTGATATCCTTCAAAGCTGTTCCGCTTTAGCGGCTTCCACGACCAGGGACGCATGAAGACCTACACGCCCAAGCCCGCCGAAATCCAGCGCCGCTGGTGGCTGGTAGACGCGGAGGACAAGGTGCTCGGCAGGCTCGCCAGCGAGGTGGCGAAGATCCTGCGCGGGAAGCACAAGCCCATGTTCACGCCGCACCTCGACACCGGTGACTACGTCATCGTCGTCAACGCGGACAAGGTGCGGCTGACCGGCAACAAGGCGGAGACCAAGACGTACTTCCGCCACACCGGCTACATGGGTCACGAGAAGCACATCCCCTTCCGGCGCATGTTCGAGGAGCATCCCGAGCGCGTCGTCGAGCTGGCGGTGAAGGGGATGCTGCCGAAGAACAACCTCGGCCGGCTGATGCGGAAGAAGCTGAAGATCTACGCGGGCGGCGAGCACCCGCACGAGGCTCAGCAGCCCCAGCCCCTGGAGATCTGAGAATGGCCGACACGGTACAGCAGTACCACGGCCTCGGCCGTCGCAAGACCAGCGTGGCGCGGGTCTGGCTCCGGCCGGGGACCGGGAAGTTCACGGTGAACGGGCGTGCGCTGAACGAGTACTTCCCGCGCCTCTCGTCGCAGCAGCACGTGCAGGAGCCGCTGATCGCGGCCCAGCAGCAGGGGCGCTTCGACGTGCTGTGCAACGTGGATGGCGGTGGTCTGACGGGCCAGGCCGGCGCGGTGCGGCTCGGGATCGCGCGGGCGCTGCTGCAGGTCGATCCGGAACTGCGCGCGGCGTTGCGCGAGCGCCGGCTGCTCACGCGGGATCCGCGTGAGGTCGAGCGGAAGAAGCCGGGCCGCCCCGGCGCCCGCAAGCGGTTCCAGTTCTCGAAGCGCTGAGCGTACGGAAGCGGCGGGTCGCGCTTCGGCGCCGCCGCGGACCCGGGCCGCATGCCCGGTTTCGCGGCAGCGAGGGAGTCGATCCGCCGCGCTCGTGTGTCAACGCCGGGCCGGGCCCGGCAATCCACACACCGCTGGACGCGCGGCCGGGGTCCCCTGCGAGGGTCGGCCGGGTGGATGAAGGCGGTGGAGGCGAAACCCAACTCCCCGTGGGAACGGAATGGTCGAGACCCAACTGAAGGAGCTCTTGGAGGCCGGTGTTCATTTCGGACACCAGAGCAGCCGTTGGAACCCGAAGATGCGCAAGTTCATCTTCGCGGAGCGCAACGGCATCCACATCATCGATCTGAAGAAGACGCTCGCTTCGCTGCAAGAGGCGGCGCGGGTGTCGCGCGAGGTCACGCTGGAGGGGGAGCGGATCCTCTTCGTGTGCACCAAGCGGCAGCTGCGTGCGATCGTGGAGCAGGAGGCGTCGAGGTGCGGCGGCTTCTACGTCACGGAGCGCTGGCTCGGCGGGATGCTCACGAACTTCGCGACGATCAAGAAGCAGATTCGTCGGCTGAAGGACCTCGAGCGCGGGATCGAGGAGGGCGCCTACGAGTTCTACACGAAGAAGGAGCAGCTGATGCTCCAGCGGGAGCGTGACAAGCTGAACAAGTACCTGGCCGGCGTGAAGGACATGGCGCGGCTGCCGGGTGCGCTCTTCGTGGTAGATGCGAAGAAGGAGGCGATCGCGGTCAAGGAGGCGAACCACCTCGGGATCCCGGTGATCGCCATCGCGGACACGAATGCCGATCCGGACGTGATCGACTATCCGATCCCCGGGAACGACGACGCGATCCGCTCGGTATCGGTCATCACCGGTGCGATCGCGGACGCGATCGAGCAGGGGCGGCGCGAGCTGCCGCCGGACGCCCGGCGGCGCGCCGACGAGGTGGAAGCGGTCACGTACTCGACGGAGACCGGGACGATGCAGGAAGCCGCCGGCGAGGATCGCGGCCGCCGTCGCCGTCCGCGCCGCAAGCGGCGCCCACGGCCGGAGGTTATCGCGAACCTGAACGTGCGGCCGGGCGAGGAGGGGGAGGCCGAGCCGGAGGAGGCGTAGCCTCCGCGGTTTCGGAGCCGCTCAGCGCCCGGAAAGCGCTGCAGCGCTGCAGCCCTGCAGCCCTGCGGCGCTTTTTTGCGGCGTCGGCCCGACGGTCGGCGCCGCTCCTGGCCCGGTGCCCGGGGGGCCGACGATGCGAACAGGGCAGGGACAATTCAGGGAAGGGGCGATACAGATGGCGATCACGGCGAGCGATGTGAAGGAGCTCCGCGACCGGACCGGCGCGGGGATGATGGAGTGCAAGAAGGCCCTGGAGGAGGCCGACGGGAACGTCGAGACGGCCATCGACATCCTGCGGGCGAAGGGTGCGGCCAAGGCGGCGAAGCGCGCGGGGAAGGAGACGCGCGAGGGCGCGGTGGGCAGCTATGTGCACATGGGCGGGAAGATCGGCGTGCTCGTGGAGCTGAACTGCGAGACGGACTTCGTCGCGCGCACGGACGACTTCCAGCAGCTTGTGCGGGACATCGCGATGCATATCGCCGCTACGAACCCGCTGGCGGTGACGGCGGAGGGGATCCCGCAGGACATCGTGGAGCGGGAGCGCGCGATCTTCGAGGAGCAGGTGAAGAACGAGGGGAAGCCGGAGAACATCCGGGGGAAGATCGTCGACGGGAAGCTGAAGCGGTTCTACCAGGACAACGCGTTGGTGGATCAGGTCTTCGTGAAGGACCCGAACCACAAGCAGACGGTCGGCGAGCGGATCACCGAGGTCTCGGCCAAGACGGGTGAGCGGATCGTGGTGCGTCGCTTCACGCGCTACGCGCTGGGCGAGTAGGTCGGCCGCGTCGTGACGCGCCCGCGTCGCGGCGTTGCGTTGCGGGGACCGGGCGCGGCGCGCCCCGAGCCGAGGAGAGCTTTTGGGGGAGAACGGGGAGCTCAAATACCGTCGAGTGTTGTTGAAGTTGAGCGGCGAGGCGCTGGCGGGCGAGCAGGGCTTCGGCATCGCGCCGCCGGTCGTGCATCGCCTGACGGACGAGATCCAGGCCGTGCATCGGATGGGCGTCGCGCTCGGCCTGGTGATCGGCGGCGGGAACATCGTGCGGGGTACGCAGGCCAGCCAGCAGGGAATCGACCGTGTCAGCGCCGACTACATGGGGATGCTGGCGACGGTGATCAACGCCCTTGCGCTGCAGGACATGCTCGAGCGCAAGGGTGTGGATACGCGGGTCATGAGCGCGATCCGGATGGAGGCGGTGGCGGAGCCGTACATCCGCCGGCGTGCGCTGCGGCACCTCGAGAAGGGCCGCGTCGTGATCTTCGCCGCCGGCACCGGCAACCCGTACTTCTCGACGGATACGGCGGCGGTGCTGCGCGGCGTCGAGATGCACGCGGATGTGCTCGTGAAGGCGACGAAGGTGGAGGGCGTCTACACCGCCGACCCGGTGAAGGACCCCTCGGCGACGTTTCTGCCCAAGGTCTCGTTCATGGAGGCGCTTACGCGGGAGCTCGGCGTCATGGATGCGGCCGCGATCTCGCTGTGCAAGGAGAACCGGCTGCCCATCGTGGTACTGAACATCCAGAGCTCGGGCGCGGTGGCGGCGGCGATCCGCGGGGAGCCGGTGGGAACGCTGGTCTCCTGATCGGGGCCCGTATATCTTCACTCGCGACCGAGAGCAGAGAGGGGAGGAGCGATGGCGGCGAGTGCGCAGGCACGACAACAGATGGACAAGGCTCTCGACGCGCTGCGTCGTGAGTTCTCATCGGTCCGGACCGGCAAGGCGACGCCGACGCTGCTGGACACGGTGCGCGTCGAGGCGTACGGTTCGAAGATGCCGATCAATCAGGTGGCGTCGGTGAGCGCGCCGGAGCCGCGGCTTCTCCTCGTCCAGCCGTGGGACCGGAGCCTGATGCAGGCCATCGAGAAGGCGATCCAGACCTCGGAGCTGGGGCTCAACCCGTCCAACGACGGCACGGTCATTCGCGTTCCGATCCCGACGCTGACCGAGGAGCGCCGGAAAGACATGGTCCGGCTGCTGCACAAGCTGGCGGAGGAGGGACGCGTGGCCGTCCGCCACGCCCGCCAGGAGGCGAACAAGGACGTCAAGCATCGACAGGGCGAGCACGAGATGAGCGACGACGACGCCCGTCGCCAGATGGACGAGGTGCAGAAGCTGACCGACGACTACATCCACCGGATCGATCAGCTTCTCAAGGCGAAAGAAGCGGAAGTGATGGAGGTCTGAGCGGGCCGATGGCCTCCCAGCTGCTCACGCAGATCCTGCTCGACGGCCCGGTCCCGGAGCACGTCGCCATCATCATGGATGGGAACGGGCGGTGGGCGCGCGCCCGGGGGCTGCCGCGCTACCGTGGCCACGTCTCGGGGATGAAGTCGGTCCGCGACGTGGTCGAGGGCGCGATCGAGGCGCGGGTGCCGATCCTGACACTGTTCGCGTTCTCCCAAGAGAACTGGAGCCGGCCCGCACGGGAGGTATCGGCGCTGATGCGCCTGCTCCAGCTCTACGTGGTGCGCGAGCGCGACGAGCTGGTACGCCAGGGCGTCCGCGTCCGCGTGCACGGCGACCTCGACCGGCTGGCCGCGGGGCCTCGTGCCGCCATCGATGAAATCCAGCGCGCCACGGCCGGGGGGACCGTCCTCCGCCTGAACCTGATGATCAGTTACGGCGGCCGCGCGGAGATCACCCGCGCGGCGCGCCGCCTCGCCGACCGGGTCCGCGCCGGCGAGCTCCGACCCGACGAGATCACGGAGGAGGCGGTCGCCGACGAGCTCTACACCGCCGATCTCCCCGATCCCGACCTCCTCATCCGCACCTCCGGCGAGCAGCGCATCAGCAACTTCATGCTCTGGCAGATCGCTTACGCCGAGCTGTACATCACGCCATTGCTGTGGCCGGAATTCCGGCGCGAGCACCTCTTCGCCGCCATTCACGACTTCCAGAAGCGGGAGCGTCGGTTCGGCCGGGTGACGACCGGCTGATCATGGCCCGATCCGAGCTCGGCAAGCGCATCGCCGTGGCGGCCGTGGGCATTCCGGCCGCCGTGGCCGCCATCTACCTTGGCGGCTGGATCCTTGGCGGGGTGCTCGCACTGATCGCAGCCGGGGCCACGGCGGAGCTGTATCGGCTCTCCGCGCTGCAGGGCGCCCGACCCTTCGTGCTCCCGGGGGTCGTCGCGGCGGCGGCGTACATCCTCTTGGCCGCGGGGCATCCGCACCCGGCGGAGGCGACGCCGCTCTTCTGGGAGCTCACCCTCGCGCTGGTGCTGGCGTTTTCCGCGGCCGCGATCTGGGCACGGGGCGTCGAGGGGCTGCCGCTCGAGGCCGTCGCCGTGACGGTGCTGGGCGCCGTATTCACCGGCGGGACCCTTTCCTACGCGCTGTTCCTGCGCCACCTGCGTCCGGGCGCGACGCTGGTGGACGGTGCGGCCCTGGCCGCCGCGTTCAATCCGTGGACCGGTACGGCCTTCGTCCTCTTCCCGATCGCCATCACCTGGTTCAACGATTCGTGCGCCTACTTCGTCGGGCGGGCGATCGGTCGCCACAAGCTGATCCCGGCGGTCAGCCCGGGAAAGACCGTGGAGGGTGCCGTCGCGGGGCTGGTCGGATCGATGCTGGCAGGTTTCGTCTTCTCGCATTGGATCTTCGGCGCCTGGTTGGGCGTTCCAATGAGCGCAGTGGCCGGGATCGGCGGCGGCCTCGTGGTCTCAGTGGCGGCTCAGCTCGGTGACCTGGCAGAATCGCTCTTCAAGCGGGAGGCCGGCGTGAAGGACTCCGGCCACCTGCTTCCTGGGCACGGCGGCCTCCTCGACCGCTTCGACGCCCTCTTCTTCACGATCCCGATCGCCTACTGGTTCCTGCGGATCGCGCTGCCGTACCTCGGCGGTGCGCCGTGAGCACCGGTGTTGCCCTGCTCGGATCCACGGGCTCGATCGGGCGCAGCGCGCTCGAGGTGCTCGACCGACACCCGGATCGCTTCCGGGTTGCCGCGCTGGCGGCCGGCCGGAACGCCGAGCGGCTGGCGACGCAGGTGGCGCGGTACGCTCCGGACATCGCCGTGCTCGTCGAGGGCGACGGTCCGCCCGCTGCCGGCGAGGACTGGCTGCGCGGCCGGGAGGGCTTGCTCGCGGCGGCGGCGCACCCCGATGCCGACATCGTCATCAATGCGGTCGTCGGCGCGGCAGGGCTCGAGGCGACGCTGGCGGCACTGGAGGCGGGGAAGCGGCTCGCGCTGGCGAACAAGGAATCGCTGGTGGTAGGCGGTCCACTCGTGCTGGACGCGCTCCGTCGCGGCGGCGGCGAGCTGATCCCCATCGACAGCGAGCACAGCGCGATCCTGCAATGCCTGACCGGCTCCGCCCCGCGGGAGGCCCGGCGGCTCATCCTGACCGCGTCGGGCGGCCCGTTCCGCGGCTGGACACCCGAGGCGCTCGCGGCGGTGACGCCGGCGCAGGCGCTCCGCCATCCCACGTGGCGCATGGGCGCCAAGATCACGGTCGACTCCGCCACGCTCGCGAACAAGGCCCTCGAGGTCATCGAGGCGCACTTTCTGTTCGACATGCCGTACGACGCCATCGAGGTCGTGGTGCACCCGCAATCGGTCATCCATTCGATGGTGGAGTTCGTGGACGGATCCGTGCTGGCCCAAATGGGGTTTCCAACCATGGAGCTGCCGATCCTGTATGCGTTGACCCACCCGGCCCGGCTGCCGGATGAGGGGACGCGGCGCTTCGATCCGCTGCGGGCGGGTGAGCTGACGTTCGAGCCGGCCGATGTGGCGTGCTTCCCGGCCTTGCGGTTGGGCGTCGAGGCGGGGCGGCAGGGCGGCACGGCGCCGGCGATCTACAACGCCGCCAATGAGGTCGCGGTGGAGATGTTCCTGGCCGGGAAACTGCCCTTCCAGGGCATTCCCCATGCAATCGAAGCCGCTCTCGAGGCGCAACCGGTGGTTGCGGTCGACGCCCTGGAGACGGTGTTGGAGGCGGACCGCCGCGCTCGCGCGGCCGTCCGCGGGAGAATCGACGGCGCATGTTGATCACAATTCTCGCGACGATCATCGTCCTCGGTGTCCTCATCTTCGTGCACGAGCTCGGGCATTTCGTGACGGCGAAGCTGGTGGACATCGAGGTGCCCCGATTCTCCATCGGCCTGGGGCCGAAGTTGGTCGGGTTTCGGCGCGGTGAGACGGAATACGTGATCTCCTGGCTCCCCCTCGGCGGCTACGTGAAGATGGCCGGCATGGAGGAGATGGAGGTCATCGAGGGGAAGGACGAGCGGAAGACGGTCGCCGCCGACATCGTCGACGCCGGCATCGCCGACGCGACGGTCGCGCCGGCGCGCGGTCCCCGGGACTTCGAGTCGAAGTCGGTCGGGGCGCGAGCGCTGGTGATCTCCGCCGGCGTGATCATGAACTTCATCTTCGCGTTCCTCGTGTTCGCCGCCGCGGCGCTTGTCTGGGGCGTGCAGACGTCCCCGGAGGCGCGTCTGGGACCGGTCGTGGCGAGCGACCTGCCGCCGGGGGCGCAGGCGCTGGCGAGCGTCCCGGCCGGCACCCGCATCGTCGGCATCGGCCGGGAATCGGTCGAGGACTGGGCCGACGTGGCGCGGGCGCTGCTCACGCTTCCGCCCGGCTCGACGGAGGTGCGGTTCGCGGGCACGCCGCCGGTGACGGTCGAGCTGCCGGCGGGTGACAAGGAGCGCAGCAAGCTGGCGAACGCACTCTCGCCGGCGCAGGAGCCCGTGGTCGGCGAGGTCCTGGAGGAGTCCCCTGCGCGGCAGGCGGGAATCCGCCCGGGAGACCGCGTCGTCTCGGCCGGCGGCGAGCCGGTGCGCTTCTGGCAGGACTTCGTGCACGTGGTGCAGACGCACGCGGGCCAGCCCCTCCCGCTCGGGATCCAGCGCGGCGGGCAGAGGCTGGCCATCACCGCCACGCCGCGGGCCGAGTCGGATACGCTGGCCGACGGCTCCGTTCGAACCGTCGGCCGCCTCGGGGTGATGGCGCCGCTCCCGCCGAAGGTCCGCCCCGGAATCGGCGGTGCCATCGTCCATGGCGCGCAGGAGACGTGGGGCTACGCGACGCTCGTCGTCGACTTCCTGCGTGACCTCGTCCTCGGCCGGCAGTCGCCGCGGAACCTCGGCGGGCCAATCCTCATCGGGCAGCTCAGCGGGCGCGTGGCCCGGGCGGGGCTCGAGGCGTTCCTCCGCTTCATGGCCCTCTTCTCGGTGAACCTGGCGGTGCTGAACCTGCTCCCGATCCCGGTCCTGGACGGCGGCCACCTGATGTTCCTGGCGGTGGAAGCCGTTCGCGGGCGCGCCCTCACCGTGCAGCAGCGGGCGCGGCTCACGCAGGTCGGCTTCGTCCTGGTCGTCGCCTTGATGGTCTGGGCGGTGGCGAACGACGTCCTGCGGCTGTTCGGGATCTGAGGCGGGGCGGGCCTACAGGAGGTTGAGCTGCGCCGGCGCCGTGCGGCGCCGCAGCGTGGCGACATCGACGGGCTCGAGGGGGCGCTCCTGCGGCGCCACCACGAGCCCGCCGGCGTATCCGAGCCGGTCCAGCGCGGCGCCGACGACGTCGGCCGCGAGCGCGCCGTCGTTGCAGTGCTCGCTCAGGTGGGCCAGGATGACGTGCAGCAAATCGCGGTGATGGAGCTCCCGCGCCAGCTCTCCGGACGCGCGGTTCGAGAGGTGACCGTGGCTCGACGCGATGCGTTGCTTCACGGACCACGGGTACGGCCCATTCCAGAGCATGGCCTCGTCGTGGTTCGCCTCCAGCACGAGGACGTCGCATCCCGAAAGCGCCTGACGAACGGCCGCGGTCGGACGGCCCAGGTCCGTGGCGATGCCGAGCTTCTCGCCGGTGACGACGTCACGGACCGTGACCGCGACCGGGTCGGCGGCGTCGTGGACGGTGAGGAACGGCTGGACCTCGAGCGGACCGATCCGCAATGGCTCGGTGGAGGCGTACGCGTGAACGTCCTCCGAGCCGTTCAGCAGCCGCGCGCACGCGGCGCGCGTGATCGGCGTGAGGTAGAGGGGCACGCCGAACCGGCGCGCCAGGACACCCATCCCGCGCGTGTGGTCGCCGTGCTCGTGCGTGATGACGATAGCCGAGAGAGAGGCGGGCTCGACGGCCACCTCGAGCAGCCGCCGCTCCAGATCCTTTCCGCTGAACCCTGCGTCCACCAGCACGCAGACGCCGTCCGCCTGAACGAGGGTGGCGTTCCCCGCGCTGCCGCTCCCCAGGACGGTGATCCTCATTCGCTCCGCCCGACCGCGTAGGCGCGACGCAGCATCCCGGCGTGCGACGCGCTGAGCTCGACATCGCGCCGCGCCATGACGATCGCGGCGGTCTCGAGGAACTTGTCCAGGTCGTACGCCGACAGGTCCTCGCCCGAGCCCCAGCTGAACGGAGGCACATATTTTGGCGGTAGCAACGCGCCGAACAGGTTCGAGCCCGCACCGACGACGGTGCCGGTATTGATCAGCGTGCCGATCCCGGTCTTGACGTGGTCGCCGAGGAGAGCGCCGAGCTTCAGCTCGCCCGTGTCCCGCTCCCCGGTCGGCGTCCAGAGGTGGATCGAGCCGTAATTGTTCTTGAGGTCGCTGTTCGTGGTCATCGCGCCGAGGTTTACCCACGACGCCACGTACGAGTGCCCGAGGAAGCCGTCGTGCGCCTTGTTGCTGTAGCCGAGCACGACGCTGCCCTCCAGCTCGCCATGGACCCTGCACATCGGCCCGACACTGACCCCGACCGCGCAGCCGCCGAGGACCACGGTGTTCCGGCCGATGTAGGCCGGGCCGATCAGGCGGGTGAACGCCCGTACCGTCGCGCCCTCGTCGAGCCAGATCGGCCCATCGCGCAAGTCGAGCACGACGCCCGGCTCGACCGCGGCGCCGCGGCCCAGCACGAGGCGGTCCTCGCCCAGCACGTGCGCGCCGGGCGGGCCCGCCGCGGAGGCGGTCGGGAAGAGCCACGCGATGTCCCGCGCCACTTGCTGTGGCGTCCGCGTGACCAGCTCCCAGACGTTCCGGAGCAGTCGTCCGGGGAGCCGGTCCGCGGGCGGTGCGGGCGCACCCGCACCCTGCGCCGCGGGATCGACGATGAACGTGGGCGGGGGCGGTGCGTCTCCGGCGCGTTGGAGCCAGCCGGCGACTTCGCCGTCGACCGAAACGAGCGGACCGGCGCGGTCCACGGCCGGGCGTGCGTCGAAGTCGAGGACCGCGCGCGAGGAGAGATAGAGGAGCGCTCGGTCGTGCGCCAGGTCCTCGAGCCGGAGGACCGGCGCGGCGTCCGGCTCGTCGAACCCGGCCAGGTGCTCCGAGGTGAGGTGTCCCAGGCATTTCGCCCCGAGGCAGCGCTCCGCGCGTTCCCGGAGCGTGAACGCGCCGAAGCGCAGCTCACCGACCGGGCGCGTGAGCGCGAAGGGCATCCAGTCCCGGGCTCGACGGTCGTCGAACAGAACGAGTGCCAGCTCAGCCATTATCGGCTTCGGGCTCGCGCAGGCGCGCGGGGAGCCGCTCGAGGAGGCTCTTCAGGTCGGCGGTCCGGTCGCGGGGCGCCACCAGGGTGACGCCGTGGGTCCGCACGACGACGAGGTCGCGACCGCCGAAGACGACGACGCTTCCGTCCTCCGCCCAGGCGATGCACCCCTCGGAATCGACGAGCCAGGCGTCCCCGACGGTGACGTTGCCGGCCTCGTCGCGCTCGCGGTTGCGCGCGACCGCGTCCCAGGCGCCGACATCGTCCCAGTCGAACGTCGCGCGCACGACGCCGACGCGCGGGCTCCGCTCGAGGAGCCCGACGTCGATGGTCAGGTTGGGCGCCCGCTCGAAGAACTCGTCGATGCGCCCCTCGTCGAGCAGCGGGAGCAGCGGCGCGAGCTCGGGTGTATGTCGAGCGATCTCGTCCAGCAGCAGCTCCGCCGGCCACACGAAGATTCCGCTGTTCCACAGGTAGTCGCCGCTCGCCACGTAGGATTCCGCCGTGGCGCGGTCGGGCTTCTCGACGAAGCTGCGGACGAGGTGCGCGTCGACCGGGCCCGCGATCGGCGCGCCCGTGCGGATGTAGCCGAAGCCGGTCTCCGGCCGGTCCGGCCGAACCCCGACGGTGAACAGCAGTCGGTCGCGGCGCGACAGCTCGGCGACGCGCGCGAGGAGTTCGCGGAAGCGCTCCGCCGGCGCGATCACGTGATCCGCGTGGAGCGAGATCATGACGGCTTCGGGGTCCCGCCTGCGGAGTTCGGCCGCCGCCCACGCCAGGATCGGTGCCGTGCCGCGGGCGCGCGGCTCGAGCAGGAGGTTCTCGGACTTCAGCTCCGGGAGGCTCCGCAGGATCGGCTGTGCGAGCGCGCGGCCCGTCAGGATCCGCAGTCGATCGAGGGGGACCAGCGGGGCGATCCGCTCGACCGTTTGCGCGAGCAATGCGCGCACGCCCGCCAGCGGAAGGAGCTGTTTCGGCCGCTGTGGTGTAGACACCGGCCAGAAGCGGGATCCGACCCCGCCCGCCAGCACCACGGCCCAGAGATGCGTGTCAATGGGTGAAGAGCTCGTCGATTCGCGCAAGCAGTTTCTTCGGGCTGAACGGCTTGGTCAGGAAGTCGGTGGCGCCCAGGGCGGCGGCCTGTTCCCGGTCGGCCTCCTGCCCTTTGCCGGTGAGCATGATCACCGGGGTGCGGGCACGGTGTGGGAGGCGCCGAAGCTCGGCCAGGACGTCGAGGCCGCTCATGTGCGGCATCATGATATCCAGCAGGATGACATCGATCGGCGCCTCGCCGCGCAGCCGCGAGAGCGCCGAGCGGCCGTCGGAGGCGAGCTCGACATCGTAGGGCCCGTCCTCCAGCTTGAGCTGGATGATTCGGCCGATGTAGGGCTCGTCATCCACGACCAGGATGTGACGGCGCTCAGGGAAAAAGCGGCTGGGCATCGGCGTTCGCGGGTGGACGGACGGTGATCGGAGACGCGGACGGTGCGAGTTCCGTGCCGCCCCCGCGCTACCAGCGGCTGCCTTGCGCCGTCGAAGGGTACGAACCGCCGGCACGGAATGTCAAGCAAGAGCTGGCATCGCTCCTTGACAGTGCCGCCGGCGGCTGGGTAATCTAAGCGATCCAACAACTTGGCAACTTTCGGAGCGATTCGCGGCCGTGCGCTCAATTCGATTTTTCTTCCTCGCCGCCGTCGTCGCCCTCGCGGCCGGCTGTGGCGACGCCCTCGGCCCTCAGACCTGGAGCGCCGTCCCCGATACCGTGACGCTCTACTCCGCCAGCCGGACCGAGCTCACAGGGCTGCCATCGGGGTACGACTTCACGACCGGCTTGAGCATCACCGTCGAGTCGCCCGGGCAGAGCGGGAGCTGGGATCTCGTGGTGGCGGACCGGACGGGCGGCGGCTTTTCGTTCCTCCCCTCCGGGGCGGTCCTGGGCGGGAGTGGCGGGGCCGGCATCGCGGCGGTTTCGGGGCAGACGCTCGACGCGGTCAAGGAGGCGCCGTCCGACACGACGGCCTATGCTCGGTCGACCGACGTCCCGGTCACGGTGGACGGCGTCTACGCGATCCGGACGCGGCGGGTGAACTGCTCGCTCGGATCGGGAGTCCACTACGCCAAGCTCCACGTCATCTCGACGGATCCGGTGCGCGGCTCCGTGCAGTTCGAGGTGGTCCGTAACCCGTTCTGCGACGACCGGAAGCTCATCCCACCCCAGAATTAGACACGGATGCTGGACCTAAAGCGGATCCGGGAGGAGCCGGAGCTGGTGCGGCGGCGGCTGGCCGTCCGAGGCAAGCCGGACGTGCTCGAGCTCGTCGATCGGCTTCTCGCGTTGGACGAGGAGCGTCGCGCGGCCATCGCCGAGGTGGATCGGCTGCGCGCGCAACGGAACGAGGCGTCCCAGCAGGTCGGGAAGCTGAAGCAGGAGGGGCGGGCCGAGGAGGCCGAGGCGCTCATCCGCGAGACGCGCGAGCTCGGCGAGCGGATGGGGTCGACCGAGCTGCGCCGGAGCGCCGTCGAGGAGACCGTTCGCGGCCTGCTACTTCAGATCCCGAACCTGCCCTCGCCGGACGTTCCGCCGGGTGGCGAGGAGGACAACGTCCTCGTGCGGGAGTGGGGCGAGGAGCCGCGGTTCACGTTCGAGCCGCGGCCCCACTGGGAACTGGGCGAGGAGCTCGGCATCCTGGACCTCGCTCGCGGTGCGAAGGTGGCCGGAAGCGGGTTCCCGGTGTTCGTCGGGCTCGGTGCGCGCCTGGAGCGTGGGCTCATCAGCATGATGATGGACCTGCACGCCCGGGAGCATGGCTACACGGAGCTGTGGCCGCCGTTCGTCGTCAACGAGCAGGCCGCGCTCGGGACGGGGCACCTGCCGAAATTCGGGGACGACATGTATCGCCTCCCCGAGGACGGCCTCTACCTCGTCCCCACGGCCGAGATCCCTGTGACGAACCTGCACGCCGGCGAGGTGCTGGACGGCGCCGCCCTGCCGATCCGGTACGTGGCGTACACGCCGTGCTTCCGGCGCGAGGCGGGCGCCCACGGCAAGGACACGCGGGGCCTGCTCCGGCTTCACCAGTTCGACAAGGTGGAGCTGGTGCGGTTCGAGCGTCCGGAGCACGGCGAGGCGGCGCTCGAGGAGCTGACCGGTCACGCGGAGATGGTGCTGCGGCGCCTCGGCCTGCGCTACCGGGTCGTGCTCCTGGCCGGCGGTGATCTGGGCTTCTCCAACGCGAAGACGTACGACCTCGAGGTGTGGGCGCCGGGAGTGGGGAAGTGGCTCGAGGTCTCGAGCTGCTCGCTCTACACGGACTACCAGGCGCGCCGCGCGAACATCCGCTACCGGCCAGCCCCGGGGATGAAGCCGGAGTTCGTCTACACGCTGAACGGCTCCGGCCTCGCCTTGCCGCGCACGCTGACCGCGCTGCTCGAGACGTACCAGCAGGCGGACGGGAGCATTCGGCTCCCGGAGGCGCTGGCCGGGTATCTCGGCACGGACCGGATCAGCCGGTAGCCGGCGGCGTCCGCGAGGCCGCGGCCCCGTCGCCACCACGACCCCGCATCACGGCGAGTCTCATGGCCCGGCGCCATTGGCCCGCGCTTCTGACCGTTCTCGCGCTCCTGGTTTTCGGCTCCTACCTTCTCTACACCGAAAAATTGGTGCGGGAGATCCGGGCGGAGGCGGCGGTCCAGACGCGCATGTACGGGCTCGTCCAGCGGGGGCTGCTCTCGCTCGACGAGTCCGGCGAGCTGCAGTCGCTCATGCAGCTCCAGCAGACGTTCCGCGACCTGCGCCTGCCGATGATCGCCATCAACAGCCGGGGCGAGGTCTACGCGGTCGTCAACCTCCCGTTCGAGGCGGATCTGTCCACGCCGGCGGGCCAGCGGCGCGTGAAGGAGTACGCCGGGGCGCTCGCGCTGAAGAACCCGCCGGTCCTGGACCCGGGGGTGGGCTCGGTCTACTTCGGCTCGCCGCCGCTCGTCGCATGGCTGCGCTGGGTCCCGTGGTTGCAGGCCGGTGGCGTGGCGCTGCTGCTGATCGTCACGATCACCATCGTGCAGGCCACCGCGCGCGCGGACCGGGAGCGGATGTGGGCCGCCATGGCGCGCGAGCTGGCGCACCAGATGGGCACGCCGCTTTCCTCGCTCTCGGGCTGGGTCGAGGTGCTCGGGCTGTCCGCGGAGGAGCGCGAGGCCTTCGGGGGCCCGGAACGGGTGGCCGAGGCGATCGGCGCCGACGTCGAGCGGTTGGAGCGCGTCTCCCGGCGCTTCGAGCTGATCGGCAAGCCGCCCACGCTGCAACAGGTCGCGCCCGCGCAGGTCATCCAGGAGCTGGAGCGCTACCTGCGCCCGCGGCTCCCCCGACTGGGCGCCGGCGTCGAGTTCCGGGTCCGGTTGCGTCCCGGGCTGCCGCCGCTCTGGGCGAGCCCGGTGCTGCTGGCGTGGGCGCTCGAGAACCTCGTGAAGAACGCGCTCGACGCGCTGGCCGGCCGGGGCGGCCGCATCGTGCTCTCGGCGGGGCGCGCCGAGGAAGGGTGGGTGCGCATCGTCGTCGCCGACGACGGGCCCGGCATCGCTCCGGGCGTCCGTGATCGCATCTTCAAGCCGGGGGTAAGCACCAAGAGGACGGGGTGGGGCGTCGGCCTGTCGCTGACCAAGCGCATCGTCGAGGAACTGCACCAGGGCAAGATCACCGTCCGGCCGCGCCGGGCGGGCGGGACCATCTTCGAGATCCTGCTGCCGACCAGTGAGAACGTGCACCGGCGCAGGAGTCGACTCAAGCTACGTTGGACGAGGATCAAGGGTCGGTGGAGCTCAATCCGGAACAGAAAGAGGCGGTAGAGCACTTCGAGGGGCCGCTGCTGGTGTTGGCCGGCGCCGGGTCGGGGAAGACGCGCGTGCTGACGACGCGCATCGCCAATCTGATCCGGGAGCAAGGCGTCGACCCGGCGGCGATCCTCGCGGTCACGTTCACGAACAAGGCGGCCGGCGAGATGCGCGAGCGGGTCCGGCGGCAGCTCGGACACGAGCCCGCCGGCCTGTGGATCGGCACGTTCCACGCGATCGGCGCGCGCCTGCTCCGCCGTCACGCCCACCGTCTCGGCTGGTCGCCGAACTTCAGCATCTTCGACGCCGACCAGGCGCTGCGCGAGGTGAAGCGCGCGCTGGAGCGCCTGAACCTCCCGGTCAAGCGCTGGCCGCCGAAGGCGGTACACGCCTCGATCTCCGGGGCGAAGAACGGCCTGGTCTCGCCGGAGGAGTACGCCGCGCTGGCCGGCGACCCGTTCACGCGCGTCGTGGCCGACGTCTTCCCGGCGTACGAAAAGGCGTTGAAGGAGCAGAACGCGTTCGACTTCGACGACCTGCTGGTCAAGCCGGTCGAGCTCTTCGAGCGCCACGCGGATATCCTGGAGGAGTACCGGCGCCGCTTCCAGTTCGTGCTGGTGGACGAGTACCAGGACACGAACCGGGCGCAGTACCGGTTCCTGCAGCTGCTGGCGGAGGAGCACGCGAACCTGATGGTCGTCGGCGACGACGACCAGTCGATCTACGGGTGGCGGGGCGCCGACATCCGCAACATCCTCGACTTCGAGAAGGACTTCCCGGCGACGAAGGTCATCCGGCTGGAGCAGAACTACCGCTCGACCTCACGCATCCTGGAGGCGGCGAACCAGGTCATCGCCGAGAACGTGCGCCGCAAGGGGAAGACGCTGCGCACGCAGGCGGGCCCGGGCGAGCCACTGACACGGCTCGAGGCGCTCGACGAGAACGACGAGGCGGCCTGGATCGTCGCCGAGATCGAGGCGCGCATGGCGGAGAGCCCCGACCGGTCGCCGCGCGACTTCACCGTCCTGTACCGTACGAACGCCCAGTCTCGCGCACTGGAAGAGGCGCTGCGCCGGCGCGACATCCCGTACCAGATCGTCGGCGGCATCCGCTTCTACGAGCGGCGCGAGATCATGGACGTGCTGGCGTATCTGCGGCTGGTGTCGAACCCGCGGGACGCGGGCGCATTCGACCGGATCGTCAACTACCCGAAGCGCGGGATCGGCGACACGACGCTGGCCCGGCTGCTGACCTGGGCCGCGGAGCAGGGCGTGACGCCGCTGGCGGCGGCGGCGCGGGCGCGCGAGGTCGAGTCGATCACGACGGGCGCGGCGTCGGCCCTCGTCGCCTTCTCGGAGCTGATCGGCCGCTACCGCGCGCTGGCGCTGCATCTCGGCGTCGGCGAGTTGCTGGAGCGGCTGCTCGAGGAGACCGGCTTCGTCGAGGCGCTCCGGGAGGAGGGGCCGGAGGGCGAGGAGCGGATCGACAATGTGCGGGAGCTGGTGGCCGGCGCGCACGAGTTCGACGAGCTGCCGCCCGAGGCCGACGACGACGCGGAGGCGACGCCGCTCGACCTGTTCCTCCAGAAGGTGTCGCTGCTCACGGACGTCGACCGGCAGGACCCGGAGGCGAACCGGGTAACGCTCATGACACTGCACAACGCCAAGGGGCTGGAGTTCCCGTTCGTGTTCATCTCCGGGCTGGAGGATGGGCTCTTCCCGCTCGCGCGCGCCTACGACGAGCCGGAGCAGCTCGAGGAGGAGCGGCGCCTGTTCTACGTCGGCATCACGCGAGCGCGCCGGAAGGTGTACCTCACGCACGCCCGCACACGCCGCCGCGCGGGCGAGGTGCTGTCGTGCATCCCGTCGAGCTTCCTGCAGCCGATCGCGCCGGAGCTGCTGGAGAGCCGGATCACGCCCGTGCTGGCCAGCTCGCGGCGGCAGCTCGAGGACCGGTGGCGGGCGACGTCCTCGCTCCGGCCCGCTCGCCGGACATCGGCACCCACGGCCGGCGCCGACGCGGGCGTGGTCATCGACTACAGTGAGGCGCAGGACGCCCCGCGCTTCATCAAGGGGGAACGGGTCCGGCACCCGCACTTTGGGCGCGGAACCATCAAGGAGCTGTCCGGGTTCGGCGCCGAGATGAAGGCGGTGATCGAGTTCGAGAGCGTGGGACGGAAGAAGGTCGTCCTCCGCTACGCGAACCTGCAGAAGGAGCTTTGACTCATCGAGCCGGGCGCCGCGCGGCGTCCGGCGCCGGGGGAGGGAGCGGATCGGAATGGCGGTCACGAGAGAACAGGTGCTGCACGTCGCGACGCTGGCACGGCTGCGACTCTCGCCGGACGAAGTGGAGCGCTTCACCGGCCAGTTGAACGACATCCTGGAGCATTTCGGGGAGCTCGCCTCCGCGGACCTCGCGGGGATCGCCGCGGAGCCGGCGACGAGCTGGCCCTCGCCGATGCGGCCCGACACGGCGCCTCCCGACCCGCTCGCGCTGCCGCCGTCGGCGCTCGCGCCGGCGTGGGAGGCCGGGTTCTTCACCGTGCCGCGCCTCGCGGCGCTCGACACCTCCGAGCAGGTCGAGCTGTTCGAGGCGCCGCCCGGGAGCCCCGCCGCCGCGCCATCCCTGCCGCGGGGAGGCGCTTGATGCCGCAGCCGCCTCACCTCGCGCCGCTGCGCGAGCTGGCCGCAGACGTGGGCGCCGGACGGCGGTCCGCCGCATCCGTGATCCGCGCCACGTGCGCCGAGCTGATCCGCTCGGAGAACGGGCCCGGTGCGCTCAACGCCTTCATCACGTTCAACTTCGAGGGCGCGGAGGCGGCGGCGGCCGAGGTCGATGCCTCGATCGCCGGCGGCGCCGGACCGCTGCCGCTCGCCGGCGTGCCGGTGGCCGTCAAGGACAACCTCTGCACGCTGGACTTCCCGACGACCTGCGGCTCGCGCATCCTCGCGAATTACCGCTCGCCGTTCGAGGCGACCGCGGTGCGGCGGCTGAAGGCGGCCGGGGCCGTCGTGGTCGGGAAGACGAACATGGACGAGTTCGCGATGGGCTCGTCCACCGAGAACTCGGCGTTCGGGCCGACGCGCAACCCGCACGATCCGGAGCGCGTGCCTGGCGGCTCCTCCGGCGGTTCGGCAGCGGCGGTGGCGGCGGGATTGGTGCCGGCGGCGCTCGGCTCGGACACCGGCGGGTCGGTGCGCCAGCCGGCGGCGCTCTGCGGGGTGGTCGGGATCAAGCCGACCTACGGGCGCGTGAGCCGCTACGGGCTCGTGGCGTTCGCGTCGTCGCTCGATCAGATCGGGACGTTCGGCCGGCGCGTCGAGGACGCGGCGCTCCTGCTCGAGGCGATCGCCGGCCCCGACCCGTTCGACCCGACCAGCGGACCGATGGAGCCGCCATCGCTCATGGATTCGCTCGAGGGCGGCGCGAGCGGACTGGTCGTCGGCGTGCCGCGCGAGTACTTCCCGCCGGAGCTCGACGAGCGGGTGGCCGGGCTCTGCCGTGCGGCGCTGGAGCGCCTGCGCGCCGCCGGAGCGGAGATCCGCGACGTCTCACTCCCGCATACCCGCTACGCCATCCCGACGTACTACGTGATCGCGCCCGCCGAGGCGTCGAGCAACCTCGCCCGCTACGACGGCGTGCGCTACGGGCTGCGCGCCCTCAGCGCCGAATCGACGACCTCCGTCTACGAGGAGACGCGGCAGCTCGGCTTCGGCGCCGAGGTCAAGCGACGCATCATGCTCGGCACGTACGCGCTCTCCGCCGGCTACTACGACGAGTACTACGGCACCGCGCTGCGCATGCGCGCCCGCATCGCACGGGACTTCCGCGAGGTGTATGCGTCCGGCGTGCAGGTGATCTTCACTCCGACCACGCCGGCACCGGCGTTCCGCCTCGGCGAGAAGGCCGAGGATCCGTACCAGATGTACCTCTCCGACATCTTCACGGTCACGGCGAACCTGGCGGGAATACCCGGGCTCTCGCTCCCGATCGGCCGCGTCGACGGGCTGCCGGTCGGCGGGCAGATCCTCGCGGATCGCTGGGACGAGGCCACGATGATCCGGGCGGCCGCCGCCCTCGAGCGGACCACGGGGGAGTGATCATGGCGTACGAGCCCGTGATCGGGCTGGAGATCCACGTCCAGCTCAAGACCCGATCGAAGATGTTCTGCGGCAACGCCGTCGAGTTCGGCGCGGAGCCGAACACGCACGTGTGCCCCGTCTGCCTCGGCCTCCCCGGCGCGCTGCCGGTCGTCAACGCCGAGGCCGTCGACCTCGGGATCCGCGCCGGGCTCGGGCTCGGCTGCACGGTGCACGAGGCTAGCATCTTCGCCCGCAAGAACTACTTCTATCCCGACCTGCCGAAGGGGTATCAGATCACGCAGTTCGACCGGCCGCTCGCCACGGATGGTGGCATCGACGTGGATGGAGACGATGGGCTGCCGGCGCACCGCGTGCGGATTCGTCGCATTCACCTGGAGGAGGATGCCGGCAAATCGCTCCACGACCGGCTGGCGGGGCGAACGGCGGTCGACCTGAACCGGGCCGGCGTTCCGCTCGTCGAGATCGTGACCGAGCCGGACCTCGCGTCGCCGGCGCAGGCGCGGGCGTTCCTGGCGCGGCTGAAGCAGACGCTGGAGTACCTCGACGTCAGCGACTGCGACATGGAGAAAGGAAGCCTCCGCGTCGACGCGAACGTCTCCATCCGGCCGGCCGGGAGCGCGGGCCTCGGTACGAAGACCGAGGTGAAGAACATGAACTCCTTCGCCAACGTCGAGCGGGCCCTCAACTTCGAGATCCGGCGCCAGACGGAGCTCGTGGAGGCGGGCGGCACGGTGGTGCAGGAGACGCTCCTCTGGGACCAGGCGCGCGGCGAGGCCCGCGCGATGCGCTCGAAGGAGGAGAGCCACGACTACCGCTACTTCCCGGACCCGGACCTGCCGCCGCTCGTCCTCGACGCCCGGCAGATCGACGCGATCCGCGCGGCTCTGCCGGAGTTGCCCGACGCCCGCCGACGCCGCTTCCTCGAGCAGTACGGTCTCCCGACCTACGACGCCGAGGTGCTCACGGCGGCCCGCGAAGTCGCCGACTACTTCGAGGCCGCCGCGGCGGCGGTCGGCGATCCGAAGGCCGCGAGCAACTGGGTGATGACCGACGTGCTCGGCTGGATCAACCAGCGGCAGTGCGCACTGGCGGACTTGCCCGTGACCCCGGCGCGCCTGGCGGAGTTGATCGGCCTGGTCACGAACGGGACGTTGTCCACCACGCTGGCGCGGCAGGTCTTCAGTCGGATGGCGGAGACGGGCGAGGCGGCTGCCGCGATCGTCCAGGCCGAAGGCCTCGCCCAGGTCCGGGATGCGGCGCAGCTCGAGGCGTGGGCCGAGGAAGTCGTGGCCGCCCACCCCGACGAGGCGGAGCGCTACCGCCAGGGCGAGGCGAGGCTGCTCGGCTTCTTCATGGGGCAGCTCATGAAACGCTCGCAGGGGAAGGCGGATCCGCGGCAGGCCACCGCGCTGCTGAAGGCTCGGCTGGAGGGGTAGGGGGTCCGCTTCTTGCCCCTCGTGCGTGCGGGACCATACCAGGCACGGCGGATCGGATGCTCATCGCCATCATCGAACTCGCGTTCGTCACGCTCGGCGTGAAGATCCTCCTGGCCGTCGCCGTGATCTACGCGCTCTTCCCGTCGGATCGACGCTGCCCGCATTGCGACGCCGAGACGCTCCCGCTGGTGTCGCAGCGGGGCCTCGTCCGCCTGGGCCGGCTGGTCCGCGTCCGCCGCCGCTGGTGTCCCGGGTGTGGCGACCACTACCTGGCTCGGTACCGAAGCGACGACGCCGCCCCGGTGACCCCGCAGGCGGCGGAGCAGCCGGCGCGGCCGCGCGGCTGAGCGCGGCGTCGCGGAGGGGACCAAAGCAAGCCGCCCGGCGAGTCCGAGACTCGCCGGGCGGTTTCGCGTTCGACGCCATCGCCGGTCGCTATGCGACGCCGGGCTCTCGCTCGCTGCCCGCGAGGCCGTTCGTCGATGCGGCCGGCACGCCGTTGGCCGCCGCTCGGCCGCCCCAGTACCGCACCGGCGGCTCCGGGAGCGGAAAGAAATCGTCCGCCATCTCGGTCAGGAGCTTCGGGTTCTGCCACGCGCCCTCGCGCATCGCCAGGCGGCGGATCCGCTTCGCGAGCTGGAGGTTGAACTCGCCCGTCGGGTCGAGGGACGCGGCGGCGGAGCCGTGGCGCCGGTTCAGGTAGTCGACCACGAAGTCGAAGGCTCGCGAGATGTAGCCGTCGATGGCCTCGTCCGCGAGCGCCCAGCGGGAGTTCTGCACGAGCTGCTCGAACACCGAGCGCCAGCGGTCGTTGTCCTGCACGCGGATCATACCGCGGAAGATCCGGCGGTTCGTCTCGAACGAAAAGATCGTCCCGCTGAGCACCGCGTCGAACAGCGTGTCCGCCTCGCTGTGATCGTAATCCAGGACCACCTCCCGGGCACGGGAGGTGAAGCGCTCGCCGAGCTGCGCATCGAGTCGCGCCTCCCAATAGGAGTGGCCGAGCGCCTTCGTGGAGCTCGTGACCAGGAGCTGGCGCGGCACGAAGTAGTTGTGGGCGATCGTGTCGGCGGCGAGGTGGCTGAGGTAGCCGACCGCGACGGCGCGCTGCCGGTCGTTTTCGGCCGTCTCGAAGATCTCCTCCCCGACGTGCCAGTAATGGCAGTGACGGCCAGCCGGCACGTACTTCTTGGCGAACGAGATGTCCGCGGCGACGGATCCGTAGAGGAAGCTGTTCGGGTACGCCTGCAGCAGGAGGCGGATCCACTCCGGCAGCAGCGTGAGCGAGCCGAGGAGATGCTCGCCGAGGAAGATGTGCGTCGCAGGGCCGAACGCCCAGGCGGGCTCCGGCAGGAGGAGCAGGAGCGCCACCGCCCCCAGCATAGCCGCCGCCACCTTCAACGGATCCGCTCCGATCAGCGGCGGGCGCGGCGCACGCGCTTCCGCATCGCCCGGCGCGCCTCCTCGACCTGGTGATCCACGACCGCGGCCAGCTCCTCGCGCGCGGCGGACATCAGATCGCGCAGCTCGTGGCGGAAGCCGGCGAGCACCTCGCGACCGGCGCTGGCCAGCTCCTCGCCGGTCTCCCGCGCCCTGCCGCCGCCCTTCCCGACCTCGCGCCAGGCCTGCCGAGCACGCTTCCGGACCTTCCGGCGCGAAGGCCGAAGGTCCTTCAACAGCCGCCCCGCCGACGGGGCCGGCTGGGGGCGGAGCAGCAGCGTCGCGCCGACCCCGAGGATCGCGCCCACCGCGAAGGCGGTGACGAAGTCCACCGTGTCTCGTTCGACCATATCGTTCTCCCGGGCTCTTCGTGGTCAGCCCCGCCGCTTCACGATGCCGCCGGGGGACCGGCGCTGGAGCGCCTCGGCGGTTGTATGCAGGCCGCGCGCCGTCGCGGCGGCGTCGAGGAGCACTTCTTCGGCCTCGTCCTGCACGACGTCGAGCACGACCCCGAGCCGGCGCACGCGGTCCTCGGCCTCGGTGGTCAGCTCGCGCAGCCGCCGGTTCAGCTCGTCGACGGTCTCCAGCACCTCGTGCATCTTACCCCGCACCGCGCCACTCACATCCGTCGCGTCATCGGCGATCTTGCTCGCGGCCGTCAGCAGCGGTTCCGCCTTCGGCGCGAGCTGCCGGACCTGGGCCTCCACCGTGCCGATCAGCCGGCGCACGGAGCGGTAAAGCAGGAACATGGTCACGCCGATGCCGACCAGCACCAGCGTCCAGATCGTGATGCCGGCGGCCATGACGACCTGCGACAGGGCGATCCGTTCGATCGGCGCCTGCAGCTGCGCGACGGCCTGCACCAGCCCGAGCGGCGAGCTCCACATCCGTGGCTACCTCCGGATTCGGTTCAGGCGAACAGGTCGACGCCGAGCGTCCGTGCGCCGAGCTTCGGGACGAGCCCGACGCGGCGCCGGCCGAAGCGGCCGGCCTCGAGGGCGGCCACGACCTGGCCGCGCGCGTCCTCGGGGAGCAGGCTGAGCGCCTCCGCCAGCGGGCGGCGCTCGTCGAAGAAGGCCCGCAGTGCGCCGTCCAGCATGCCGATCCCGCCGGCGATGTCGGCCAGCGCACGCACCGGCGCGGGGCCGCTCCACCCCCCGGCCAGCGCCTGGACCTCCGTGGCGTAGAGGTCGCCGAGCGGAAGGATGGGCTCGGGCGGCATGTCGAGACCGGCCAGGAGCAGAACGGTCTTGTTCGCCGGGTGGGCGAGGAGCGCGGGCTCGCCGCGGGCGGCCTCGAGGCGAGCGGCGAGGCGGCGCGCCTCGTCGGCGAGTCGGTCGTCGCTCTGCGCCGGCAGCTCTTCGCCCATCTCGCGCAGCGCGCTCGCGAACGGCTCGGCGGCCACCGATACCACCGCATCGTCGCCCAGCGCCGCGCGGCACCACTCGAAGGCCAGCCGCGCCTCCGCCGAGTCGTCGTCCAGCAGCACGATGCGACGCGCGCCGGCATCCCGCGCGGCCTGGCTCACGACGCCGGCCACGACCATGCCGATCCGCTCGCGCCGCGTCATGACGCCCCCAGCGCGCGGCCCAGCTCGCGCAGCGTCCACTCGCCATCCTCATCGCGCAGGTGGGCGTAGGGGCGGCGGCTGCGCGCGAGCTCGAGCGTCGAGAGCTCGGCCTCGATCAGTGCCTCCTCGCCATGTGGCGCCCGGGCCAGGACGTCGCCGCCGGGACCGACGATGATCGAGCCGCCCGCGAAGGTCACGGCGCCCTCGACCCCGACGCGGTTCGCCAGGGCCACGTAGATCCCGTAGAGCTGCGCCGTGGAGCGGGCGATGCGCTCCCAGACCGCCATCGAAGCGAACACATCTTCGCCGGCCGGCACCTCCCAGACGCCCCGCCCGGGCGCCGCCGCCTGCACCAGCAGAAGCTGGATCCCGCGGGTGGCGAGGAGGTACGGGAGCGCCGGGTGCCAGAAGTCCTCGCACACGAGCAGGCCGACCCGCCAGCCGTCGCCGGCGTCGTACGCGTCGATCCGCGTCCCACGGCCGAAGTAGCGCATCTCGTCGAACATGCCGTACGTGGGCAGGTACCGCTTCCGGTGGCGGAACAGGACCCGCCCGTCGTGGACGTGGACCGCGGCGTTGTAGACGACGCCGTCGTCGCCGCGCTCCGGGACCCCCACGATCACGTCCGGCGCGCCCTCGAGGCCCGGCGCGAAGGTCGCGGGGGCGCCAGCCCGCACCGTGCCGGCCAGGAGCGCCGCATCGTCGCCGAGATCGTATCCGCTGAGCGACAGCTCGGGCGTCAGCAGGAGGTCCGCGCGCGCATCGTCGGCCGCCGCCGCGATCCGTCGCGCGTTCCCGGCGAGGTCGCGGAGCACCGGCGCGGACTGGAAGATGGCGAGGCGCATCAGTCGGCGCTCCGCACGGCGGAGCCGGCGCGTCCGCGGCGCGCGGGCGCGACGCGGTCCGGCGCCGCGGTGCCGGGCAGGGCGGGGTCGGCGGAAGTCGGGTCCATGGTGACCGGTTGAAGTGCGGGCGTGTAGTAACTTAGGGCGCCGTGCTCGGCGCGGGCCAGGCTCATCCTAGGGGATCGGCGCCGGCGCCAAGGTCGTCGCCGAGCTCCGGCGCCAGCCCCACGACGCGGTCGAGCGGCAGAGAAAACGCGATGCCGGTGGCGGGATTCGCCAGATCCCCGCAGACCTCCTGAAGAAGCGCGAGCGCCGCGTCCACCTTGGCGGAGTCCATCACGCTGAAGATCGTCTGATTCTGCGGGCGAGAGCGCGACAGCAGCGTCTGCAGCCCGGCGAAGATCGGGATCTCGTGGGACAGCACCCGGCCCATGCCCTCGCTCTGGATCACGGTCGCGCCCGTGATGCCGAGCTCGAGGAAGCCGGCGAGCACGTCGTCGAGCTTTTCCTCCTGGTTGATGACCGCTATGAGCAGGTGCATGGGGCCCCGGGAGCGGTGAGGCGCGTTCCGGCGTGGGCATGCGCGCGCGCTCGGCACCTCGTGCACGCGACGTTGGCCTGGCAGAACGATTTGGGCGAGGATCTTAGGCCCCGCCTCGCGCGAGTGTCAAGCGTGGGCGGCCTCGCCCGGCGGTTTGACGGCGCCGCGGAGGCGGGCCTACCTTCTCGCCGGACGCATTGGCCCGGGATCTGCCAGCCGGCGGGGTGGAAAGGAGAGCCTGATGCCGAAATTCATCGTCGAAGGCGGGATCCCGATGCGTGGGACGATCCGCCCGGCTGGCAACAAGAACGCCACCCTGCCGATCCTGGCCGCCACGCTGCTGACGGACGAGCCCATCGAGCTGGAGAACGTCCCCGACATCAAGGATGTGCGAACCCTGCTGGAGCTGCTCGGCCTGCTCGGCGTCCGCATCGAGTGGCTCGGGCCCAACGCCCTCCGGCTCCAGGCCAGGGATGTCGAGATGTCCGAGATCGAGGCCGGCATGGCGGCCCGCATCCGGGCCTCGATCCTGTTGGCCGGCCCGATGCTCGCCCGGGTCGGGCGCATGGTTCTCCCCCCGCCGGGCGGCGACGTCATCGGTCGCCGCCGCGTCGACACGCATTTCCTCGCGCTCTCGCGCCTGGGCGCCGTCGTGGAGAGCACGGACGGCTACCATCTCGAGACCACCGGCCTGCGCGGTGCGGATATCTTTCTCGACGAGCCCAGCGTCACCGCCACCGAGAACGCGATCATGGCGGCCGTCCTCGCCAAGGGGCACACTCGCCTGCGCAATGCCGCGGCCGAGCCGCACGTCCAGGATCTGTGTCACCTCCTCATCGGCATGGGCGCACGGATCTCCGGCATCGGCACGGGCGTGCTCGAGATCGAGGGCGTCGACCGCCTCCACGGCACGCGCTTCCGCATCGGCAGCGACCACATCGAGGTGGGCTCCTTCATCGGCCTGGCCGCCGTCACCCGAGGCGAGATCCTCATCGAGGACGCCGCGGTCGAGCACCTCGACTCGACGCTGCTGGCGTTCGAGCGCATGGGCGTCCACTGTGAGATCCGCGGCAAGGACCTCTTCGTGTCGAAGGAGCAGGAGCTCCGGATCCGCATGGACCTGGGCGGCCACATCCCGAAGATCGACGACGGCCCCTGGCCGGCGTTCCCGGCCGATCTCACGTCCATCGCGCTCGTCGTCGCGACGCAGTGCCGAGGCACGATCCTCATCTTCGAAAAGATGTTCGAGTCACGGATGTTCTTCGCGGACAAGCTCATCAGCATGGGCGCCCGCGTCGTGCTGTGCGATCCCCACCGCGCCGTGGTGGTCGGGCCCTCGCGCCTGCACGCCGGCGTCGTCGAGAGCCCCGACATCCGTGCCGGCATGGCGCTGCTCATCGCGGCGCTCGGCGCCGAAGGCGACAGTCACATCTACAACGTGGGCCAGATCGAGCGGGGGTACGAGCGCATCGACGAGCGGCTGCGCGCGCTCGGCGCCCGCATCGAGCGGAGCGACTCGAGGGAATGAGGGGGCGATGATGGCGGAAGAGGCGAAGGGGCCGCGCGAGGGCATCCGCGACGGGATCAAGGCGGGGATCGGGATCCTCGCGGCGCTCAAGGACGCGCTCGAAGAGACGATCGAAGAGGCCATGGACCGCGGCGACATTGCGCCCGACCGCGCCAAGCAGGCGGTGCGCGACACCATGCGCCGGGCGCAGGAGGCGATGGGCGAGGCGCGCGAGCGGCTCGACTTCGTGCCGAGGAAGGAGTTCGAGGCGTTGCGCGACGAGGTCGCGAGGCTGCGGCGCATCGTGGAGGCGCGCGCCCCCGAGGCGGCCGCCACCGGATCGGTCGAGCCGCCGCCCGGGGCCGAGGCCGCCGGCTCGGCCGGCGCGGCGAGGCCCGCCGCCGAGCCCGAGCCGCCATCCCGGACGATCCCGGTCGAGGGCGGGGAGTAGCTTGACGATCCCGGCCACTCGGGTCCGGGAAGAGCGCGCGTCCGGAGTGCTGCCGCTGTACGCTCACCCGGAGTGGGCCGAGCGCTTCCCGTGGCTCGTCCAGGGCACGACCGGCCGCGGCGAGCCGGGCGACGCCTTCGATTTCCGACTCTTCGGCGACACGCCCTCCGGCGTGCTGATCGATCGGTGGCGCCGCCTCCGCGAGGCGACCGGATGCGCCGGCTCGGTGCACGCCCGGCAGGTCCACGGCGCCGAGGTGCTCGTCCACCGCCACCCCGTGCCCGGCCTGCTCGTCGCTGAGCGCTACGACGGTCACGCCACGCGCGAGCCCGGCGTGCTGCTGACGGTGTCCGTGGCCGACTGCGTGCCGATCTCGCTGGTCGATGGCGAGCGCCGCGCGGTGGCCCTCCTGCACGGCGGCTGGCGCGGCGTGGCCGCCGGGGTCCTGGAGCAGGGGATCACGGCGCTCCGGGCCGTGGCCGGCGCGGCGCCGGCCGACCTGTGGGTCCACCTCGGACCCGCGATCTGCGGCGAGTGCTACGAGGTCGGGCCCGAGGTCTTCTCCGCGCTCGGGCTGCCCGAACCGGCCGCAAACACGCCCATCGACCTGCGCGCCGTGCTGGTCCGGCGCGCCGCGGCCGCCGGCGTCGCGCCCGCTCGCATCAGCGTCTCGGAGCACTGCACGCGCTGCGGAGCCGCCTCGTTCTACTCCCATCGCGCCGGGTGCGCCGAGCGGCAGCTCGGACTCCTCGGCGTTCGCCCCGCGCGACCGTGAGCGCGAGCGTCGGACTCTGCGCAGCGTGCGCCCATGCCCGCGCGATCGAGAACCGCCGCGGCTCCCGCTTCTGGTTGTGCGAACGCTCACGCGTGGACCCGTCGTTCCCACGGTACCCGCGCCTGCCCGTCGTCGCCTGCCGCGGCTTCGGGCCAGCGCACGGGCCCGAAGCCGAATCGGCCGTCGCAGACGGCGATCCGGCCCCGCCCACCGGAGAGGAATCATGACCGACCCGCTCTACGTCGCTCGCGCCCGCATCGAGAAGGTCGAGGGCACCCACCGTCGCGCCCACCTGGAGGTCGGCCCGAGCGTCGAGATGGGAGTCCACGGCGCGATCAAGGAATACTTCCAGCTCAGCGGGCAGGCGGACCTGCCCCTGCCCGTCGACTACATCGTCGCCGCGACCGGCGCCTGAATGCTGGGAACCCTCAACGGCGCGCTGGAGGCGCGCGGGATCAAGCTGTCGCCGGCCACGATCCGGGCCGAGGCCGAAGGCACCAACGAGCTGCGCGACGGTGTGGTGACGCTCACGCGCGTGGAGGTTCGCTACTCGCTGCGGATCCCGGCGGGCACGCGCGAGGCGGTGGATCGCGCTCTTTCGCGGCACCAGGACAAGTGCCCGACCGCCCGGAGCCTCAGGGGCGCCGTCGAGGTCCGGTGGACCGCCGACATTTCCGAAGGGTAACGTGGCCAGATCACCGCAGGCGGTTGCCGCTAGGGCCTTTGCGCCCACCGGCGACCGCCGAAAGCGGGGTTGCCATGCGGCAAAAATCCTGTTATAATCCAGCGTGCTCGGCCCGACGGCGCGTCGAGCGGTGAAGTGGGGGAAGGACCCCCACTTTTTTATTGATTCCTGGGGTATGGCCGCGGACTCGCTCGAACAGGAGCTGGAGAAGCGCCTCGACGCGCTCGGCTTCGAGTTCGTCGAGCTGGAGCGGGCCGGGTCGAGGACCCGCCCGGTGCTGCGGGTTCGCATCGACCGCCCCGACTCCACACCGGGCCACGGCGTCTCCGTGGACGATTGCACCCGCGTCAGCCGCGAGCTCGAGGCCTACCTCGACGCGCGGGAGGACCTCTCGGACCGCTATGTCCTCGAGGTGTCCTCGCCGGGGCTCGAGCGGCCGCTCGTACGCCGACGAGACTTCGAGCGCTTCGCCGGGCGCGAGATCGCGCTGAAGGGTGCCGAGACGCTGGCGGGGCGCAGCCGCCGACTGGAAGGCGTGCTGCTCGGGATCGACGGCGCCGGCGCGGCCGAGCGGGTGCGAATCCGCCTGGCCGACGGAGCGGAGGTCGAGATCCCCCGCTCCGAGATCGCACGGGCGCACTTGATCTACCGCTGGGACCAGGCATGAGGGACGCTGGCGCGCCCTGCCTCGGGACCGCTCTCTAGCAGGAAGGCCTATGACCAACGCGACGCAAGTGCTTGCGGCGTTCCGCGAGATGATCGCGAACAAGAATCTGTCTCGCGCCGATCTCCACGACCTGATCAAGGACGGCATCATGGCCGCCCTCGCCCGGCGATTCGGACCGAACGTCGAGGCCGAGATCGAGATCGACGAGGACGGCGGCGACATCAAGATCACGGTCCTGAAGCAGGTCGTTCAGGACGTGGAGGACTCGTCGCGCGAGACCTCGCTCGAGGAAGCGCGCTGGGACGACCCGGACTTCGAGGTCGGCGACGTCCTCGAGATCCCCGTCGACTTCGCGGACTTCGGCCGCAACGCGGTCATGGCCGCCAAGCAGCGCATCGTGCAGCGCGTGCGTGAGGGCGAGCGCAACCGCATCCGCGACGAATACGCCAGCAAAGTCGGCGACCTCCTCTCGGGCGAGGTGCAGCAGGTCGAGCGCGGGAAGATCGTGATCATGCTCAACAAGAACCGCGACGCGGACGCGATCATCCCGTGGAAGGAGCAGAACCCACGCGAGCGCTTCCGCCAGGGCGAGCCGATCCGCGCCGTCCTGAAGCGCGTCGAGGAGACGCCGAAGGGCCCGCGCCTGATCCTCTCGCGCGCGGCGCCCGAGTTCGTCGCCGCGCTGTTCAAGCTCGAGGTGCCCGAGATCTACCAGGGCATCGTCGAGATCAAGGGGATCGCCCGCGAGGTCGGCGGCCGCACCAAGGTCGCGGTGTCCTCGCGCGACGAGTCGATCGACCCCGTCGGCGCCTGCGTCGGGCTCAAGGGCTCGCGCGTCCAGGCGGTCGTGAGCGAGCTCGGCGGCGAGCGCATCGACATCGTGCCCTGGCACCCCGACCCGGAGATCTTCGCCCGGCGGGCGCTGGCTCCGGCCAAGGTCGCCAAGGTCATCAGCGACTCGTCGCGCCGCGTCATCACGGCGATCGTCGACGAGGACCAGCTCTCGCTGGCCATCGGCCGTAACGGCCAGAACGTCCGGCTCGCGAGCCAGCTCATCGGCTGGCAGATCGACCTGTACGGCAGCCGGGAGTGGCTGGAGCGCGGTGCCGACATGGCCCTCTTCGGCGGGCCCGGGCCGGAGGAGGAGCCTTCGGACATCCCGCTGCGGGAGACGCAGCTGCACCCGGCGACCCTGGCCGCTCTGGAGCTTGCGGGGTATACTACACTACTCGACATCATCGACCTGGAGCGCGAGGATCTTCTGCGGGTCCCCGGTATCGGCCCCGATGAGGCGGACGAGGTGCTCCGCATCATCGACGAGCTGACGGTCGAGGAGGGTGAGGAGGCGGCCGCCGCCGGCCCCAGCGAGGCGGAGCTGGCCGAAGCACGGGATCTCGCCGCCGAGATCCTGGGCCTGCCGCTGGAGCGGCCGTCGGCCCCGAAGGGGGATGGCGCCACCTGAGGCCGCGCTCCGCCTGCTCGGCCTCGCCGCGCGGGCCGGCCGGGTCCTCCCGGGTACCGATCGTGTCCGGGAGGCCGTGCGCGGCGGCGAGGCGCGGCTCGTCCTCGTCGCGGGCGACATCTCGGCCAATACCCGCGACAAGCTGCTCCCGCTCCTGGAGTCGCGGGGCACACCGCACGTGATCGGATACGACCGCGACCGCCTCGGCGCCGCCGTCGGCCGGCCACCGCTCAGCGCGGTGGCGGTGACCGACGCGTCGCTGGCGGCCCGCCTGCAGGAGCTGCTGACAGGATCGAAGGAGTAAGACGGCCCGCTCCGGTCGGAGCGGCCGGGTTCGTCGTTCAAGAGGGTTGCGATCAGGTATGCGCGTCTACGAAGTAGCCAGGGAATTCAAGCTCACCGCCGACCAGCTCATCCACCTGCTGCGGGGGATGGGCGTGCAGGTGCGGAGCGAGGCGTCGCTCGTCGACGACTCGGTCGTCTCGCGCATCCGTGCGCGCTTCGAGCGGGAGCGTCGGGCCGGACACGGTGAGTCCGCCGAGGAGGCCCTCGAGGCGGTCATGGAGGACGCGCAGGTCGCGGGTCGTCGTCGCCGCCGGCGGAAGGTGGAAGAGGCCCTCGAAGCGGTCGAGGGCGATGCGGACTCGAGCGCCGACGTGGTCGCGGACGCCGCGGAGGCGATGGCGGCCGAAGCCGCCGAGGCTGCCGCCGAGCGCGGCGCCGAGCTCGTGACGACTGGCGGGGAAGAGCCGAAGCACACCGTCATCTTCGTCGAGAGCCCCGGGCCGATCCTCGAGGCTGAGGCGGTCGTGGAAGCGGCGGCCGCCGCCGAGGCGCCGGAGGCGCCGGCCGCGCCGCCCGTGGTGGAGGTCGAGGCGCCGGCCGCGCGCGCCGAGGTCGTGGTCGAGGCGCCGCCCGCGCCGCCTCGCGAGGAGGTGGCGCCCCTCGCTCCGCCGCGCCCCGAGGCGCCGCGCCGCCAGCTCCGGCGCGCCGCCGACGTGCTGGGCCGCACGCCGCGGCCGGCGGCGCCAGCCGCGGGCGCAGGCGCGCCGGAGCGGCGCGCCCCCGCGCCGGCGGCGAGCGCGGGGCCGGGCGGGCAGGTCCGGATCCAGGCGGAGGGCTTCACGGCCGACGGCCGCCGCAAGGCCAAGGACAAGAAGAAGAAGAAGCGGCGCGTGGATGCCGAGCAGGTGCAGGAGAACATCGCCCGCACCATGGCGGAGCTGAAGTCGAGCGGCCGGAAGCGGCGCCACGCCCACCGGCGGGACGACCTGCGCGCGGAGCGCGAAGAGGAGCGGCTCCGGCTGGCGGAGGAGGAGGCGACGCAGATCCGCGTCAACGAGTTCCTGACGATCGCGGAGCTGGCCGAGCTGATCGACCACTCGCCGACGGAGATCATCTCCAGCGCGTTCAAGAACCTGGGGATGATGGTGACGATCAACCAGCGCCTCGACTTCGATCAGATCGAGCTGCTCCTGGACGAGTTCGGCTTCCAGGCCGTCCGCGAGGAGGAGTACGGCGCCGAGATGATCGAGGAGCTGGAGGAGGAGGAGGACGAGTCGAGGCTGTCTCCGCGGCCTCCGGTCGTGACGGTGATGGGTCACGTCGACCACGGGAAGACGTCGCTGCTGGACTACGTCCGCAAGACGAACGTCATCGCGGGCGAGGCGGGTGGGATCACGCAGCACATCGGCGCCTACCACGTGAAGCTGAGCGACGGCCGGGCGATCAGCTTCCTCGACACGCCGGGTCACGCCGCATTCACGGCAATGCGCGCGCGCGGCGCCGAGGTCACGGACGTGGTCATCCTGGTCGTCGCCGCGGACGACGCGGTGATGCCGCAGACGGTCGAGGCGATCAGCCACGCGCGGAACGCCGGGGTGCCGATCGTGGTGGCGATCAACAAGATCGATCTGCCGGGCGCGAACCCGGCCCGGGTGAAGCAGGAGCTGCTCAACCACCAGGTCGTGGTCGAGGAGTTCGGCGGCGAGGTGCTGTCGGCGGAGATCAGCGCCAAGAAGGGGATCGGCATCGAGGACCTGCTGGACAAGGTGCTGCTGCAGGCGGAGATGCTGGACGTCCGGGCGAATCCGGATCGGCCGGCGCAGGGCTCGGTCATCGAGGCCCAGCTCGACGTCGGCAAGGGGCCCGTCGCCACCGTGCTGGTCACGAACGGGACGCTGCGGGTCGGCGATTCCTTCGTGTGCGGCCTCTACGACGGGCGAGTGCGCGCGCTGCTGGACGAGCGCGGCAATCACCTGAAGGAGGCGGGCCCGGCCACGCCGGCGCAGGTCCTCGGGATCAGCGGCGTGCCGCAGGCCGGTGACTCGCTCGTGGCCATGGACGCGCTGCGGGCCGCGGAGATCGCGCAGACGCGCCAGCGCCTCGACCGCGAGAAGCAGCTGCGGATCAAGAGCCGCGGCGTCAAGCTCACGGACATCAGCAAGCTGCTGGCGGCCGGGGAGCAGGCGCAGCTCAACCTGGTCATCAAGGGTGACGTGGACGGCTCCGTGCAGGCCCTCTCCGACGCGCTGGAGCAGCTCTCGACGGGTGAGGTCCAGGTCCAGGTCATCCACCGCGCGGTCGGCGCCATCAACGAGTCCGACGTGCTGCTGGCCGCGACGGCCGGCGCGATCATCATCGGCTTCCACGTGCGCCCCTCGCCGGACGCGCGGAACGTGGCGACGCGCGAAGGCGTCGACATCCGCCTCTACAACATCATCTACGAGGCGGTGGAGGACGTCCGGAACGCGCTGGAAGGGATGCTCGCTCCGGAGGAGAAGGAGATCATCCTCGGGACGGCCGAGGTGCGGCAGTTGTTCAAGGTGCCACGGGTCGGCACGGTGGCCGGCTGCATGGTCACGCACGGCACACTCGACCGCCGGGGCCGCGTCCGCGTGGTGCGGGACGGCGTCCAGGTTTACGACGGCGAGCTCGGCTCCCTCAAGCGCTTCAAGGACGACGTCCGTGAGGTTCGCGAGGGCTTCGAGTGCGGCTTGAACGTGGCGGGCTACAACGACATCAAGATCGGCGACCTGATCGAGTGCTACCGCGTCGAGGAGGTCGCCCGGACGCTGGCGGGCGCCGCGCAGGCCGAGGCACAGCAGGCCTGATCCTGCAGCGGCGGCGGGGAGGGGCGGGGTGGTGGTCGGCGTGATCGCGTGGGAGCTGGAGGTCTTCGGCTGCCACTCGCTGAAGGAGAAGCGCTCCGTCGTGAAGAGCCTGAAGGACCGGCTGCACGAGCGCTTCAACGTCTCCGTGGCGGAGACGGGACACCAGGACCTGTGGCAGCGAGCCGAGCTCACCGCCGCCGTCGTAGCGGGCGAGCGCCGGCACGCCGAGTCCGTGCTGGAGAACGCCGACCGGCTCGTCGCCGGCGAGGCGCGGGCGCGGATCATCGATAGCTACAGGACGTTCTACTGAGCCGAGCGGCGGCCGCGCGTGCGCGGCCGCCGTTTTGCATGGCCGCGCCTTGCGCGCCGCCATGGAGGATGCACATGCCACGTCGCGTCGAGCGGCTCAATGAGCAGTTCCGGCGGGAGATCACCGACATCCTGCGCGGGCAGGCGAAGGATCCGCGGGTCGGCCTCGTCACGATCACCGATGCGAGGGTGTCGCCGGACCTCTCGTTCGCCCGGGTGTTCGTGAGTCCGCTGGCGGATGGGAGTGGGAACGCGGAGCTGCTGGACGGTCTCCGCGCCGCCACGCCGTTCGTGCGCGGCGAGCTGGGCCGCCGCCTCCACATTCGGCGCGTGCCCGAGCTCCGCTTCGAGCTCGATGAGACGCTCGCGCGGGCGCGGCACATCGAGGCGCTGCTCGGCGAAGCGCTGGCGAACCAGGGACGCGAGGAAGGCGACGTCGAAGCCTCCGAGGAAGATGACGGTTCCTGACGGCGTACTTCCGGTCGACAAGCCGGAAGGGCCCACCTCGCACGACGCCGTCGCCGTCGCTCGCCGGGTGCTGGGGGTGCGTCGCATCGGACACACCGGCACCCTCGACCCGTTCGCGTCGGGGCTTCTCCTGCTGTGCGTCGGCCGCGCGACCCGCATCGCGGAGTATCTCACGGGCCTGCCGAAGACTTACCGTGCCCTGGCGCGGCTCGGGATCGCGACCGACACGGACGACCGCACGGGGAGGCCGATTGGCGGGTCGGAGACGTGGCGCGATCTGTCGGCCGCCGAGGTCGAGGCGGCGCTCCAGGCCATGGTCGGGCCGCAGCTCCAGGTCCCGCCGGCCTATTCCGCCAAGAAGCAAGGCGGGGAGCGGATGTACGAGCGGGCGCGCCGCGGCGAGCCCGTCGATCTGCCGGCGGTGCCGGTGACGATCCACGGCATCGATGTCGTAGGACTCGACCTGCCGGACGTCGAATTCGACGTGGAGTGCTCCAGCGGGACCTACATCCGGTCCATCGCCCGCGACCTGGGCGAGCGCCTGGGCACCGGCGGGCACCTGGTCGCGTTGCGACGCACGCGGATCGGCCGGCACGACGTGGGCGTGGCCGTGCCCCTCGACCGGCTGGGCGATCCGGAGACCGTCGCGCAAGCCTGGCTTTCCCCGGCGAGCGCCCTCTCGCACCTCCCGCCCGCCCAGGCGGATGCGCGCGAGGCCGAGGAGATCTCCCACGGCGCCCCGATCAGCGCGCCGGATGGCCTTCCGGAGGAGACGCTCGTCGCCGTGGTCCACGACGGCGGTCTCATCGCCGTGGCCGAGGCGCGGGGCGGGCTGCTCCGGCCGCGGAAGGTATTCGCATGACCGCGCTCGACTTCCCGGGCGCCCCCGGTGTCCCGGAACGGCCGGCCGGGTCCGTGGTCACCGTCGGCACGTTCGACGGGGTGCACCGCGGCCACTGGGCCGTGCTTCAGGAGACGCGGCGCTGGGCCGAAGCGGACGGGCGCCGCAGCGTCCTGGCGACGTTCCATCCGCACCCACTCCGCATCGTCCGCCCGGAGGCTGCGCCGCCACTACTGACCACGCCCGAGGAGAAGGAGGAGATCCTGGCCGAGTCCGGCATCGATTACGCCGTCTTCCTCCCCTTCACGCCCGACCTGTCCCGGTACACGCCCGAGCGCTTCGTCGACGAGATCCTCATCGGCCGCCTCCACATGCGCCGCCTCGTCATCGGCTACGACCACGGCTTCGGCCGAGGCCGGAGCGGCGATGTCGACACGCTGCGCCGCATCGGCCAGCAGCGCGGCTTCGAGGTCCACGTCGTGCCAGCGATCATGATGGGCGGGGAGCCGGTGTCCTCCTCCCGGATCCGCCACGCCCTCGAGGAGGGCGACGTCGCGGCCGCCGCCGAAGGCCTCGGCCGGCCCTACTCGCTGCGCGCCCCCGTCGTCCGCGGCGATGGCCGCGGCCGCGAGCTCGGCTTCGCCACCGCGAACCTGGCGGTCGCCGCGGCCGAGAAGCTGCTCCCGCGTCCTGGCATCTACGCGGTCCGCGCGCTGGTCCGTCGACGCGAGCGCGAAGGTGTGCTGCACCTCGGGCCGCGGCCCACGTTTTCCGGCGCCGCACCGACCGTGGAGCTGCACCTCTTCGACTTCGCGGAGGACATCTACGGCGACGAGCTCCGCATCGAGTTCTGCGCATGGATCCGGGAGATCCATCGGTTCGGCTCGGCGGCCGAGCTGATCGAGGCGATGGGGGCCGACTGCGAGGCGGCGCGGGCGGCCCTGGCGGCGGGGACCGGTGCTTGCCGCGGGTCCGAGGCACGGTTACAATCAAGGGCTACATAGATATCGGACATGCGAACCCTTCGCTTCCCGATCAGCGTAGACTCTCGCGGAGGCCAGGACATGGCGACCAGGGACGAGGTCATCAAGAAGTACCAGCTCCACGAAAACGACCGGGGGAGCGCGCCGGTGCAGGTCGCGCTCCTCACGCAGCGCATCAACGAGCTCAACGAGCATTTCCGCCAGCATCCGAAGGACCATCACGGCCGGCGCGGCCTGCTCATGATGGTCGGGAAGCGGCGGCGCCTCCTGGAGTACCTCCGCCGCACGGATGTGAACCGCTACCGCGAGATCATCGCGGATCTCGGCCTGCGCCACTAACGGATCAAGGACCTCATGCATCGCATCGAGAAGACGTTCGCCGGTCGCCCGCTGATCCTCGAAACGGGGCGGATGGCGCGGCAGGCGAACGGCGCCTGCCTGGTGCAGTACGGTGAGACGGTCGTGCTCTGCACGGCGGTCACGTCGGACAACCCGAGCCCGCTGCCGTTCTTTCCGCTGACGGTGGAGTACCGGGAGCGGAGCTACGCGGCCGGCAAGATCCCGGGCGGCTTCATCAAGCGGGAGGGCCGCCCGAGCGACTCGGAGATCCTTTCGGCGCGGCTGATCGACCGGCCGCTGCGGCCGCTGTTCCCCGACGGCTTCATGCACGACACGCAGATCTTCGCGTACGTGCTGTCGGCGGACCAGGAGAACGATCCGGATGTGATCGCGGTGCTGGGCGCGTCGGCGGCGCTGAACCTGTCGCGCATTCCGTTCCAGGAGCAGGTCGCGGCGGTGCGGATCGGCCGGATCCAGGGCCAGTGGGTCCTGAACCCGACGTTCCAGCAGCTCGAGTTCAGCGACGTAGACATCGTCGTCGCCGGGACCGAGAAGGCGATCACCATGGTCGAAGGCGGCGCGATCGAGGTTCCGGAGGAGGACCTGGTCGACGGGTTGGAGGTGGCGCACCAGGGGATCCGGGAGCTCGTGGGGCTGCAGCGCGAGCTGGTGAGTGAGATCGCCATGCCGAAGATGGAGTGGACGCCGGTGCAGGTGCCGGAGGAGATCCGGCGTCGGGTCGCGGAGCTGGCGCAGAACCGCGTGGCAGAGGCGCTGAACCTGAAGGACAAGCAGGAGCGCAAGCAGGCGCTCGCAGCGCTGCGCGAAGACATCGCCGTCCAGCTCGCGGAGGAGTTCCCGGAGCAGGGCCGCTTCATCGGCGAGGTGCTCGGCGAGATCGAGAAGAAGACGATGCGCCGTCAGATCCTCGAGCGCGGGGAGCGGGCCGACGGCCGCTCGCCGGACGAGATCCGGCCGATCACCTGCGAGGTGGGGGTGCTCCCGCGGACGCACGGCTCTGCCCTGTTCACGCGCGGCCAGACGCAGGCGCTCGCGGTCGTCACGCTCGGGACGGCCAACGACGAGCAGCGCATCGAGACGATCAACCAGCCGACCGAGACGTCCAAGTCGTTCATGCTGCACTACAACTTCCCGCCGTTCTCGACGGGCGAGGTGAAGCCGGTGCGCGGGACGTCGCGGCGCGAGATCGGGCACGGCAACCTGGCCGAGCGGGCGATCCAGCCGCTGCTCCCGGCCTACGACGACTTCCCGTACACGATCCGGATCGTCTCGGACATCCTGGAGTCGAACGGCTCCTCGTCGATGGCCTCGGTGTGCGGCGCCTCGCTCGCGCTGATGGATGCGGGCGTGCCGATCAAGGCGGCGTGCGCCGGCGTGGCGATGGGGCTGATCAAGGAGGGGAACGAGGTCGCCGTCCTGACCGACATCCTCGGCCTCGAGGACGCGCTGGGCGACATGGACTTCAAGGTGGCCGGCACGCGCGAGGGCGTGACGTCGATCCAGATGGACATCAAGATCGACGAGGGGCTCACCGTCTCGATCATGCGCGAGGCGCTGGAGCGGGCGAACAAGGGGCGGATGCACATCCTGAACGTCATGGATACCGCCATCTCGACGGCCCGGTCGGAGCTCTCGCCGTGGGCGCCGCGGATCATCACGATGCAGATCAACCCCGAGAAGATCGGCGAGGTGATCGGGCCGAAGGGGAAGACGATCCGCGCGATCCAGGAGGAAACGGGCACGGAGATCACGATCGAGGACTCGGGGATCGTGAAGATCGCGAGTGTCTCGGGCGAGGCGGGCGAGCGTGCCCGCGAGCGGATCGCCTCCATCGTGCAGGAGCCCGAGGTGGGCCGGATCTACGAGGGGATCGTGAAGTCGACGACGTCGTTCGGCGCGTTCGTCGAGATCCTCCCCGGGACCGAGGGGCTGGTGCACATCTCCGAGCTGCAGGAGGGCCGGACGGAGAAGACGGAGGACGTGCTGAAGAAGGGCGACATCACCCGGGTGAAGCTCCTCTCCATCGACGAAAAGGGGCGGCTCCGGCTTTCTCGCAAGGCGGCGCTTCAGGAGACGTGAGCGAGGCCGGTGTCGTGGCCGGGGAGACCGGCCGCTTTCAACGCGCCGAGCTTGGAGACGGGCTCGAGGTGCTCACCGAGGAGATGCCGGGCGTTCGCTCGGCGTCGGTGGGGGTCTGGGTCCGTTTCGGCTCGGCGCACGAGCGTCGCTCCGAGATGGGCCTCGCCCATCTGCTGGAGCACATGGTGTTCAAGGGCACGCGCACGCGCACGGCCCGCGAGATCGCGCTGGTCCTGGAGCGTTTGGGCGGTAGCCTGGATGCCTACACCACGCGGGAGCACACGAGCTACCAGGCCCGGGTGCTCGACGAGGACGTCGGCACGGCGCTCGACGTCCTGGCCGACCTCGTGCTGGACCCCCTCCTCCGCGTCGAGGACCTGGAGCTCGAGCGCAATGTCGTGCTCGAGGAGATCGCCACGGTCGACGACACGCCGGACGACCTCGTCTTCGACCTCCATGCCGAGGCCCTCTGGGGCGACCATCCCTACGGTTACACCATCCTCGGGACCCCGGAGACGGTAGCCGCGATCTCCGCCGCGGACCTACGCCGCGTCCACGACGACCATTACCGTAGCGCTTCCCTCATCATCGCGGCCGCCGGAAACGTGCGTCACGAGGCCGTGGTCGACCGAATCCAGTCGCTCCTGGACGGCCGCCGGGGGGCCGGGAGTCGGCCCGCCGCGCTCTCTGCGCCCGCGATGCAGCCGCCGCGGGAGGTGCGAGTGGCGCGCCCCTCGGCGCAATCCCATATTGTCCTCGGCACCCGGACGTTCGGCCACGGTGACTCGCGGCGGTATGCGCTCGTCCTGCTCTCCAGCGCCTTCGGCGGAGGGATGAGTTCGCGGCTGTTCCAGCGGGTGCGCGAGGAGCTGGGCCTGGCGTACGCGATCTATTCGTTCCAGTCGCTGTACCGCGACGCGGGGATCAGCGGCGTGTACGTCGGCACCCGGCACGACAGCGCGGAGCAGGCGGCGGCAGTGATCCGCGACGAGATGGCGCGGCTCGCCCGCGAGGGGCTCACGGCGGAGGAGCTGGACGACACGAAGGGCCAGGTGAAGGGACAGATGGTTCTGGCTCTGGAATCGAGCAGCGCACGGCTGCATCGGCTGGCGGGCTGCGCGCTCTACGACGAGCCGTACCTCGGACTGGACGAGCTGGTGGCGCGGGTGGATGCGGTGACCCGCGACGATGTGGCCGCGCTGGCGGCCGAATACTTCGACCCCGCGCGCCAGGTGGTGGTCCGCCTGGGGCCCGGCGCCGAGGCCTGACACGATCATTCTGCGAGCGAGAGCCATGATCATCGGAGTGCCGAAGGAGATCAAGACCAACGAGAACCGTGTGGCGCTGGTGCCAGGCGGGGCGGAGACGCTGGTCCAGGCGGGGCATACGGTGCTGGTGGAGCGGGGCGCCGGACAGGGGAGTGGCTTCGAGGACGAGCGGTACGAGGCGGCGGGCGCGCAACTGATCGACGGGCCGGACGACGTCTGGCGGCGCGCCGAGATGATCCTGAAGGTGAAGGAGCCGATCGCAGTCGAGTGGCCGCGGATGCGGGAGGGGCAGGTCATCTTCACGTACTTCCACTTCGCGGCGGACGAACGGCTGACGCGGGCCGTCATCGACTCCGGCGCGATCGCGATCGCGTACGAGACCGTGCAGCTCCCGACGGGCGAGCTGCCGCTGCTCACGCCGATGAGCGAGGTGGCCGGCCGAATGGCGGTGCAGGAAGGGGCCAAGTACCTCGAGAAGTACTTCGGCGGGCGCGGGATCCTGCTGGGCGGCGTGCCCGGCGTGGAACCGGCGACGGTGGTGGTGATCGGCGGCGGGATCGTGGGCTCGAACGCCGCCCGGATGGCGGCGGGGCTGGGCGCCCGCACGATCATCCTCGACCTCTCGCTCAACCGGCTGCGCTACCTGGCCGACGTGATGCCGGCGAACGTGGTGACGATGCACTCGAGCCGGCACAACATCCTGGAGCAGATCGAGAAGGCCGACATCGTGGTCGGCGCGGTGCTGCTGCCGGGCGCGAAGGCGCCGAAGCTGATCCGGCGGGAGGATCTGAAGCGGATGCAGCCGGGCTCGGTCATCGTCGACGTCGCCGTGGACCAGGGGGGCTGCGTCGAGACGATCCACCCCACGACGCACGAGGACCCGATCTACGTGGTGGATGGCGTCATCCACTACGCGGTGGCGAACATGCCGGGCGCGGTGCCGCGCACGTCGACGCTGGCGCTGACGAACGCGACGTTCCCGTACGCGGTGGTGCTCGCGCAGAAGGGCTGGCGTCGGGCCTGCCAGGAGGACCGCGCACTGGCGCTCGGCGTCAACGTGGCGAACGGCAAGGTCACCTACCCGGGCGTGGCGGAGGCCTTCGGACTGTCCTACACGCCGGTCGAGGAGGTGCTCTGATCCGGCTCCGTGGTCCCGCCCGTAGCCGGGATCCGCGCCCCCGGGCCGCCGAGTCGGTCCGGGGGCGCGGGTGCGACCATCCCGCCAGCCGGTCCCAGCCGTCGAGCCTCCAGCCGGAGCCGTGAGACCCGTGGAGTCGATCCGAATCCTCATTCAGCGCCTGGACAACTATCCGGCCGATTGGCCGCTGCCGACGTACGCCACGGAGGGCTCCGCCGCCGTCGACCTCCGCAATGCCGGCCCGTCCGTGACGATCCCGCCGCTCGGACGGCTGCTCGTCCCCACGGGGATCGCGATCGCGCTGCCGCCCGGGATGGAGGCGCAGGTGCGGCCGCGGTCGGGCCTCGCCGTCCGGCACGGGATCGGCATCCTGAACGCCCCGGGAACGATCGACAGCGACTACCGCGGGGAGATCGGCGTCCCGCTGATCAACCTCGACGCCGAGCCGCAGTCGATCGCCCACGGGGAGCGGATCGCTCAACTTCTGGTGGGCTTCGTGCCGAGAATCGAGTGGGAGGCGGCCGCATCGCTGCCGGCGAGCGGCCGGGGCGCCGGTGGTTTCGGCAGCACGGGCCGGTGATCCGCGCCCGTGCGGGAAGCCAGTGCCGGCGCGGTTTCCGCGCCTTCGTCGTCCCTTGCAGGCGATAATGAGCGCCGTTAACTTTGCTGTTCTCAACGGTCTGCGTAGACCTTCATTCCCGCCGCCGCCGTCCGGCGGCCGCCCCGGACATCTTCTGGGCCCTGCCGAAGGGGCTGCACGATGGCTATGTCGATCCGTACACTGCTGAGCTCCGGCCGCCTGATCCCCGTGAACGACATTGCCGTGGATCTGGGGACAGCCAATACGCTGGTCTATGTGAAGGGTGAAGGGATCGTCCTGAACGAGCCATCGGTGGTCGCGGTGGAGCGGGGGACGAACCGGATCAAGGGCATCGGCCTCGAGGCGAAGCGGATGCTGGGCCGCACGCCCGAGGGGATCATGGCGGTGCGGCCGCTCAAGGACGGCGTGATCGCGGACGTCGACATCACCGAGATCATGCTGCGCCATTTCTTGCGTACGGTGACGGCCAAGCGGCTCTTCAAGATGAAGCCGCGAGTCATCGTCGGCGTGCCGTCGGGGATCACGGAGTTGGAGAGGCGGGCGGTGCGCTCGAGCGCGAACGCAGCGGGGGCGAAGGAGGTCTTCATGGTGGCCGAGCCGATGGCCGCGGCCATCGGCGTCGGCCTCCCCGTCGACACCCCGACGGGGAACATGGTGATCGACATCGGCGGCGGCACGACGGAGATCGCGGTGATCGCGCTCAGCGGGATCGTGTCGGACACGTCGATCCGGGTCGGCGGCGACGAGATCGACAGCGCGATCGTGACGTTCTTGCGCAAGAACTACAACCTGCTGATCGGCGAGCCGACGGCGGAGGCGATCAAGATCCAGATCGGGTCCGCGTTCAACAACGGCGACGAGCGGGAGATGGAAGTCAAGGGGCGCGACCTCGTCAGCGGCATCCCGAAGACGGTGCGGGTACACTCGCAGGAAATCCGGGAGTGCATCCAGGAGCCGATCCAGGCGATCGTGGACGCGGTGCGCCGGGCGCTGGAGATCACGCCCCCCGAGCTGGCGTCGGACATCGTGGACCGGGGGATCGTGATGACGGGGGGCGGCGCGCTGATCCGGGGACTGGACCAACTGCTGGCGCACGACACGAGCCTGCCGATCCACGTGGACGAGGAGCCGCTCACGTGCGTCGTCCGCGGGGCGGGGCGCATCCTGGACGAGTTCGAGCGGTTCCGCAGCGTGCTGAACACCTAAGTGGCAGAGTATTTCGGCGGCACACGGAGCGGGCGGCGACGGGATGCGGTGATCGCGGGCGGTGTCCTGCTCCTCGCGCTGCTTCTCTTCTTCCTCCCGGCGGCGGTCAAACAGCCGATCCGAAGCGCGGTCCGGTCGACGGTGCTACGGCCGTTCCTGGCGGGGCAGGAGACACTGGTCGAGCGCCGCGAGGGGAGCGTCGACGTCTCGGTGCTCAGCGCGCAGCGCGATTCGCTGGCCGCGCTGGTGGCGGCGCAGGCGAGCCTGGCGGAAGAGAACCGCCGGCTGCGCGGGCTCCTGGGGTTGAAGGAGCGGGCCGGGGCGAAGTTCCTGCCGGCGGAGGTGCTGCGCCCCGGCGTGCAGGGCGCGGAGAGCACGTTTCTTCTCGGCCTCGGGAGTGCGGACGGCGTCCAGGTCGGTAGCCCGGTGATCTCGGCTGCCGGCCTGATCGGCGTGGTCCGGGATGTGGGGGACCACTCCTCGCAGGCCATCGACTGGACCCATCCGGACTTCCGGGCGAGCGCGATGACGGCGGACGGCGTGGCGTACGGCATCGTCGAGCCACGGCGGGGCGGCGCCTTCCGGGAATACGACATGCTTTCGCTGACCGGCGCGCCATTCCATACGGACATCGCCCCGGGGACGCGCGTCGTGACGTCGGGGCGCGGTGGGATCTTCCCGCGCGGCATCCCGATCGGAACCGTGGTCGGGATCGAGGAAGCGGACACCGGGTGGCGGAAGAGCTACCTGCTCAACCCGGCGGTCCGACCGGGGGAGGTGACGCACGTGCTCGTCGGCGTCCAGACCGGGGAGCAGGGCGCCGATCTCTCGACGCTCTGGCATACGACGGCGCCGCCGGACACCGCGGGGCTGACGAAGCCGGACAGCGCGGCGACGCCGCCTCGGCCCACGGCGGCACCGCGGCAACCGCCGCCGGACACGGGGACGACGAGGACGCCGTAAATGCCGGCCCGGAATTGGGGCTTCTGGGCCTTCATCGCGGTCCTCGCCGTTCTGCACTTCCTGCTGCACCTCGGCCTCGGCCTGGGCGCCACGGCGCCGGACCTGCTCACGGTCGCGGTGCTGCTGGCGGCGCGGCGGCTCTCGGGCGCGGCCGCCGCCGGCGTGGGGCTGGTGCTCGGGCTCGTCCAGGACTCGCTTTCGCTCGTGGCGTTCGGCGCCGACGCGGTCGCGCTGGCGGTGCTCGGGTTTCTGGGGACGCGCTCGCGCGACTTCTTCGTCGGTGACAGCCTGCTGTTCGTCGCGGTGTACCTCTTCCTGGGGAAGTGGCTGCACGACGTGCTCTACTTCCTGCTCTACTCGACGCTGCCGTCCACGGCGGGAGTGGACCTGCGTCGGGTGCTGCTCGTCGACGCGCCGACGGCGGCCGTCTACGCCGCGATCGCGGGGACGCTCGCGCTGCTCGGATACCGGGCGACCACAAAGGAGCGCTGACGCCGGTCTCCCGAGCGGGGAGCCGATCTCGCGCCAAGGAATCCGCAGGATTCAAGGGTAATGCAGCTCTTCCACCCGCACGCTCGCCGCCGCCGGGCGCTGGGAGCGATGCTCGTGCTCTATCTCGGGCTCGGCGGCCTCGGTGCGGCGTTCGTCAAGACGCAGCTCATCGATTACGACTCCCTGGAACAGCAGGCCGAGGCGAACCGCTTCCGACCCATCCTGATCCCGGCGCCGCGTGGTGCGATCGTGGACCGCACGGGGCAGCTCATCGCCGACAACATCCCGAGCTACGCGATCTCGATCCTGCCGGCCTCGACGGACACGCTGCGGGCGCGGCTGACCCGCTTGGCGCCGCTGCTGGGGCTGGCACCCGAGCGTATCGAGCAGCTGCTGGCGCGGCACCGGCAGACGCCGACGCTGCCCCTGCTGATCTCGTCCGACCTGAACTTCGACCAGATCTCGGCGGTCGAGGAGCGGCGGCTGGAATTCCCGACGGTGTTCATCGAGATGCGGCCGAAGCGGCGGTACTCGGGGGGGAAGGCGGTCGCCCACCTGGTCGGGTACGTCGCGGAGATCAGCGAGCGGGAGCTGGCCGACCCGACGTTCGAGGGGTACGAGCAGGGCGCGATCGTCGGCAAGGCGGGGCTCGAGCGGGAGTACGAGCGGGATCTGGCCGGCCGGCCGGGGTTCCGCTACGTCAACGTGGACGCGCGGGGCAAGATCGTCGGCGACATCTCCCCGCGTCCGCAGGTCCTGCCGGTGGCGGGGCGGAACCTGAAGCTGTACCTGGATCTGGACCTGCAGGAGTGGGCGTCGCACGTGTTTCCGGACTCGATGCGGGGCGCGATCGTGGCGATGGAGCCCGGCAGCGGTCACGTGCTGGCGATCTACTCGAACCCGTCGTACGACCCCAACCTCTTCGTCAACGGCGTGACGTCGGAGGTGTGGAACGCGCTGCGGGACGATCCGGCGAAGCCGCTCCTCCAGCGGGCGACCGTGGGGTTGTACCCCCCCGGCTCGACGTTCAAGCTGGCGACGGCGGCGATCGGCCTCGAGCTGGGTGTGGTCAACCCGAAGGAGTACATGCCGCAGCCGTGCACCGGCGGGATGCAGTTCGGCAACCGCTACTTCCGGTGCTGGGACCACCGCGGCCACGGCTACCTGAACATGATCGACGCGATCAAGTTGTCGTGTGACGTGTACTTCTACGAATTGGGGCTGCGGATCGGGCTGGACCGACTGAGCGCGGAGGGAACGCGGCTGGGCTTCTCCCGGAAGTCGGGGATCGACGCGCCCGCGGAACGCGCCGGCACGTTTCCCCGCAACCCGGACTGGTACAAGAAGCGATTCGGCTGGAAGCCGACGGCCGCCGAGGTGCTGAGCCTGTCGATCGGTCAGGGGCCGAACGATCAGACGCCGCTCAAGATGGCGCAGTTCTACGCGGCTCTGGGGGCGGACGGCCGGGTGCGCTCGCCGCGCATCGCGGTGTCGGCGGACTCGGGCGAGGTCTGGGACCTGCACATCTCGGAGGAGAGCCTCGGCTGGCTCCGCGAGGGGCTGCGGCGAGTGGTGCAGGAGGACGGCACGGCGAGGCTCTCGGCGCTCGAGCACTGGGACTGGATCGGCAAGACCGGGACGGCGCAGAACCCGCACGGGACGGACCACGCCTGGTTCGTGGGGATGGCCGGGCCGAAAGGCGGCAAGCCGGAGATCGTGGTGGCGACGATCGTGGAATTCGGCGCGCACGGGTCCGAGGCGGCACAGTACGCGGCAAAGGTGGCGGACTACTACTTGCGGAAGCGGTACGGGATCCCGATCGATTCGGTCCAGACGCTCCGCGAATACATGGTGGCGGGGCGACCCACGCCCTGGGCTCGATGGCAGTAATTCGACGGATTCGCGGACTCTTCGGCGACGGCATGCTGGTGGCGGCGGTGTTCGCGCTGACCGCCATCGGCGTCGCCATGATCTATTCGGCGGGGCAGCTCGACGTCCCGGACCCGGGCGTCATCCACCTCTGGCGGATGCAGCTCCTGTGGTGGGGCGTGGCGTTCGCGGCGCTCGTGCTGGTGACGCGGGTGCAGGTGCGGTGGTTCGAGTGGGCGGCCGTTCCGCTCTACGTGCTCAGCATCGTGCTCTTGCTCGCCACGCTGGTCATCGGCGTCGGGCACGGCACGGCGAAGGGGACGAAGCAGTGGATCCCGCTCGGGCCGGTCTCGTTCCAGCCGTCGCAGTTCGCGAACCTGGCGACCGTGCTCATGCTCGGCCGCGTGATGGGGAGCTGGCGCGAGCCGCCGTCGAGCATCTTCCAGCTCTGGAAGCCGATCGCGGTGGTGGCGCTGCCGATGGTGCTGGTGCTGCTCCAGCCGGACCTCGGGACCGCGCTGGTCTTCGGCGTCGTGCTGCTCGCGACGCTCTACTGGGGCGGCACGCCGGTGGGACTGATCTTCATGCTGCTCAGTCCGCTCGTCGCGCTGATCCTGGCGTTCCAGGGATGGCTCTTCAGCGCGTACATGGTCGTGCTCATCGCGTTCCTGTACTTCTATCGCTCGTACCTGTCGGAGGCGGCCGCGGTCGTAGCGGCGAACCTGATCGCCGGCACCGCGGCGGTCCCGGTGTGGAACCACCTCAAGCCGTATCAGAAGAACCGGATCCTCGTCTTCGTCGACCCGAACATCGACCCGCGCGGCGCCGGGTACCACGTCATCCAGTCACGCGTGGCGATCGGGAGCGGCGGCGTGTTCGGCAAGGGGTTCACGCAGGGAACGCAGAAGCGGCTCGCCTTCCTGCCGGAGCAGCAGACCGACTTCATCTTCAGCGTGATCGGCGAGGAGTTCGGGTTCCTCGGGACGATGGCGGTGCTGGTCCTGTTCGGGCTGGTGCTGTGGCGCCTGGCGCGCATCGCGGAGCGCGTGGCGGACCCCTTTGCGGGGGTGGTCGTGTTCGGTATCTTCGGAGCCTGGTTCGCTCACGTCCTGGAAAACGTCGGCATGACCGTCGGCGTGACGCCGGTGACCGGGATCCCGCTCCCGTTTATCAGCTACGGGGGCTCGTTCCTCCTGGCGACGTACCTGGCGCTCGGCGTCGCGGAGCGCATTGCGTCGGAGCAGGGGGGGAAGATCTGAGACGATGACGTGGTTCCGGAAGGAGAAGCAGAAGCTCAGGGCGGCGGACCGGCGAGACCTGCCGACGGACGTCTTCGACAAGTGCCCCGAGTGCGGCGAGATCCTGTACCGGGCCCGGCTGGAGCAGAACCTGTACGTCTGTCCCACCTGCGGGCATCATCACCGGATCGCCACCGACGACTACATCCGGCTGCTGTCGGACGAGGGGAGCTTCGCCGAGACGGAGTCGGGGCTGCGGAGCGCGGACCCCCTGGGATTCGTCGACCTCAAGCCGTACACGCAGCGCCTGGAGGCGGCGGAGCGCGCGACGGGCCGCGGGGACGCCGTGGTGACCGGGGTCGCCGAGCTGGAGGGGATCCCCGTCGCGCTGGCGGTCATGGACTTCGAGTTCATCGGCGGGAGCATGGGCTCCGTCGTGGGCGAGAAGATCGCCCGCGTCGCTCGGCGCGCGCGTGACGACCGCCGGCCGCTCATCATCGTAAGCGCGTCCGGCGGTGCGCGCATGATGGAGGGGATCCTCTCCCTCATGCAGATGGCGAAAACGTCGGTGGCGCTCGCGGAGCTGCACGAGGCCAGCATCCCCTACGTCTCGGTGCTGACGAATCCGACGACCGGCGGGGTGACGGCCTCCTACGGGATGCTCGGCGATGTGAACCTGGCGGAGCCGGGGGCGCTGATCGGCTTCGCGGGACCGCGAGTGATCGAGCAGACGATCAAGCAGGAGCTGCCCAGCGGGTTCCAGCGCTCCGAGTTCCTGCTCGAGCACGGGATGGTGGACCACATCGTCGACCGCCGGACGATGAAGACCACGCTCGGCCGGCTGCTGCGCCACATGCTGGGCCTGCCCGTCCCGGCGGCGACCGGGGAGAGCGGCGCGGCGGAGCCGGAGCCTGTCGTGGTGGCCCCGGCGGCGCAGCAGGAGACGACGACGCCGCGGTCGCGGCGGCGCCGCAACGGCCGGCCTTCCCGCAAGGAGCGGTCGGGAGATTGAGCCTGTTGGCCGACTCCGATCGTGAAGCAGCGCCCTCCCCGCCGGCCGGCCCACCGCCCGGCCCCCCTCCTGACACGTATTCCGACCTCGTCCGGGAGCTGTTCCCCCGTCTGACCGCCGGCATTCGGTGGGGGCTCGATCGCGTCGAGCGCCTGCTGCGCGACGTGGGCGACCCGCAGCTCGGCTTCCCGACGATCCACGTCGGTGGCACGAACGGCAAAGGATCGGTCTCGGCGCTGCTGGCGTCGGTACTGTCCGCGGCCGGGCTGCGCGTCGGTCTCTACACCTCGCCGCACCTCTGCTCGTTCCGGGAGCGGATCCGCATCGACGGCGAGCCGTTGGACGAGCCGGCGCTGCTGGCGGCGGCGCGAGCGCTCTGGCCGGGGATCGAGCGCGAGGCGCCGTCGTTCTTCGAATCGACGACGGCCGTGGCGTTCCTGGCACTGGCGGAGGCGGCTGTCGACGTCGCCGTGGTCGAGGTCGGGCTGGGCGGACGGCTGGATGCGACGAACGTCGTGCGGCCGGAGGTGGCGGTGCTGACGAACGTGGCGCTCGACCACGCCCAGTACCTGGGGGACACGCGCGAGGCCATCGCCCGGGAGAAGGCGGGGATCATCAAGGCCGCGACGCCGGTCGTCACGGCCGAGACGGATCCGGCGATCCGGGCCATCCTCCGCGAGCGGGCGGCGGGGCTGGGCGCCGCGTTCCACAGCGTCCTGATCGAGCCGTCCTGGCAGGTCCGGACCGGCCCGTGGGGGACGAGTCTGCGGCTGCCGACGGCGCAATGGGGCACGCTCGAGCTGTCCACTCCGCTTCCGGGGGTGCATCAAGCGGCGAACGCGGCGCTGGCGGTGCGCGCGCTGGAGCTGCTGCGCCCCGGACTTCGGCCGGACGCCGAGGCGATCGTCCGGGGCGTGGCGGCCGTCCGCTGGCCGGGACGGCTGCAGCGGGAGCAGGTGGACGGCCGGACGTGGCTGTTCGACGTCGCGCACAACGTGGCCGGGATCGAGGCGCTGGTGGCGGCGCTGCCGTGGCTCGAGCTGCCGCGGCCGGTGGTCGCGCTCGTGGGGATCCTCGGCGACAAGGACTGGGGCGGCATGCTGCCCCGGCTGTTCGCGGCGGTGGATGGGGCCGTGCTCACGGAGCCGCCGACGGCGCCGGCCGGTCGGCGCTGGGACCCGGTGGCGGCGCTGTCGGCGTCGCGCCCGAGCGGCGGGGCGGAGATCGTCCCGGACTTCACGGCGGCGCTCGGCCGTGCCCGGGAGCGGGCGGGGGAGGGAACAGTGCTAGTGACCGGCTCGTTCCACACCGTCGGCGACGCTCTGGCGGCGCTCGGGATCCCGCCGTGCGACGTGGATCCGCCCTTGCCGCCCTCCGCCGGGCCCGTCTAGATTCGCGCGATGGCCCAGCACAACAGTCTCCCGGGATTCCGGGACTTCTATCCGAGAGACTTCGCGACCCGCGCGCACATCTTCTCGGCCTGGCGTGAGGCCGCCGGGCGCTTCGGCTTCCACGAATACGACGGCCCGCCGCTCGAGGCTCTCGAGCTTTACACGGAGAAGAGCGGCGAGGAGATCGTCCGCCAGCTCTACAACTTCGAGGACAAGGGCGGGCGCGCGGTCGCGCTGCGCCCCGAGATGACGCCCACCTTCGCTCGGATGGTGGGCGCGCGCGCCGGCGAGCTGCGCAAGCCGATCCGCTGGTTCTCCATCCCCCAGCTCTTCCGCTACGAACGGACCCAACGGGGCCGCCTCCGCGAACACTTTCAGTGGAACGTCGACATCGTCGGCGAGGAGGGCGTGGCCGCGGACGCGGAGGTCCTCGCGGTCGCGCTCGAGGCGTTGCGGTTCCTCGGCCTGACCGAGGCGGATGTGGTGGCGCGGGTGAGCGACCGGCGCCTCATGGAGCGCCTGCTGCTGCACGCGGGGGTGCCATCCGACCAGCTGATGGCGGCGTATGCGGTCATCGACAAGCTGGGGCGCGAAGACGACCGAGTCATCCGGCAGCGGCTCGCGGCGGAGGTGGGGCTCGGACCCGCCAGCGTCGATGAGGTGTTCCGGATCTTCCAGTTCCGCGACTTCGGCTCGCTCGCGGACGCCTACCGGGACGTGGCCGGCGTGGCGGAGGAGCTGGACCGGCTGACGGAGTTCTTCCGGACGATCGCAGACCTGGGGCTCGCCGAGTTCGTGGCGTTCGATCCGACCATTGTGCGGGGTCTGGCGTACTACACGGGGATCGTGTTCGAGATCTTCGACCGCCAGGGCGTTTTCCGCGCGATCTGCGGCGGCGGGCGCTACGACACGCTCCTCGCCGCGGTGAGCGGTGTGTCGCTGCCGGCGCTGGGGTTCGGCATGGGAGACGTGGTGTTGAAGGAGCTGCTCGCGGACCGGGGGCTGCTCCCGGAGGGCGCGGCGGCGGTCGACTTCTACCTGGTGGCGGTGGGCGAGGAGGAGCGCCGGGTCGTGCGCCGGGTAGCATCCCGGTTGCGGGGCCAGGGCCTCTCCGTGCTGTACTCGCTGCGGCCGGCGGGCGTGCGCGCTCAGCTCAAGGACGCGGATGCGCGCGGGGCACGGCGGGTCGTCGTCATCGGGCCGGACGAGCTGCAGAGCGGAGAGGTGGTGGTGCGGGAGATGGCGACGGGAGAGGAGCAGCGGGTGCGGCTGGACGAGCTGCCGGCGTGAGACCGGGCGCTCGGCCGGCGCACCCGGAGCCGGGTCCGGTCCCGGTCGAGAGAGTGGACGGAGATACTCCGAGTCATGTGGAGGCGCGATAGATGGCGGACGATCAGGGGCTGACCCCCCGGGCGCAGGACTTCAGCGCCTGGTACAACGAGGTCGTGCTGCGGGCGGAGCTGGCGGATTACTCGCCGGTGCGCGGGTGCATGGTGATCCGGCCGTACGGCTACGGCATCTGGGAGAACATGCAGCGCGCGCTGGACGGCATGTTCAAGGCGACCGGGCACCAGAACGCGTACTTCCCGCTGTTCATCCCGATGAGCTTCCTGGAGAAGGAGAAGGAGCACGTCGAGGGCTTCGCGCCGGAAGTGGCGGTGGTGACGCACGCGGGCGGGAAGGAGCTGGAGGAGCCACTCGTCATCCGGCCCACGTCGGAGACGATCATCTACGCGATGTTCGCGAAGTGGGTGCAGAGCTACCGGGACCTGCCGCTCCTGATCAACCAGTGGGCGAACGTGGTGCGGTGGGAGCTGCGCACGCGCCTCTTCCTCCGGACCGCCGAGTTCCTGTGGCAGGAAGGGCACACGGCGCACGCGTCCGAGGCGGAAGCGGAGGAGGAGACGCTCCGCATGCTCGGCATCTACCGCGAGTTCATGGACAACTGGATGGCGATGCCGCCCGTTCTGGGCCGCAAGACGGACTCGGAGAAGTTCGCGGGCGCGTTGCGGACGTACTCGTGCGAGGCGCTGATGCAGGACAACAAGGCGCTGCAGGCGGCGACGTCGCACAACCTGGGTCAGAACTTCGCGCGGCAGTTCGAGCTGAAGTACCAGACGGTGGCCGGGGGCGAGGATTACGCCTGGAACACGTCGTGGGGCGCCTCCACGCGGCTGGTGGGAGGCCTGGTGCTCACGCACGGCGACGACGTGGGGATCGTGGTGCCGCCGCAGCTGGCGCCGATCCAGGTGGTGATCGTCCCGATCTACCGCAGCGACGAGGAGCGGGCGCGGACGCTCGAAGCGGCCGATCGGGTCGCCGCCGGGCTGCGCGCGCGGCAGGTTCGCGTGCACGTGGATGCGCGTGACACGGTCAAGCCGGGGGCGAAGTACTTCGAGTGGGAGCGGAAGGGCGTTCCGCTCCGGCTGGAGATCGGCCCCAAGGACATCGAGAAGGGGCAGGTCATGGCGGTCCGGCGCCTCGAGCTGGAGGGGCAGCCGCGGAAGGAGCCGCTGCCGATCGACGCGGTGACGACGCTCGTGCCGGAGCGGCTGGTAGCCTTCCAGCGCGCGCTGCTCGAGGCGGCGAGGCGGCGGCGCGAGGAGAACTCGTACCGCGGCGTGGAGAGCTACGACCGCTTCCGCGAGATCGTCGAGGGGCCCGGCGGCTTCATCTACGCCGGCTGGTGCGGCTCCGCCGAGTGCGAGGCGAAGGTGAAGGAGGAGACGAAGGCCACCATCCGGTGCCTGCCGTTCGAGGAGTTCCGTTCGCCGGAGGCGCCGACGCGCTGCTTGGTGTGCGGCGGCGACGCGAAGTACGAAGCCGTGTGGGACCGAGCCTACTGAGGATCCGTGAACGCCTTCGACTACCGAGACTGCAAGCTGTTCTGCGAGGGGGTGCCGGCCGACGAGCTGGTGGCGCAGTTCGGGACGCCCCTCTACGTCTACAGCCGGCGTGAGATCGTCACGCGGTTCCGCGAGTTCCGGTCGGCTTTCGCCGAGCTGGACCCGCTGATCGCGTTTTCCGTGAAATCGAACGGCAACCTCTCGGTGCTGCGGCTGCTGGCCGAGGAGGGCGCGGGCGCCGACATCGTGAGCGGTGGCGAGCTCTACCGCGCGCGGCTCGCCGGGATCCGGCCGGAGCGGATCGTCTTCAGTGGCGTTGGGAAGACCGTCACGGAGCTGGCGGCGGCACTGGAGGCGGGGATCTACGGCTTCAACGTGGAGAGCGCCGGAGAGCTGCGCGAGCTGGAGGGGCTGGGCGAGGCGATGGGGATCCCGGCGCCGATCGCGCTGCGGGTGAACCCGGACGTCGAGTCGCCGACGCCACACGCATACACGCGAACCGGGCACCGCGAGACGAAGTTCGGCATCCCGATCGAGGAGGCGCTGCGGCTGTATCGGGCGGCGGCACGGACGGCGGGGCTGCGGGTACGGGGAATCGACGTGCACATCGGCAGCCAGATCCTGGAGGTCGAGCCGTACGTGCTGGCGGTGCAGCGCGTGCTGGAGGTCGTCGACGAGCTGCGGCGCGACGGGATCGAGCTGGAGTACATCGACGTGGGCGGCGGCTTCGGCATCCCCTACGAGGGCGGGCAGGGCATGCCGGCGGCGGAGTTCGGCAAGGCGCTGGTGCCGCTGCTGCGAGACTCGGGGCTGCGAGCGGTCTTCGAGCCCGGCCGCTACGTCGTCGGACCGGCGGGCGTGCTGCTCACCCGGGTCCTGTACATCAAGGACATGGGGGAGAAGACGTTCGTCATCACGGATGCCGGGATGAACGACCTGCTGCGGCCGAGCCACTACGCGAGCTACCACCACGTGGCGCCGGCGGAGCAGCACCCCGAGCGGGATACGATCACCGTGGACGTGGTCGGTCCGATCTGCGAGAGTGGGGATTTCCTGGCGCTCGACCGGCCCGTGGAGCGGCCGCGTGAAGGGGAGCTGCTGGTCATCGGGGAGGCGGGGGCGTACGGCTTCGCGATGGCGTCGACGTACAACGCGCGCACCCGCCCCGCGGAGGTGCTGGTGGACGGAGAGCGATCCCGCCTGATCCGGCGCCGAGAGACGTACGAGGACCTCGTTCGAGGCGAGGTCGAATGCCTGTGAGCCGGCGGTTCGGGTCCGGCCGGGGCGAACGGCGAGATCGGCGTGTCCGCTCTCGCCGTTCGCGCAACGGGGGACCCGCACGACCGCGGTGACCACCCATACCATCGGATCGAGATGAACAACCGGATCCTCATTCTGGACTTCGGCTCGCAGTTCACGCAGCTGATCGCGCGGCGCATCCGGGAGGAGCGCGTCTACTGCGAGATTCACCCGCCGACCGTCTCCCTCGACTGGGTTCGCGAGTGGGGGCCGAGCGGCATCGTGCTGTCGGGCGGGCCGGCGTCGGTCTACGACGAGGACGTCTACCGGCCGGATCCCCAGCTCCTGCGGTTGGGCGTGCCGGTGCTCGGGATCTGCTACGGGATGCAGATGATCGCATTCCTGGAGGGCGGCCGGGTTCACCCGGGGATCCGCGAGTACGGTCGGGCGGAGCTCACGACCCAGGAGCCGGACGAGCTGTTTGCCGGTTTCCAGGGCGGGGAGCGGGCGACGGTCTGGGCTAGCCACGGGGATCACGTCGACGAGCCGCCGGCCGGCTACCGCACGCTCGCGCGCACGGAGACGCTGCCCGTGGCCGCGTTCCGCGCGGAGGATAGACCGGTGTTCGGCGTGCAGTTCCACCCGGAGGTGGCTCACACGCCTCGAGGCGGCGAACTCATCTCGAACTTCCTGTTCCGGGTTTGCCGGTGCGAGCCGACCTGGACGGCCGGCTCGTTCATCGAGGACCACATCCGGCGGATCCGCGAGCAGGTGGGCGACGCGCCGGTCATCTGCGGGCTCTCCGGCGGCGTCGACTCGTCCGTGGCCGCCGCGCTCGTGCATCGCGCGATCGGCGAGCAGCTCACCTGCATCTTCGTCGACACCGGGCTGCTGCGGCAGGGCGAGCGGGAGGGGGTCGAGCGAGCGTTCCGGCAGCACATGGGGATGAAGCTCGTGGTGGTCGACGCCTCGAGCGAGTTCCTGGGGCGGCTCGAGACGGTCGAGGATCCGGAGCGCAAGCGGAGGATCATCGGCGAGACCTTCATCCGCGTCTTCGAGCGGGCCGCGCGCGAGCATGGCCAGAACGCCCGATTCCTGGTGCAAGGGACGCTCTACCCGGATGTCATCGAGTCCTTGTCGGTGCGTGGACCGTCCGCGACGATCAAGACGCACCACAACGTGGGCGGCCTGCCGAAGGACATGGCCTTCGAGCTGATCGAGCCGTTGCGCGAGCTGTTCAAGGACGAGGTGCGGAACGTAGGCCGGGAGCTCGGGCTGCCGGAGGAGCTCGTGGGGCGGCATCCGTTCCCGGGGCCGGGGCTCGCGATCCGGGTCCTCGGGCCGGTTTCCGAGGACCAGCTCAAGATCCTGCGCGAGGCGGATGCGATCTACCTCGAGGAGATCCGGGCGGCCGATCTCTACGACGACATCTGGCAGGCGTTCGCGGTGCTGCTGCCGGTGCGCAGCGTGGGGGTGATGGGCGATTTCCGGACCTACGAGCACGTCGTCGCGCTACGGGCCGTCACGAGCCGCGACGGCATGACGGCCGACTGGTACCCCTTCCCGCACGAGGTCCTGGCCCGAGTCTCGTCCCGGATCATCAACGAGGTGAGGGGCGTGAACCGCGTCTGCTACGACGTCAGCTCCAAGCCCCCCGCCACCATCGAGTGGGAGTGATGTCGCCGGGGCACCCCTGCCGGGGTGTCCCGGTCAGTCGCCGATGTCGCCGCGCTCGGACTCGAGCTGCGCGAGACCTTCGGCCGTGAGCCGCCGCAGGTAGATGCCCGCGTAGTTCTCGTCGATGGCGGCCAGGCGGTTCTCCGGTGTGGCCGAGAAGTGGGAATCGCAGCGGTCGCAACGGATGCACCGCTCCTCCCCCGTCCCCACCAGCCGCCAATTGCCGGTGCACTCCGCGAATCTATGCTCCAAGCCGACCATTGCCCCCTCCCGGATTCCCAGGGCGCCGCCCCCGGCGCTCTGGGGTCGCAGAGTGCAATCTCCGAGCCATGCCGAAAGGGGATGCGAGTCGGTCGGAAAGTGCTGCGTTGAAACGATTTGGGAGCGGTCTCGAGGGGAGTCCGCTCAGGGCCGGCCGGGGGGCGGAGTCGGCGGCTGGGCGCGGCCGAGCCGCGCCTCGACGGTGTCCCAGACGGCCGACATCAGGGCGACGTCGGTAGCGTGGGCGCGCGCGAACTCCTGGAGCTGCGGCTCCGTGACGTGCAGACGGGCGAGCGTCTCGGCTTTCCGCGCCTGGAACTCGGCGGCGGAGTGGGTCTCCGCGGAAAGGCGACGGAGCGCGACCATGGCGTCGGCGTAGCGCGACGGCGAGACGCCGGCCACGGTCTCGCTCCGGCCCGCGGGGCGGCAGGCGGCGAGGGTGAGCGCGGCGGCGAGGGCGCAGGTCAGGCGCGAGCGGATCATAGTCGCGGGGAACGGGCTCGACGGGACGCGGAAGCGTACGGCGCCGGCGCCCCGGCGTCAACGGCATGGTTGCCCGCGAGCGGGCCGCCCGGTTAGTTTCGGCCCTCTTTTTCCTCATCACCCCACCGGTGAAGGGTTTGCGAATGCTCGGTTCTCGGGCGCTCATCGCGCCGGCGGCACTCGTGTCCATCCTGCTCGCTTCCGGTCCGGCCACGGCCCAGCAAGGCGGCGCGGGGGCCGCGCCACCGTCGCCGCAGGACGTGCTGGGGTACGGGATCGGCGAGCGGTTCACGGACCCCGCGAACGTGGTGCGGTACATGGAGACGCTGGCGGCGCGGTCGCCCCGCGTGCGGGTTCGGCAATACGGCGAGACGGCCGAGGGCCGCCCGCTGATCCAGGTCGTGATCGCGCGGGAGGAGAACCTGGCGCGGCTGGACGCGGTCCTGGATCGGAACCGGGAGCTGGCGGCGCCCGGCACGACGGAGCTGCGGGCCCGCGAGATCGTGCGCGACAATCCGCTGGTCATCTACTTCCAGTACGGCGTGCATGGGAACGAGAGCTCGTCGAGCGAAGCGGCGATGTGGACGGCATGGGACCTGGCGCGCGGTGCCGAAGCGGTGGCCGGGGTGCTCGACTCGGCGATCGTCGTCATCGACCCGGTCGTCAACCCGGACGGCCGGAACCGGTACGTGAGCTGGTACAAGCAGGCGACGGGCGTGGAGCCGAACCCCAACCCGGAGTCGCGGGAGCACTGGGAGCCGTGGCCCGGCGGCCGGTTCAACCATTACCTCTTCGACCTCAACCGCGACTGGGCCGCGATGACGCAGCCCGAGACGCGGCAGCGGGTCGCGACGTGGGGGTACTGGATGCCGCAGGTGGATGTGGACTTCCACGAGATGAGCTCGAACTCGTCGTACTTCTTCTTCCCCGCGACCGAGCCGATCAACCCGATCTACCCGCCGCACATCCTCGCGTGGTCGAAGCGCTTCGGGGAGGCGAACGCGGCGGCGTTCGACGCGCAGGGGTGGCCGTACTTCACGCGGGAGAGCTACGACTTCTTCGCGCCGATCTACGGGGACAGCTGGCCGTCGCTCCTGGGCGCGATCGGGATGACGTACGAGCAGGCCGGGGGCGGGCGCGCCGGGCTCGCGTACCGGCGCCCGGACGGGCTGATCCTCACGCTGAAGGACCGCGCGACGCATCACCGGACGACCGGCGAGGCGACGGCGCGGACGGCCGCCGCGAACCGGACGGCGATGCTGCTGGACTTCGGGCGCTTCCACCGCACGCAGGGGGAGGGGCTCCCGGACATCCTGATCGTCCCGGGTGCCGACACGATGCGCGCCCACGCGCTCGTCGCGTTGCTGCGGGACGAGGGAATCCAGGTGGAGCGGGCCGACCGGGCGTTCCGGGCGGACGCGCGGGTCCACGCCGGGTTCCAGCCGCGGCGTGACTTCCCGGCCGGCACGTACCTGGTCCGGGCGCGCCAGCCCCGCGGCCGGCTCGCCGTCACGCTGCTTCAGCCCGAGACGATGCTCAAGGCGACGTTCTCGTACGACGTGAGCGCGTGGTCGCTGCCGTACGCGTACGGCGTGGAGGCGCACTCGCTGACCCGCGCACCGGCCGCGGGTTGGACCCCGCTGCCGGCGACGGACACGGCGGCCGGCCGGATCGTGGCCAAGGCCGCGCCCGTCGCGGACGGCCGGGATGGGCAGGCCGACGCGACCCCGGGCGAGCCATACGGCTACCTGGCCCTCCCCGGGATGGGCTCGTGGCCGCGCGTCGTGGCCTACCTCAAGGCCGGCGGGCGCGTCGTCGCCATGGAGAAGCCGTTCACGGCCGGCGGAAAGAGCTGGCCCGCGGGGACGTTCTTCCTGCCGCGGCACGGCACCGAGGACATGAGCCGCAAGCTGCGCGAGAGCGGCGTCCTCGAGATCGCCTCGCCGATCGCGAGCGGGCGCGTGGCCGACGGCAACGACCTCGGCACCGCCGACGCCGCGCCGCTCAAGCTGCCCCGCCTGGCGCTGCTCTCCGGCGACGGCACCGCCGCCTCGTCCTACGGCGGCGCGTGGTTCTTCCTCGAGCGCATCCTCGGGCTGCCGTTCGATGCGCTGCCCGTCGACCGGGCCGGCGAGGTCGACCTCGACGACTACGACGTGCTCGTCGTGCCCGAGCTCTCCGAGGATGCGCTGGACGAGAAGACCCTCGGCCGGCTGAAGGCGTGGGTGCAGCGCGGCGGCCGGCTCATCGCGGTCGGGGCCGGAGCGGGGGAGGTGGCCGAGCCGCTCGCCGACATCAAGTCCCGGGGCGCGTCGGGGCGCCGCACCTCGCGCGCCGACTCCGCCAAGGCGCTCAGCGGCCGTGAACGGCGCGACCTGGAGCGCTGGGAGAGCGAAGTCCCCGGAACGATCCTCACCGTGCGCCTCGACCCGGCACATCCGCTCGCCTTCGGCGCCGGAGCCGCAACCGACTCGACGCTCTTCGTCCTGAAGAGCGGTACGCTCGCCTTCACGCCCGACGCCGGCTTCGAGACCGCCGCCTACTTCCCTGACAACCTGAAGAAGGTTAGCGGCGTCATCAGCGACCAGAACCTCCAGTCGCTGTCCGGCTCCGCGTGGCTCGTCGACAAGCGCCTCGGCCGCGGTCGCGTCGTGCTCTTCGCGGACGACCCCCTCTTCCGCGCCTCGTTCTACGGCATGTTCGCGCCGTTCGTGAACGCCGTAATGCTGGGGCCGGCTCTCTAGGCGACGCGGAGCGTCGGGCGCGCGCGGTGCCAACGTGCCCCCGCCCGCTGCCAGAACGGCAGCGGGCGGGGGCACGTCGTTTGCCCGGTCCAGCGGACCGAAGCGGGAGACTCGGGCCGGCGTGCGGGGTACTACTTCAAAAGCTGTTGGAATAGGGGCCGGGGTAGGGTGGCAACGAAAACGAGCGAGAGCCGAGCGTGTTGAACTACGATCGTCTTACGATCAAGGCCGCCGAGGCGATTCAGATGGCGGCCCACGAGGCGCAGCGACGGGGGAACCCGACGCTGGAGGACGTGCACCTGCTGGATGCGCTGCTGACGCAGGACGAGACGGTGGTGCCGCCGATCCTGGAGAAGGTCGGCGTGAACATCGGCCGTCTGCGGGAGGGGCTGCGGCAGGCGGTGGACCGGCTGCCGAAGCAGACTGGCGGGTCGTCGCCGTCGATCAGCCGGGAGCTGAACCAGATCTTCGACCGCGCGGAGCAGGAGGCGCGGGAGCTGAAGGACGAGTATGTGTCGACGGAGCACCTGCTGCTTGCGCTGTCGGAGCAGAAGGGCTCGACGACGCGGGACCTGCTGGCGCAGCAGGGGGCGACGCGCAACGCGCTGTTCGACGCGCTGGAAGCGGTGCGGGGCCCTCACCGGGTGACGTCGCAGGAGCCGGAGCAGCAGTACCAGGCGCTGGAGCGATACACGAAGGACCTGACGGAGCTGGCGCGGCGGGGGAAGCTGGACCCGGTGATCGGGCGGGACGAGGAGATCCGGCGGGTGATCCAGGTGCTGTCGCGGCGGACGAAGAACAACCCGGTGCTGATCGGGGAGCCGGGGGTGGGGAAGACGGCGATCGTGGAGGGGCTGGCGCAGCGGGTGGTGAGCGGGGACGTTCCGGAGGGGCTGCGGGAGAAGCGGGTGGTGCAGTTGGATCTGGGAGCGCTGGTGGCGGGGGCGAAGTACCGGGGCGAGTTCGAGGAGCGCCTGAAGGCGGTGCTGAAGGAGCTGACCGAGGCGGAGGGGCGCTACGTCGTCTTCATCGACGAGATGCACACGCTGGTGGGGGCGGGGAAGGCGGAGGGCGCGATGGACGCCGGCAACATGCTGAAGCCGGCGCTGGCGGGGGGGGAGCTGCGGGTGGTGGGCGCGACGACGCTCGACGAGTACCGGCAGCACATCGAGAAGGACGCGGCGCTCGAGCGGCGCTTCCAGCCGGTGTACGTCGGGGAGCCGAGCGTGGAGGACACGATCGCGATCCTGCGGGGGCTGAAGGAGCGCTACGAGGTGCACCACGGCGTGCGGATCACGGACTCGGCGCTGATCGCGGCGGCGAAGCTGTCGGACCGCTACATCGGCGGGCGCTTCCTGCCGGACAAGGCGATCGACCTGATCGACGAGGCGGCGAGCCGGCTGCGGATCGAGATCGACTCGCTGCCGCAGGAGATCGACGAAGTCGAGCGTCGCATCATGCAGCTGGAGATTGAGCGGACGGCGCTGGAGCGGGAGGACGACCCGGAGGCGGTGGAGCGGCGGGGCCGGATCGAGGCGGAGCTCGCGGAGCTGCGCGAGAAGTCGAACGGCATGAAGGCGCGGTGGCAGGCGGAGAAGGCGGAGATCCAGCACATCCGCGACCTGAAGCAGCGCATCGACGATGCGAAGATGGCGACGGAGCGGGCGCAGCGGACGGGCGACCTGAACCGGGCGGCCGAGCTGCAGTACGGCGAGATTCCGCGGCTGGAGCGGGAGCTCGCGGACGCGGAAGCGAAGCTGGAGGCGGAGCAGGGGAAGGGCCGGTTCCTGAAGGAGGAGGTCACGTCGGAGGACGTGGCGGAGGTGGTGTCGCGCTGGACGGGGATTCCGGTGTCGCGGATGCTGGAGACGGAGCGTCAGCGTCTCGCGCACCTGGAGGAGCTGCTGGCGGGACGTGTGATCGGGCAGCGCGAGGCGGTCGAGGCGGTGGCGAACGCGGTGCGCCGGAGCCGCGCCGGGCTGCAGGACCCGAACCGTCCGATCGGTTCGTTCATCTTCCTCGGCCCGACGGGCGTAGGGAAGACGGAGACGGCGAGGGCGCTCGCCGAGTTCCTGTTCGACGACGAGAATGCGATGGTGCGCATCGACATGTCGGAGTACATGGAGAGGCACGCCGTGGCGCGGCTGATCGGGGCGCCGCCCGGATACATCGGCTACGAGGAAGGCGGGCAGTTGACGGAGGCGGTGCGGCGCCGGCCGTACTCGGTGGTACTCTTCGATGAGATCGAGAAGGCGCACCCGGACGTCTTCAACGTCCTGCTCCAGATCCTGGACGATGGGCGCCTGACGGACTCGCAGGGGCGCACGGTGGACTTCCGGAACACGGTCATCATCATGACCTCGAACATCGGCAGCCCGCTGATCCTGGAGCGGACGGGCGTCGGCGAGTGGTCGGCGGTCGAGGCGATGGTGCTGCGCGAGCTGCGGGCGCATTTCCGGCCGGAGTTCCTGAACCGGGTGGACGACACGATCATCTTCCGCCCGCTGGGCGAGTCGGAGCTCGAGCGGATCGTGGAGATCCAGCTCCGGCGGGTGGAGCAGCTCCTGGCCGAGCGCAAGATCACGCTGCGGATCACGCCGGAGGCGAAGCGGCTGATCGTGGAGGAGGGCTTCGAGCCGTCCTTCGGCGCCCGGCCGCTGAAGCGGGCCATCCAGCGGATGGTGCAGAACCCGCTGGCGTTGCGGCTGCTGGAAGGCGAGTTCCACGATGGCGACACGATCGTGGTCGACCGAGAACCGGCGTCGCCGGCGCTGACGTTCCGCAAGGGCGAAGAGCCGAGCGGCTCGGCGCACGAGGCCGCTTGACAGCCCGCCGGCATTCGGCCTAACGTTCGCGCCGCCCCCTGATGCGGGGGCGGCGCAGTTCTTTTCCGGAGTCCTCTCTCATGCGACACTCCCCCATGTCCCGCCGCGTCGCGGGGTGGGCGCTCGGCCTGCTGGCTGCGGCGCTGACCCTGGGCTGTGCCCACCGCAGCCTGGAGCCCTCGTCGGGCATCGCGCCCGGGATCGCTCCGCGCCTGGTCGTCGAGCAGTTCCTGCGCGCCGCCAACGACAACGACCTGGTGACGATGAGCCGGCTGTTCGGCACGAAGGACGGGAGCGTCGCCGAGCGGGACGGCCGGGCGCAGGTCGAGCAGCGCATGTTCGCGCTGGCCTCGCTCCTCCGCCACCAGGATTACGAGGTGCAGGGCCAGTCGGTCGTGCCGGGCCGGATCGGGGAGGCGGTGCGGATCAACGTCCGGCTGCAGTTGGCGGAGGGGACGCCGGTCGTGCCGTTCACCGTCGTCCAGTCGAAGAACGGCTCGTGGCTCGTGGAGCAGATCGACGTCAACGCGTTGAACGGGCGGCCGTAGGGCGGAGCGACGCTCGCGGCCGATAGTACCAGGCGGCGAGACGCGCGGGCGAGACGCCGGCGGCGTGCAGCGCGCGGAAGGCGAGGTGGAGCAGCACCACCCGGAGCGTGCCACGCGTCCGCCAGAGCCGAGGCGAGGTCGTCACCGCGGCGTCGAGCAGCCGGACCCGGCCGGCGCGGCGTAGCGCTCGATAGAGCCGGACGTCCTCGAAGAGCGGAACCGCGGGAACGCCGCCGACGGCTGCGAGCGTGGCGGCGCGCGCGAAGATCGCCTGGTCGCCGGTCGCGGTGCGAAAGGCGCGGGAGCGGAAGCCGATGCCGCGGGCGAGTAGCCGTTGCGCGGCGGTCGGCCGCTCGGCCGGATCGAAGCGTAGCCGGAACGCGCCGCCGACGACGCGCGGGTCGGCGAGGGCGGTGGCCAGCACGGCGGCGGCATCGGGCGGAACGAGCGTGTCGGCGTGAAGGAAGACGATCGCGGGCGCCGCCGCCATCGCGGCGCCGGCCGCGAGCTGGGCGCCGCGGCCGCCGCGGGCGTGGAGGACGCGGGCACCGGCGGCCCGCGAACGGGCGACGGTCGCGTCGGCGCTCCCGCCGTCGGCGACGATGTACTCGGCGCGATCGCCGAACGCGGCGCGGGCGGCGGCGAGGGTGCGCTCGATGCGGGCCTCCTCGTCCAGCGCCGGGATGACGATGGTGAAGTCGAGGCGGCTCATCCCTCGACGAGCTCGACGAGCACGCCGGCGGTGCTGCGAGGGTGGAGGAAGGCGACGCGGTGGCCGTGGGCTCCGGGTCGGGGCTCACGGTCGATGAGCTCGATGCCCTGCGCCGCCAGGCGCTCGAGCGCGGCGGCGAGGTCGGGGACGCGGAAGGCAACGTGGTGCAGTCCGGGGCCCCGCTTCTCGATGAAGCGCCCGACGCCGGATTCCGACGAGAGGGGCTCGATGAGCTCGACCTTCGCGCCGTCGCTGCCGACGAACACGACGTCGACGCCCTGGGCGGCGACGCGCTCGCGCTCGGAACCCCTTGCGCCGACTAGGAGTTCGAAGAGCGGCAACGATTCCGCGATGGAGCGGACGGCCACGGCGACGTGGTCGAGAGGGAGCTGGTCCATAGCCGACTCGGGCCGGTTTCTTGCAACCCTGCGCTAGCCAAAAAGGTAACCTCGGAGCCGCGCGCGAGCCACGGGCCGCGGCCTCGGACAAGGAGAAGAGGATGGCGGAGAACGGGAAGGTGCGGCCGGTGACGGACGCGGATTTCAGCCAGGAGGTCGAGAGCGCGCCGGGCCTCGCGCTCGTCGATTTCTGGGCGGTCTGGTGCGGGCCGTGCCGCATGGTGGCGCCCATCGTCGAGCAGCTGGCGCACGAGTACGAGGGGAAGCTCAAGGTGCTCAAGCTCGACGTCGACACCAACCAGCAGACCTCGATGCGATTCAACATCCGCTCGATCCCCAGCCTGCTCTTCTTCAAGGACGGCAAGCTCGTGGACACCGTGGTCGGCGCGGTGCCCCGCGCCTACCTCGAGCAGAAGGTCCAGCAGCACCTGAGCTGAAGACGCGGGCGTCGCGGCCGGCCACCGCCGCCCCCGCGACGCCTCGCTCCGTCGGCGCCCGATGCGGCGCGAACGGGGCGGGGCGGCGGGGGCGGCGGCGTTTCCGGCGGCTCCCTCCCACTACCGTAAGTGCATGTCACATCTCTATATTGTGAGCACCCCCATCGGGAACCTGGCCGACATCACGTACCGTGCCGTCGAGGTGCTCCGCGAGGTGGACCGCATCCTCGCCGAGGACACGCGGAGGACGTCGATCCTCCTGCGGCACTACGGTATCGCCACGGCACTCGTCTCGGCTCACGAGCACAACGAGGCGGCGCGGACGAAGCGGGTCGTGGATTGGCTGGACGCCGGGGAGGACCTTGCGCTGGTGTCGGACGCCGGAACGCCGTTGCTGTCGGATCCCGGCGCACGGATCGTGCAAGGCGCGGTCGCCGCGGGGCACGAGGTGATCCCGGTCCCGGGCGCGTCGGCGCTGCTGGCCGGGCTGGTGGCCTCGGGGCTACCCGTGGAGCCGTTCACGTTCTACGGCTTCCTGCCGCGGAGCGGGGGGGAGCGAGCGGAGCGGCTGGAGGCGATCGCGGCGCTGCCGCACACGGCGGTGCTGTACGAGGCGCCGGGGCGGCTGGTGCGGCTGCTGGCGGATCTGGAGTCGCGCTGCGGGCCGGACCGGGCGGTGGCGGTGGCGCGGGAGTTGACGAAGCTGCACGAATCGGTGGTGCGTGGAACTGTGGGCGAGGTCCGGCGTTACTACGAGGCTGAAGGCGCGCGGGGCGAGGTGGTGGTGATGGTGGGCGGGCGGCCTGCGGCGGCCGCCGCGGAGGACGCGGAGGCGGCGGCCCGGCGCCGGACCCGAGAACTGTTGGATGAAGGGCTGCGTCCGAGTGCCGCAGCGAAGCGCGTGGCGGACGCGGTAGGGATCCCGCGCAACCGCGCGTACGAGATCGCCCTTGCGCTGGCGAGGGAGAGCGGAGGAAATTCATAGTGAAGTCGCTGCTGGTTTCGCTTCTCGCCCTGGCGATGGCTGCCGCGCCCGAGGCGCCGGCGGCGAGCCCGACGCTCACGATCGCACAACTGCAGTACGGCGGTGGCGGAGACTGGTACGCGAATCCGTCGGGCCTGCCGAACCTCCTGAACGCCATCCGCACGCGGACCGGGATCCCGGTCGTCGCGACTCCCGGCCGGGTCAAGATCACGGACCCACAGCTGTGGACGTTCCCGTACCTGTACATGACGGGGCACGGCAACGTCCATTTCACGGACGAGGAGGTCAAGCTGCTGCGCCAGTACCTGGACGGCGGCGGCTTCCTCCACGCCGATGACAACTACGGGATGGACGACAGCTTCCGCCGGGAGATCAAGCGGATCTACCCGGACGCGCCGTTGACAGAGCTGCCGGGCGACCATCCCATCTACCACGCGTTCTACGATTTCCCGCGGGGCCTGCCCAAGATCCACAAGCACGACGGGAAGCCGGCACAAGGCTTCGGGATCTTCCACGACGGCCGGATGGTGGTCTTCTACAGCTACCAGTCGGACCTGGGGAACGGATGGGAAGACCCGCAGACGTACGGTGATCCGCCCGAGCTGCACGAGGCGGCGCTCCGGATGGGCGTCAACCTCTTCGTCTACGCACTCGCACAGGTGGCACGATGAGCCCGACCGGTCAGCGCCTCTGGAGCACGATCGCCGCGGCCAAGCGGCGCGTCCACATCGACGGTCTGTGGGCCGCGGCGGGATCGGTGGCGGCCGTCGTACCGGCCGTGCTGGTGCTGGCCTGGGCGGTCGGCGGCGCGGAAACGTGGCGCGACCCGGGCGCGGCCCCGCTGGCCGTCGAGCTGCTCGCCGTGCTGGGCGGCGGGGCGCTGGCGTGGTGGCTGTTCCGGCGGTGGATCGCCGCCTACGACGAGGCGCACGCGGCGGCGGCGGCGGAGGAGACGCTGGGGCTGCCGTCGGGGACGGTGCGCGGCGTGCTCGAGCTGAGCCGGACGGTGCCGGAGGGGACGTCGCCGGCGCTGTACCTGCGCGCGGAGGGGGAGGTTGCTCGGCAGCTTTCGGCGACGACGCCGGCGCAGCTCACCGGCGCGGCCGGGATTCGCGCGCGACGGCGCCGCAACCAGGCGCTGCTGGCGCTGGGCGGAGCGGTCGCGTTCGTGCTGGTGCTGGGTTTCGCCTCGCCGGAGCGTGCGAGCGCGGGGTGGCGGCCGCTCGTGCATCCGGTGGCGCACCTGACGCCGCCGCCGATGCCGGCGCTGGAGGTGCGGCCGGGGAACGCGCGGGTGCCGCGCGGCGGCTCGCTGACGGTGCGGGTGCTGGCGAAGGGGCGACACGCGGTGGCGGTGCACTGGCGGTCGGCCGGTGACGTGCCGCGCAATCGCGAGCTGGGCGTGTCCGGTGACAGCGCGGCGACGAGCCTGGCGTCGATCGATGCGCCGCTGACCTACTGGGTCACGTCTCCGGACGGTGCGGTGAGCGACACGTTCCGGGTGCTTCCGGTGGACCCGCTGCTGGTTTCGGACCTGGTCGTGGACGTGACGTACCCGTCCTACCTGGGGCGGGCGCCGGAGCGCTTCGACGGCGACGTGCCGGGGCTCGAGATCCCGGCCGGGACGCAGCTGCGGATCCGTGGGCGCGCGACGCGAGCGCTGGCGAGTGCCGGACTGGTGCGGCGCGACGGCGGCGTGCGCGTGGCGCTGCGCTCGACGGCGGACCGCTTCGACGGCACCTGGACGCCGACCGCGAGCGGGACGTACGACTGGGCGCTGGTGGACCGGAGCGGCGCGGCGCCGACCTCGGTGCCGGGGGCGCTGGACCTGATGGTCGTCCCGGACAGCGCGCCGCAGGTCGAGGTGCTGGTCCCGGCCGCGGACACGGCGCTCTCCTCGGACATGAAGCAGCCGATCGCGGCGAACGTGTGGGACGACCACGGCCTGCGCGCGGCCTCTCTGGTGAGCTGGCGCGTGAGCTCGCTCGGGCAGCGGGATCCGACCGCCGAGCAGGCGATTCCGCTGGGCGGGGCGTCGGATCACGCCTCGGTGGAGGCGCTGCTGGACGCGACGAGCCGCCGTCTGCTCCCCGGCGACACGCTGCACTTCCAGATCCGGGTGACGGACAACTCGCCGGGCGGCCAGGTCGGCGTCTCGCGGACGTACACGCTCTGGATCCCGGGGATGGAGGAGCTGCGCCAGCAGGCGGACGACCAGGCGGAGCAGCTCGTCAACGACGCGGCGGAGCTGGCGAAGACCGCCAAGGGGCTGCAGGAGTCGACACGGGACCTATCGCGGCGGTCGGCGTCGAGCAACGCCCGGAGCGGATCGTCGCGGGGCGGCTCGCCGGGGGGCAACTCGCGCGCCGGCGCGGACGGGAGCAAGTCGCCGGGATACGAGCGCACCGAGCAGGCGCGCCAGCTCCTCGACCGCCAGGAGGCGATGGTCAACAAGGTCGAGGACCTGAAGCAGCGCACGGCGCAGCTCGAGCGCACCATGCAGGCGGCGGGGCTGCAGGACCCCGAGCTGCAGAACCGGCTGAAGGAGCTGCGCCAGCTCTACGACCAGATCCTGACGCCGGAGCTGCGGCAGAAGCTGGACGCGCTGCGCCAGGCCGTCGCCCAGCAGGATCTGGAGCAGATGAAGCGGGCGCTGGAGCAGCTCTCGCAGCAGCAGGAGCAGTTCAAGCAGCAGCTCGAGCAGAGCCTGGAGCTGCTGCGCCGCGCGGCCGCGGAGCAGCAGATGAACGCGCTCTCGCAGCGGGCCAAGGAGCTGTCCACCCAGCAGAAGGCGCTGGCCGAGGCGATGCGCAAGGAGGCGTCGCGCCCGAACGACCCGGCAGCGCAGGCGCAGGCGCAAGCCCAGGCCAA
>DASTKT010000142.1:0-93771 GCA_035715725.1 Longimicrobiales bacterium | reverse complement strand
CTGGGCGTTCGACGCCGCGCTGGCGCCGCTGCCGTACGCGCCGGACTCGGCGAAGGCGCTGCTGGCCGCCGCGGGCTACACGGACCGCAACGGCGACGGTGTGCTGGAGGACGCCGCGGGGCGGCCGCTCGGCTTCGAGCTCACGGTCGCCGCGCGCAACGACTTCAACCGCGACGTGGCCGAGCTCGTGCGCGCGCAGCTCGCCGCCATCGGCGTCCGGGTCGTGCCGCGCTTCCTCGACTTCGCGGCCATGATCGACATCGTCAGCGCGCCGGAGCGGCGCTTCGACGCGGTCTTCATGATGTTCGAGAGCGACTTCCGCCTCGGCCTGCGCGACCAGTTCCACTCGGCGGCCATCGACGGGCCGTTCCAGCTCGCGTCGTACCGGAACGCCGAGGTCGACCGGATCCTGGACGCCGCGCCGCGCATCACGGACCGGACGCGGGCGCTCCCGCTCTGGCACCGCCTCCAGCGCATCCTGCGCGACGAGCAGCCGTGGACGGTGCTGTGGTACGCGCCGGAGCTGAACGCCGCCCGCGCCAGCCTCCGCGGGCTCCGCACGGACGTCCGCGGCACGTTCGCGGACGTGGCGGAGTGGCGCCTGGATCCGGCGCCGGGCGCCGTCGCGGCCGCGCGCTGAGAGGCCCGCCGTGCTGGATCTCGCCGAGGGCGCCATGCCGGCGGACGACGCCGCTCCGCGGTCGATGGCCGCACCCGACCCGACCGTGGCCCACCCGCTCGGCCCCACCACGAGCCCGGCGTTGATCCGCGCGCTGGAAACGGCGTGGCGCGTGGCGCGGCACGCCGCCACGACGGTGGTCGTGGTGGGCGAGACCGGCACCGGCAAGGAGGTGCTGGCCCGCGCCATCCACGCCGCCGGACCGGGCGCGGTCGAGCCGTTCGTCGCCCTGAACTGCGCCGCGATCCCGGCCGGCCTGCTCGAGAGCGAGCTCTTCGGCCACGAGGCCGGCGCGTTCAGCGGCGCGGACCGCGCGAAGCCGGGCCTGCTCGAGGCGGCCGGCGGCGGCACGCTGTTCCTGGACGAGATCGGCGAGCTGCCGGTGCCGCTGCAGGCCAAGCTGCTGCGGGTTCTCCAGGACCGCCGCGGGCGCAGGGTCGGCGGGCTCCGGGAGTACGCCGTGACGTGCCGCTTCATCGCCGCCACGAACCGTCCCCTGCGCGACGACGTGGAGGCCGGCCGCTTCCGCGAGGACCTCTTCTTCCGCCTCGACGTCGTCCGGATCGAGATGCCGCCGCTGCGCCGCCGGCCGGAGGACATCCTGCCGCTCGCGCACCGGATCGTGGCCGAGCTCTGCGCCGCCTTCGGCGTGCCGCTCCGGCGGCTGTCCGCCACGGCGGAGACGGCGCTGCGCGCCTACGTCTGGCCGGGGAACGTACGCGAGCTGCGGCACGCGCTGGAGCGCGCCGTCGTGACCGCGGACGGCGACGTCATCGAGGCTCACCACCTGGCGTTGGGCGACCGCGGGCGGGGCGCGGAACCGGCCGATCGACGCGTCGTCGCCAGCATCCCGATCCCGCCGGAGGGGTTGACGCTCGCCGAGGCGGAGCGCCAGCTCATCGCGGCGACGCTGCGGCTCGCCGGGCAGAACCAGTCGCGGGCGGCCCGCATGCTCGGCGTCTCGCGGCCGACCGTGATCCGGAAGATCCGGGCGCTGCGCCTGCGCGAGCCACCCTCCGCGCCGGCGGACTGAGCCGGCGGACTGAGCCGGCGGGCCGAGCCGGCGGACCGCGATGCCCGGCGGCGCCGGCGGACCGCGCTGGCCGACCGCGCCGGCCGACCGCGCCGGCCGACGGCGCCCGAGCCGCGCCCTTGCCGCGCCCTTCCCGCGCGACGGCGCCCGGCCCGCGCTCGCCGCGGCTCGAGCGGTCCCCCCGGGGTGGCCCGGCCGCGTCCCACCCCGTATCATCCCCGCATGGCGAGCAGACGGGACGCCGGACCCGCCGCGCGGCTGACGCCGTACGAGCTGGTCTTCGGCGAAGGCGCGTTCGAGGCCGAGTCCTTCCCGGCCATCCGGGCCGAGGCCGAGGCGCACGGAATCCCCACCGCGGACCCCGACCGGTTCCTCCTTCTCGCCGCCGCGGGCACGCTGCTGCGGGAGCTCGTCCCCGACGATGCGCCGCGGGAGGCGTTCCGCGAGATCGGCATCCTCCTCTTCCAGGCCTACCACTTCTGGCGCTTCGATCGCCGGCTCTTCGTCCTGACCGAGCCGCTGGCGCGGAGCCTGGCCACGAGCACGCCTCATGTGGGCGAATGGGAGCTGACGCCGCCCGCCCCCGCGGGCTACCTCCAGCTTCCCCGCCAGCTCTTCTGGGCCCGGGTCGCGGAGGGTGAGCCGGCGGAGCCGATCGACGGCTTCTTCTGGACCATGGTCGGCGCCGAGGACCCCGCCATGCCGCCGTACGCCCGCCTCGACCTGCTCCTCGTCCTCGGGCTCCGCCCCGGCCGCCCCGGCTTCAGCGTCATGGACGTCTCCGCGCCGCTCGGCGGCGGGCCCGGCCACTGGGCGGACCTGGAGGCGCGCGGTGAGGCCGCCGACTTCGCGAACGTGCTCCCGGGCGGCGACGTCGCCGGGCTGCACGCGCTCGTCACCGACGCCGAGGCGCTCAAGCTCTGCTCGCTCTGCTTCTGGTACGTCGCGGCGCACCCGACCGCGCTCACCGATACCGTGCCGCCCGCCGCCGGCGACGGCGCCGCCGCCGGCCCGCACGAGCTGCCCCCGTCCGCACTCCCGTTCCAACGGATCGACGTCGTGGGGGAGCGTGGATAGGCACGCCGTCGCCCTCGTCCTGAACGACATCGGCACGCTCCTCGACCTGAACGGCGCCGACCCGTTCCGCTCGCGCGCGTTCTTCTCGGCCGCCCGCGCCGTCGAATGGGTCGAGGGCGACCTCGCCGACCTCGTCCGGAGCGGCGAGCTGCTGCGCGTCCGGGGGATCGGGGCCGCGACCGCCCGCGTCGTCCAGGAGCTGGTCGAGACCGGCGTCTCCAGCATGCACCAGGAGCTGCGGGACCGGACGCCGGACGGCATGATCGAGCTGCTCGCGGTGCCGGGACTCGGCGCGCGGCGGATCTACCTCCTGCACGAGGCGCTCGGCGTCGACGGCCTGGACGCGCTCGAGCACGCCGCCGCGGCGGGGCGGGTCGCGGACGTGCCCGGCTTCGGCGAGCGGACGCAGGAGAAGATCCGCGAGGGCGTCGCGTTCGTGCGTGCCTCCATCGGGCGGCGCCGCCTGCCGGACGCGCTCACGGTCGCGCAGTTCCTGGTCGGGTTCCTGGAGGGCGTGCCGGGCGTCGAGCGGCTGAAGCTCTCCGGCGAGCTCCGCCGCCGCCTCGAGACCGTCGGCGGCGTGGACGTGCTCGTGGCCACGACGACGGCCGACGACGTGCTGGACGCGTTCCTCGACCTCCCCGGGCTCGTGCGGGCGGAGCGGCGCGGCCGGGATGCGGCCGAGGCACGCTACTCCGACGGGATCGAGCTGCGCGTGCGCTGCGTTCCGGCGGAGGCGTTCGCCGCGGCCTGGGTCCTCGGCACCGGCAGCGAGGCGCACGCCGGGGCGTTGCGGGCGCGCGCGGCGGAGCGCGGGCTGCGGCTCGCGGAGGACGGGCTGTGGCGCGGCTCCGCCCGTCTCGAGGCCGCCGACGAGGTCGAGGTGTACCGGGCGCTGGAGCTGGCCTTCGTCCCGCCCGAGCTGCGCGAGGGCAGGGGAGAGGTCGAGGCCGCCGCCCGGGGCGAGCTCCCGGACCTCGTCGACTACGGCGACCTCCGCGGCTGCTTCCACTGCCACACGACCTACAGCGACGGCAAGGCGACGCTGCGCGAGATGGCCGGGGCCGCACGTGAGCGCGGCTGGCGCTACCTCGGCATCGCGGACCACTCGCAGGCCGCCGCCTACGCCGGCGGGTTGACGCCGGAGCGCATCCGGGCGCAGCACCGCGAGATCGACCAGTGGAACGCCGAACGCGGCGGGGACCTCTGGCTGTTCAAGGGGATCGAGGCCGACATTCTCCCGGACGGCCGCCTCGACTACGAGGATCTGGGCGACGCGGTGCTGGGAAGCTTCGACTACGTCGTCGGCTCGGTCCACTCGTCGTTCGGCCAGCCGGAGGCGGAGATGACGGCGCGCGTGCGTCGCGCGCTCGGCAACCCGCACCTGACGTTCCTCGGGCACCCGACCGGCCGGCTCCTCCTCTCCCGGGACAGCTTCCGGATCGACGTGCCGGCGATCCTCGCGGCGGCGGCGGAGCGAGGCGTCGCCATCGAGATCAACGCGAATCCGCGGCGCCTGGAGCTGGACTGGCGCCACTGGCCCGCGGCGCGCCGCCTGGGCATCCGCACCGCGATCAACCCGGATGCCCACACGACGGCCGGGCTCGGCGACGTCGAGTTCGGGATCGGCGTGGCGCGCAAGGGATGGCTCACCGCCGCCGACGTGGTGAACGCCTGGGACGTGGACGAGGTCAAGGCCTTCTTCGGATCGAGGAGGACACGGTGAAGCGAGCGGCGACGTCGCCGAAGCGGAGGAAGCGCAAGGAGAGCCGCGCCGCGCTGCGCGAGCGGACGGCCGAGATCGTGCGGCGCCTTCGAGCCGAGTACCCCGGCGCCCGTTGCTCCCTCGACCACCGGGATGCCTACCAGCTCCTGGCGGCCACGATCCTGTCGGCGCAATGCACGGACGAGCGCGTGAACATGGTCACGCCGGCGCTCTTCGCCCGCTACCCGACGGCCGGGGACTTGGCGGGGGCACGGACCGAGGAGCTGGAAGAGCTGATCCGCTCCACCGGCTTCTTCCGCAACAAGGCGAAGAGCCTGCTCGGCATGGCCACCGCACTGGTCGAGCGCCACGGCGGCAAGGTGCCGGCCGACATGGACGCGCTCGTGAGGCTCCCCGGCGTCGGCCGCAAGACGGCGAACGTCGTGCTTGGCAACGCGTTCGGCATCGCGGCCGGCGTGGTGGTGGACACGCACGTCAAGCGCCTGAGCGAGCGCCTGGGGCTGACCTCGCATGCCGATCCGGAGAAGATCGAGACGGATCTGATGGAGGTCGTCGCGCGCGAGGACTGGATCGACCTGCCGCACCTGTTCATCTATCACGGCCGCGCCGTCTGCAAGGCGCCGAAGCCACGGTGCGCGGAGTGCGTCCTGGCCGACATCTGCCCGTCGGCGCTGGTGTGAGGGCGGACGAGCCGGGCCCGGTCCGGTCTCGAGCCCGCTGCGCCGGACACAGGGAGCCGGGGCCCGTCACCGAGCGGCTGCGACCAGAATGAACCCGGAAGCCCGAAAGGCCGTGCTCAAGGCGATCCCCTACGGCCTCCACGCCATCGGCGTGCGGCACGGCGAGGAACGCAACGCGTTCACCGCGAACTGGGTCATGCAGTGCTCGTTCGAGCCGCCCATGCTGGCCGTGGCGGTGGAGAACGAGGGGAAGTCGATCGGGATGATCCGCGGGTCCGGCGTGCTGTCCGTCAACGTCTTCGGCGCCGACCAGCGCCGGCAGGCGGGCCGCCTGGCCCGCTCCGCCGCCCGCGCCCCGCAGAAGCTCCAGGAGATGCAGTACCGCGACGGCTCGACCGGCGCGCCCGTGCTGCCGGAGACGCTCGGCTACGTCGAATGCCGCGTCGTCGCCGAGATGGGGAGCGGGGACCACACCATCTTCGTCGGCGAGGTCGTCGACGCCGGCGTCTTCCGCGAGGGGCAGCCCCTCGAGATCCACGCCGCCGGCTTCACCTACGGCGGCTGACGCCGACCGCCGCGCGACTCACTGGAGGACCGATGCCGCAGGACCCGACCCCGAACCTCGCGGGCTCGCGCAGCCCCTTCCTCCGGCACGGCGCGACGCAGCCCGTCAACTGGCTCCCGTGGAGCGACGCGGCCTTCGAGCGCGCCGGCCGCGAGAACCGCCCGATCCTCCTCGACATCGGCGCGGTCTGGTGCCACTGGTGCCACGTCATGGACCGCGAGAGCTACGAGAGCGCCGAGACCGCCCGGCTGATCAACGAGCTCTTCGTCCCGGTCAAGGTGGACAGGGACGAGCGCCCCGACGTCGATGCCCGCTACCAGCGCGCCGTCCAGTCCATCTCCGGGCAGGGCGGCTGGCCGCTCACCGCGTTCCTCACCCCGGACGGCGAGGTCTTCTACGGCGGCACCTACTTCCCGCCGGAGGACGGCTACGGCCGTCCCTCCTTCCGGCGCGTGCTGACCGAGGTCGCGCGCATCTGGGACCAGCAGCGCGAGCAGGCCCTCGAGATGGCGCGCCAGGTCCGCGAGCGCCTCTCCGTCTACGAGCAGGCCGAGGGCCAGCCCGGCCAGCCCTCGCCCCACCTCGTCACCGAGGCCGTCGAGGAGTTCGCCCACCTCTTCGATTTCCGCCACGGCGGCTTCGGGCGCGCGCCGAAGTTCCCGAACGCCGGGGCGACCCTGCTCCTCCTCGACCGCCACCTCGACACCGGCGAGGAGTGGAGCCTCCGCATCGTGCGCGACACGCTCCGCGGCATGGCCCGCGGCGGCATCCAGGACCATCTCGGCGGCGGCTTCCACCGTTACACCACGGACGCCCGCTGGCTCATCCCGCACTTCGAGAAGATGGCGTACGACAACGGCGTCCTCCTCGAGGCGTACGCGCGCGCCGCCGCCGTCATCGGCGACCCGCTCATCCGCGCCGCCGCCGCCGGCATCCTCGACTACTACCGCGACGTCGCGCCGGAGCTGCTCGCGCAGGGCGGCTTCCCGGCCTCCCAGGACGCCGACGTCGCCCCCGACGACGACGGCGGCTACTGGACCTGGACCGCCGACGAGGTGCGCGAGGCGCTCGGCGACGAGCGGACGGCGCGCGCCGCCATCCTCCGCTACGGCGTCGACGACCGCGCGAGCGCCATGCACCACGACCCCGCCCGCCACGTCCTCTACCTCGCCCGCGAGGTCGGCGACGTGGCCCGCGAGATCAACGCCGGCGAGGCCGAGACCCACGAGCTCCTCGAGAACGCGTGCCGCCGCCTCAAGGCCGCTCGCGACCGGCGGCCCCGCCCCTTCGTCGACGAGACGCTCTACACCGGCTGGGTCAGCCTCGTCGCCTCCGGGCACATCGCGGCCGCCCGCTACCTCGGCCGCGCCGACGCCGGCCAGGCCGCGCAGCGCGCGCTGCAGCGCCTCTGGGACGAGGCCTTCGACATCGAGGACGGCCTGGCCCACCGCGTCGGCGACGGCAGCGTCGGCGCCTACCTCGAGGACCAGGCCCTCGCCGCGCAGGCGCTCCTCGACCTCTTCGAGCTCACCCAGGACCACGACTGGCTCGAGCGCGCGCAGCGCGTCGCAGACGTCATGATCGCCCGCTTCCGCGACGACGAAGGCGGCTTCCAGGACCGGCCCCGCGGAGAGGCCGCGCCCGCCCGGCCGCTGACCGACCCGCACCGCCCGGTCACCGACTCGCCCTACCCCTCCGGCAACGGCGTCGCCGCGCTCGTCCTGCTCCGCCTCGGCGCCCACCTCGTCGACTCCCGCTACCTCGAGGCCGGCGTCCGCGTCCTCGCCGTCTTCGCCGGCTCCATCCCGCAAATGGCGACCTCCTGCGCCACCTATCTGCGGGCCCTCGATTGGGCGACGTCGCCCGTCACCAGCGTCGTCGTCGTCGCTTCCCGCGGTGACGAGCGCGGCGACACGCTCGTCCGTACCGCGCTCGCCACCTACCGCCCTCGCACCATCGTGCGCCGCTTCGAGCCCGGCCGTGTCGAGGAGGAGGAGGTGCTCCCAGAGATCGCCGCCATGCTCACCGGGGAGGCGCCGCGGGCGTACGTCTGCGCCGGCCACGCCTGCGCCGCCCCGGTCGATCGCCCGGAGGCGCTGGCGGACCTGCTCCGCACGTTCCGCGGCTGAGGCGGGCCAGTCCGTCTAATTCGTTGTCTGCACGGATCTTGCGCGCCGTCGCTCTCGGTCCCGCGGGTGTGGCCGGCGCGGAGCGCGCCCGGGACGCGGGGAGGCATCAACCGGACGGAGCGTGCAGATGGCGAGAGATCTGAGCGGGATGCGGATTGCGATCCTGGTCGCCCAGGGATTCGAGCAGGTGGAGATGACGGAGCCGCGCCGGGCGCTGGACGAGGCCGGCGCGCAGACGGTGCTCGTCTCGCCGGAGGAGAGTCGGGTGAGGGGTTGGAAGTTCCACGACTGGGGCGACGAGTTCGCGGTGGACCTACCCCTGGAGCGAGCCAGAGCCGAGGATTTCGACGCATACCTGCAGCCGGGGGGCGTGATGAGCCCGGACACGCTGCGCATGGACGAGCGGGCGGTGAAGTTCGTGCGCGATTTCTTCGAGCAGCGGAAGCCGGTGGCCGCGATCTGCCACGGGCCGTGGATGCTGGTGGAAGCGGACCAGGTGCGGGGGCGCACGGTCACGTCGTGGCCGTCGCTGCGGACGGATCTGCGGAACGCGGGCGCGACGTGGGTCGACCAGGAGGTCGTAACGGACAACGGCCTGGTCACGAGCCGCAAGCCGGACGACATCCCGGCCTTCAACCGGAAGATGATCGAGGAGTTCGCCGAGGGGCGGCACGCCCGGCGAGCGGCGTAGCGGCGGTCGGTTTACATCCGCGGGATCGCGGAGCATCTTTGACTCGCGGGGCTCGCCCGGCCCGGTCGCTCGACCGGGCCGGGCGAGCCGTTCGATTTCGTCGTATCAACCGAACCCGAAAGGGACCGACGGGTCCCGCTGGAGGGGAGAGCGTGCCGTCCAGGGACGAGGCCGTGGAGCTGCTCCACGCGTGGGTCGATAACGCCGGGCTGCGCAACCATATGCGCGCCGTCGAGGTCGCGGTGCGCTCGTACGCGCGGCGCTACGGGCAGGACGAGGAGCTGTGGGGGCTGGCCGGCCTCCTGCACGACCTCGACTGGGAGAAGTATCCGGACGAGCACCCGCTGCGCGCCGTCGAGGAGCTGCGGTCGCGCGGCTACCCGGAGGAGGTGCTCCACGCCATCCTCGCGCACCGGCACGACTTCACGCACGTCGAGCCCGAGACGCCGCTCGACCGCACGCTTCTCGCATGCGACGAGCTCACCGGGCTCATCACCGCGACCGCGCTCGTGCGCCCCACCGGCATCGAGGGCCTCGAGCCGAAGTCCGTGAAGAAGAAGATGAAGGACCGCACGTTCGCCGCGGGGGTGGACCGGGAGGAGGTCGTGCGCGGCGCGGAACTGCTGGGCGTGGACTTCGACGAGCACGTGGCGAACGTCATCGCCGCGATGCGCGAGATCGCCCCGGAGCTCGGCCTCGTGCGGTAGGCGCCAGGATCGGGTGCACGATCCTGGCGTCGCTGGTCGTGGCCGGGGCGAGTGACGCGCCGGCCGACCCGCCCCCGGATCAGTGGACGAACGAAGTCCCGGATGACGAGCGCAGCACCGACCCGCCCCCTCGACCTCCCGCCGCCGCTCGGCCCGCTCGTACCGCTGGCGTACAACCTCCGGTGGAGCTGGCACGCGCCGGCGCGGACGCTGTTCGAGCGGCTCGATGCCGCGCTCTGGGACGCCACCCGGCACAACCCCGTCCGGCTGCTGGCCGAGATCGACGCCGAGCGCGCCCGCGCGGCCGCCGCCGACGCGGCGTACGTCGCGGCGGTCGAGGCCGAGGCCGCCGGCCTGCAACACTACCTCTCCGACACGGACACCGCCTTCACCCGGCGGGGCGGCCCGGCCGATCTGCGGGTCGCGTACTTCTGCGCCGAGTTCGCGATCACGGAGTGCCTGCCGGTCTTCGCCGGCGGCCTCGGCGTCCTGGCGGGCGACCACCTGAAGTCCGCCAGCGACCTGGGCGTGCCGCTCGTCGGCGTGGGCCTGTTCTACCGCGAGGGGTACTTCCAGCAGGAGGTCGGGCGGGACGGCGTGCAGCGCGAGGCGTACCCGGCGGCCGACCCGACCCGGGTGCCGCTCACGCTCGCTCGCGCCGCCGACGGCGCGCCGCTCCGGGTCGCGCTGCCCTTCCGCGACTACCACCTGCACGTCCAGGCCTGGCGCGCCGACGTCGGCCGCGTGCCGCTCCTCCTGCTCGACACCGACCTCCCCGAGAACCGCCCCGAGGACCGGCGCATCACGGACCGGCTCTACGGCGGCGATGTCGAGCAGCGGCTGCGGCAGGAGGTCGTGCTCGGCGTCGGCGGCGTGCGCGTGCTCGCCGCGCTCGGCTTCCATCCGACCGTGCTTCACCTGAACGAGGGACACGCCGCGTTCGCGGCCGTCGAGCTCGCGCGCGTCGAGGCCGCATCCCCCGGCCCCGGCCCGCTCGCGACCGCGGAGCGGCTGGCGGAGCGCGTCGTCTTCACCACGCACACGCCCGTGCCGGCCGGGCACGACTACTTCGCCGCGGAGCTGCTCGAGCGCTACCTCGGCGGCTACGTGTGGGACATGCGCGAGCCCTGGGACCGGTTCCTCGCGCTCGGGCGCTCGCACGGCGCCAAGCCGCAGGAGCCGTTCTGCATGACGATCCTCGCGCTCCGGCTCTCCGGCTACCGCAACGGTGTGAGCCGCCTGCACGGGGAGGTGACCCGCGACATGTGGCGGCACCTCTGGCCGAGCGTGGAGCCCGAGGACGCGCCCGTCGCGCACATCACGAACGGCGTCCACCTCCCCACCTGGGTCGCCGAGGAGATGGCCGCCCTCTACGCGCGCCACATCGGCGACGTCTGGCCGATGGAGCTCGACGAGGTCCGCTGGCAGCGGGCCGCCCACATCCCGCCGGAGGAGGTGTGGCGGGCGCGCGCGGCCCAGCGCGCCCGGCTCACGGCCGAGGTCCGCCGCCGCCTCGCCGCGCAGCTCGCGCGCCGGGGCGAGGACCCGGCGTGGACGAGTCAGGCGCTCGACCCGCAGACGCTCACCATCGTCTTCGCAAGACGCTTCGCCACGTACAAGCGCGCCGGGCTGCTGCTGATGCGCCCGGCACGGCTGGAGGCGCTGCTCCGCGCCGGAAAAGTGCAGTTCGTCTTCGCCGGCAAGGCGCACCCGCGCGACGACGCGGGCAAGGAGATGCTCCGCCGGGTCCACGCGTTCGCGCAGCGGCCGGAGTTTCGGACGCGCTTCGTCTACCTCGAGGGATACGACGTCGAGCTGGCGCGGCACCTCGTCGCCGGCGCCGACATCTGGCTGAACGTCCCGGTCCGGCCCCGCGAGGCCAGCGGAACGAGCGGGATGAAGGCCGCGGCCAACGGCGCGCTCAACCTCAGCGTTCCGGACGGCTGGTGGGCCGAGGCGTTGACCGACCACAACCGCATGCCGGAGTCCGTCGGCTGGAGCATCGAGGGGCGCCCCGGCCCCGACGGCGACCTGGACCTGGCCGACGCGGACGCGCTCTTCGCGCTGCTCGAGAGGGAGATCGTTCCGCTCTTCTACGACCGCGGCATCCCCGGAGGCGACGTTGCGGCCGGCGCCGCTCCCGCGGCGAGCCCGGAGGCGAACCGGGCGCCGGACGCGACGCGCGCGCTGCCGATCCACTGGCTCGGACGGGTCCGCGCATCCGTGCGCCAGCTCGTTCCGGTCTTCAACACCCACCGCATGGTGACGCAGTACCTGGAGCTGGCGTATCTGCCGGCGCATTCCAGGTGGGGGACGGTCGAGCGGTCGTCGTCGATCGCCGAGGCGTGAGGGGCCGCCCTCGGCGCGGCCCTCACGGCTTCGCCCCGTCCGGGGGCCCGTTCTCGGTGGAAGCCACCGGGACCGTGAAATGGATCGTCGTCCCCGCGCCCTCCTCGCTCTCCGCCCAGATGTGGCCGCCGTGCGCCTCGACGATCCCCCGCGCGATCCCGAGTCCCAGCCCCGCTCCCTCCTCCGCGCCCGCCGCCTGCCAGAACGGTTCGAACAGGTGCGGCAGCCCCTCCCGCGGGATCCCCGGTCCCGTGTCCGCCACGGTGAACCGCACCACCCCATCCTCCGGCTCCGCCGTGACCGTGACCCGCCCGCCCGCCGGCGTGAACTTGATGGCGTTGCCGATCACGTTCGCGAACACCTGCGACATCCGGCCGCGATCGGCCGAGATCGGCGGAAGCCGATCCGGCACCTGCAGCTCCATCGTCAGGCCCTCCTGCTCCGCGCCGGCACGCTGCAGGTGGACGGCCTCGTCGACCATGGCGCGCGCGTCGGTCGGCTGCGGCGCCATCGTGAGCTTGCCCGCCTGCATCCGCGCCACGTCGAGCAGATCCTGGATCAGCGCGTTCGCGCGCTCCACCGAGCGCTGGATGATCTGCAATGGATCGGGGCGCGTCGGCGGGAGCGCGCCCGGCGCCATGACGTCCCGGAGCAGCTCCGCGCTCAGGCCGATGCTGTGCAGCGGGTTGCGCAGGTCGTGCGCGACGACGCGCAGCACCTCGTCGCGGAACCGGAGCGCCTGCTGGACCTGCTGATACAGCCGGGCGTTGTCGATGGCGAGCGCCATCCGCTCCATCAGGTCGGCGGCGACCGCCAGGTCGCCCTCGTCGTACCGCCGCCCGGAGTCCGTGTAGGCGCACGTGATCGCGCCGATGATCCGGCCGCGGGCGCGGAGCGGCACGATCAGCACGGACCGCGGCCCGATCTCTTGCAGCAGCAGCAGATGCTCTTCCGACTGGCTGATCGCCCGCAGCCAGGCGGGCGTGACCTCCCCCACGACCTCCGGCTCCCCCGTGCGCAGCACCCGGCCGATCCCCACGGGCCGGTGGCGGTCGGGCGGATAACGTTCCGACTGCTCGAGCAGCTCCTGCTTCGCCGGGTCCCGGTGGAACACCACCTCGCGCCGGATCTCGCCGGCGTCGTCGATCAGGTCGATCAGGCAGTAATCGGCCATCCGCGGCACGAGCAGGGCGGGGATCTGGCGCAGGATCGCGCCGTCCTGCAGCGACCCCGAGATCGTGCGGCTCGCCTCGGCCAGGAAGCGCTGCACCTCCTCCAGGCGCTTCCGCTCGCTGATGTCCCGGCACACCGTCGAGAGAAACTCGACCGCGCCCTCGCGCGTCTTGTGCGCCAGGATGACCTGCGACACGGGGATCTCCTCGCCGGCGCGAGTCTTCACCGCCGTCTCGCCGGTCCAGGAGCCCTCGCGGATCGCGGTCGGCACGCCTTCGCGGAGGATCACGCCCGCGGCCCATTCGGGGTGGAAGTCGGGGATCGTCGCCTGGCCGACCTCCTCCTCGGGGATCCCGGCGAGCTCACGCCACGCCCGGTTCAGGTACACCGTGTGCCCGCGCACGTCGGAGATCCCGACCAGGTCCGTCGTGGCTTCCAGGATCGCCGTCAGCCGACGCTGGCCTTCTTCCACCGCCTTGCTCTCGGTGATGTCCTCGATCTGCGTGATGAAGCAGCTCGGCTCTCCCCCCGGGCCCCTCAGCGCGGACCGGGTCAGCCGGACCCAGACGGGATGGCCGTCCTTGTGGATGATACGCTTCCGCAGCTGGTACGAGGCGATCTCCCCCGCCGCGAGCCGGCGGAACTCCGACTGGTCCGCCGCCAGGTCGTCCGGGTGCGAGATCTCCCGGAACGTCAGCCGGCGCAGCTCCCGCTCGGAGTAGCCGCTGATCTCGACCGCCGCGCGGTTCGCGTGGATGACCCGCCCCTCCCGGTCGACGAGTGCCATCCCGATGGGCGCGTGATCGATGGCGTCGCGGAACAATTGCTCGCTCTCGCGCAGCGCCGCCTCCGCCTGGTGCCGGCGGGTGACGTCCTCGAGCAGATTGACGACGCCCCGGACGGTACCGTCCGCCTCGCGCAGCGGAGCCGTGAGCCTGACCACGTCCACGTACGTTCCGTCCCGGCGCACGCGCACGCTTTCCACGGCCGGCCCGACTCCACCCGCCAGCGCGCGGTCGAACGCCTCCCGATACTCTTGCGCGCGCTCGGCGGGCACGGTCGGGTCCGGGCGCCCGATCACCTCCGCTGCGGACCATCCGAGGATCCGCTCCGCCGCCGGGTTCCACGCCTCGATCCGCCCCTCCGCGTCCACCACCACGATGGCGGCGGGCGACGCCGCGACGACCGCCTGCAGCAGCGTGTTCGTCCGCCGCAAGGCCTCCTCCGTCGCGCGCCGCTCCGTCGTCTCCCGCTGGATGGCCGTGTAGTGCGTGACCCGACCGCGCTCGTCGACCACCGGCACGATGCTCAGCTCGACCGAGAACGGGCTGCCGTCCTTGCGGTAGTTGAGCAGCTCGACCCGGACCGGCTCGCGCCGCTCCAGCGCCGGGCGAATCCGTGCGACGGCCGCGGGGTCCGTGTCGGGTCCCTGCAGGAAGCGTGGGTTCTTCCCCATCACCTCGTCCGCGGCGTACCCGGTCATTTGCGTGAACGCCTCGTTCACGTAGACGATCCCCGGCCCCGGGTCGCCGAACGGCTTCGCGTCGGTGATGACGACCGCGTCCGCGGCGTTCGCCACCGCCGACTCCATCAGCCTCAGCCGCGTGCGCTCCTCCTCCGCGACGTCGCCGCGACCGGACGCGTCCTCCACGGGATCGTCCCGACCCCGGCCCCGGGAGCCGGGCGGCGGCTCCTCCTTCCGGCGTGCCATGCTGCGCCTCCGCGGCGGGAACGTCCGTCGGCCGATCGAGGACCGCCGACCCTCGGCTGTCGGAGAACGGACACAGGCAACGACCTCTCCCTCTCTCGCCGGCGCAAACATCGATCTTCCGCCGCCGGACCGCCGCGGCCCCACCGTGGCGCAGCACCCCGCCCGCCACCGCTTCTGGCCGCACGCCGCGCCCATGCGCCGGATGCACGACGGGCGGGAGCGCGCCCCCGGCACGCCCCCGCCCGCCCTCGGTCCCGCGCCCTGCGAGAAGATCCTACAGACCGGCCGCCTTCACCACCCGATCGACGTAGCCGTCGAGCCCCCCGATCACCTCCACGACTCTCGCCTTGTCCTGCGCCCCCATCAGGTCGCGCGCCAGCTCCAGCAGCACCGTCCGCACCGCGCCGCGATCCACCTGCCGCCGCGGGCGCGCCCGCCGCCGCGGACGCAGCGCCGCCCGCATCCGCTTGATCTGCAACGGATAACGGGCGTGGAACTGGCGAATCGACATCCCCGCCACGGACTTGTCGAGCTTCTTCGCGCGATCGAACAGCTCGTCTGTCCGAACGGCCGGATTCCGCTCGATCTCCTCCCTCACCATCTGCAATACCCGGTCGTTCCCCGTCGCCATACGGGCTCCTCGCGTGCAGGTTGGTATGCCGGTGTGGATACGAAACAATCATACACCACCGGGCCTGTCAAGAACCGCGCATGGCGGGACCGGCGCGGGGCCGCCATATTGTCGCGCCGATTTTCGGGAGTTCCGCGACGGAGGCGAGATGACGAGCATGTTTGCGGGGGTTCGCCGGGCGACGCCGCTGGCGGCCGCGGTGGTGGTGTTCGGGGGGCTGCTGGCGGCCGGCTGCAACGACACGGAGACGTACGACCATCGGGGGTACACGAAGGCTCCGCTGGACCGCCCGGCGCCGGTGATCCGGCCGGAGTCGCAGACCGCGATGTCGCGGATCGGGCGGCCGGCGTACGACCCGGTGGTCATCCTGACGCCGGACAGCGTCGGGGTGAAGCCGAAGTAGTCAGACGATGGGCGGCCGGGGGCGGAGCGCGCGGTAGAACAGCTCGAGCTGCTCCTTCTCGCCGAGCTCGAGCGCGCGCTCGAGGGCGATGCCCGGAGGGACGTGCCAGCCGACGCCCGCGACGAGCGCCTCGGCGGGGCCGAGCTTCCCGCCGCGGCGGAAGAGCAGCGCGTTGTGCCAGGTGCCGTCGTCGTCGGCTTCGGAGCGGACCCAGATGTCGTGGCGCTGCCCCTCGACGATGAGGACCCCGAGCCGTTCCTCGATGGCGTGGTCCGGGTGGAGCATGGCCGACCTCCGCGGAGGTGGGTGCGGACGCGGACCGTCCGCGGGTACCCGCATCCGGCCGGGACGCGGGGCGTGATCGAGGGTCTGGTCGCGGGGCGGTGGCGCGGACGCCGCCTCCGCGGGCAACGCAAGAGCCGAACCCGCCGTGCGCTCCCCTTGCACCGGACGCCATGCTCGAGCGCCTGTTCCGTCTTCGGGAGAACGGTACGACCGTCGGCGTCGAAGTCCAGGCCGGCGTGACGACGTTCCTCGCGATGGCGTACATCGTCGTCGTGAATCGGTCGGTCTTGTCGAGCGCGGGCGTGTAGCCCGGTGGGGCTCGCCGAGCAGGCCGGCTTCGTCACGCCGGATGGCCGGATCCCTCGCATCAATCGTGCGCTCATGGCGGACTCGGTCGCCACCATGACCGGCGCGCTCCGCGGGACGTCCACCGTCGTCACCTACATCGAGAGCGCCGCGGGGATCGGCGAGGGCGGGCGTACGGGGCTGGTCGCCGTGGTGGTGGCCGGTCTCTTCCTGCTGGCGACGTTCTTCTCTCCGCTCGCCGGTGCGATCCCCGGCATCGCGACGGCGCCGGCGCTCGTGGTCGTGGGCGCGCTCATGATGCGCTCCGTGCGGAACGCCGCCTGGCACGACATGACGGAGGCGATCCCGGCGTTCCTCACGCTCGTCGGGATGCCGCTCACGTTCTCGGTGGCGAACGGGCTGGCGCTGGGTTTCCTCTCCTATCCGCCGTGAAGCTGCTGGCGGGGCCGCGAGGTGAGCCGGCTCACGTACGCGCTCGCCGCGATCTTCCTGCTGCGCTACGTGTACCTCGGTGTGGCGGGGTGAGATAGGGCCACGACATCGTCCGGCATGGCGACGCAAACGCAAGGCGTCGATCGGCGTTCGGGGTTGCGCGCCATCCCTCGTGCCGCCACCTTTCAGCTCGACCTGAAACCCGCGAACCGCCGCTCCGGGGGAGCGCCGGGCCCTCGCCGCCGCCGCGCTGCATGCGGCCCGAGCGAAGGCCCCGTGACGACCCGCGCGCCGGTGCGCGCCAGTGCCACCGCTTCCAGGGACGGTTAGGCGGAGTGCCCAGACGCGACGACCTTCGGACGATCCTCCTCCTCGGTTCGGGCCCCATCGTCATCGGCCAGGCCTGCGAGTTCGACTATTCCGGCACACAGGCGGTGCGCGCGCTGCGCGAGGAGGGGTATCGCGTGGTGCTCGTGAACAGCAATCCGGCGACGATCATGACGGACCCGGACCTGGCCGATCGCACCTACATCGAGCCGATCACGGCCGAGTGGGTCGAGCGGATCATCGAGCGGGAGCGTCCGGATGCGCTGCTGCCGACCATGGGCGGCCAGACGGCGCTGAACGTCGCGCTCGAGCTGTACGACGCGGGGGTCCTCGAGAAGTACGGAGTGGAGCTGATCGGCGCGGACGCGCGGGCCATTCGCATGGCGGAGGATCGCGAGCAGTTCGCCGAGGCGATGAAGCGGATCGGCCTGGACGTGCCGACGGGCGGCTTCGCGCGCAGCGTCGAGGACGCGCTCGCGATCGTCGAAGCGACCGGCTACCCCGCGATCATCCGCCCCTCCTTCACGCTCGGCGGCACCGGCGGCGGCATCGCCTACAACCTCGAGGAGTTCAAGGAGCAGGTCCGGAAGGGGCTCGACCTCTCGCCGATCCACGAGGTCCTCATCGACCGCTCGGTCATCGGTTGGAAGGAGTTCGAGCTCGAGGTCATGCGGGACGGCGCGGACAACGTCGTCATCGTCTGCTCCATCGAGAACCTCGACCCGATGGGCGTCCACACGGGCGACTCGATCACCGTCGCGCCCGTGCAGACGCTCTCGGACGTCGAATACCAGCGCATGCGCGACGCGGCCATCGCGATCATCCGCGAGATCGGCGTCGAGGCCGGCGGCTGCAACGTGCAGTTCGCGGTCAACCCGACGAACGGCGAGATGCTGGTCGTCGAGATGAACCCGCGCGTCTCGCGCTCCTCCGCGCTGGCGTCGAAGGCCACCGGCTTCCCGATCGCGCGCATCGGCGCCAAGCTGGCGGTCGGCTACCGGCTGAACGAGCTGCCGAACGACATCACGAAGACGACGCCGGCGTCCTTCGAGCCGGTGCTCGACTACGTCGTCGTGAAGTTCCCTCGCTTCGCCTTCGAGAAGTTCCCGACCGCCGATCCCACGCTGGGCGTGCAGATGAAGGCGGTCGGCGAGGTCATGGCCATCGGCCGGACGTTCAAGCAGGCGTGGCAGAAGGGGCTGCGCGGGCTGGAGATCGACCGGCCCGGCTGGGAGGTGGGCGCCCGGCCGCAGGACGACGGCCTCGCCGACGACGCCGTGGACACGCTGCGGGACGCGCTCCGGCGCCCGACCGCGGAGCGCCCGTTCCAGCTCAAGCGCGCGCTGGAGGCGGGCTTCACGATCTCCGAGCTCTACGACATCACGGCCATCGACCCGTGGTTCCTCGGCCAACTGGCCGAGCTCGTCGAGGCGGAGCGCACGTACCACCGGCTGCCGCACGTCGGGCACGACGAGTTGCGCCGCATGAAGCGCCTGGGCTTCTCGGACCGCGCCCTCGGGAAGCTGCGCGGTGAGAGCGAGCGGGACGTGCGCGAGCGCCGCTGGGCGCTCGGCGTCCGCCCGACCTACCAGATGGTCGACACCTGCGCCGGCGAGTTCCCGGCGGCCACGCCCTACCTCTACTCGTCGTACGAGGAGGAGAGCGAGGCGCCGCCGTCGGACCGGCGCAAGATCGTGATCCTCGGGAGCGGCCCGAACCGCATCGGCCAGGGGATCGAGTTCGACTACTGCTGCGTCCAGGCCGCGCTCGCGCTGCGCGACGACGGCTTCGAGACCATCATGGTCAACTCGAATCCGGAGACCGTCTCCACCGACTTCGACATCTCCGACAAGCTCTACTTCGAGCCGCTCACGCTCGAGGACGTGCTCGAGATCGTCGACCGCGAGCGCCCCGAGGGCGTCATCGTCCAGCTCGGCGGCCAGACGCCGCTCAAGCTCGCCGGCCCGCTGGCCGACCTCGGCGTGCCGATCCTCGGCACGACCGTGGACGCGATCGACCGCGCCGAGGACCGGGACCGTTTCGCCGCCGTCTGCCGGCAGATCGGCGCCGCGGTGCCGCCCAACGGCATCGCGCGCAGCGTGGGCGAGGCCGTCGCGGTGGCCGAACAGATCGGCTACCCGATCCTGGTCCGGCCCTCCTACGTCCTCGGCGGGCGGGCCATGGAGATCGTCTACGACCAGGCCTCGCTCCGCGACTACTTCGAGCGCGCGGTCCGCGTCTCGCCGGACCACCCGGTCCTCATCGACAGCTTCCTCGAGGACGCATTCGAGGCCGACGTCGACGCGATCGCCGACGGCGAGCGCGCCATCATCGCCGGCGTCATGCAGCACATCGAGGATGCCGGCGTGCACTCCGGCGACTCCGCGTGCGTGCTCCCGCCCTACCTCCTCAAGGACCGCGAGGTCGAGGAGATGCGGCGCCTGACGCACCGCTTCGCCGCGGAGCTCGGCGTCGTCGGTCTCATCAACGTCCAGTACGCCATCAAGGACGGGATCGTCTACGTCCTCGAGGTGAACCCGCGCGCGTCACGCACCGTGCCGTTCGTCTCGAAGGCGACGGGGGTGCCGTTCGCCCGCGTCGCCGCGCGCATCATGGCCGGCCGCACGCTGCCGGAGCTGGGCGTCACGGCGGAGCCGCCGGTGAGCGGCGTCGCGGTCAAGGAGGCCGTCTTCCCGTTCAACAAGTTCGACGTCGACGTGATCCTCGGTCCCGAGATGCGCTCCACGGGCGAGGTCATGGGCTTCGACGACTCGTTCGGGATGTCGTTCGCCAAGGCGGAGATCTCGGCCGGCGCGCCGCTCCCCACCGAGGGCACCGTCTGCGTCACGGTCAACGACCTGGACAAGGCGACGGTCGTGCCGATCATCCGCCGCTTCGACGACCTGGGCTTCCGGATCCTGGCCACCGGCGGCACCGCCCGCTACCTCCGCGCGCGCGGCATCCCCGCCGAGCCGGTCTACAAGGTGGGCGAGGGGCGGCCGAACATCGTGGACCTGCTGATCAACGGCGAGATCCAGCTCCTGATCAATACGCCGCTCGGGAAGAAGTCCCAGTTCGACGACTACGCCATGCGCCGCGGCGCCATCGTCTACAAGGTGCCGTACTGCACGACGATGTCGGCGGCATCGGCCGCCTCCGACGCGGTCATCGCGCTCCGCTCCCGGCGGCGCGCGGTGAAGAGCCTGCAGGAGCGCTTCGGCATGGCCGACGCGCGGCCGGCTCCGCCGCTCGCCGCCGTCTGACGCGAGCCCCTTTCGGCGCCGCCGCCCGGCGACGCATCATCGACACACACCGAGCGCGCACCCCGCCCGCCGGCATCCGGAGTCCGGACGCCGGCGGGTCGGCTTCCCTCGAGCGCGGCCGGCGCCGGGCGTGGCGCCGCCGCGGCTCGGCCTACGATCCGCCGGAGGCCCCGATGCCCCACGTCCGCTCCCTCGCCCATTCCCGCACCGTGGTCCTCGCCCTCGCCGTGCTCGCCGGCCCCGCGGGCGCGCAGACCCGCGGCGTGCCCCCCGCGCCCGACCGGCGCCCGGACGAAGGCGCGGGCCCCTTCGCGCGGCTGGTCCTGCGCGGCGGCACCGTGATCGACGGCACGGGCGCGCCCGCGGTCGGCCCGGTCGACATCGTCATCGAGGGCGACCGCATCGAGGAGATCCGGACCGTCGGCTCGCCCGGCGTGCCGGTCCCGCAGGAGGAGCGGCCGAAGGGAGGCGACAAGGAGATCGACGTCTCCGGCATGTACGTGCTCCCGGGCTTCGTCGACGGCCACGGCCACATCGGCGGCCAGGCGCAGGGCACGCCCGCGGAGTACGTCTACAAGCTCTGGATGGCGCACGGCGTGACGACGGTGCGGGACCCCGGCTCCGGCAACGGCGTCGATTGGACGCTGAGCGAGCGCGAGCGGAGCGCGAGGAACGCCATCGTCGCCCCCCACCTGTTCGTGTACGTGCGACCGGGGATGGGGTGGGATCGCGGGGTGCCGACGACGCCGGCGATGGCGCGGGAGTGGGTGCGCTTCGTGGCGAAGAAGGGCGTGGACGGGCTGAAGCTCACGTCCTACGACCCGGAGGTCATGGCCGCGCTCATCGACGAGGCGCGGAAGCTCGGCCTGGGCACGCAGGCGCACCTGGCGCAGACGGGCGTGGCGCGCATGAACGGGCTGGATGCCGCGCGGCTCGGCCTCGGCTCGCTCGAGCACTGGTACGGCCTCCCGGAGGCGCTCTTCGACGCGCGCAGCGTGCAGGACTACCCCGACGACTACAACTACAGCGACGAGTACGACCGCTTCGGCCAGGCGGGGCGGCTCTGGAAGCAGGCCGCGGCTCCCGGCAGCGAGAAGTGGGAGCAGGTCATGGACGAATTCCTGCGTCTCGGCTTCACGTTCGAGCCGACGCTCACGATCTACGAGGCGACGCGCGACGTCATGCGCGCCCGCAACGCCGACTGGCACGGAACCTACACGCTGCCTTCGCTCTGGGCGTTCTACCAGCCCAACCGGGAGAACCACGGCTCGTTCTGGTACGACTGGACGACGCAGGACGAGATCGAGTGGAAGAACAACTTCCGCATCTGGATGCGCTTCCTGAACGAGTACAAGAACCGCGGCGGCCGCGTATGCACGGGCTCCGACTCGGGGTTCATCTACAAGGTCTACGGCTTCGACTACATCCGCGAGCTGGAGCTGCTGCAGGAGGCCGGCTTCCACCCCCTGGAGGTGATCCGGGCGGCCACGCTGTGCGGCGCGGAGACGCTCATGAAGCCGAAGGGGAAGCAGCCGGACTTCGGCATCCTGCGCCCGGGGGCGCGCGCGGATCTCGTGGTGGTGCCGGAGAACCCGCTGCACAACCTGAAGGTCCTCTACGGCACCGGGACGCTGAAGCTGAACGACCGGACCGGGAAGGTCGAGCGGGTGGGCGGCGTGAAGTACACGATCAAGGACGGCATCGTCTACGACGCGCACGAGCTGCTGGCGGATGTGGCGCGCATGGTCGAAGAGGCGAGGAAGAAGGCGCCCGTGGCGGCGTCGGCGCAGACGCCGCAGCCGGACGAGGTGCCGTGAGCCGGCTCCGGCGGCGCGTCCTCCCTCCGCGGCGGCCGGCGGCCGCGGCGGCCGGGTTGCTGGCGCTGCTGGCCGGGGTGGGCCCGCTCGGTGCCCAGACCGCTCCCGCGGCCGGCGGCCGGGGCCGCTCCGAGCCGGCGGCGACGACGGCGCGTTCCGCCGTGGCGCCGGGCCCGGGCTTTGCCTTCCCCGGCACGCTCGCCGACACGCTGGACCCGGTGGAGCGTCGCATCGCCGCGGCCGCGGCGGCCCGGGCCGAGGAGGCGGTCGCGTTCCTCCAGCGCGTGGTGGACGTGAACAGCGGCACCGGAAACGCGCTCGGCGTGCGCGAGGTCGGCCGGCTGTTCCGCCAGCGCCTCGATTCCCTGGGCTTCGCCACGCGCTGGGTGACGCCGGCGCATGCCGCGCCGAGGGCCGGGCACCTCTTCGCCGAGCGGGACGGCGGTCCGGGCCGGCGCGTGCTCCTCATCGGCCACCTCGATACCGTGTACGAGCTGGGCGACCCGTTCCAGCGCTTCGTCCGGACCGACTCCGCCGCCCGCGGGCCGGGCACCATCGACGCCAAGGGCGGCGCGGTCGCGCTGCTGTACGCGCTCGTGGCGCTCCGCGACGCCGGGGTCCTGGACGGCGCCCGCGTCGTCGTCGGGCTCATGGGCGACGAGGAAACCCCGGCGCACCCGTTCGAGACCAGCCGCGCCGAGCTGCTCGCCGAGGCGCGGCGCAGCGATGCCGCGCTCGCCTTCGAGCCCGCCGCGAACGGCACCATCGGCGCCGCGACGCCGGTCCGCCTCGGCTTCGCCGGGTGGCGGCTCCGCGTCCCGATCGACGCCGGCGGACGCGCGGCGCGCTCCGAGGCGATCGCCCGGGCCACGGCGCTCGTGCGCGACTTCCGCCAGCTCGCTGTGGGCGAGCCGAACTTCGAGGTCTACCCGGTGGGCGCCCGCGAGGAAGCGGAGGATGGCGCGCCCGGCGGCGGCGATGCGGCCGGCTCCGCCGCCCCCGCTGTCGTGGTGGAGGGCGGGATCCGGGCCGCGGAGACCCGGCAGCTCCAGCAGGCCGAGCGGGGGATGCGCGAGCGGGCCGCCGCCGCGCGCGGCGAGGTCCGGCTCGACTTCGACGCCGATCCGTACCCCGGCATGCCCGCCCGGCCCGAGAACTTCGCGCTCCTGCGCGCGCTCGATGCCGTGAGCCGCGCCCTCGGCGACGGTCCCGTCGTCGCCGGCGATCCGTCCAAGCGCGGCGGCGGCGACATCTCCTTCGTCGGCGCGCTCGTGCCCGGGTTGGACGGCCTCGGTCCGGCCGGCGGCGGCGCGCACTCCCCGCAGGAGACCGTCGACCTGCGCTCGCTCGCCGCGGCGACCCGGCGCGCCGCCGTGCTCGTCTACCGCCTGACCCGCGGCGGCTGACCGGCTCATCTCACCCCAGGCGAGGCGCGCTTCCCCCCTGCCGCCTGGGCCCTTCGCTCCGCGCGGCGCCATCTTCCGCCCGACTCATCTTCAGGGGGCGACGGATGGGACTTCGGAGCGCGGTGCGTCGGTACGCGCCGGCCGCGGCGGTGATGCTCGCCACGTCCGCGGGCGCGGCGCGCCTCGGCGGCCAGGACGTGACGGCGGCCGCCGGCCGCCACGCCGGCGTACGAGACGTGGTGGCGGCGGAGCTCGCGTTCTCGCGGGCCGTCGGCCAGAACGGGATCCGCGATGGGTTCCTCGAGTACCTCTCCGACGACGCCGTCGTCTTCGCCCCGCGCGCGGCGGCCGGAAAGAAGGTCTACGCCGGCCGGCCCGCATCTCCCGCTCTCCTCGAATGGCGCCCGGAGTACGCCGACGCCTCGGCGGACGGCGGGCTCGGCTACACCACCGGCCCCTGGACGCTCCGGCCCGCGCCCGGCCAGCCGGTCCGTGCGACCGGCCGCTACTTCACCGTCTGGCGCCGCGAGGCGGACGGGCGCTTCCGCGCGCTGGTCGATCTCGGGGTCCAGGCGCCGCCGGCGGAGCCGCCGGACGAGCCCGCCGTCGCGGCGGTGGCCGGCGCCCCGCCCGCGGTGCCGCGCGCGGCGGCGCGCGACGCGCTGTTCGGCGCGGATGCGGATCTGTGCCGCGCCGACTCCGCGGCCGGGCTCGGGAGCGCGCTCGCCGCTCGGGCCGATCCCGCCGTTCGGCTCCTTCGCGACGGCGCTCCGCCCGCCGTCGGGCTCGATGCCGCCGCCCACGCCGCCGCCGCGCTCCCGCCGGCGTCCTGCCGGCGGCTGGGTGGGGGCCTGGCCTCCTCGCTCGACCTCGGCTATACCTATGGCGAGTTCGGTCCCCCGCGTGGCGCCACGAGCGCCGGCTCGGGGAACTACCTCACCGTCTGGCGCCGCGGCAGCGATGGCGCCTGGCGCGCCGTAGCCCTGGTCCGCTCCGCCTGGCCGCCCGACCGCCCCGGCTCCGACTGACGCCGGTCCCGGTCTCGGCGCCGCGTCGGGGACCATCCCGGCGCGGCCGGTCCTGTGGACCCGAACCTCGAGACCGATGAAGCGACGCGACTTCCTCCGCCAGGGCGCCGTCGGCGCCTCCGTCCCGCTCCTCGGCGGTGCGTCGGTGCTCGGCGCCACGCCCGCCGAGCCGGCGCTGCACCCCGCCATCGCGGCGCTCCGCCCGGTCAAGCCGGACGAGCCTCCGCCCATCGGCGAGGCCGAGATGGCCGAGCGCCGCCGTGCGGCCCAGCGCCTCATGGCGGAGCAGCGCATCGACGCCCTCTTCATCGAGCCGGGCGCGAACCTCCTCTACTTCACCGGGATCCGCTGGGGGCGCAGCGAGCGCCTGTTCGGCATGCTGCTGCCCAAGCAGGGGAGCGCGATCTTCATCGCCCCGGCGTTCGAGGCGCGGCGCGCCCAGAGCCAGATCGGCGACCGCTACGAGATCCGCGCCTGGGAGGAGGACCAGAGCCCGTACCGGCTGATCGCCGACACGCTCGGCGGCTGGGGCACGAAGACGGGCACGCTCGCCGTCGACGAGAGCGCGCGCTACTTCGTCGCCCACGAGATGGCGAAGGTGGCCCCGGCGCTCCGCGCGACCACCGCCGAGACGATCACGCGGCCGTGCCGCGGCGTGAAGAGCGCGCACGAGATCGAGATCATGCGCTTCGCGAACGCCGTCACCCTCGAGGCGTACCGCGCGGCGCTGCAGACGCTGCGGGAGGGGATGACGCAGGCGGAGCTGGGCGCGAGCGTCCAGGCCGCGTTCAAGAAGCTCGGCTACGACGGCTACGCCCTGGTCCTGTTCGGCGAATCCTCGGCCTACCCGCACGGGCTCGAGAAGCCGAGAGCGCTCGAGTCCGGCCAGATCGTCCTGGTCGACGGCGGCATGTCCGTCCACGGCTACGAGTCGGACATGACAAGGACCGTGGTCTTCGGCACGCCCACCGACGAGCAGCGCCGCGTCTTCGACATCGTCCACGAGGCGCAGGCCCGGGCACTCGCCTTCGCCGCGCCCGGCAAGAAGTGCGGCGAGGTCGACGCCGTCGCCCGCAAGGTGATCAGCGACGCCGGCTTCGGCCCGGACTACAAGTTCTTCACGCACCGCCTCGGCCACGGCATCGGCCTCGAGGGGCACGAGTGGCCCTACCTCGTCCGCGGCAGCGAGATCGTGCTCCGCCCCGGCATGACGTTCAGTGACGAGCCGGGGATCTACCAGTACGGCAAGTTCGGCCTCCGCCTCGAGGACATCATGGCCATCACCGAGAGCGGCGCCGAGCTGCTCACCCCGCCGGCGACGTCGCTGGCGCCGACGCTCGCGTGAGCCTCCCGACCGCCCTCGTCCTGCACCCGGACTGCGGCCGCCACGACACCGGATGGCGGCACCCCGAGCACCAGGGCCGGCTCCCCGCCATCGTCCAGGCGATCCACCGCGACACGCCCGCGCTCCTGGAGCACATGCTCCAGCGCGAGGGCGTGCCGGCCTCGGTGGAGGAGCTCGCCCGCGTCCATACCTCCGAGCACATCGCGCTCGTGCACCGGGCGGCCCAGCTCGCCGAGCCCGGGCGGCCCGTTCATCTCGACGCGGACACCGTCGTCTCCGACGCATCCTGGGACGCCGCGCTCGCCGCCGCCGGCTGCGCGATCACCGCGTCCGACATCGTCCTCGCCGGCGAGGCCGCCACCGCCTTCGCGCTCTGCCGCCCGCCGGGGCACCACGCCACCGCGGAGGAGGCCATGGGCTTCTGCCTCTTCAATAACGTCGCGGTGGCCGCGCGCGCCGCGCAGGCGCGCCGCCCCGGCGCCCGCGTCCTGATCGTCGACTGGGATGTCCACCACGGCAACGGCACGCAGGACATCTTCTACGAGGACGGCAGCGTCTACTACGTCTCGCTCCACCTCCGCGACCACTACCCGGGAACCGGCCACACCTTCGAGACCGGCGCCGGGGCGGGGGAGGGGACCACGCGCAACGTCCCGCTCCCGCACGGTACCGCCGGCGACGAATACCTGCGGCTCGCCCGCGCCGCGGTGGCCGAGGCGTTCGCCGCGTTCCATCCGGACCTCGTCTTCCTCTCCGCGGGCTACGATTGCCTCGCCGGAGACCCGCTCGGCGGCCTCCAGCTCGAGCCGCGCGACCTGCACGCGCTGACCCGCGAGATCCTGGAGCGCGGCGGCGGCCTCCCCATCGTCGCCCTCCTCGAGGGCGGATACGCGCCGGCGCGCGTCGGCGCGGGCGTGGTGGACACGCTGCGCGCGTTCGCGGGGCTTCCACCGAGAGAATGACGGAACCGCGCGGCGGGAATGTGACCCGATCCGCGCGCGGTCCGTCAGTTGCATGAGCCGGCGCCGCGGCCGGGGGGCCCGGTGCCGAATGGACCCAGGAACAGGGAGGACTGGGATGAAGATACGTGTGACCGGTGTGGTCGTCGCGCTGGTGCTCGGGGTGGTCGGGAGCGCGGAGGGGCAGGTGGCGTGGGACTCTCCGATGCTGGCCTCGCCGCGCCAGATTCCGGGGATCGGGATCCACCTGATGTCCCCGGCGGGCGGCGATCTGGGGGTGATGGGGACGTGGCGCGCGCGCACCGGCAACATCGGGCTCCGCTTCGGGCTCGCCGACGACGGGCACCCGCACGACAACCTCGCCGTCTTCGGCGGCGTCGACGTGCAGGACATGATCGCCCCGTATTCGGCCGACTTCCCGCTGGACGTGGCGTGGACGGCCGGCATCGGGCTCGGCGCCGGCAGCGCCGGCGCGCTGGTCAGCGTGCCGCTCGGCATCTCGCTCGGCCGCTCGCTGCGCAGCAGCAGCGCCATCTTCACGCCGTACGTGACGCCGCGCGTCATACTCGACGCGTTCTTCGGGGACGGCGACAGCGACCTCGACCTGAACCTCGCCGTCGACGTCGGCGTGGACCTCACGCTTCAGCCCGGCTGGAGCGTCCGGTTCGGCGGAACGTTCGCGGACCGGGACGCCGTCTCCATCGGCGCCGTCTTCCATCCGTCGGGCGTGCGCGGTCGCGCCGACTCGGTTCGGTGAGGCGGCCGGCGGGCGTTCATTGACCCCTTTCGCGGCCGGCATCTACATTCCGGCCATGACCCTGATGTCGCGCCTCGCCGTCGCCCGCCCGTGAAGTCGATCCGCGCCGCCGGCGCGAGGGTCGGTCCGGGGGCATCCTTCCCTCCGGGCGGCGAGGCTCTCTACCGCCACATCGCCCGGCTGGTCGACCTCGGGCCACCGCAGGAGTTCGTCGTCGTGCCGTGCGGCACGGGCACGACCGCCGACTTCCTGTGCGCGCTCACCGGCGCCGCGGGCGCCGGGGTCGACCCCGACCCCGAGCGGGTCGAGATGGCGAACGCCCGCGTCCGGGTGACGCACCACGAGGAGCGGCTCCACTTCGACGCCGCCCCGGTCACGGACCTTCCGTACCGGGACGGCGTCTTCGACGTCGCGGTCGGGGAGCTGGGCCTCGCCGCGGCCGGGGACCCGGCCGCGGCCGTCCGGGAGCTGGTCCGCGTGACCCGCCCGCTCGGCACGGTCGTCCTCGTGCAGCTCGCCTGGGACACCCGCGTGGACCCGAGGCGCGAGCGCATGCTCGTCGAGCACCTCGGCGTGCGCCCGTTCCTGCAGGTCGAATGGAAGCAGATGCTGCGCGCCGCCGGCGTCGTCGACCTCCACGTCGAGGACTGGACGGAGGCCGCCGAGGCACTGCTCACCCGCGGCAACGTGCTCGGTGGGCTCGCCGAGCCCGGCGCGCCGTCCGGCACGACCGGGATCGTCGCGCGCGCGCTGCGCTGGCTCGGGCTGCGCCGCCTCCGCTACGCCTTCGGTCGTGCCAAGGAGGTGCGCCGCCTGATCGTCCGCGAGCGCGTCCTCGGCCTCACGCTGATCAAGGGCACGCGCTGGGACGAGAGCGCGCCCGCCCCCACCTGAGCCGGGCTTTCGATCCCCGCCACGAGCGGCCATTTTTAGGGCCGACGAGCCGCGTGCGCCCCGCCGTCGCGGCCGCGCGGCCGCGCGCGTTCCATGGATACGGCATTCCGCCGCTCGAGACCGGCGCACCGCCACCGCGAACCCGGAGCCCTCTGACGTGTCCGACTTCCGCCGACTGCGGTCGCAGCTCCCCGAGATCCAGGCCACGCTGCGCGAGTTGGGCCTCGACGGCTGGCTGCTCTACGACCTCCGGGCCCGCAACAAGGTCGCCGACGGGCTCCTCGGCCTCGGCGACCTCACGCGGCGCTACTTCGTGCTCGTGCCCGCGGAGGGCGAGCCTCATGCCCTCTCCCACCGCATCGAGGAGGGGCCGTGGGCCGCCTGGCCGTGGCGGCGCGAGAGCTACTCGGCGTGGCGCGAGCTCGACGCGCGGCTCGCCTCGCTGCTCGCCGGGACGGCGCGGGTCGCCATGGAGGTCTCCCCGGGCGACGCCGTGCCGATCCTCGACCTGGTCCCCTCCGGCGTCGTCGAGCTGATCCGCCGCGCCGGCCCCGAGGTCGTCACCTCCGGCGACCTCGTGACCCGCTTCTACTCCCGCTGGAGCGACGACGACGTGGCGTCCCACCGGCGCGCCGCCGTCGCGCTCGCCCAGGTCGCCCAGGCCGCCTTCGCGCGCCTGGCCCGCGCCGTCGCCGAGGGCGGGGAGGTCACCGAGGCGGACGTCCACGACTGGGTGCTCACCGACCTCGCGCGCCACGGCGTCGCCGCGGGCGCGGATTGCCACGTCGCCAACACGGTGAACGCCGCCGACCCGCACTACCATGTCGTTGGCCGCGGCGCGCGGTTAATCAAGGGCGACGTCGTCCTGCTCGACCTCTGGGGGAAGGAGGCCGAGGACCGGCCGTTCGCCGACCAGACCTGGATGGCGTACCTCGGGACGCGCGTGCCGGACCGGGTCGCGGAGCTGTTCGCGATCATCCGCAACGCCCGCGACGCCGCCGTCGCGTTCATCCGGGACGCCTGGGCCGAGGGGCGCGAGGTCGCCGGCTACGAGGTGGACGACGTCTGCCGCGGGGTCGTCGTCGCCGGCGGCTTCGGCGATGCCTTCGTGCACCGGACCGGCCACTCGATCGACCAGGCGATCCACGGGATGGGGCCGAACATCGACAACCTCGAGACGCACGAGACGCGGCGGCTGCTCCCGGGCATCGGCTTCTCCATCGAGCCGGGCATCTACCTGCGCGGCGAGATCGGGCTGCGGACGGAGATCGACGTCTTCATGGGCCCCGACGGTCCCGAGGTCACCACCCCCGGACCGCAGGACGCGATTCTCGCGCTGTACGCCGGGTGAGCATGCGCGAGCGGACCCGGCAGGAGCGGGAGCAGATGCCCGCGATCGAGGAGGCGCCGGAGGATCCCGCCTCGGGGGAGGGCGAGGAGTCGCCGCCGCCGGAGGACGCGGAGGAGCCCGAGCGCGGGCGGCGCGGGTTCCTCGGACCGCCGACTGGCTTCTACTTCTACGGCGTCGTGCGCTCGCGCGGCGCCTGGCGGCAGCGCGGCAACGAGCGCGACGAGATCGTCCGGGTGCGCTACCGCGACCTCGAGGCGCTGGTCCGGTCGGTGCCGTTCCGGCTCCCCGTCATGGACGCCGAGCACGTGCAGGACCACCAGCGCGCGGTCGAGCAGATCATGCGCCGGGCCACCGTCCTCCCCGCGCCCTACGGCGTGGTGTTCCGCGGCCGGCGCGCCGTCGTCCGCTTCCTCGAGGACCAGTATCTCGTGCTCGACGAGGGGCTCGCGTTCCTGGAGGGCCACTTCGAGCTCCGGTTGCACGTCGTCCCGGCGGCGCCCGGGGACCCGCCCGCCGAGCTCGAGGACCTGGCCGTCCACGCCTACGCGGAGCTGCGCCGCTTCGCCCGCGCGGCGATCCCGTTCCCGAGGGACGGCCGGCGGCTGATCACCGCCGCCTTCCTCGTCGAGCGCCACGCCTGGATCGAGTTCATCAACCGCTCGGACGATCTGAGCAGCGCGCACCCCGAGCTCATCTTCGACGTGACCGGACCGTGGCCCCCGTACGACTTCGTCCGCATGAGCGTCTGATTGCCCGCTGAACCGCACCCGCCGATGCTGGTCGAGGTCGCCGTACCGCTCCCGCTCCCCCGGACGTTCACGTACCGCCTCGACGGCGGCGCCGTGGAGGACGGCACGCGGGTGCGCGTCCGCTTCGGCGGCCGGCGCCTCCTCGGCTGGGTGGTCGGTCCGGCGAGCGGCGGTGCGGCGCCCCAGAAGCTGCGTGCCATCGAGGAGGTCCTCGAGGTCGAGCCGAGCCTCCCCGGGGAGCTCCTGCGGCTCTGCCGGTGGATCGCCGACTACTACCTGGCGCCGCTCGGACAGGTCATCCGCACGGCGCTCCCCGCCGCGCTCTCCGACACGGCCCGCAACGCGCCACCGGTGAAGACCCGGCGGATATTGCGCCTCACCCGGGAGCTGCCGTCGCTCACGCTCCGCGACGAGGTCTTCGGCCGCGCCCGCCGCCAGCGCGAGCTCTTCGAGTTCCTCGAGGCCATGGGCGGCCTCGCCGAGAGCGCACACCTGGCGGAGCACGCCGGCTTCTCCCACGCGGTGCAGAACGGGCTCGTGGACCGCGCGCTCGCCGCGTTCGTCGACGAGGAGCTGAGCCGCGACCCGTTCCTCGCGATCCCCGTCGCGCCGCCGCCGGCGCTCACGCTCACTCCCGCCCAGGCACGGGCGGTCGGCGCGCTCGTCGGCGCGGCGCGCGGCGCCCCCGCGCGCCCCTTCCTCCTGCGCGGCGTCACCGGCTCCGGCAAGACGCTCGTCTACATCGAGTTGCTGAAGGAGGTGGTCGAGCGGCAGGGGCGGGGCGCCATCGTCCTCGTCCCGGAGATCGCGCTCACGCCGCAGACCGTGGCGCGCTTCCGCGCCCACTTCGGCGACGCCGTGGCCGTCCTCCACTCCGCGCTCTCCGACGGCGAGCGCTTCGACGCCTGGCGCGCGCTGCGGCGGGGCGAGAAGCGCATCGCCGTCGGCGCCCGCTCCGCGATCTTCGCCCCGATCGCCGACCTGGGCGCCATCGTCATCGACGAGGAGCACGAGGGGAGCTACAAGCAGTCCGAGGCGCCGCGCTACCACGCCCGCGAGGTGGCCATCATGCGGGCGAGGCTGTGCGGCGCCGTCTGCGTGCTCGGAAGCGCCACGCCCGCGCTGGAGAGCTGGCACAACGCGCAGCGCGGCAAGTTCGAGCTGCTGGAGCTCCCGGAGCGCGTCGAGGGCAGGCCGCTGCCGCCGGTCGAGGTCGTGGATCTGCGCGGGCGGAAGGACGGCCCGGAGGCGGAGGGGGCGAGTGGCAGAGTGGGGGAGGGGGGGAAGCCGCGAGCCCCCACTCCTCCGCTCGCCCCCTCCGCCGCTCGCGGGGCCGGGAGCCGAGCGGAGAACGCGGGCGGCCAACCGCCGCGCGTCGCCGAGGGCGGGCTGTCCGCGCGGCTCGTCGACGCGATCCGGCTCCGGCTCCAGCGCGGCGAGCAGACGATCCTGCTCCTGAACCGGCGCGGCTACTCGACGTTCGTGCAGTGTCGGGATTGCGGCGCCGTCTGGCACTGCGCCAACTGCAACGTGTCGCTCACGTACCACCGCACGCGGCGGCGCATGGTCTGCCACTACTGCTTCCACGAGGAGCCGCCGCCCGTCACCTGCGACGCCTGCGGCTCCGGCGACCTCTCGTTCCGCGGCCTCGGCACCGAGCAGGTCGAGCGCACCGTGACCGAGACGTTCCCGGAGGCCCGCGTCGCGCGCATGGACGTGGACACGACCTCGGCGAAGTGGGCGCACCACGACATCCTCTCGCGCGTCGAGCGAGGCGAGGTCGACATCCTCCTCGGCACGCAGATGATCGCCAAGGGGCTCGACTTCCCCGGCGTCACCCTCGTGGGCGTCATCAACGCCGACGTCGGCATGAACCTCCCCGACTTCCGCGCCAGCGAGCGGACCTTCCAGCTCCTCACCCAGGTGAGCGGCCGCGCCGGCCGCGGGCCCAGGGGCGGCGAGGTCATCGTCCAGACCGCGCTCCCGGGGCACTACGCCATCCGCGCCGCCATCGACCACGATTTCGCGAGCTTCGCCGAGCGTGAGCTCGAGGAGCGCCGCGGGCCGAACTACCCCCCGCACTCGCGCCTCCTCAACGTCGTCGTCAGCGGGACCGCCGAGATCGCGGTGCAGGAGGCCGCCGTCGCCGCCGCCGCCTGGGTGCGCGGCGCGCTCGAGGCCGAGGGCATCCCGGGCATCGAGGTCATCGGCCCCGCGCCCTGTCCGGTCGACCGCATCCGCAACCGCTGGCGCTGGCACTTCCTCCTCCGCGCCGCCTCCCCCGGCCTCGTCGGCCGGGCCGGCCACCGCATCCTCCGACAGTACGCGCTCAAGCCCGGCGCCGCGGACCTCCGCCTCGTCCTGGACCGCGACCCGGTCTCCCTGCTCTGACCTGCGCGCCCGCGGCTCCGCCCGCCCGGGTCCGCCGCCGGATCGTGACGGAGGTGTATTGCTTTCGGTGACGTTTCGGCGCTAAGCTTCCTCCATCCAGGTCGATCCGGCGCGAACAAAGCTGCCGCCGCGAGGTAGAATACCGGCGACCCAGGAGGAGGAAGCCACTACGAGCATGGGCTGTCTGGCGCTGAACGCCTCGTTCGAGCCTCTCACCATCTTGCCCGTCCGACGGGCGCTCCGGCTGGTCATCGACCAGAAAGCGGAGATCCTCGAGGTGGACGACGCGCGGGTTTTCCGGTCCGCGAAGCGGGACCTGCCATGCCCGACCGTCATCCGCCTGGTCCGCTACATCCACGTCCCGCGCAAGTACCGCCGGCAGGTCACCAACACGTTCCTCTTCGCCCGCGACGGCTACCGCTGCCAGTATTGCGGCCGCCACCGCGGGCAGCTGCGCGGCCGCGAGTTCCTGACGCGCGACCACATCCTCCCGGTCTCGCGTGGCGGCGACAACTCGTGGAGCAACGTCGTCACGGCGTGCTCCGCCTGTAACAACCGCAAGGGCAACCACCTGCCGGCCGAGGCCGGGATGCACCCGATCCACCTCCCGGTCGAGCCGAACTACGTCGAGCTCGTCTGGGCCGTGCGGAAGATCACCCCCGTGCAGGCCAAGTACATCCGCCTCTTCTACGGCGAGGACGTGCTGCGCGCGCTCCAGGTCGGAGAGGCGGACGCCGCCGCTTGAGCCGCCGGGCGCGCCACGTCCGGCTCCGCGCACCACGAAGCCCCGCACCACGAAGCCCCGCACCACGAACGACGAGGGGCGCCCGATCCGATCGGGCGCCCCTCGTCGTTCGTGCCGGGCCACGCACTCACGCCGGCCGCCCGCCCTCGCGCTCCAGCAGGCCGCTCACCTTCGCCAGCAGCGCCCGGATGTCGATCGGCTTGCGCACGTAGTCGTCGGCGCCGGCATGGAGCGCCAGCTCGCGGGCGCCCTCCATCGCCGTCACCGCGATGATCGGCGTCCGCCGCGTCTCCGGGTGGCGCCGCAAGAGCCGCGTCGCCTCGAACCCGTCCAGCACCGGCATCATGATGTCCATCAGGATCAGATCCGGCGTCTCGCTCAGCGCCGCCTCCACCGCCTCCTGCCCGTTCGTCGCGACCAGCACCGCGTAGCCGAACGCCTCCAGCAGCGCCCGGAGTGCATCTCGGCTGTCCAGGTGATCCTCCGCGATGAGGATCCGAAGAGTCTGGCGTCCTGCCAGCGGGTCCGTGGCCGATTGCATCGTCGCGAACTTCACGCTTCCCTGCGATGAGGAGGTGCGCCCGAAAGGGCGGGTCCGGACATCCGGTCCGAGGCGGCCCCTGCCACGAATCCGACACCGACTCCCGCGGTCGGTGGCCCGCAGCCGCCTACGCGTTCCATGCCTCGTGCATCTCGAGTTCCTGCCGGACCGCCTCGCGACGGTCCCCCTCCGGTGAAGGTGTCGGCGGCGCCCGTCGCCCGGCCCCGCGCTCCGGTCCGCACGAGCCGGCCGCAAGTATCCGGCCACGCCGGTTTCGTCGCCCCTGGACGCGCCGCGCGGCCGCGCCTACCTTCCCGGATGCTCAGCGCCCGGCTCACGCGAAAAATCCGCTTCTCCGCGGCCCACCGCTACCACCGTCCCGACTGGAGCGACGACGAGAATCGCCGCGTCTTCGGCGCGTGCGCCAACCCGCACGGACACGGCCACAACTACCTGCTCGAGGTGTCCGTCGACAGCCCCATCGACCCGAGCACCGGCTTTTCCGCCGACCTGGATCGCCTCGACGCCGTCCTCCGCGAGCAGGTGCTCGCGCCGCTCGACCACCAGCACCTCAACCATGCGGTGCCCGAGTTCGGCCCGGGGAACGCCATCCCCACGACCGAGAACCTCCTCGTCTACCTCTGGCCGCGCATCGAGGCCGCGCTCCCCGCGCCCATGCGGCTCCGCCGCCTGCGCCTGCACGAGGACGAAACGTTCTACGTGGATTATTTCGGCGGCGACGCCCCGGTGGCCGAATGAATGCCTCCAACGGCAACGCTGCGCCGCCGGAGCCGTCGCCGCCCGAAGGGCGCGCCTTCATCCACGCCGGGCGGCCGTGGATCGCGCGCCTCGCCGGCGGCGGCATGGCCGGGACCGGTCGCGTCGGCTTCGGCCTCATCGAGGCTGTCCACTTCTTCCGCGACGGCGCCGAGCGCCCGTCCTTCGAGGCACTCATCCCCCGCGGACGCTTCCACGAGCTTTTCGATCACGAGCTGAGCCAGTTGCTCCGCGAAGCCCGGCCGATCGCCGCGCCCGACACGCGCCGGGCGTGAGCCCCCCGCCTGCCACCTCACTCCCGCTCGAGCGCCGGACCGACGCGGATCACGTTCCCCTCCACGCGGATCGCGTAGCTCTGCAGCCCTTGCGCACCGTCGCTCCCCACCCGCTCGCCCGTCCGGACGTCGTACGCCGCCTCGTCCTCCGGGCACACCAGCAGCTCCCCCTTCAGCCGCCCTTCCCGCGCCAGATTCGTCCCGTCCGCCGGACACCGGGCATCCACCGCGTAGTACGTCTGGCCCACGTTCAGCAGCGCCAGCGTCTCGCCGTGCGCCTCCACCTCCCGCACCTGCCCCGGCCCGACCTCCGGCGTCCTCGCCACCGATTCGTACTCCTCCATGGCGCCTCCCACGGCTGTCTCCGCCTCCATCGGGCGCAAGAGACATACCCTCCAGCTTACGGTGTTTGTTCGGGAACGGACCCCCGCGGAGGGGGTAGTACACGAGCCGTGACACAACGGGCAGAAGTCCTTGGCAGCAGAGGTGGTTATGGCGAGGGACAACGCTTTCGACATGAAGGACTACGTGGACGTCGCCGAGCGGATCCGTGCATTCTACGCGCGGTACCCGGAGGGGTCGATCCAGACGGAGATGGTCCGGCTGGAGGGCGATCTCGTCGTCTTCAAGGCGACGGTGTACCGCGACCGCGAGGACGGCTGCCCGACGACGGGGTGGGCGTACGAGCGGGAAGGGGCGGGGTACGTGAACAGGACGAGCTTCATCGAGAACTGCGAGACGTCGGCGATCGGGCGGGCGCTGGCGAACCTGAACTTCCCGACGTCGCGCTCGGCGCAGGAGCGGCTGGAGCAGGAGACGCCGGCGACGGCCGAGCAGCTCGACGAGATCCGGGAGCTGGTCGCGTCGGAGCAGATCTCGGAGGACATCCGGGAGCGGGTGGTGGCGCGGCTCGAGGCGGGCTTTAACGCCCGGCAGGCCACCGACGCCATCGCGTACCTGCGGCGGATGGCGGGGAAGGCCGGCCGGGCGGCGTGAGCACCGGCCTGAGCTAGCCGGAGCGGCCGGCGAGGGCGGCGCGCTCGACCGGCTGAGGCCGGACCTCGGCGAGCACGTCGGGGCGGTGGCTCTCGATCCAGTCGGCGGCCTCGACCTCCTGGCGCAGGCTCGCCTCCAGCAACCGGGCGATGTCGCCCTGCTCCGCCTCGCGGCTGACGGCGGCGGCGCTCCGATACGCGGCCGACATGTACGCGCCGCACCGGAGCGCCACATCCATGTGGTAGGCCTCCATCACCGGTGGTGCGGCCCCGTCCCGAATGAAGGCCCGCCGCTCCTCGGCGATCCCGCGGACCGCCGCGCAGGTGGCGCGAGGTGGATCGCTCCCGAACAGCTCGAAGCAGCGCTCCAGCGTGGTGGTGTGCTGCCGGGCCTCCTCGCGGCTGCGCCGCAGGCGATCCCGCAGCAGGCGGCTGTGCGTCTCGGTTTCCATGGCATCCAACAGCGGCAAGCGTTCCTGCTCGCCCTGGTAGAGGCCGCCCAAGACGTGGCGCAGCAGGTCCTTGAGCGTGTTGACCGGCATCCGGCCCTCCGAGGGGTGAAGATCGAGTTGACGGTGGTGTGACCGAGGTCGTCTAACAGGCAACAATTATTCCCGGCGACGCGCCGCCCGGGAACGCGAGTTGCGCCCGCCGGATTCAGCCAGAAACCAGCCGGCACGGCGCCGGCCGAGCCCTTCGGAGGCATGCGTGGACGCCAACGCTCGAAAGCGGATCCTGACTGGAGACCGGCCCACCGGTCGACTCCACCTGGGACACTGGGTGGGAAGCCTCGCCGCGCGCGTCCGGCTCCAGTCCGAATTCGACTGCTTCTTCATCATCGCCGACCTCCACGCGCTCACCACGCGGCCCGAGAAGGAGGCCATCGCCGAGATCCCCGGCCACATCCGCGAGATGGTCCTCGACTACCTCGCCGCCGGCATCGACCCCGAGCGCAGCACCATCTTCGTCCAGTCGGCGATCCCCGAGACCTCCGAGCTCGCGCTCATCCTCGGGATGCTCGTCACGCTCCCCCGCCTCGAGCGCATCCCCAGCATCAAGGACATGGCCGAGGCCGCGCACCTCGAGGCGCTCCCCTTCGGCCTCGTCGGCTACCCCGTCCTCCAGGCCGCCGACATCCTGCTCCCCCGCGCCGACCTCGTCCCCGTCGGCAAGGACAACATCCCCCACGTCGAGGTCACCCGCGAACTCGCCCGCCGCTTCAACTACCTCTACGGCGACGTCTTCCCCGAGCCCGACGTCCTCATGGCCGACGTCCCCACGCTCCCCGGAATCTACGGCGAGCAGAAGATGTCCAAGTCCCTCGACAACGCCATCTTCCTCTCCGACTCCGCCGACGTCGTCCGTCAGCGCGTCATGCAGATGTATACCGACCCCAACCGCGTCCGCGCCGACATCCCCGGCACCGTCGAGGGCAACCCCGTCTTCATCTACCACGACCTCTTCAACCCCGACGTCGACGAGGTCGACGACCTCAAGGCCCGCTATCGCGCCGGCCGCGTCGGCGATGTCGAGGTCAAGCGCAAGCTCGCCGCCGCCCTCAACGCCTTCCTCGAGCCCATGCGCGAGCGCCGCGCCCACTTCGCCGCCATGCCCCACCTCGTCGACGAGATCCTCCACGAGGGCAACCGCCGCACCCGCGACGTCGCCCGCGTCACCATGGCCCGCGTCCACGACGCCATGGGCTTCACCTACTTCCGCGAGGACTGAGCGCACCTCGCCCCGCCTTGACGCCCGTCGCGGTCCGCCGAATATTTAGATCACCTTCTAAATGTCTCGGGGGCGACGCGTGGACCAGACGATCCGGGCACTGGCGGACCCGACCCGGCGGGAGATCCTGCGGGCGCTGCGCGCGGGGGAGCTGACGGCGGGGGAGATCGCGGCGCGGTTTCCGATGACGCACGCGTCGGTGTCGCATCACCTGAACGTGCTGCGGGAGGCGGGGTTGGTGGAGGCGGAGCGGGAGGGGCGCAACATCGTGTACTCGCTGAACAGCACGGTCTTTCAGGAGTTCCTGGAGGAGATGATGGACTTTTTCGGGATCGGCGGGGAGCGATGAGCCGGCGCTGGCTCGGCCCCGTGGTGATCGTGGCGATGGCGGTGTTCGTGGCCGTGGTCTACGGCCGCCTGCCGGCGAGGATCCCGGTGCACTGGAACACGGCGGGGGAGGTGTCGGAGTGGCGGTCCCGGGGGTGGGCGTGGCTGCTGCCGGCGCTGGCGGCCGCACTCCGGCTGCTTCTCCCGCTGCTGCGGCGGATCGATCCGCGGCGGGAGCATTATCAGCGGTTCGACGAGACGTTCTGGATCGTCGTGAACGTGGTGATCCTGCTGTTCGCGGCCGTGGAGGTGGCGACGCTGGGGTACGCGCTCGGGTGGCCGATGGACCCGACGCAGGTGATCCTCGCGATCGTGGGTGTGAGCCTCCTCGTGCTGGGGAACTACATGCCGCGGGTGCGCTCGAACTGGTGGATCGGGGTGCGGACGCCGTGGACGCTGTCGAGCGAGCAGGTGTGGCGGGAGACGCACCGGCTGGCGGGGAAGACGTTCGTCCTCGGCGGGCTGGTCGTTCTGGCGGCGCTGCCGCTGCGACCGCCGCTGCGGGCGTGGGTCGTCGTCTCCGGGATCGCGCTGGCCAGCGGCGTTCCGGCGGTCTACTCGTACTTCTCGTGGCGCCGGGTGATGCGAAACGGCTGAGCGTGGCGGTCCCCGGGCGGTCCGGCTATTCATTCCGGCGGATGCGCGGGCGTTGGCGCCCGCGGGCGTACGGACCGATCGGAGGAGGCCGAAGGATGAAGCGCCGGACGACGTTCGTGGTGACCGCCCTGGCCGTGCTGGCCGGTGCCTCGGCGGCGGGAGCGCAGCAGAAGGCGACTGCGGTGGATACGCACTGCCGGCCGCAGGCGAAGGTGGCGGGACGGGCGAGCCCGTACGATTCGACGGCGATCGCGCTGGCGGGGGCGACGGGGCGGATCTGCTACTCGCGGCCCTCGCTGCGGGGCCGGACGATGATCGGCGGGGAGCGGGTGCCGTACGGCAAGGTCTGGCGGACGGGCGCCAACGAGCCGACGACGATCCACCTGCCGGTGGCGGCGAGCATCGCGGGTGTGCGGGTCCCGGCGGGCTCGTACTCGCTCTACACGATCCCCGACCCAAAGGCGTGGACGGTGATCGTGAACCGCTCGACGGCGCAGTGGGGGATCGAGGCGGATTACCCGAGCGTGCAGGCGCAGGAGGTCGGTCGGGGCAAGGTGGTGGCGCAGGCGTTGAAGGCGCCGGTGGAGACGTTCACGATCCGCGCGACGCCGGTCGGTTCCGCGGGGTCGGATCTGGTGCTGGAGTGGCAGAACACCCGGATCGTGGTGCCGGTCCGGGTCGTCAAGAGCTGAGCCCGGCGCGCCCGCGAGACGGCGGCCGGGCCATCGAAAGGAGACCGATGCTGGCCATCCGTCCGTGGGCCCTCGGGGCCGCCGTCCTCATCGCCGCGCTGCCGGGCGGCGCTTCCGCGCAGAATGCCTCTGCGGCGGACACGTTCGTGGTCCTGCGCGGGAGCGACACGCTCGCGGTCGAGCGCTTCAGCCGAAGCGCCGGTCGCCTCGAGGGCACGCTCGCCGAGCACGTCTCGGGGGGTCAGGTGGCGTACACGGCCACGATCGCGGCGGACGAGTCGGTTCCGCACCTCGGGCTCCAGGTGCACCCGCCGGGACAGCCGGAGAGCACCGTGCGGTCGGTCACGATCGACCTGCGTGGCGACACGGCCGTCGTCGAGACCCCGGCCGGGCCGCAGCGGCTCGCCACGCGGGCGGGCGCGTTCCCCTACATCAACCTGTCGTTCGCGCTGCTCGAGCAGGCCGTGCGCCGGGCGCGGAAGCTGGGCAGCGGCCCCGTCGAGCTGCCGTTCTTCATCGGCGGCCAGACCGTCCCGGCCACGGTGCGCACGGTGGCCGGGGACACGGTATCGGTGGTGCTGGGCGGGGCGGATCTGCGGGCCGTGGTCGACGCGGCGGGGCGGGTGGTCGCGGCGTCGGTCCCGGCGCAAGGCGTGGTGGTGCACCGGAGCGGGAGCTCGGCGGCGCCCCCGGCCGCGGCCAAGCCGGACTACTCGCCGCCAGCGGGCGCGCCGTACGCGGCGGAGGAGGTGTCGGTGCCGGGGCCGGGCGGCACGCTCGCCGGCACGCTCACGCTGCCGCGGGCGCGGCGCGGCCGGATCCCGGCGGTGGTCACGATCACCGGCAGCGGGCCGCAGGACCGGGACGAGGCGCTCCCGTCGGTGGGCGACTACCGGCCGATGCGACAGGTCGCGGACACGCTCTCCCGGCGCGGGATCGCGGTGCTGCGGCTCGATGACCGGGGCACGGGTGCATCCACCGGCTCGTTCGGGACGGCCACGAGCGAGGACTTCGCGGCCGACATCGAGGCGGCGGTGCGCTGGCTGCGCGCGCGGCCGGAGATCGATCCCGCGCGGATCGCGCTCCTCGGGCACAGCGAGGGCGGTCTGATCGCGCCGCTGGTCGCCGCCCGCGACCCGCGGGTGCGCGCGATCGTGCTCATGGCGGGCCCCGCGCAGACCGGCCGGCAGATCATCGAGTTCCAGCAGCGGTACGCCGCGGAGCACGATACGGCGCTGACGCCGGCGCGGCGGGACTCGGCGCTGGCGGCCGCTCACGTCGTGCTGGACAGCCTGGCCACGCACAACGCCTGGATGCGCTTCTTCCTGGCGTACGACCCGCTCTCCACGGCGCGGAAGGTCCGCGCGCCGGTGCTGATCGTCCAGGGCGCGACGGACCAGCAGGTCACGGCGGCGCAGGCCGAGACGCTCGGCGCGGCGTTCCGGGCCGGCGGCGACCGGGACGTGACCGTCCGCGTCTTCCCGGGCCACAATCACCTCTTCCTCGCGGACCCGAGCGGAGACCCCCGCGGCTACGCCGGGCTCCCGAGCCACCGGATCGACCCCGGTGTGCTGGGGACGGTCGCCAACTGGCTCGCGGCGAAGCTGAAGTAGCGCGGGCCGCGGACCCCGCCGGCCGCGGTCGCGGTAGAAGCTGACCGTGACCGGGATGCCGAAGCGAAGCGTGCGGCCGGCGGCGGGCCGCCCCGGGCGCGCCGCCGCGGCCGGGGCGCTCTCGCTCGTGCTGCTCCTGGCGGCGGCCGCGCCGCTCCGAGCGCAGTTGTGGGCGCCGCGCCCGCGCGACCACGGCAGGCCCGGGGCGGGGCCGACGCGGCTCCCCGACGGCCGCCCGGGGCCCGCCTACTGGCAGCAGCGGGTCGACTACCGTGCCGACGCGACGCTCCAGCCGGACCGCCACCGCCTGGTCGGCACCGAGTGGATCACCTATCACAACGCCTCTCCCGACACGCTGCGGGAGCTCTACTGGCACCTCTACCAGAACATCTTCCTTCCCCGCGACGACGGGCGCCGGCATGCGCGCCTCCTCGGCGTCGCCGGGGCGGAGCCGGAGCCCACCCGCGGCATGACCGTGCGGCGGGTGGAGGCGGATGGCCGCGAGCTCGCGCGCGAGGTCGACCGCACGCTGATGCGCACGCCGCTCGGCGCCCCGCTACCGCCCGGCGCGGAGCTGAACCTGCGCGTGGACTGGACGTACGAGGTGCCGGCGGGCGTCGCGCTGCGCACGGGCCGCATCGGCGCCGACTACGGCATGGCGCAGTGGTATCCGCAGATCGCCGTCTACGACGACGAGCGGGGGTGGGACTCCACGCCCTACCTGGGACAGGGCGAGTTCTACCTCGAGTACGGCGACTGGGACGTTCGTCTGCGGCTCCCCGCCGACTATGTCGTAGCGGCCACCGGCACGCTCGAGAACGCGGCGGACGTGCTGACGCCCGAGGAGAGTGCCCGCTTCGCCGCGGCCCGGGCCGACACCACGATCGCGGTGGTCGCGCCGGGCGAGTCGCTGGCGGAGCGCCCGCGGCGCCGCCGGGCGGCGTGGCGCGTGTGGCATTTCCGCGCCTCGCGGGTGCGGGACTTCGCCTGGGCCGCCTCGCCGCGCTTCCTCTGGGATGTCACGCGCACCGGTCCGCTCCCCGACCATCCGGACGGGCTGCTCGTCCAGGCGTTCTATCGGCCGGAGGAGCGCGCATCCTGGGGTGGCGCCGCCGCCACCGCCCGGGACGTCATGGAGCGCTACTCCGCCCAGGTCGGGCCGTACGTCTACCCGCAGGTGAGCGTCGTCGCCGGGCCGGTCACCGGTATGGAGTACCCGATGCTCGTCTTCGGCAACGCCGGCTCGCCGGTCCTGAACGAGCCGGCGCGCGTGCTGACCCACGAGCTCGGTCACCAATGGTTTCCGATGATGGTCGGCTCGAACGAGGGACGCTTCGCGGTGCTGGACGAGGGCGTCGTCACGTTCCTGACCGCCGGCGCGCTCGACACTCGGTACGGCGACGCGGCGCTGCTCAACCCGCGGCTGCCGCGCTGGGCCCGGGCGGCGGCGCCGCCGGCCAGCGAGCGCCTGCTCGACCAGACGGTCTACCTCCTCGCCGCCCGCGCCGGACGCGAGATCCCGATCCTCACGCCGGCCGACGAGGTGCCCGAGGAGCTCTACGGCGTCGCGGCGTACATGAAGCCGGGCAGCGTGCTCTTCATGCTGCGGGACCTGCTGGGAGCGGACGTCTTCGACCGGGCGGTCCGGGCGTACGCCGAGCGCTGGCGCTTTCGACACCCCTATCCCGACGACTTCTTCGACACGGTCGAGGACGTCGCGGGGCGGGACCTCGATTGGTTCTGGGGCGAGTGGTTCCGTGAGACGTGGACGCTCGATCTGGCGCTCGACGACGTCCGCCAGCAGCGCCAGGCCGGCCGCTGGAGCGCCGAGCTCGACCTGCGCAGCCGGGGACGCGCGGTCATGCCGGCCACCGTGCGCCTCTGGCTCGACGACGGCTCGACGCGCGACGTGCGCGTTCCGGAGACGGTTTGGACGGAGGCCGACGCCTACACGCTCGCGCTCGATTCGCTCCCGGCCCCGGTGCATCGCGCCGAGATCGATCCCGGGCTCGCGCTCGCCGACGTCGACCGGCTGAACAACCGCTGGCCGAGGCCCCGTATCTCGGTGGATTGGCGCCCCAACCTGTTCGCGGACCTGCTCCCGCCGCTGGATGCCTATCGCGTCGCGCTCCTGCCGAGCGCGTGGTACACCCGCGCCGCCGACGCGGAGCTCGGCCTCTCCGCCGTCGGCAGCTACCTGGGCGCCGACCACCGCATCGCGGCGATGGCCCGCATCGGCACCGGCAACGGGCGCGTCGACGGCCGCCTGGCGTTCGGCTCGCCGCTGCGCGGGTGGGGGATCGACGGCTCCTGGGCGGCGGAGGCATTCCGGCTGGAGGGCCGCATCGGCGGCGGGCTCGGCGTCGCGCTCGCCCCCGGCGACTGGAACGGCCTTCTCACGTCCCACCGGGCGTCGACGAGGCTGCGCGTCGGGGTCGATGCGATCCGGCTGCAGGACTCCGCGTACGTCCCCACGGGGAGCGACTGGGCGCGCGGAACGCTCGTGCGCCTGAGCGGCTCGATCGAGCGCGACGTCCACGTCGGCGCGGGCGCGCTCGACGGCCGCGCGTCCACGGAGGCCGGCGGCCCCGGCTCGGATTGGAGCTACGGCAAGGGCCTGGTCGACCTGCGGGCGGCGGCTCCGCTCGGTGGCGCCGTCCGCCTGGACGTGCGCGCCGTCGGCGGCTACGCCTCCGGGAACGTCCCGCCGCAGACCGCGTTTTACCTCGCCGAGCCCTCGCCGCTCGAGCGCTTCCGCTCGCCGCTGTTCCGCTCGGCCGGCGTCCTCGACGCGCTCGGCCTCGCCACCGCCGCGCGCCTCGGCGGCGGCGGCGCTGTGGCCGGCGCGGACCTCGAGCGCCACGGCAGCCGGCTCGCGGCCGCCAACCTCGCCGTCGGCTGGCACCTGCTCGAGCTGTTCGGCGACATCGGCGACGCCTGGTCCGCGCCGGACGCCGCCCGCTGGACCGCCGACGCGGGGGTCGGCGCCGGCCTCGAGCTGCCGCTCGGACAGGGCCCGGTCGAGCTCGGCCGCTGGTCGCTGCACGTGCGCGCCCCCTTCTGGGTCGACGACCCGCGCCACCCCGCCGACTCCGGCTGGAGGGCGCGCTGGCGGGTCATTCTCGGCGCCCGGTGGGGGGATTAGATTTCGGTGTGCAACCCGACGTCGTCCGCGCTCGTAGGGTCGCTGACGACCCCAGAACCGGAGATGCTGCGATGACCGAAGTCCTGCCCTTCCTCATCCCCATCGTCGCGATCCTGACCGGCGGCCTCATCGTCCTGATTCCGATGGCCGGCCTGACCGCGCGCTTCGCGCTCAAGCCGATCGTCGAAGCGGTGGCTCGGCTGCGGGAAGGGCAGACCGGCGCCAGCGGCCGCGAGTTTGCGATCATGGAGCAGCGCGTCGCGCTCCTGGAGCAGCAGGTGCAAGCCATGGAGACCGCGCTCGATCGGCTCGGCACCGCTCGCGATTTCGACCGGCAGCTGGCCGACCCGAACCGCTGAACATGCGCCCGCCGCAGGCACTTTGCGCCCTTGTCACAAGCTCCGCCGCCCGCGCGTTCTTGCTCTAGGACGGCAGGGTTGATCCCGTGGATTTCGACGCGCTGTTCCACCGCCTCTATCCGTCCCTCTTCCGGTATCTGAACCGACTCACCGGAGACATCGACGTGGCGGAGGATATCGCGCAGGAGGCCTTCGTCCGCCTGCTGGCGCAGGATCTGCCAGAGGCCGAGGCGCGACCGTGGCTCTTCGCGGTCGCCACGAACCTGGTCCGCGATCGCGCGCGGAAGCAGGAGCGCCGCCAGCGGCTGCTGAAGGCGGAGCCGGTGCTCCCGGCGCCGTCTCCCCGGCCGGACGAGGTGGTCGAGCGGGGCGAGCAGGTCGAGCGGGTGCGCGCCGCACTCGGGCGCCTCGCCCCACGGGATCAGCAACTGCTACTCATGCGAGAGGAAGGGTTCACGTACGAGGAGATGGCACGGACCGTCGGCGTCGCGCCGAGCTCGGTCGGAACGTTGATCGCACGGGCGCTCCGGCGCTTCGCCGGGGCATATGCGCAAGAGGCAGGGAATGACCCACGTGAGTGAAGGGGTGCTCCAGGCATTCCTCGATGACGAGCTGCCCGCGGAGGAGCGCGGCGCAGTCGCCGCGCACCTCCTCGAGTGTCCACCCTGCCGGGCGGAGCTCGACCGGCTGCGCGCCGACGCGGCGGTCTTCTCGGCCGCGCTCGCCGCGCTCGACCTCGCCCCCGACCTCACCGCCGCCCGTCGCCGCGTCGTTCCCGCCCCCCGCGTGCACATCGGACCGCAGCGCTCCGCGGCCGCCACGACGCGCCGGGCGCTCGTCCGTGCCGCCGTCCTCGTCCTCGTCGCCGCCGGTGCCGCCGCCGCCGCGGTTCCCGGCTCCTTCGTCCGCCACCTCGTCGTCAACGTCTGGCACGAGGCTACCCGGCTCGTGGTCGGGACGCCGGAACGGCCGCGTCGGCCGCTGCCGCCGCCGCCTGTCGTCACGGCCCCCGCTCCGGCGCCCCCCGTCGAGGCGCCGGCCGCCGGCGTCTCGGTGCTGCCGTATGAGGACCGCGTCGCCGTGGCGCTGCGCGCGCTCCCGCCCAACGTCCGCATCCGCGTCCGCCTCGTGGACAGCGACCGCGCCACCGTCGAGGCGGCCGGCATCCCCGCCGCGCCGCGCTTCCGCACGAGTCCCGGCCGCATCGAGATGAACGGCGCCGCCCGCGAGGTTCGCATCGAGCTCCCTCGCTCGGTCGAGCACGCCATCATCGACGTCGACGGCCGGCCGTACTTCCAGAAGAACGGCGACGATGTGCGCTTCCTCGCGCCGGCCGACACGACCGGCGCCGAGATCGTCTTCCAGCTCCATCCCTGACCGGCCCGGCCGGTCTCCTCCTCCCGCGCGCGCCCATTCCCGGGCGTGCGGAACTCCGCTTCCCCAGTCCGGTAGCATCCGCCAGCGCTGGCCCGTAGCGGCTGCACGGGAGCCCGCGGCGCCGACGGCTGCCGTTGGACCACTGCCCCCTTGCCCGGCACGCCCGGCGAGGCCACCATTACTGTATGCGATCAGGCAGGCGACCGCGTCGCAGGGCGGCTCGACGCTGGACCGCGGCGACCGACCGGCATCCCCGCGGGGATCCGGCGGCCGGCGAACGGTCGGGGGGTGGCACGTCCGTGCGCGCGAGTGGCCGCCCGACAGGGTACGTCGGGGCGTCCGCGCCGGTGATGATCCAGCACGACAAGGGGATCCGTAGTCGATGAGCCTCGCCGCCCTCGCCCTCTCGCTCCTGCTCGTGAGCCCCGCCGGCGGACCGCCGGACGGGGTCGTGCGGGGGCAGGTGCGCAGCGGCACGACGGGCAACCCTCTGCCGTACGCCACCGTCGAGGTGGTCGACGCGCGCTCCGGTCTGCGCGCGGTCACCGACAGCACCGGGACGTACGTCCTGGCGCACGTGCCGGCTGGCCGCCACCTCATCCGTGCGACCCACCTCGACCACGCTCCGTTCGAGATCGAGATCCTGGTCCCCTCCGGCGGGCAGCTCGTCGTGGATATGGCGCTCGTGCTGCGGCCGGTGGAGATCCCGGCGTTGACCGCGCGGGCCCGCGCGCGGCCGGGGGAGGACACCGTGCCGGCCGGAGCGCCGGATCTCGGGGCGGCCAACGTGAAGGTCCTCGAGGCGACGCCGGGGGTCGCCGAACTCGGGCTGGCGGAGGCCATGCGCTCCGCGCCGGGGAGCGATCCCAGCGACCCCTCGGACGTGCTCTACATCCGCGGCGGCGCCGCCGATCTGAAGCTCGTGCTGCTGGACGGCGCCCCCGTCTACGCGCCGTTCAACGTGGGCGGGCTGGTGACCGCGTTCGAGCCGGAGGTGCTCCGGGGCGCGACGCTGTACCTCGGGGGCGCGCCGGCGCGCTACGACGGTGGTCTCTCGTACGTGCTGGATCTGGAGACACGGGCCGGGCGACGCGACGCGACGCACGCGACCGGGGCCGTGGACCTGCTCTCGGGCCGAGCGTTGGTGGACGGACCGCTCGGCGAGCACGGCGGATACATGATCGGCGGACGCGGCGTCCATGGACTGGGCGCGGCGCCGCTCATCAACGGCCGCTTCCCCTACCTCTACGCCGACGGGCTGGCTCGCGTGGACCTGGATCTCGGCGGCGAGGCCACGGTGCGCGCCACCGGCTTCTGGAACCGCGAGGCGGTGCGCCTCTCCGACGATGCCGCGGACCCGCAGGCCAACTCCGCGTACTGGGGGAACGGCGCCGGCTCGCTGCGCATGCGCCGGCCGATGCTGGGCGGGGAGGGGGAGTTCACCGTCGCCTACGGCAACTTCGAGGCGCGGCTTCCGATTGGCAGCGAGAAGCCGCTGATCGCCGACGGCGTATCCCAGCGGGTGCGGCTGACCGCCGACCTCTCCCGCAAGGCCGGGCCGACGGACTTCTATTACGGCCTCTCGTACGACCGGCTCTGGATCCGCTACACCGGCGGCGCGGCGGCGGGGTCCGGCGCCGACTCGGTGTTCCTCGACGCCGCCGCCGGAGGCGACGCCGTCGGCGCCTACATGGACGGCGCGTGGCAGCCCGGCGCACGTGTGCGTGTGCGTGGCGGCTTGCGCGCCGACCTGTTCAGCGGGGAGCGGCTGCCGCGCCTCGGGCCGCGCTTCAGCGTGACCTGGCTGCTCAGCGACCGCGCGTCCCTGACGATGGCCGCGGGCCAGTACCACCAGTACGTCCGGGCGTCCGAGACCGCGCTCGTCTCGCCGCCGTCCGCCTCGCCGCTCTCGCCGGTGCCGCCGCTGGCCGTGGCACGCGCGTCTCACCTCCTGCTCGCCTTCGACCAGGAGCTGGTGGACGACCTCCGCCTCGACCTCGAGGGCTACTACAAGAACTTCGACGGGGTGCCCGGCCTCAACGGTTCCAGGGACGCGCAGGCGCACTCCTCGGGCGTCGACCTCTGGGTCCGGCGCAACAGCGGCCGCTACACCGGCTGGCTCGGCTACTCGCTCGCGTGGATCTGGTCCCTCGACGGCGGCCGCCCCGCCGCCGCCGACCTGTTCGCCGGCCGGCAGCTCCTCAGCGCCGGCGTCGGCGGCGCCATCACGACGCGCATGCACTTCGACCTGCGCATCGGCTACGGCGCGGGATTGCCGTACACGGCGGTGCCTCGCGGGGACGTCCCGGCGCCGTCGGTCAACGGCGTCGGTACCAGCCTCTCCGCGGTCGACGACGCAGCGCCGCCGCCGAACCCGAGCGGCCCCGAGGATCCGTACCTGCGCGTCGACGCCGAGCTCGCGCGCACGTTCGTCGGCCAGCTCTTCGGCGCGCCGTTCGAGCTGACGCCCTACGTCCGCATCCTGAACGCGCTCGACCGGCGCGACGCGATCTTCTACCAGTTCGACCGCGGCCAGGACAACCAGCCGCGCGCCCTGGCCACGCTCCCCGTCCTCCCGATCGTCGGACTGTCCTGGCGCTTCTGACCGGCCGCGCGCCCGCCCGGCCGGCGCCGTTCGCTTCGTCCTTGCCTTTCCCCTCCCGCGCGCGCATCCTTGCCCGCCGTCACCCCCCCAAGCTCCGGAGGATCGCGCATGCGGCGCTGGACGAGGCGCATCGCCATCGGCGTGGCTGTACTGGTCGGGCTCGTGCTCGTCTCGATGATGGGCGTGTATGGGTTCACGGCCCGCCGGATGAGCCGGCATTGGGACGGCGTGGCGCGGGAGCGCGTGGTGGCGCGAACGGATCCCGCATCGGTGGAGCGGGGCCGCCATCTGGCCACGGCGATCGGCAAGTGCGTGGACTGCCACGGAGAGGACCTCGGTGGCCGCCTGTTCATCGACGCCGGCCCGGCGATCGGCAAGCTTTACTCGACGAACCTGACCCGCGGGAAGGGTGGAATCGGAGGCGCCTACAGCGACGCGGACTTCGAGCGGGCGATCCGCCACGCCATCCGACGCGACGGCCGCCCACTCCGCTTCATGCCGGCGGAAGACTTCAACTCGATGAGCGACGAGGACCTGGAGGCGCTGCTGGGATACCTCCGCAGCGTGGCGCCCGTGGACCGGGAGCCGGGCCGGACGATCGTCGGTCCGCTCGGCCGGATCCTGTACCTCGCGGGGCAGTTCCCGCTGCTTCCGGCGGAGCTGATCGACCAGCGCGGGGCCCATCCCAGGACGGTCACGGCGGGGCCGAGCCGGGAGTATGGCCGCTACCTCGCGAACGTCGGCGGGTGCACGGGCTGCCACGGCGCGGGGCTTTCCGGCGGGCGGATTCCGGGCACGCCGCCGGACCTGCCGCCGGCGCAGAACATCACGCCCGCCGGCATCGGCTCCTGGACGGAGCAGGACTTCTTCCGGGCGCTGCGTGAGGGGAAGCGGCCGGACGGGACCGCGATCAACCCGTTCATGCCCTGGACCTACACGGCGCAGATGACCGACGACGAGATCCGGGCGGTCTGGCTCTACCTGAAGACGGTGCCGCCGCGGGTCACGGGGACCCGGTAGGGGTCGCGGCGCTGCCGCGCCCGTCGACCATGGCCGCCCAGATCGACTCGGGCTTGAAGCAGAGGTGCAGTCCGCGGTCGTCCTCGAACCAGAGGGGGTGGCCCCGCCGCAGGCGGTACAGGATGTTGCGCTGGAGCTCGAGCGGGGACTGCTTCCAGCGCGCACGGAACGTCACCTCGCCCTCCTCGGTGGCGAGGCGGACGAGCACCGTCGGGATGAGGTCGCGAAGCGGGATCCTGCCGTAGTAAACCATGGCGAAAAACTGTAACCGCGTTTGGCGATGCGGGCAATCGCCGCGTTCACACGCCCTTCTCCCGCCAGAGGCGGTCCAGGCGATCGTGGCGCGGAGCCACGCGCTCGCGCCATTCGGGGAGTGCGTAGATCCCATCCGGCGGCGGCGCCGGCCGCTCGGCGGGAGGAGCTTCGCCGAGAACCGCGCGCACCGCGGAGCGCAACGCATCCCGCGCCTCCAGCATCCGGACGTGGAACTGCGTGTCTACCCGCGCGAACGGGCTCATGTTCTGCGCGCTGGGGTGCGTGAGCCAGAGAAGCGACGGTAGCGGAGCGTCCCCCCACGCCTCGCGCCACGCGGCCAGGAACGCGGCCGACGGGGCCTCCGTGGCCGGCCAGCCGGCCGCCTCGCCGCGCCGGAGGCCCGCCCGCTCGATCCGCCCCTGCGGCAGCAGCCGTGCCAGCTCCTCGCCGGGCTCGAGCCGGGCCGCGGACACCAGGGCGCGCAGCCCGACGTTGCCGAGCGCGACGACCAGGCGCGGCCCGGCCGCCAGCAGCGTATCGCGCAGCGCGTGGAGGCTCGACGCGTAGGCGCCGACCGGCGCCGCGATCTCGGCCGGCGTCGGCTCCCCGCCGCCCCGCGCCGGAAGCTGGTTCAACGCCGCCGTGATGAACGTGCGGTTGCGGTCGAGGCCGATGCTCCCGAACAACGCGTCCAGGTTCGCCCCCGCGACGTCGCCGCCGAAGGGGATGCGCGTGCCGTGCGCGCCCATGTCTCCCGCGCCCTTGCCGCCGGCGTTCCCCGGCGCGGCGCCCACCCAGAGGATGTCGACGCGCCGCCAGGCGCCGTTGCGCCGCGACCAGGCCACGGGGCGGGGCGCCGGCGTCCCGTCCGCCAGCCGACACGGCTCCGACAGCCACTCGTCGGCCAGGCAGCCGGGGTGGTCGGCGTGCATGCGCCGGAAGATCGAACGGAACCGGGCCTCCCGCCGTTCGGCCTCGTCTCTTTCGTCAGCCTTCAAGTCGTGTCATGGAAAAGGGTTGTGCCCAAGGACCTCATGTCGTACCCGCCATCACCGTCAACGGCCGCCGGCGGATGCCGTAGCGGAACCGACGGCCGGCCATCGGCTCGCCATCCGCGTTCACCGTGATGGGGCTCCGCGCCTCCACCATGATCTCCGACGCCTGCACGTACAGCACGTCCGGGCTCTCCAGGTGCGACCCCGTCCGCAGGTCCGGCAGGAGCGAGAGGAAGTCTAACCGCGAGAGGGCGGGGACCACCACCAGGTCCAGCTTGCCATCCCCGTAGCGCGCCCGCGGCGTGATGAGCGTGCCCCCCCCGGTCTGCCGCGCGTTGCCGACGGCGAAGACCAGGAAGCCGCCGTCGTGCAGCACCTCGCCGTTGACGATGAAGCGCGCCGCCGTCGGGGTCATGCCGACCAGCTGCTTCGCCCCCGCGAGAATGTAGGCGAAGGCGCCCAGCCTCCGCTTCTGCTCCGGCGCCGATCCCGCCGTGGCCTCGGCCCCGAAGCCGCCCGTCGAGACGTTGATGAAGAAGCGCCGGTTCACCCGCGCCACGTCCACGGCGAGCGGCCGGCCCCGCACCGCCACCCCCACCGCGTCCGAGACCCCCGCCGGAAGCCCCAGCCCGCTCGCGAAGTCGTTCGCGGTGCCCACCGGCACGATCCCCAGCCGGGGCTGCCACCGAGAGCGCACGATCCCGTTGACCACCTCGTTGATCGTGCCATCCCCGCCCGCCGCCAGAACCATGTCACAGTGTGCCCGCGCCGCGTTCTCCGCGAAGCGCCGCGCATCTCCGCCCTCGAACGTCAGCCGCGGCCGCACTCGATGGCCCTGTGCCCGCAGTCGCTGCACGGCCTGGCGCAACTCCTCGATGCGCGCGTCCGCCCCGCGCGGTCGAATGATCACCGCGATCTTCAACCCCATTCGCTCTATCGCTCCGAGTTTTCCTGCGGCCCGCCACGACATTGGCATGGCGCGTCCGCGCTGTCTTGTGCAAGAACGTGGCCGATCTGGATTTGCGCGAGAGGCTTGACGCTATCGGGGGCGGCAGGGTAGCTTGGTGGCGCGTCGTGGGGGGAAGTGGGGAAGGGTGGGGAGCGGGGGGTCGCCCTCTATGACGCGCCTTCCGCTCGCACGTGAACATCCCACAACGCCCTGAGAGGCGCCTGATGGCGGGAGCCGAGCCCTCGAGCCGGGGGCCGAAATTCCTGGGGAGCTACCTCTTCCAGCTGGATGAGAAGGGGCGTGTGGCGCTGCCGGCCGCGTTTCGGCGGGAGGCGGCGGACCAGCGGTTCGTGCTCCTGCAGGCGTATGCGCCATCGCTGGCGCTGTATCCGGAAGCGGAATGGGCGGGCGTGGAGGAGCGGCTGCGGGATTTGGTGAAGCATCAGCCGGAGGCGCGGCTGTACGTGCTGTCGGTGATGTCGAATGCAGTCGAGGTGGTGCCGGACAGTCAGGGACGGATCCTGATTCCGGCGCGGCTCAAGGAGGCGGCGCACCTGGACGGGCAGGCGCTGCTGGTGGGGTCGATCGACAAGATCGAGATCTGGAACCCGGGGCGGTTCGAGGCGGCGATTCAGGCCGGTGCGGCGGGATTCGAGCAATTTGCACCGCAGATCTTCCGGTAATGGATGACGAAGGCGCGGGCTATCACATCCCGGTGATGGTGGGTGAGGTTCTGGAGTACCTGGAGCCTTCGCGGGGGGGGCTGTACTTCGACGGTACGGTAGGTGGCGGCGGACATAGCGAGGCGATTCTGGAGGCGGGCGACGGCGCCCGGGTGATCGGCGTAGATCAGGATCCGGAGGCCCTTGACGTGGCGAAGCGCCGGCTGGAGCGGTTCGGCGGTCGCATTACCCTGAGTCTCGCGAACTTCGCGGCGGGCGCGGAGGCGGTGGCGGAGCCGCTGGCCGGCGCGCTTCTGGATCTGGGCGTTTCATCGCGGCACATCGATGTGCCGGAGCGCGGGTTCTCCTTCCGGCCGGGCACGCCGCTGGACATGCGGATGGGGGGTCCGACGTCGTCGCAGGCGACGGCGGCGGAGCTGCTGAACGAGCTGCCGGAGGCGGAGCTCGCGGACATCTTCTACACGTACGGCGAGGAGCGGCGCTCGCGGCGGCTGGCGGCGGAGGTCGTGCGTCGCCGGCGGGAGCGGCCGTTCGCGACGAGTGACGATCTGGTGGCGGCGATGGAGCGCGCGCTGGGTCCTCGGCTGGAGGCGCAGGACAAGGCGAGGATCTTCCAGGCGCTCCGCATCGCCGTGAACGGTGAGCTTTCCGCGCTGGAGCGTGCGCTCCCGGCGCTTCGGGATCGGCTGGAGGAGGGCGGGGTCCTCGTAGTTCTCTCCTATCACTCGCTCGAGGATCGCATGGTGAAGGACGCGTTCCGCGAGTGGAGTCGGCGTTGCATCTGCCCGCCCGAGCTTCCGATCTGCACGTGCCGGGGTCGCGCCCTCGGCACCACCCTCACGAAGAAGCCCGTCCTCCCCACAGGCGAGGAAGTCGCGGCCAATCCGAGGGCCCGGAGCGCGCGTCTCCGTGCGTGGAGCAAGGCGGCCTGATGGCGGCTCCCCGGCGTTCGTCCGGTGTGCTGCGGCTGGCGCTGGCGTTGGCGACGCTGATGGCGGCGCTGAGCCTCGTGGTCTGGCGGCAGAGCCGGGCGCTGGAGGCGGTGCGGGCGCTGGAGAAGTCGCGGGACGAGCGGGCGGCGGCGGAGGCGGCGCGGACGGAGGTCCAGGACCGGATCCAGCGGCTGGAGAGTCGGGGCCGGGTGGTGGCGGACGCGGAGAAGCGGCTGGGGATGCACGTGCCGACGGGGGAGGAGATCGTGATCCTGCCGGCATCGGGGCGAGCCACGGAGGGGGACCGATGAGCCGGCGCGAGGCGAACCACGCGGCGCGGCGGCGGATCCTGCTCGCCGGGATCCTGCTGGGGGCGCTCGTGATCGTGTGGCGGGGCGCGCAGCTCGAGCTGCTCGAGGGTGGCCGCTGGCGGCAGCGGGCGGAGGATCAGCACGCGGACCGGCTGACCCTTCCGGCGCCGCGGGGTACGATCTACGACCGGAACGGCGTGCCGCTCGCGGCGAGCGAGGAGGTGTTCCGGGTCGCGATCGCGCCGCAGGAGCTGGAGGGCGCGGCGGCCGCGGCGCAGCGGCTGCGCGATGTGCTGGGGCTCTCGGCGGCGGAGGCGAAGCGGGCGGTGGACCCGAAGCGGCGCTGGGTGGTGCTCCCGGGCCGCTACGACGGCGTGGCGCGGGGCCGCCTCGAGGGGATGCGTGGCGTCTACTTCGAGGGGATCATGGGGCGGATGTACCCGAAGGGGGAGCTGGCCCGGGAGATCCTGGGCGCGGTCTCCCCGGACGGGAAGGCGGTGGCGGGCGTCGAGCTGGAGCTGGACTCGCTCCTGGATGGCGAGCCGGGCTTCTCCGTCGTGCGGCGCGATGCCCGCGGGCGGCCAATCCCGGGTACGATGCAGGATGCGGTGGAGCCGGTGCGGGGCAACGACGTCTACCTGACGCTGGATGCCGGGCTGCAGGAGATCGCGCAGGAAGCGCTGCAGGCGGCGGTGGACAGCACGCGCTCGGCCGGCGGCGACATGGTCCTGGTGAACCCGCGTACGGGCGAGGTGCTGGCGGCGGTGACGGTCCGGCGGGACGGCGCTCTGCAGTGGCGCGCGGTCACGGACACCTACGAGCCCGGCTCGACGTTCAAGCCGTTCTTCGTGGCGACGCTGCTGGCCGAGAAGCGGGCCCGGCTCTCCGATCCGGTCTTCGCGGAAAACGGCCAGGCGGTGATCGACGGGCGGACGGTGACGGACACGCACCCGCTGGGCTGGATCACGCTGCGCGAGGGGCTGCGGGAGTCGTCGAACATCACGATGGTGAAGTTCTCGAGCCGCCTGCCGGAAGCCGTCCAGTTCCGCTACCTCCGCGCGTTCGGCTTCGGGACCCCGACCGGGCTGCGCTACCCGTCCGAATCGTCGGGGATGCTCCGGCGTCCGCGGCACTGGTCGCGGTACTCGCAGGGGAGCCTGGCCATCGGCTACGAGGTGGGGGTCACGCCGCTGCAGATGGCGATGGGGTACGCGGCGCTCGCGAACGGCGGCGTGCTGATGGAGCCGCGGCTGGTACGCGAAGTGCGCTCCCGGGACGGGCGAGTCGTCGCCTCCTTCGGCCCGCGGGCCGTCCGCCGCGTCGTCTCGGAGGCCGTGGCGCGCCAGGTCCGGAACGTCCTGGCGGAGGTCGTCGAGGAGGGCACGGGCAAGCAGGCGGGGCTCGGGCCGTTCCCGGTGGCCGGGAAGACGGGGACGGCGCGACTCTTCCGAGCCGGGCACTACGAGAGCGGCGCGTACACGGCATCCTTCGCCGGCTTCTTCCCCGCCAAGGACCCGCAGGTGGTTTTTCTGGTGAAGCTCGACCGACCCCAGGGCACGTACTACGGCGGCGCGACCGCGGCGCCGGTGACGCGCGCGACGCTGGCCGCCGCGCTGGCGACGTGGAAGACGCCGCTGGACCGGCTGGCGGTGGCGCGGTCGGCGCGGCCCGACTCGATCACGGCGCCGCCGGACGCGCTCCCGGAGCCGCGGCCCGCCGCCGCGGCGCCACGCGCGGCGGCGGGGCCGTTCATCTTCGCGCTGGACGCCGGTCCGCCGCGGGGCGCCACGACCCTCGCGGCCACGCCGCCGACGCCTCGCGGCGTCCCCGCCGTGGGCGGGCTGCCGCTGCGCGATGCGGCTCGGACGTTGCTCTCGGCGGGGTTTCGGGTCGAGGTCGCGGGGAGCGGCGTCGCCACCGCGACGGTCCCCGCGGCGGGCGAGCTGGCGGCGCCGGGAACGGTGGTGCGGATCGAGTCGGGGGGAGGGACGCGGTGAGGTGCCCGACCCCCGTCGCGCTGGCGGAGGTGGTCGCTCGGCTGCAGGCGCACGGTCTCCTGGTCGGCGCGCCCGCGGTCGAGGCGTCGCTCTCCGGCGCGGCCGACGACAGTCGGGCCGTGCGGCGGGGCGACCTGTTCTGCGCCTGGGCCGGCACGAGCGCCGACGGCCACGCCTACGTGCCCGCGGCGGAGGCGGCGGGCGCGGCGGCCGCGCTGGTCGAGCGGGAGCTGGGCGGTGTGACGATCCCGCAGGTGCTGGTCACGGACGGGCGGCGTGCGGCGGCCGTGGCGGCGATGGCCGTCTACGGCGATCCGGCGGAGCGGCTGCGCCTGGTCGGCGTGACCGGCACGAACGGCAAGAGCACGACCGCCTGGATGCTGCGGCACCTGCTGGGCGCGCGGTGGGTCCCGGCATCGGTCGGCACGCTGGGCGTGCGCCTCCGGGATGGCAGCATGGTGCCGGGGACGGAGAACCTGACGACGCCGGGGCCGGTCGAGCTCGCGCGGCTGCTCGCGGACCTCGTCGCCGGCGGCGTCGAGGCGGTGGCGATGGAGGTCTCGTCGCACGCGCTCGACCAGGGCCGGGTGGCCGCGCTCCGCTTCGATGCGGCCGTCTTCACGAACCTGACGCGGGACCACCTGGACTATCACGGCACGTTCGAGGCGTACCGCGCGGCCAAGGCCTCGCTCGTCGAGCTGCTGCGGCCGGACGGCGTGGCCGTGGTGAACGCCGACGACCCGGCGTGGGATGGCGTAGCGGAGCGGGCGCCGCGGGCGGTGCGCTTCGGGCGCGGCGCCGAGCTCCGGGCCGAGTCGGTGGTCCTGGGCGCCGACGGTGCGCGCTTCCGGCTGGTGGCGCCGGCGGGCGCGGTGGACATTCACCTCCCGCTCCTGGGCGACTACAACGTCGAGAACGCGCTCGCCTCGGCGGCGACCGGCCTGGCGCTCGGCCTGACGCTGGGGGAGGTGGCGGATCGGCTCGCCAGCGTGCCGCAGGTGCCCGGGCGGCTCGAGCGGCTGGCGGAGCGGCCGTGCCTCGTGCTGCGGGACTACGCGCACACGCCCGATGCGCTCGAGCGCGCGCTCGGCGCGCTGCGGGCGCTGGCGCCGGCGCGGCTGCTCGTGGTGTTCGGCGCCGGCGGCGACCGGGACCGTGGCAAGCGGCCGCTGATGGGAGCGGCGGCCTCGCGGGCGGCGGACGTGGTGATCGTGACGTCGGACAACCCGCGCACGGAGGACCCGGACGCGATCATCGCCGAGATCGAGGCGGGGCTCGACGGCCGGCCGCACGAGCGGCTCACGGACCGGCGCGAGGCGATCGCCCGGGCGCTCGAGCTCGCGCGCCCCGGCGACATCGTGCTGCTGGCGGGGAAGGGACACGAGACGTACCAGGTCGTGGGCACCGAAAAGCGACACTTCGACGAGCGGGAGATCGTGGCGGAGCTGCTGGCGGCGGGGGCGCGGGCATGAGCTTCTGGACCGATGCGCGGGTGCGCGCGGCGCTCGGGCTGCCGGCGGAGCCGAGCGCGGCGCTCGACTACGCGGCCGTCGCCACGGACACGCGCACGCTGCCGGCCGGCGCGCTCTTCGTCGCACTGCGCGGCGAGCGCTTCGACGCGCACGAGTTCCTGGCGCAGGCCGTGGAGGCGGGCGCGGCGGCGGCGGTGGTGGAGTGGGTGCCCGAGGGCGCGCCGGAGATCCCGTATTACGAGGTGGCGGACACGCTGGAGGCGCTCGGCCTGCTCGCCCGCTACTATCGGCGGCACCTGTCGGCCCGCGTGCTGGCCATCACCGGCAGCAATGGCAAGACGACGACGAAGGAGCTGACCCGCGCCGTGCTGTCGACGCGCTACCGCGTGCACGCGACGACGGGCAACCTGAACAACCTCGTGGGCGCGCCGCTGACCGTGCTGGCCGCCCCCGCGGACACGGAGGTGCTGGTCGTCGAGCTGGGCACGAATGCGCCGGGCGAAGTGGCGAGGCTGGCGGCGGTTGTCGAGGCGGACGCGGCGATCGTGACGAGCATCGCCGAGGAGCACCTCGAGGGGCTGGGCGACCTGGAGGGCGTGCTGCGCGAGGAGACGTCGATCCTCGCCGCGCTCCCGGCGAGCGGCTTCGCGGTCGTGGGCGACGAGCCGCGGATGCTCCCCGAGGCGGCGCGCGCGATGGCGCGGCGGGTGCGCGTGGCCGGCTGGTCGGAGGAGGCGGACGCCGAGCTGCGTGCGGACGACGTCCGCATCGACGAGGAGGGCCGCGTCCGCTTCCGCTGGCAGGCGCGGGACGTCACCCTCGGCATCCCGGCCCGGCACAACGCGCGCAATGCGCTGCTGGCGCTCGGCGTCGGGATGGAGTGGGGCGTCGAGCCGGACGCCGCGGTGGCCGCGCTCGAGGGCGTGCGCGCGGGGCGGATGCGCGGCGAGCTGCACCGCTACGGCGAGCTGATGGTGCTCTCCGACTGCTACAACGCGAACCCGGGCAGCCTGCGCGCCGCGGTGGACACGCTGACCTCGCTCCCGCGGCGCGGCGGCCGCGTGGCGGTGCTCGGCTCGATGCTGGAGCTCGGGCCCGGCGCGGCGGCGCTGCACCGCGAGGCGGCGCAGGCGGTGGCCGCGGCGGACGTGGACCTGATCGTGGCGACGGGGGAGTTCGTCGCCGCCTTCGAGCCGCTGGCGGAGCGGCTGGGCGGGCGGTTGATCCGCGCGGCCGACGCGCCGTCGGCGTTCGGCCCGCTGGCCGAGCGGCTGCGTGGAGACGAGGTCGTGCTGCTGAAAGGATCGCGGGGTGTCGCGCTGGAGCGGCTGCTCCCGCTGCTGGAGTCCCGCTGGGGAACGCCCGGACCCGCCGGCGACGCGGCTGGCCCGGGGCAGCATGAGCATCCTTCACGGGGGCGCGACGCGGCGCCTCCGTCCGGGCGTTCCTCAGCGCTGTCTTCCTGGGTCGAGTCCTCCAGGCGCGGTGGGTCGGCCGCGCCCGGGACGGGAGAGTGACGGGTGCTCTATCATCTGTTCGCGCCGCTGGCCGACCGGTACATCATCTTCAACCTCTTCCGCTACATCACGTTCCGCGCGGCGGGCGGCATGGCGACCGCGGTCATCCTGTCGTTCGCCATGGGGCCCTCCGTCATCCGCTGGCTCCGCACGCTGCGCTTCGGGCAGGTCGTGCGCACCGAGGGGCCGGAGACGCACCTGGCCAAGGCCGGCACGCCGACGATGGGCGGCGTGCTGATCATCATCTCGTGCATCGTGGCGACGCTGCTCTGGGCGGACCTGACGAACCACTACGTCCAGATCGTGCTGGTGGTGCTCGTCTGGATGGGGGCGCTCGGCTTCCTGGACGACTACCTGAAGGTGGTGCGGCGGCGCACGGAGGGGCTGGTCGGGCGCTACAAGCTGATCGGGCAGGGGCTGATCGGCGCGCTGGTCGGGGCGTACCTGCTGTTCTTCCCGATCTGGGGCACGGTGCCGCCGAACTGGACCAGCCTGCCGTTCCTGGCCGAGTACCACCTGGAGATCTGGGCGCCGCTCTTCATCCCGTGGGTCATGTTCGTGCTGGCGGGAAGCTCGAACGCGGTGAACCTGACGGACGGGCTGGACGGGCTGGCCGCGGGCCTGTCGGCGATCGCGGCGGCGAGCTTCGCGGTCTTCGCGTACCTCATCGGGCGCATCGACACCTCGACCTACCTGGGGCTGTTCTACCTCCCCGGCGCCGGTGAGCTGGCGATCTTCTGCGTCGCGCTGGCGGGCGGCGCGCTGGGCTTCCTCTGGTACAACGCGCACCCGGCCGAGGTCTTCATGGGCGACACCGGGTCGCTGGCGTTGGGCGGCGCGATCGGCACCGCCGCGATCCTGCTGAAGATCGAGTTCCTGCTCGTCTTCGTCGGCGGGATCTTCGTGATCGAGGCGCTCTCGGTCATCCTGCAGGTGGGCTACTTCAAGTACACGGTGAAGCGATACGGCCGAGGCATGCGACTCTTCCAGATGGCGCCCCTGCACCACCACTTCGAGAAGGCCGGCTGGGCCGAGAGCAAGATCATCACGCGGTTCTGGATTCTCGGCATCCTCTTCTCCCTCATCGCGTTCGGGACGCTGAAGCTCCGATGAGCGGCCGCCGCATCGGGATCCTGGGGCTGGCGCGGAGCGGACGGGCCGCGGCGCTGCTGGCGCTCTCGGCGGGGGAGCGCGTGTTCGCCTCCGACGCGGGCACGTCGCCCGCGGCGCTGGAGGCGGCCGAGGCGGTGGAGATGGCCGGTGGCGAGGCGGAGCTGGGCGGGCACACGCCGGAGCGGTTGGCCGAGTGCGAGCTGCTGGTGGTGAGCCCGGGGATCCCGCCGGCGGCGCCCGTGCTCAACGATCCGCGGCTGGCGGGCGTGCCGCGCATCTCCGAGCTGGAGTTCGCGTTCTGCCACCTGCGCTCGCCGGTCGTGGCGGTGACCGGGACGAACGGCAAGAGCACGACGACCGCGCTGACCGCGCACCTGCTGCGCGCCGGCGGCCTCCACGCCGTCGCCGCCGGCAACATCGGGCTCGCCCTCTCGGAGGTGGCGCTCTACGAGAAGGCGCCGGAATGGGTCGTGGTCGAGGCGAGCTCGTTCCAGCTGGCGGGGATCGAGTCGTTCGCGCCGCGGGTCGGCGTCTTCACGAACCTGGCGCCCGACCATCTCGACCGGTACTCCAGCGTCGAGGCGTACTACGCGGACAAGGCGCGGCTCTTCAAGAACTCGACGGACGAGAGCGCCTGGGTGCTGAACGGCGAGGACGCCGCCGTGCTGGCGCTGCCCGGCGGCGCGCACGGGAGGCGCTACCGCTTCCGCACGCGCAGCCGGCCGGCGCGCGGCGAGCTGGGCGCGTTCCTCGCCGACGGCGTGATGGCGATGCGCCTGGAATCGTGGGACCTGCCGCTGGTCCGGGCGGACGAGCTGCGCATGCTGGGCGAGCACAACGCGGCGAACGCGCTGGCGGCGTCGCTGGCGGCGGCGCTCGCGGGCGCGCCGGTGGTGGCCATCCGGGACGGGCTGCGCAGCTTCCGCGGCCTGGAGCACCGGCTGGAGGTGGTGGGGGAGTGGGACGGCGTGCTCTGGGTGAACGACTCGAAGGCGACGAACATCGCCTCGACGCTCGTCGCCTTGCGGAGCGTGCAGCGGCCGATCGTGCTCCTGCTGGGCGGCCGGCACAAGGGCGAGCCGTACACGGCGATGATCCCCGAGCTGCGGGACCGGGTGCGGCTGGTGGTGGCGTACGGCGAGGCGGCGCCGATCGTCGAGCAGGACCTGCGGCGGGCGGTGCGCGTCGAGCGCATCGGCGGCTCGTTCGAGGACGTGGTGGAGCAGGCGTCGCACCTGGCGCATCCGGGCGATGCGGTGCTGTTGTCTCCCGCGTGCTCGAGCTTCGACATGTTCAGCAGCTACGAGGAGCGGGGGCGGCGCTTCAAGGACCTGGCGCGCCAGGTCGCGGAGGTGCGCCATGGCGGGTAGCGCCGCCGTGACCTGGGGCGACGCGTCGGGCCGCTCGGCCTCGCGCATCGGCACGGGCTGGGAGGGGGCGGCCCTGCTGCTCCTGACCTTCGCGCTGCTGTGCTTCGGGATGGTGATGGTCTACAGCGCCAGCGCGATCATGGCGCAGTCGAAGGGGCTGCCGGACTACTACTTCGTGGTGCGACAGATACTGGGGGCGGCGCTCGGCTTCATCCTGCTCGTGGTCACCGCGCTGCTGGATTACCGGCGGCTGCGGCTCTGGGCCTGGCCGATCCTGTTCGGCACGCTGGCGCTGCTGCTCGTCACGATCGTCCCCGGGACGCAGGCCATCGCGCCGCCGGTGAACGGGGCGCGCCGCTGGATCGGCCTCGGCCCGCTGCACATCCAGCCGGGCGAGTGGGCCAAGTTCGCGGTCGTCGTCTGGACGGCGATGCTGGCGGTGAAGAAGCAGGACCGGCTGCCCAGCCTCTCGCGCGGGCTGCTGCCGTTCCTGACCGTCTGGGGGCTCGTCGCGCTGCTGATCCTGCTCCAGCCGAACCTGTCCAGCGCGATGCTGGTGCTGCTCATGGGCGCGCTCGTCGTGTTCGCGGCCGGCGCGCGCATCGGGCACTTCATCCTGCTCGCGGTCGTGGGGCTGCCGGTGTTGTGGACGCAGGTGCAGGGCGCGGCGTACCGGATGAAGCGGATCGCCGCGTTCCTGGACCCGTCCAACGACGCGACCGGGATCAGCTACCAGATCAACCAGTCGCTGCTGGCGGTGGGGAGCGGCGGGCTGTTCGGCCGCGGCTTCGGCCGCGGGCTGCAGAAGTTCGGCTACCTGCCGGAGCCGCACAACGACTTCCTCTTCGCCATGATCAGCGAGGAGCTGGGGTTCGTGGCGCTGATCGCGCTGGTGCTGCTCTACGGCGCGTTCGCGCTCGTGGGCTACCGCATCGCGAAGCAGGCGCCGGACCTGTTCGGCTTCCTGCTGGCGGTGGGGCTCACGAACCTGATCGCCGTGCAGGGCTTCCTGCACATGGCGGTCGACATGGCGCTGGTGCCGACCACGGGTGTCACGCTGCCGTTCATGTCGTACGGCCCGTCCAGCGTGCTGGTGTGCATGGCGGCGGTGGGCACGCTGATGAGCATCGCGCGGGCGGCGGACGGGAGGGAGGGTTGACGGCGGTGCTCTTCGCGGGAGGCGGCACGGGCGGGCACCTCTACCCGGCGCTGGCGCTGGGCACCGCGGTGCAGGCGGAGCGCCCCGGCACGCAGGTGCATTTCGTCGGCGCGCAGCGCGGCGTCGAGGCGCGGGTGCTCCCGCGGGAGGGCGTGCCGCACACCTTGCTGCCGTTCCAGCCGCTCTACCGGGACCGCCCGTGGCGCAACTGGCGGCTGCCGCTCGCGCTGACGCGGAGCTTCGCGGGGTTGGCGCGAGTGTTCCGACGCGTGCGCCCGAGCCTGGTGGTCGGCACCGGCGGCTACGCCAGCGGGCCGGCGTGCTTCTTCGCGCTGCTGCGCGGGATCCCGGTGGCGGTTCAGGAGCAGAACTCCTTCCCGGGGCTCACCACGCGGGTGCTCTCGCGCTGGGCGCGGCAGGTGCACCTCGGGTTCCCGGAGGCGCGCCGGCACCTGAAGCCCGGCCGCGCGACCCGGATCTACGACGAGGGCAACCCAATCCGGCCGCCGGACCGCTCGCTGGACCGCGCGGCGTGCCGCGCGGAGTTCGGCCTCTCCGCCGATGCCGTCGTGGTGCTCGTCGTGGGCGGGAGCCAGGGCGCGCGGGCGGTGAACGAGGCGCTGGTCACGACGCTGCGGGCGGTCCACGCGGAGCAGGCGCCGCCGCGCCCGGAGCAGCTGGAGATCCTCTGGGCGACGGGGCCGAGCCACTTCGGCGCGGTGCAGGACCGCCTGGCCTCGCTGGGCCTCGACTGGGTGCACGTCCGCGGCTACATCGAGGACATGCCGCGGGCGCTCGCCGCGTCGGACGTGGCGGTCTCCCGCGCCGGCGCCATGGCGACGGCGGAGCTGCTGGCGTGGGGGATCCCCGCCGTGCTCGTGCCGTTCCCGGCCGCGGCGGCGAACCACCAGGAACACAACGCCCGCGCGCTCGCGGAGGCCGGCGCCGCGCTGCACCTGCCGGAGCGCGACCTGACGCCGGAGACGCTGTGGGACGCGGTCCGCTCCCTGGCCACGGACGAGGCACTGCGCTCCCGCATGTCGGCGCGGGCGCTCGAGCGGGCCCGGCCGGAGGCGGCCCGCCGCATCGCAGAGCACCTGCTGGAGCTGGTGGCGTGATGACGTACGATCGAGCGGACCGGGAGCGTGGCGGCGCGGGAGGGCCGGGGCCGGATGGCGGCGCGCCGTCCTCGTCGCCTTCGGCCGCGCATCCCGCGGCGGCCGCGTCGGCGGATCTGCTCGCCTTCGCGCGCCGCGGACCGGTGCACTTCATGGGCATCTGCGGCGCCGGCATGAGCGCCCTCGCGGAGCTGGTGCTGCGGGCGGGCGGCCGCGTAAGCGGGTGCGACCTCCACCTGAGCCCGGGCTGGGAGACGCTCGACGCGCTGGGCGCCGAGGTCGTCGAGGGGCACGACCCGGCCCATGTCGCGGCGGCGGTGGCGGTGGTCGTGACGGCCGCGATCCCGCAGGACCACCCCGAGCTGGACGCGGCGCGCCGCAAGGGCATCCCGGTGCTGAAGCGGGCGCAGGCGCTGGGCTCGCTCGTCAACCGCGGGCGCCTGCTGGCCGTGGCCGGGACGCACGGGAAGACCACCAGCACGACCATGGCGACGATGATCCTCGAGGCCGCCGGCGTGCACCCGACCGGCGTCGTGGGCGGGAAGGTCCCGGCGTGGGGGAGCGGCCTGCGCGCCGGCTCGATGGACCTGTTCGTGGTCGAGGCCGACGAGTACGATCGCTCGTTCCTCGCGCTCAAGCCGGCCGTGGCCGTCGTGACGACGGTCGAGGCGGACCACCTGGACATCTTCGGCTCGCTCGACGCCGTGGAGGATGCGTTCGCGGACTTCGTCGCACGCGTCCCGACCGAGGGGCTGGTGACCGCGTGCGTCGACGACGCGGGCGCCCGCCGCGTGCTGGACCGCGTCGAGAAGGCGCGCCGCCTCCCGTACGGCACCGGCGCCGGCGCGACGCTGCGGGCCGTCGACATCGAGCTCCGCCCGCGCGGCAGCCGCTTCACGATCGTCGATCACGGCGAGGTGTTGGGCCCGCTGACGCTCGCGGTGCCGGGGCTGCACAACGTGCGCAACGCGGTCGGCGCGTTCGCCGCCGCGCGCGAGCTGGGCGCGGACATCGAGGCGGCGCAGCGCGCGCTGGCCGGCTTCCGCGGCGTCGCGCGGCGCTTCCAGGAGCTGGGCGAGGTGCACGGCATCGCGGTGGTGGACGACTACGCGCACCATCCGACCGAGATCGAGGCGACGCTGGCGGCGGCCCGGGGCGCGTACCCCGGGCGGCGCCTGGTGGCCGCGTTCCAGCCGCACCTCTACAGCCGGACGCGGGACTTCGCGGACGCGTTCGGCCGCGCGCTGGCGGCGGCGGACATCGTGTGGGTGACGGACGTGTACGCCGCGCGCGAAGCGCCGCTGCCGGGCGTGAGCGGCGAGCTCATCGTGGATGCCCTGCGCCGGGCCGGCGCGCGCGGCGTGCGCTACCACCCCGACGTCGCCTCGCTCCCCGAGGCGCTCGCCGGGACGCTCCGTACCGGAGATGTGTGCGTGGCGATGGGCGCCGGGAGCATCGACGCCGCGGCGCAGGCGCTGGTGGCGCGGCTGCGGCGGGGAGCGGCGTCGTGAACCGCGGGCTGATCCGCTGGGCGGCCGTGCTGGCCGTCGCCGGCGTGACCACCGGTGCGGCCGCGGCGGCGCCGCACTGGCTGCGCGGGCTCGAGTCGTTCCGCGTGCAGCGCGTCGAGGTGACGGGGACGCGCTACCTCTCGCCGGCCGAGGTGCTGCGCGCCAGCGGCATCACGAGCGAGGCGACCGTCTTCGACGATCCGGCGCCGTGGCGCGAGCGGCTGCTCGAGCTGCCGCTGGTCGCGGATGCGCAGATCGAGCGGAAGGTGCCGGAGGGGCTGGTGATCCGGGTCACGGAAGCCGAGCCCGTCGCGTGGGCCGCGGTCCCGGCGCTGGAGCCGGTCGACGCCCGCGGCGTGCTGCTGCCGATCCGCGTGGGCGGCGCCGCGCCGGACGTGCCGGTCGTGCCGACCGTGGCGAGCACGGCGAACCACCGCATCAAGAACGTGCACGTCCTGCGCGTGCTCGGCACGCTCGACGCCATCCGGCGCTACGAGCCGGAGCTCGCGGGCGCGATCTCCGAGGCGACGCCGGCGCCCGACCGTGCCGTGCGACTGCTGCTCCGCTCCGCGCTGGGCGTCGAGCTGCTGGTCGCGGCCGCGCCGACGGCGAGCACGCTGGAGCAGCTGGAGCAGACCCTGAAGCACCTGGCCGGGCGCGGCGAGCTAGCGCGAGTGCAGCGCATCGACGCCCGCTTCGCCGACCAGGTCGTCGTCACCTTCAATCCCAATCCGGTCGTCAACTAGACATGCGTCCGAACCTCGTGACGGGGCTCGAAATCGGGTCGACGAAGACCTGCGCGGTGATCGCCGAGGTGGCCGGCGAGCCGCGGCTCCCCGTCGTCAGAATCCTCGGCGTCGGGCTCGCCCGCACAAGCGCGCTCCGCCGGGATGTCACCGCGGATATCGATGGCACGGCCGCCTCCGTGAAGGCGTGCCTGAAGGAGGCCGAGCTCATGGCCGGGGTCACGGTCGACCGCGTCTGGGTCGGCACCTCCGGCGAGCACGTCCACGCCACCACCTCCACCGGCGTCGTCGCCGTCGGCGGCGACAAGGAGATCTCCAGCGCCGACGTCCGGCGCGTGCACGACGTGGCGCGGGCCGTGGCGATCCCGGCCGACCGCGAGCTGCTGCACGTGCTGCCGCAGGAATACATCGTCGACTCGCGCCCCGGCATCCGCGATCCGCTCGGCATGGCGGGCACCCGCCTGGAGGCCGAGGTCTACATCGTCACCAGCAACATCAGCGTCAACCAGAACCTGACCCGCGCGGTCAACCGCGCCGGCTACCGCATCGACGGGCTGGTGCACGCGCCGCTGGCGACCGCGCTGGCGGTTCTGAGCGAGGACGAGAAGGACGTCGGCGTCGCGCTCGTCGACCTGGGCGGCGCGTACACGGACGTCGCGATCTTCCGCGACGGCAAGATGCGCCACCTCTCGACGATCCCGTGGGGCGGCGGCACCGTCACGAACGACCTCTCGAAGGGGCTGTCGATCACGTACGCGGAGGCGGAGAAGGCCAAGGAGCGCTACGGCGTGGCGTTCTCCGGGATGGTCGATCCGCGCGAGACGGTCGAGCTGCCGGGGCCGGGGCCGGGCACGCGCCGCGAGGTCACGCGCGAGCTGATCGCCCACATCATCGAGCAGCGGCTGGACGAGATCCTGGGCCTCGTCGCCCGCGAGATGGACCACGCCGGCGAGACCGGCCGGCTCGGCGCGGGCGTGGTGCTCACCGGCGGCGGCGCGGCGCTCCCCGGTACCGTCGAGGTGGCGCAGCACGTCTTCGGACTGCCCGTGCGCGTCGGCACCGCGAGCACGGGGCTGACGGGGCTGACGGACTCGGTGAGCCGCCCGCAGTACGCGACGGCCGCCGGGCTGGTCCTCTACGGTGTCAGCAAGAGCGCGCAGGTCGGCGCGGTGGCGGGGTTCGCCGAGGGCGCGATGGGCAAGCTGGTCGCCTGGCTGAAGGAGTTCTTTTGAGAAATTCGCGGCTCCGGCCGCTGCGGTCTCCCTGTGTGTCCAACCCGTACGTCCGCGCCTCGGCGACGCTGCCAGGCCGGAGCACCCAAAGGAGGGTGGAGCCATGATGATCTTCGAGTTCGAGGATTCGGGGTCGCAGAACGCCAAGATGAAGGTCGTGGGGGTGGGCGGCGGCGGCGGCAACGCCGTCAACCGCATGATCGACGAGCAGCTCGAGGGCGTCGAGTTCATCAGCGTCAACACGGACGCCATGGCGCTGAAGAACTCGTACTCGCAGGTGAAGGTGCAGATCGGCAAGCAGCTCACGCGCGGGCTGGGCGCGGGCGCCCGGCCGGAGATCGGGCGGCAGGCCATCGAGGAGAACCGCGAGGAGGTGGCCAAGGTCCTGGAGGGCGCGGACCTGGTCTTCATCACGGCGGGGATGGGTGGTGGCACGGGCACCGGCGCGGCGCCGGTCATCGCCGAGGTCGCGCGCGAGATGGGCGCGCTCACGATCGGCATCGTGACGAAGCCGGTCCTCTTCGAGGGGAAGAAGCGGATGCGTCAGGCCGAGCAGGGGCTCGCGGAGCTGAAGCGGTGTGCCGATACTGTCATCGTGGTGCCCAACGAGCGGCTGCTGTCGGTCGTCGGCAAGGGCACGTCGTTCCGCGAGGCGCTGAAGAAGGCCGACGAGGTGCTGCTGCACGCGACGCAGGGGATCTCGGACCTGATCCACGTCACGGGCGAGGTGAACGTCGACTTCGCCGACGTGCGCACGGTGATGATGAACCGCGGCCCGGCGCTGATGGGCACCGGCTACGCGAAGGGCGAGAACCGCGCGCTGGAGGCCGCCCAGGAGGCGATCTCCTCGCCGCTCCTCGACAACGTCAGCATCGAGGGCGCGGCCGGCGTGCTGATCAACATCACCGGCGGCATGGATCTGACCATTGACGAGGTCACGACCATCGCCTCCATCATTCAGGAAGCCGCGGGCGACGACGCCGAGATCATCTTCGGCGCGGTGCACGACCCGACGCTGGAGGGCGAGGTGCGGGTCACGGTCATCGCGACGGGGCTCGTCACGGAGGAGGACGAGGTGTTCTCCGACAACGTGATCCGCGCGCCGTTCGGCGCCGGCCGCCCGATGGCGCCGACGCACGCGCCGGCGGCGGGGCACGGCTCCTCGCCGGCGTCGGCCCCGGCTCCGCGGGCGCAGCCGCTCCCCGAGGCGGTGCCCTTCAGCCGGCCGCCGGCGCGCTCCATCGCGCGGGCGCAGCTCAACGACCTCGACATTCCGACGTTCATCCGCCGCCAGATGGACTGAGGCGGCTCCTCGCAGTCGAAGAAGGGGGTTTGATGCCGAACCCGTATCGTCGGACGCTGGCGGTCGCCGCGATCGCGACGCTCAGCCTCGGACTGGTCGCCATGCTGGGACCGCGTCCGAGGCGGGCGTCGGCGCGCCCGGAAGCGCCGACGCTGACAGCGTTCTACGCGCCCCCGCTGGAGCACGTCGAGACGCACGTGCTCCAGCGGGGCGAGACGCTCGGCGGGCTGCTCGAGCGGGCGGCGCTGTCCGGCTCGGAGCTGACCGACCTGCTGCTCACGCTGCGCGAGCACCGCAACCCGCGGCTGCTCGCCCCCGGCGCGGAGCTCACCGTGCACCGCTGGAGCCAGGACGGCTCGATGCGCGCGGTCGAGCTGCGGCTGAACCGGGACAGCACCGTGCAGCTCACGCGCGGCGACGGCGGGTGGCAGGGGCACGTGCTGCTCACGCCGACCAGGATGGACACGGTCTACGTGTCCGGACGGATCGAATCCGGCCGGACGCTGTACGAAGCATTGGCGGAAGACGACGAGCTCGGGGTGCCGCCGGCCGAGCGGGTTCAGATCGTCTCGGACCTGGCGGAGATCTACGCGTACAAGCTGGACTTCTCGCACGAGATCCAGCCCGGTGACGCGTTCCGGCTCGTCTACGAGCGCGAGGCCCGGCCGGACGGCACCGCCCGCGAGCACCGCATCCTGGCCGCGGAGATGGACACGAAGGGCAAGCCCTTCCGCGCCTTCTTCTACCAGGGCGGCGGCGCTCGCGGCGGGTACTACGACGAGCAGGGCAACTCGCTCCGCCGCGGCTTCCGGAAGTACCCGGTGGATTACGTCCGCGTGACGTCCACGTTCGCCTGGAAGCGGTATCACCCCATCCTGGGGTTCTACCGCGCGCACCTGGGCACGGACTTCGGCGCCGCGTACGGCACGCCCGTCAAGGCGACGGCGGACGGCACCGTCGTCGGGGCGGGCCGGCGCGGCGGCTACGGCAACGTGGTCGAGATCCGTCACAGCGGCGGCTACAGCACGCGCTACGCGCACCTGAGCCGCTTCGCGCGGGGGATGCGCGCGGGCCGGCACGTGAGCCAGGGCGACGTGATCGGCTACGTCGGGGCGACCGGGCTGGCGACCGCGCCGCACCTGCACTACGAGCTGCGGCGGAACGGCCGGGCGGTGGACATGCGGACGGCGAAGCTGCCGCTCTCCGGTGCGCTGGCCGGCGACATGCGGCAGCGGTTCAAGGCCATCGTCGCGGAGCGGTTGCCGCTCCTCGACGCGGCGGTGAGCCGGCCGGGCGCGCAGCTTGCACAGGGCGCGCGCGCACCGGCCGGATCGGCAGACGACCAGGGACAGTAGGCCGCTCCCGGCTCACGGCTGGGAACGTTCCCACGAGAAGCCCGCCGGCGTCCGCCGGCGGGCTTTCTTTCATGGGTGATGCGAACGCGATGAATTTCGTGAATTGGCTGTTGTACGGGCTGGCGGCGCTGGCGGCGCTCGGCGTCGTGGGATTCGTGTACCGCCGGCGGGAGACGGCGGGCCCGGGCCGCTCGCTCCTCGTCGTGTTCCGCTGGCTCGTCCTGGCGGTGGTCCTGCTGCTCCTCTTCGACCCGCGGCTGCCGGCGGCGTCCCGCGTCGGGCGGCGCACCATGGCGCTGGTGGACGGCTCGCTGAGCATGCAGCTCCCGGCGGGAGCCGCGGCGCCGCGCGGCACAACCCGCTGGCAGCGCGCCGTGGCCGAGGCGCGGCGCGTCGGCGGCCCGGTCCTCGTGTTCGGCGACGCGACGCGGCCGGTCCGCCCCGACTCGCTGGCGGCGCTCGTCCCGACGGCCGGCGAGTCGCGGCTCCTCCCCGCGCTCCAGGCGGCCTCCGAGGCCGGCGTGGGACGCGCCGTCGTCATCACCGACGGCGGGATCCAGGACACGGCCTCGGTCGCACGCTGGCTGCCCAGGCTCGGCCTGGACGTCGAGATGCGCCGCGTCGTGGACGCGCCGGTGCCGAACCGCGCGCTGGCGGAAGTCGAGGCCGCGCCGTGGGCGGAAGGCGCCAAGCCGTTCTCCGTCCGCGCGAGCGTAGCCGCGACGCCGGGCACGAGCGGACCGGTCACCGTCGTGGTCCGGCAGGGCGCGAAGGTGCTGGCGCAGCAGGCGGTGAACACGCCGGCGCCGGGCCGGCTCCAGGCCGCGACGCTGACGTTCACCCCGGAGGCGCCCAAGGGGGGCGGCGTGGTCCGCTACGACGTCTCGATCCAGGGCGGCGACGACGTTCCCGCCGACGACGCGCGCAGCATCTACGTCTTCGTCGGCGAGCACCCTGCGGGGATCGCGCTCATCTCGTTCCAGCCCGACTGGGAGCCGCGCTTCCTCGCGCCGGTGCTCGAGCAGGCGCTCGGGCTCCCGGTGCGCGGCTTCCTGCAGATCGCGCCCGGCCGGTACGTGACGGTCGGGAGCGGGCTGGAGTCCGGCCACGCGGCCACCGACGCCGATGTGCGGCGCGCGTTGGCCGAGGCCGAGCTGGTCGTGCTCCACGCCGTCGGTCCGGCCGCGCCGGCCTGGGCGAAGGACGCCGCGCGCTCCGGCGCGCGCGTGCTCGCGTTCCCGACCGGCTCCGGCGCGGATGTCGGGCTCCCCGTCACGCTCGGGTCCCCCATCCAGGCGGAATGGTATCTCGCGCCGGAGGTGCCGCCCTCGCCGCTCGCGCCGCTGCTCACGCCGCTCCCGTCCACCGACGGGATCCCGCCGCTCGGCTCGCTGCATCCGGTCCAGCCGCCGGCCGGGAGCTGGGCGCCGCTCATGGCCGGGCGCGGCCGCCGGGGCGGCGCCGCGAGCCCGATCGCCGTGGCCGGGACGACCGGCGATCGCCGGTGGGTCGTCGCCACCGGGGATGGATACTGGCAGTGGGCGTTCCGCGGTGGCGACGGGCGCGACCTCTACCGCCGGCTGTGGAGCGCGCTCGCGGGGTGGCTCGTGCAGGAGCGCCGTCCGCTCGCCGCGGCGGCGATTCGGCCGGTCGAGCGGTCGGTGCCTCGCGGCGAGCCGATTCGCTGGAGCGCGGCGGGGCTCGCCGCCGACTCCGTGCGGCTGCGCGTGCAGACGGAAGCCGGCGCGGCGGCGGCGGATACGGCGCTCCCCGTGGCCCGCGGCGACACCGCCACGCTCGCCGCGCTCGCGCCCGGGCACTACCGTTACCAGGCGCGCGCCTTCTCCGGCGGCAAGCCGGTCGCCAGCGCGGACGGCGCCTTCACGGTCGAGAGCTATTCCCCCGAGTTCATCCGCCCGCTCGTGGCGAGCGGCGCGCTGCGCGCCGCCGGCACCGGCCTGGGCCCGGAGGAGCCGGCGCACGGCCAGGGGCGGCCCATTCACGCGACGCCGATCCCCTATATCTTGATCCTGCTCCTCCTCTCCACCGAGTGGGTGCTGCGGCGGCGCTGGGGGCTGAGGTAGGGCCGGGGGGCGAGGCCGCGCCCACCGGCGGGTGTCGGCCGGCTTCGCGGGCGTCCGCCGGGTCGATCGACGGCGCCTCACGCGGAGCCGCGAAGGGCGCGGAGGGAAGCGCGCCGGGCCACGCGAGGCAAGGGGAAGCTGGCCCACCCGGCGGGATTGCGGGCCCGGCGGGTCTCGGCCGCCCACGCCCGAGATGAAGGCCGTCTGCGGTCCCGCGCACGTGAACGCCTGCGCCTGCGTGTACCGCGGTCGCGAATACGTGAACGGGACCGGGCCCGTATCCGTATTCGGGGCTCGATGACGCAGGCGCAGGCGTTCACGTTCCGCCGGTGGCGTTCGAGCGCCCCCTCCGCGTCTCCGCGCGAGATGCCGTTCAGGACCCGGCAGACGCCCGCGAAGGCCGGGCTCGGGCTCCGCACCGGCGGCGCTGGGCTCGGGCTCGAAAAACCCGAGATCGAGATCGCGCGCGAGATCGAGATCGGAACGGCGTGGAAACGAAATAGGCGGCGGAGCGCGGGGGCGGCGGCGGGGTACTCCCCGGAAACGACGACAATCCCAACCGACACGGAAATACATGGCTCGTCTCTTCAAGCGCGAGGCGGAGCGGAAATCGCTCTGGCAGCGGATCAAGGACGTCGCGTTCATGGACGCGACGGTGGCCATGAAGGGGCTGGACCAGGGCTCGCTGGAGCGCCTGGAGGAGCTGCTGCTGGCCAACGATTTCGGCGTGAAGGCCACGCTGCGGCTGACGGACGTGGTGGAGGACCTGTCGCGGAAGGGCCGCATCCGCACCGAGCGCGAGTTCCTGGACACGGTCGAAACCGAGATCCTGGACATCCTGCACACCGGCGGCGACGACACGGCGCTGCGCTTCGCCGCGCCGGGCGCGGGCCCGACCGTCTTCCTGATGGTCGGCGTGAACGGGGTGGGGAAGACGACGAGCACGGGGAAGCTGGCGTACCGCCTGCGCAAGGAGGGCCGCCACGTGCTGCTCGCGGCCGGGGACACGTTCCGCGCGGGCGCGATCGAGCAGCTCCGGCTGTGGGCGGAGCGGGCCGGCGTCGACTTCGTCGGCGCGCAGCCGGGCGCGGATCCGGCCGCGGTGGCCTTCGACGCCATTGACGCGGCCCGCTCGCGTGGCGCGGATGTAGTGCTGATCGACACGGCGGGCCGGCTGCACACGCAGTCCGACCTGATGGCGGAGCTCTCGAAGGTGGAGCGCGTGGTCGCGAAGAAGGTCGAGGGCGCGCCGCACGAGACGCTGCTCGTGCTGGACGCCACGGTGGGCCAGAACGCCACGGCGCAGGCGCGGACGTTCAGCAGCGCGCTGACGCTGTCCGGCCTCGTGCTGGCCAAGCTGGACAGCACCGCAAAGGGCGGGATCGTCGTCGCCCTGAAGGAGGAGTTCGGGATCCCCGTCAAGCTGATCGGCACGGGCGAGGGGATCGATGCCCTGGCGCCGTTCGACGCGCGCGAGTTCGCCCACGAGGTGCTGACCGACTGACCGGATGCCGCAGGCCGCGACCTCCCCCCTCGACCGCCCGGCGCAGTTTCTCAAGAGCGTCGGGCCGAAGCGCGCCGAGCTGCTGACGCGGCTCGGCGTGCGGAGCGCCCGCGACCTGCTGTTCCACGTGCCGCGCCGCTACGAGGACGCGAGCACGGTGCTGCCGATCGGGTCGGCCGAGCCCGGCATGGACGTGACGCTGATCGGCGAGGTCGTGAGCAAGGGCGTGATCCCGACGCGACCCGGGCTGCGCATCTTCCAGGCGGTCATCCGCGACGCGAGCGGGCTGATCGAGTGCTCGTGGCCCGGCCAGCCGTTCCTCGACCGCACGATCCGACGTGGCGACCTGCTCCTCGTCACGGGGCCGGTCCGCAAGTTCCACCGGCGCCAGATCCAGCCGCGCGAGTTCATCATCCTCGGCCGCGTCGACGAGGACGGCGATCCGCGCGGCATCGTCCTGCCGATCTACCCGTCGACCGAGGGGCTCTCGCAGCGCCAGCTCCGCGGCATCATCGAGGCGAACCTCGATCCGCTCCTGGACGCGGTGGTCCCCGAGGAGCCGTTCCCGCCCACGCAGCTGCGGGCGCTCGGCCTCCCGCCGCTGCGGGACGCGCTCGAGCTGATGCACCGGCCCGCCTCGCTGGCGGACGCGGAGCGCGGGCGGCGGCGGCTGGCCTACGAGGAGCTGTTCTTCCTCCAGCTCCTGCACGCCCGGGCGCACTATCGGGCCACGCTGGAGCGGGCCGGCACCTCCTTCGCCCGGACGGACACGCTCATCGGCGCGCTCTACCACCGGCTCCCGTTCCGGCTGACCGGCGCCCAGACGCGCGCGCTGCGCGAGATCTTCGCCGACATGACCTCGCCGCGGCGCATGAACCGGCTGGTGCAGGGCGACGTCGGCTCCGGCAAGACCGTCGTCGCCCTGTTCGCGATGCTGCTGGCGGCGGAGTCCGGCTACCAGGCGGCGCTCATGGCGCCGACGGAGATCCTGGCGGAGCAGCACGCCCGCACGCTGCGCCGCCTGCTGGCGGACCTGCCCGTGCGCGTGGTCCTGCTCACGGGGCGGCAGGGCGCGGCGGAGCGGCGGGAGGTCGCCCAGGCCATCGCCGAAGGGGATGCGCACATCGCGGTCGGCACCCACGCACTGATCCAGGAGCGGGTGCGCTTCCACCGGCTGGGGCTCGCGGTGGTGGACGAGCAGCATCGCTTCGGCGTGCACCAGCGTCGCGCGCTGGCCGAGCTGGGCGAGCGGACCGACGTGCTGGTCATGTCGGCCACGCCGATCCCGCGCTCGCTGGCGCTCACGCTCCACGGCGATCTCGACCTCACCGTGCTGGACGAGCTGCCGCCGGGCCGCCAGCCGATCCGCACGACGCTGCGCGGCCCGCAGAGCCGCTCGAAGATCTACGACTTCGTGCGGGAGCAGGTGGCCGAGGGCCGGCAGGCGTACCTCGTCTACCCGCTGGTCGAGGAGTCGGAGAAGGTGGACCTGCGCGCGGCGACGGAGGAATACGAGCGCTTGCGGGTCGAGGTGTTCCCGGAGCTGCGCGTCGGCCTGGTCCACGGACAGATGGCGGGCGAGGAGAAGGACCGCACCATGCGGGCGTTCGCCGCCGGCGAGCTCGACATCCTGGTCTCGACGACGGTCATCGAGGTCGGCATCGACGTCGCGAACGCCACCGTGATGGTGATCGAGCACGCCGAACGCTTCGGCCTCTCGCAGCTCCACCAGCTCCGGGGGCGCGTCGGGCGCGGCGGCGGCGCGAGCTACTGCATCCTGATCTCGGACGGGGAAGGGGAGGCGGCGCGGCTGCATACGTTCGTCGCGACCGAGGACGGCTTCGAGATCGCGCGGGCGGACCTGCGGCTGCGCGGGATGGGCGACTTCTTCGGCGCGAAGCAGCACGGCGTGCCGGACTTCCGCCACTTCGATCCCGAGAAGGACGACGACCTGCTGCTGCGGGGGCGGGAGCAAGCGCGCGACCTCGTCGCCTCCGACCCGGAGCTGGAGGCGCACGCGGCGTTCAAGGCCGTGCTCATCTCGCGCTACGGCGAGCGCGAGAAGTTGTACGAGGTCGGCTGAGCGAACGCACTGGAGCCCAGCGCGGCGTCGCGCAGCTTCACCACCTCGCCGCTGAGGAGCGGCACGTAGATCGCCCCGCCCGCCAGGCTGACCGGCGCCACGATCGATTCCTCGAACTTCCGCCGCCAGACGATCGATCCGTCCAGCCGCAGCGCGAGCAGCGTCCCGTCCAGGCGTCCGACCAGGAGCCGCTCCCGCGCCAGCGTGAGCGAGGCGCGCGCCGCGCCGTCGAGCGCGGCGACCCGCTCGACGGTGGCCTCGTGCGGCGGGATCCGCCACACCGTCGCCCCGCCGTCGAGCAGGTAGACGCCGCCGTCCGGCGCGACGACCGGCGCCGCCTCCACGGGCAGCGTCGTGCGCAGGCGGAAGAGCGTATCGAGCCCCGGCAAGCGCAGCGCGAGCAGCTCGGCGGTGTGGAGCGGGACGTAGAGCGTGTCACCGGAGAGCGCGGGGGGCGCCGCGGCGCCCCCGCCCATCGGCGCGCGGGCCACGATCTCGCCGTCGGCCCGCCGGAGCGCGTAGATCGAGTCGTTGCGTGCCGCGACGGCGATGATCTCGCCGAACGGCACCGGCGTGGCCTCGGCGGACGCGGGCACGGGCGCCCGCCAGAGGACGGCGCCGGTCGTGGCGGAGAGCGCGTGCACCCCCGTCCGGTCGGAGCCGAGGAAGAGCGTGTCGTTCACGAGCAGCGGCGGTTGCGACACGCCGCCCATGCTGCGCTTCCAGGCCACGCCGCCGCCGTTGATGCGGATCGCGTAGACGTAGCCGTCGGCATCGCTCGTGGCGGCGTACAGCCGGTTGCCGCCGGCCACGGCGCCGCCGGTCATGGCGTCCTCGACGCGCCGCGTCCAGTAGACGCCCCCTTTGTCGACGGCGAGCGCCTCCACGATGCGGCCCTCGCTCGTCGCGAGCGCCATCGGGGGGGCGAGCAGGACCGGGGAGAGGAGGCCGCGGGCCGGGTGTACGCGCCACGCCACCTCGACGCTGTCCGGCGTGCGCTCGTCCGCGTAGCCGGCGCGCCGCACGTTCCCGAGGTACGTCGGCCACTCCAGCGACGGGATCTCCTTCGGCGGCGTCTCGCGGCGGACGGCGCAGGCGGCGGGGAGCGCCGCCAGCGCGAGAACGCCGGCACCGCGCGCCAGATTGACGCCCCTCCGGGGCATCTCTACCTTCTTCCGCGCCGCTCCGCCGGGCGCGGCCGTTCCACCGTTCCTTCGCAGCGGGGTTCCATGGCAGTGGTGACTGAAATCCGTGATCTGGGCGCCCACGTCGGCGAGAGCGTGACGCTCCGTGGCTGGGTCCAGACCACGCGGGCGCACGGCAAGGTGGCGTTCGTCGTGCTGCGGGATGGCACCGGAATCGTTCAAGGCGTCCTCCTCCAGAAGGAGGTCGGTCCGGAGTTGTGGGAGCGCTTCGGCGCCCTCACGCTGGAGACCAGCGTCGAGGTGACCGGCACCGTCCGGCAGGAGAGCCGGGCGCCCGGCGGCTACGAGCTCGGCGTGCAGGACTTCCGCATCCTGGGGCCGAGCGAGGAGTACCCGATCCAGCCGAAGGAGCATGGGCCCGACTTCCTCCTCGACCACCGCCACCTCTGGCTCCGCTCGAGCCAGCAGCGGGCGATCATGCAGGTGCGCAACGAGATCGAGAAGGCGATCGTCGACTTCTTCTACGACCGTGGCTTCGCGCGCATCGACACCCCGATCCTGACCGGCGCGATCGGCGAAGGCGGCGCCGGCCTCTTCGAGGTCGACTACTTCGACGAGACCGCCTACCTCGCCCAGACCGGCCAGCTCTACGGCGAGGCCGCCGCGGCCGCCCTCGGCAAGATCTACACGTTCGGCCCGACGTTCCGCGCCGAGAAGTCGAAGACGCGCCGCCACCTGACCGAGTTCTGGATGGTCGAGCCGGAGATGGCGTGGTACGACTCGAACGACAACATGCGCGTCCAGGAGGAGCTCGTCTCCTACCTGGTCGGCCGGGCGCTGGAACGGAGTAAGAACGAACTCGAGTACCTCGAGCGTGACACCTCGAAGCTCGAAAAGGTCACGCCACCGTTCCCCCGCCTCGAGTACAACGACGCCGTCCCGCTGCTCCAGCAGCACGGCAGCGAGATCCAGTGGGGGGACGACCTCGGCGCGCCCGACGAGACGATCCTGGGCACGATCTACGACAAGCCGGTCTTCGTCACGAATTACCCGAAGCAGGCCAAGGCCTTCTACATGAAGGAGAATCCGGCCGATCCGCGCACCGTCCTGTGTGACGACCTGATCGCGCCGGAGGGATTCGGGGAGATCATCGGCGGGAGCCAGCGCGAGGACGACCTGGACCGCCTCGTCGCGCGCATCCAGGAGCAGGGACTGCCGCTGGAGGCCTACTCCTGGTACCTCGACCTGCGCCGCTACGGCACCTTCGTGCACTCCGGCTTCGGCATGGGCGTCGAGCGGACCGTCGCCTGGATCACGGGGCGGCAGCACATCCGGGAGACGATCCCCTTCCCGCGCATGCTCTACCGGCTCTACCCCTGACGGGCTCCGCCCGACCGACGGAGTCGGAGCGAGGGTCGGGCACCGCTTGCTGTCGTTGGTATCGCCGCGCCTGGCGGTCGGGGCACGGGTGTCCGGCCGGTCCGCGCGAGGGCGCGGGACCGCGGGGGATTCGGGTCACGTTCCGCCCGGGTCACGTTCCGCTCGGGCAAGGGTCAGGGCTCCGCGGTCACGTGCAGGGGGAGCGGTCGAGACGCAATGAGGCCCGTTCACGGGAACGTGCCGGGGGAGGGGAATGGGCCGGACATCCGCGGCGCCCGGGCTCGACCCCTGCCCGTGCCCCTGCCCGTGCCCCTGCCCGTAGACGTGCCGCGATGCCGTTTTCCCGCGCCCTTGACCCGTGACCCGGGGATCGTGTCCAGCGCCCGCCCGCAGCCCCCGCCCTACTCCCCCCGTTCCTCCGCCTTCACCTCGTTCCAGATTCCGTCCAGCTCCTCGAGCGACGCCTTTCCCATCTCGAGCCCGCGCTCCCGCGCCAGTCGCTCGACGCTCTCGAATCGGCGCATGAACTTCGCGTTCGCGCGCTGCAGCGCGCCCATGGCGTGGGTGCCGGCGAGCCGCGTCAGGTTCACCACGGCGAAGAGCAGGTCGCCCAGCTCCTCCTCGAGCGCCGGCGACGGCTCCGCCTCCAGCGCCTCGCGCACCTCCTCCAGCTCCTCCGCGACCTTCTCGAAGGCGCCGCGCGCGTCGTTCCAGTCGAAGCCGACGCCGCTCACCTTCTCCTGGATGCGATGCGCTCGCGAGAGCGGGTCGAGCCCGCGCGGGACGCTCGCCAGGATCGACGTCGGCGCTTCGCCGCGCGCGGCCTGCTCGCGCGCCTTCTCCCGGGCCTTCAGCTCCTCCCAGGGGACCGCGGGACCTTCGCCGTAGAGGTGCGGATGGCGGCGGCGCATCTTCTCCTCCAGCGTCGTCACCACGGCCTCGGCGTCGAACGCGCGCCGCTCCTCCGCCAGCACGATCTGGAACGCCACGTTGAGGAGCAGGTCGCCGAGCTCGGCGCGGAGCTCGGCCTCGTCGCCGGCGCTCACGGCCTCGGCGGTCTCGTGCGCCTCCTCGAGCAGGTAGGGCAGGAGCGAGGTGGGGGTCTGCGCGGCGTCCCAGGGGCAGTTCTGCCGCAGGAAACGGACGAGCTGGACGGCGCGGTCGAGCGTCGGGTCGGCTTGCGGGGTACTCATGGGAGGCCTATACTAGACGCCTTTTGTGACCTATGTCAAATTCTTTGGAATCGCGAGCTTGGATCGACGTCGACCTCGACGCGGTCCGGCATAACTTCGACACCATCCGACGGCTGGCCGGGCCGGAGCGGGCCGTGATCGCCGTGGTGAAGGCGGACGGCTACGGTCTCGGCGCGGAGCGCGTCGTGCGTGCGCTCGAGCCGCTGGCGCCGTGGGGGTACGGCGTCGCCGCGGCGGCCGAGGGGACGGCGCTGCGCGCGGCCGGGATCCGCCGCCCGATCCTGCTCACCGCGCCGGCGCCGCCGCAGTGCATCGACGAGGCGGCGGCGGCGCGGCTGACGCTGAGCATCTCGGACGTGCACACGCTGGACCGCTGGGCCCGGGCGGCCGAGCGGCTCGGCGAGCCGCTGGATTTCCACGTCGAGATCGACACCGGCATGGGGCGCGCCGGCTTCGACTGGCGCACCACGGCCGAGTGGGGCCCCAAGGTGCGGGCGCGCTGCGGCGAGCGGGTCCGCTGGACGGGCGTCTTCACGCACTTCCACGACGCGGACGCCGCCGCGGCCGCGCCGGCCGCGACGCAGTGGGAGCGCTTCTCCGACGCGGTGGCGCAGCTCCCGGTCTCGCGCGAGGACCTGTTCGTGCACGTGGCGAACAGCGCCGGCGTGCGCTGGTCGCGCTACCACGCGGACGGCGTGCGGCCCGGCCTCTACCTGTACGGCGCGCATCCCCTCGCGGGGACGGGGGCGGAGGCGGAGCTGCCCGCGCCGCGCCCGGTCGCCTCGATCCGGGCGCGCGTCGCGCTGGTGCGGGAGGTGCCCCCGGGGACGACCGTCGGCTACGGCGCCACGCACCAGGCGGTGGGGTGGGAGCGGTGGGCCACGCTGGCCATCGGCTACGGCGACGGGCTCCCCCGGCGGCTGGGGAACAAGGCGTTCGCGCTGCTCCAGGGGAGACGCGTCCCGGTCGTCGGACGGATCTCCATGGACATGACGGTGGTAGATGTCACGGCGATCCCGACCGTGCGCGAGGGCGACGTCGCCACGCTCCTCGGGCGGGATGGCGACGCCGAGATCCGGATCGAGGAGCTCGCCGCGCAGGCGGAGACGATCCCGTACGAGATCCTGACCGGACTGACGCCGCGGCTGCCGCGGGTGGAGCGCCATGGCCACGGAGGCTGAGCTGCTGGAGACGGCCCGCGAGGCGATGTGCCGGGCTTACGCGCCATACTCGAAGTTCCACGTCGGCTGCGCCCTCGAGGTGGAGGGGGGCGCCGTGTACGTGGGGTGCAACGTCGAGAACGCGGCGTACCCCGTGACGTCGTGCGCGGAGCGGCACGCGATCGGCGCCGCCGTCGTCGCCGGCAACCGGCATTTCACGCGCCTCGTCGTCGTCTCCGACGCCGAGGAGCCGGTGTCCCCCTGCGGCGCGTGCCGACAGGCGCTGGCGGAGTTCGCGCCCGAGCTGGAGATCCTCTCGGTTGGCCAGAGCGGCGCCGTGGCGCGCTGGTCACTGGCGGCGCTCCTGCCGGAGAGGTTCACAATGCGACCCGAAAGAATTTGATGGTCCGGAAACATCTGGCATGCCTCGCCCTCGGGGCGTTCGCGCTCTCCGCCTGTGGCCGCGACGCGCCGACCGAGGTCGGCGGCTCCCTCCTCCCCGGCGGCTCCGTGCGCACCTACGAGCTCGTCCTGGATGCCCCCTCGTTCCTCCTGTCCGACACCGTGGTGACGGGCTTCCGGAAGGTCTTCGGCGCCGGCTTCTTCATCGTCGCCGACCGGTACGGCGGCGCGGTCGATGCCAACGTGCTCGGCCAGTGGAGCGCGGCCCCGCCGTCGATCACGGTGCTCGACTCGGCCGGAACGACGCGGACGGACACGCTGCCGCGCTACATCGGCGGGCGTCTCGTCCTGCAGCTCGATACGACGCAGGCCACGCCCGTCTCGCCGGTGAAGCTCACGACGTACCGGCTGACGGAGGCCTGGGACCCGGCCAGCGTCTCGTGGACGTCGCGCGTGGACACGACCGGCGCGCAGCTCGCCTGGCAGACGCCGGGCGGGACGCGCGGCGCCCGGATCGACACCGCCACCTGGAGCGCCGGCAGCGACTCGGTGGCGTTCCGGGTGGATTCCGCGACGTTCCGTGCGCTCACGGACACGGCCGCCGGGCCGGTGCGCGGCGTCGTCGTCGTCGCCGAGACGAACGGCGCTCGCCTCAAGGCGACGAGCCTGCTGCTGCGCGGCCTGGCTCGGCCCACGACGGTCAACAAGGATACGACCGTGACGACCTCGGTCGGTCCGGAGGCCGTCACGATGGTGTCCAACCCCCCGCCGCCGGCGCCGACGCACCTTCGGGTCGGGGGGCTGCCGCCGTGGCGTTCGTACCTGCATTTCGCGGAGGGCCTCCGGAACCTGACCGTGCCGTGTCCCGGCACGACGTCCGGCTGCTCGATCCGGCTCGACCGGACGACGATCAACTACGCGGCGCTGCTGCTGGATCCGCTCCCGGCGCCGGCCGGGTTCCTGCTCGAGGACTCGCTGCGCATGAGCGCCGCGAACCTCAATGTTTCGCCGCTGCTGCCACTCGCCCGCTCGCCGCTGGGCGTGCAGGTCGGCGGCACGCCCAAGCCCATCCCGTCGGCCCGCTTCGCGAGCGGCGCCAGTGGCGGTCCGGTGGAGGTGACCGTCACGCCCTTCGTCGAGGCGCTCGTCGCCGACACGACGCAGCCGGGGAGCGCGAACGCCCCGACGCGCTACATGGCCCTGGTCCAGATCCCGGAGCCGTTCACGTTCGGCTTCGCGGACTTCTACGGTCGTGCCGCCGGCGCCCACGCGCCGCGGCTCCGCCTCATCGTCACGGTCGCCAGCGAGGTTCAGCTCCCATGAGACGCGCGGCCATACTGACACTCCTCTGCGTGGCGGCGGCCGTGCCCGCCCGTGCGCAGTCGCTCTATTCGACCCGCGGCCTGGGCGCTCCGGTCGCCCCTGTGGACGCCCGCGCCCGCGCGCTGGGCGGGATCCAGACCGGGCTCATCGGCTTCTCGCTCGGCATGGGCAACCCGGCCGACGCGGCCGGCATCGTGTACCGCGGGGCGCTCGCCACCATCCAGCCGAGCACGCGCAACATGGAGCTGGATGGCCAGAGCTCCACGGTCAGCGGCACGCGCTTCCCGCTGGTCCGCGCGCTCTTCCCGTTCCGCAACCGCTTCGTGGCGAGCCTCGGCTTCGGCTCCTACCTCGACCAGACCTGGGGCGTGATCCGCAGCAGCACCGAGGTCCTCGGTGACGAGTCGGTGAACGTGCAGGACATGGTCCGCTCCACCGGCGGCATCTCGCAGGTCCGGCTCGGCGTGTCCTACTCGCTCTCGCCGAGCTTCGCCGTGGGCGTGGCCGGCGGCGCGTACGTGGGCGGCCTCGACCGGGAGGTCACACGCTCCTTCCCGGACTCCGCGAACGCGAACCTCGCGGGCTTCACCTCGCGCGTCTCCTGGGGGGAGCGCGCCCCGCTCGTCTCCGTCGGCGCGCGCTGGGATCCGGCCAGCATCGTCCGCGTCGGCGCCGGCGTCACCTGGGGCGGCACGCTCCACGCCCGGGGCGACACGGTCACCGCGCTCGACCGCAGCTTCAGCCTCCCGACGGAGGTGACCGCGGGGGCCAGCGCCATCCTCGCACCCCGGCTGCTGCTCGCGGTCGGCGGCTCGTGGGCCGGCTGGTCCCGGGCCGCCAACGACTTCCGGACCGAGGCGTTCGGCGATCCGGGCGTGCCGGCGGCGAACATCACCGCGCGCAACACGTTCGACGTGGGCGGCGGGCTCGAGTACACGGGGCTGCGCACCGAGAGCCGCGTCTACCCGCTCCGCCTCGGCTACCACCGCTCGCAGTACCCGTTCTTCGCGCAGGGCGAGGCGCCGGCCAACGAGTGGTCGGCCTCGGGCGGCATCGGGTACCGCATCGCCGGGCAGGAGGCGTCTCCCGTCGTCGCCGCGGATCTCGCGGTCGAGCGGGGCGGGCGGTCCGGCGGGCCGCTGACGGAGTCGTTCTGGCGGCTCACCGCCTCCATCGCCCTGTTCGGGCGCTGATCCCTCGGCCGGAGCGGAAGTGATGGCTGCGCCGACGAGATCGACCGAAACGCGAATGGCCGCGCCCCGGCCCGCATCCCACCTTCCGCGGAAGGCGTACGTGGAGACGTACGGCTGCCAGATGAACGTGGCCGACGGCGAGCTGATGCAGGGGATCCTGGCGGCGCGCGGCTACGAGATCGTCGGCACGCCCGAGGAGGCGGACGTCGTCCTCGTGAACACGTGCGCGATCCGCGAGCACGCGGAGCAGCGCGTGATCGGCCGGGTCGGCGAGCTGTACCGCATCAAGCGCGAGCGTCCCGATCTCGTGATCGGCGTGACCGGCTGCATGGCGCAGCGCCTGGGCGGCAAGCTCCTCGAGCAGGCGCCGTACGTGGACCTGGTCATGGGCCCGGATGCCTACCGCGGCCTCCCCGAGACGCTCGGGCGGCTGCGGCCGGCGCTGGCCGCGCCAGGCGACGAGGCGGCCGCGGCTCCCGTCGCCCCATCGCCCGCGCCGCGGGAGCCGGACGCCCCGCGGTCCGCGCGCCGCTCGCTGCCGGTCATGGCGGCGGCCGCGCCGCCCGCGGCGGAGGCCGCCGGCCGGATCGCCGCGCTCGACTTCTCGCCGCACGAGCACTACGAGGGGCTCGAGGCGCGGCGCGCCTCCCGCGTCAGCGCCTGGGTGCCGGTGCAGCGCGGCTGCAACTACCGCTGCACCTACTGCATCGTGCCGTACGTGCGCGGCGACGAGAAGAACCGTGCGCCGGAACAGGTCCTGGACGAGGTCCGGCGCGCGGTCGACTCGGGGATCCCGGAGGTCGTGCTCCTCGGCCAGACGGTGAACTCGTACGAGCATGGCGACTGGGACTTCCCCCGGATGCTGCGCGCCGTCGCCCGCGTGGACGGCGTGCGGCGCGTCCGCTTCACCTCGCCGCACCCGAACGACTTCACGCGCGGGCTCGTCGAGGTCATGGCGGAGGAGCCGGCGGTCTGCGAGCAGCTCCACCTGCCCGTCCAGTCCGGCCACGACCGCACGCTCAAGCGGATGCTTCGCCGCTACACGGTGGCCGAGTACCTCGAGAAGCTCGACTGGGTGCGGGAGGCCGTTCCGGGGATCGCGCTCTCGACGGACATCATCGTCGCGTTCCCGGGGGAGACCGAGGAGGAGTACGAGGCCACGCTCGAGCTGGTGCGCCGCGTCCGCTACGACGACGCGTACCTCTACAAGTACTCGCCGCGCGACGGCACGCCGGCCACCCGGCTGCCGCCGGAGCAGTTCGTCGCTGCCGCCGTCGCGCAGGAGCGGCTCGAGCGACTCATCGAGCTGCACCGCGGGATCCAGGCGGAGATCAACCGCGCCGAGGTCGGCCGGGTGGTCGAGGTGCTCGTCGAGCGCGAGGCGCGTACGCGTGGCGATGTGCTCGGGCGGACGCGCGCCAACAAGGTCGTCGCGTTCGCGGGCGAGCCGGCGTGGGTCGGCCGCTTCCTCGACGTGCGGCTCACCGGCACGACCGGCGCCACCTTCACGGGCGAGGTCGTCGCGGCCGAGCGGGAGGGCGCGCGGGTCGCATAGCCGGCTGGCGCGCGGACGGAATGCGGGGCGCGGCCCCGGCACCCCGGCTCCTCGCCGGCGGACCGGGCGCCGCGCCCCGCGTGCGTTCGGGATCCGCGCGGCGCCGGCAGGCACGGCGCCACCCGCGCCCGACGCCGCGTCCCCGGCCGCCGCGCGACAGGTCCCCACATGAGCCGGCCGCTCCCGCGGCTGGTCCACGTGACGTGCGGGGTGGCGGCGGGGCTGCTCCTCGGGCTCCGCTCTCCGGCCGCCGTCGTTCCGCTGCTGCTCGCCCCCGCGATCGCGGCGCCGGCCGCGCTCCTGCTGGCCCGGCGCGCGCCCGGCGCCCGCCTCGCCGTCGCGCTCGCCGCCGCGGCCGGCTGGGCGCTCGGCGCCGCCGCGGCGCGGAGCGCAGAGCTCGATTGCCGGACGCGGCTCCCCGACGGCGCGCCGCTCGAGGTGCGCGGCGCCCTCGAGGCGCGGCCCTGGCCGGGCGAGGCGGCGCCGCTCCGGCTCGACTCCGTGCGGGCGGCTGGTGCCGGCCGCGCGTGCGCGGGCACCATCCGCGCGACGCTCCACGGCAGCGCGCCGGCGCCGCCCGCCGGCGTCGAGCTCGTCGCGTGGGGGCGCTGGTGGGCGTTCCCCCGCGAGGGCGCGTGGCCTCGCCCGGCCACCTGGGCCGGCACGCTCGCGCTCGATTCCGTGCGCGTCCTGCCGGGGCGCGCGGCCGGCGACCCGCTGGTGCGCTGGAGGGCGGGCGTCCAGGCGCTCATCCGCGAGCTGTTCGGCCGGCGCGCGGCCCTCGTCGAGTCGCTGATCCTGGCGCAGCAGGCCGGCCTCGACGATGCGGTGCGCGAACGCTTCGCGAACTCGGGCCTGAGCCATATCCTGGCGATCTCCGGCCTCCACGTCGGACTCGTGGCCGGCGTCGTGCTGCTGCTGGCGCGCCTGCTCCGGCTCCCTGCGCTCACCGCGGAGGCCGCCGCGGCCGCCGCCGCGACCGGATACGTCCTGCTGCTCGGCGCGCCGCCGCCGGCCGCGCGCTCCGCGCTCCAGCTCCTGCTCGTGCTCGCCTCCCGGCGGCTTCAGCGGCCCGCCGATCCGCTCGCGCTGCTCGCCGCCGGCGCCCTGGCGATCCTCGCCGTCACCCCGCTGGCGGCGCTCGACGCGGGGTTCCAGTTGTCGTTCGCCGGCGTGGCCGGCATCGTGGTGTTGCGGCCGCGCTGCATGGCCGCCCTCGGCTGGCTGCGCTCGAAATGGCTGCGGGAGGCGCTCGCCACGGGCGCAGCGGCGACCGCCGTGACGACCCCGGTCGCGGCGCTGCAGTTCGGCCGCATCGCGCCGATCGCGCTGGTCGCGAACGTGCCCGCCGTACCGATCGGCGGGCTCGCCGTGCCCGCCGCCGCGCTCGCTCTCGCGGTCGGCGCCGTCGCCCCGGCGCCGGGCCGCTTCCTGGCCGGCGGCGCCGGCGTCCTCCTCGATGCGCTCGACGCCGTGGCCCGCCTGGCGGCGGCCGTGCCCGGCGGGCATGCCGCGGTCTCGCCGGACCTCGTCCTGGCCTGGGCGCTGGCCGCAGCGGCGGCGGTTCTCGCCGCGCGCTGGCTCGCCGCGACCGGGCGGGCCGGGGCAGGGGCCGGTCCGCCCGGGCTCGCGGGGGCGCGGGCCCGCGCGCGGCGCGCCCGCGCCCGCGCCTGGGTCGGCGCCGGCGCGGCCACCGCCGTGCTCGTCGGCTGGCCGGCGCTCCTCGGCCTCCGCGGCGCGGGCGAGGTCGAGATCGTCGCCATCGACGTGGGGCAGGGAGACGGCCTGGCCATCCGCTCTCCCGCCGGCCGCTGGGTCGTCGTGGACGCCGGCCCGCGCAGCGACGACTTCGACGCCGGCCGCGCGCGCATGGTGCCGTTCTTGCGCAGCCGCGGCGTGCGGCGCGTCGAGGCCCTCATCCTCACGCACCCGCACGCCGACCACATCGGCGGCGCGCAGGCGGTCCTCGACGCGCTCCCCGTCGGCGCCGTCCTCGATCCCGCCGTGGCCTCCGGGACGCCGCTCTACCTGGCCACGCTGGAGGATGCGCGCAGGCATGGCAGCCGCTGGCTCGCCGCCCGCGACGGCCGCCGCTTCCAGCTCGACGGCATGACGATCGACTTTCTCGCACCGCCGGCCGGCGTGCTTGACGACCGTCTCGACCCCAATGATTTTTCCACCGCTTTTGTGCTGCGATACGGTCACTTCGCGGCGCTCTTCATGGGCGATGCGCCGATCGCGACGGAGGAGCGGATCCTCGCCGAGCAGGGCGCCGGGGTCCGGGTCGCCGTGCTCAAGGTCGGGCACCATGGAAGCCGCACCTCCACCTCGGAGGCGCTGCTCGAGGCGGCGGCGCCGCAACTCGCCCTCGTCTCCGTCGGACGGCGCAACCGCTTCGGCCACCCGGCGCCGGAGGTCATGGCCCGACTCGCGCGGCATGAGGTCCGGACCCTTCGCACCGACCGGCAGGGTACCTTGAGGGTGGTCGTGCGGCCGGACGGCCGCTGGCGCGTGGAGACCGGCCGATGATCGATCCGCTCGTGCGCGCCCTCGCGGGCGAGGAGCTCGAGCCGCCGGAGCCCGTCCCCCAGGGTGTCTCGGTGAGGCGGGGCCGGCTCATCCCGGCGCTCGGCGGGTTGCTCTCCGGCATGGGCCGCCCGGCCGCCGCCGTCACGCTCGGCCGGACGATCGTCGTCCACCCCGGCGTTCGGCTGACGACCCGACTGCTCCGGCACGAGATGGCCCACGTCCGCCAGTGGCAGGCGCACCCGCTCACGTTCGCGGCGCGCTACGTCCTGGGCCACGTCCGGCACGGCTATCACGCCAATCCGTTCGAGGTGGAGGCACGGGAGGCCGAGGATAGACCGGTAGGATGAGGGCGGTCGCCCCCACGCGCCGCCCCGAACCGTTGGCCGGGAGGGAGGACCTCATGACCAAGAACACGGCGTCGATCGTCACGATCGAGCGGCACATCATCGAGCAGGAGCGGCAGCACCCCGAGGCCACCGGCGCCTTCAGCAACATCCTCTACGAGATCGCGCTCGCCGCGAAGATGATCTCGCGGGAGGTCAACAAGGCCGGACTCGTCGACATCCTGGGCGGCACCGACTCGGTGAACGTCCACGGCGAGCAGGTGAAGAAGCTCGATCTGTACGCCGACGAGGTCATCTTCAAGGCCCTCGATCACGCCGGCCTCCTCTGCTGCCTGGCCTCCGAGGAGCACGAGGACGTCCTCGACATCCCCCCGCAGTTCCCGACCGGCAAGTACGCGCTGCTTTACGATCCGCTCGACGGCTCGTCCAACATCGACGCCAACGTCTCCGTCGGCACCATCTTCTCCATCCACCGGAAGATCTCCGGCCACGCCCGCGGCTGCCTCGAGGACTGCCTCCAGGCCGGCCGCAAGCAGGTCGCCGCCGGCTACGTCGTCTACGGCTCCTCGACGATGCTCGTCTATACCACGGGCGCCGGCGTCCACGGCTTCACGCTCGACCCCTCCATCGGCGAGTTCCTGCTCAGCCACCCGAACATCCGCATTCCGCGCCCCGGCCAGCGCATCTACAGCATCAACGAGGGCAACTGGAGCCGATGGTCCGACGGCCAGCGCCGCTTCATCGACTACCTGAAGGGCGTCGACAGCCGCAACGACAAGCCGTTCTCCAGCCGCTACATCGGTTCCCTCGTCGCCGACTTCCACCGCACGCTCCTCTACGGCGGCATCTTCATGTATCCGGCGGACACCAGGTCCCCGAACGGCAAGCTGCGCCTCCTCTACGAGGCCGCGCCGCTCGCGCTCATCGCCGAGCAGGCCGGCGGCCGCGGCTCCGACGGCGAGCGCGACATCCTCGACATCCACCCCGAGCATCTGCACCAGCGCACGCCGCTCTTCCTCGGCTCCAAGGAGCTCGTGGACCTGGCCGGCGAGTACCTGGCGCGGGACCGCGTCGAGGTGCCGGCCGGCGTCGGCGGCTGATTCCGTCCCTGTCAGACTTCGTGGGCCGCGAGCGTTCTTTCGTTCGCGGCCCACGAGGTTTTTTTTTCGCGTCGAGGCTTGTGTTTCCGCGATGTAACGGTCCCGTCGACAGATGGCGAACTACCTTGACGCCTGCTTTGGGCGCACCTAGCTTCGCGGCGGCTTCCCAGGATCGGCAACCCTGCGGCGCGACCCACGGTCGCCTCCCTCCGGAGGCCTCGCCACACAGCTGCAGCTTCCCCAAAAAACTCATTCGGGAGTCACATATGATGCAGAAACGGCTCTGGAGCCGGTGCGCGCTAGGGCTCGTGTCCCTGGCGTGCTGCGCCCTCGGCGCGGCGCCGAGGCTCCATGCTCAGGGCGTGACCACCTCCGCGGTGACGGGTACCGTCACATCCCCGGAGGGACAGCCCCTGCCCGGCATGCAGGTGGTCATCCGGAACATGGAAACCGGCCAGCAGACCGGCACGCTGACGCAGCAGAACGGCCTGTACTACATCTCGGGCCTCCAGCCCGGCGGCCCGTACCGACTGAGCGTCGAGGGGATCGGCTACCGGACCGAGACGCGCGAGAACCTTCGCCTCACCCTGAGCCAGACGGCGCGCTTCGACTTCACGATGGCGTCCCAGGCGGTCGCGCTCCAGGCCCTCGAGGTCACCGCCGAGCGCAATGCGGTCATCTCGAAGGGGCGGACCGGCGCGGCGACGACGGTCGGCGACAGCGCCGTGCACCGGCTCCCCACGATCAGCGGCGATTTCACGGACTTCACCCGTCTCGCACCGCAGATCTCGACGCAGGGTGGCGGGACCAGCGCCGGTGGTCGCAACAACCGCTTCAACACGATTCAGATCGATGGCGCGGTGAACAACGACCTCTTCGGGCTGGCCGCGAGCGGCACGCCCGGCGGGCAGGCCGGCACCAAGCCGATCACCCTCGCGGCCATCAAGGAGTTCCAGGTCGTGCTCGCGCCGTTCGACGTGCGGCAGGGGGGCTTCACCGGCGCCGGCGTCAACGCGATCACGCGCTCGGGCACAAACGAGTTCCACGGAACGCTGCAGTACTACGGCCGCAACCAGAACTTCGTCGGCCGCTACGTCGACTACCGGAACGTCACCGCGCCGAAGTTCGGGGACTTCAGCGAGAAGAACTTCGTCGGCTCGCTCGGCGGCCCGATCCTGAAGGACCGCGTGCACTTCTTCGTCGCGGGCGACCTCGCTCGGCGGGATGCTCCGAACGCGGGCGTCGCGATCGGCCGTGACAACACGTACACGACCGCGGAGGTACAGCCGATCATCGATTTGGTGAAGTCGAAGTACGGTTACGATTCCGGCGACATCGGCGAGATCACGATGGGCCGCAACAGCGATAACGTGTTCGGCCGGCTGGACTTCAACCTCGCTTCGAACCATCACCTGACGGTGCGGCACAACTACGTGAACGCGTCGGACGACAACCTCACCCGCAGCACGAACCAGTACTTCCTTGGCAGCTCGCTCTACCAGTTCGTCTCCAAGACGAACTCCACGGTCGCGCAGCTCAACAGCAGCTTCGCCGGGGGCTTCTACAATGAGCTCCGCGTCGGCTACACGACGGTCCGCGACCACCGCGAGGTGCCGAACAAGTTCCCGTTCATCGTCGTCGATCTGTCGGGCGGACGCCAGGTCTCGCTCGGGCCGGAGAACTTCTCGGTGGCGAACGCGCTGGACCAGGACATCCTCGAGCTGACCGACGACTTCACGTTCTCGCGCGGCCGCCACACGATCACGATCGGCACGCACAACGAGCTGTTCGACTTCAGCAACCTGTTCGCGCGCAACATCTACGGCAACTACACGTTCGCGAGCCTGGCCGACCTGAACGCGGGCACGCCGCGTCGGTACGAGTACTCGTACCTGCTCCCCGGCGGCCGCGAGCGCGCCGAGTTCGGCGCACGGACGCTCGGCGTCTACGCCCAGGATCAGCTCTCGCTCACCGATCGGTTCACGCTGACCGCCGGCCTGCGCCTGGACACGTACATGCTGCCGGACAAGCCAGCCGACAATCCGGCCGTCGTCACCGCGGTCGGCCGACACACGAACGAGGTGCCCGGCACGACGCTCCTGGTCAACCCGCGCGTCGGCTTCAACTACGACGTGAACGGCGACCGCACGCTCCAGCTCCGTGGCGGCGCGGGCCTCTTCAGTGGCCGCACTCCCTACGTCTGGATCTCGAACGCGTACGGCAACACCGGCCTGGACTACGTCCGCTTCACGTGCAGCACCCCGGCGACCTCCCCGGCGTTCGTCGCCGATCCCCTGAACCAGCCCAGCAGCTGCCGCGGCAGCACCTCGCTGGTGCCGAACGAGATCAACCTGGTCGATCCGAACTTCAAGTACCCGCAGGTCTTCCGCGCGGATCTGGCCGTCGATCGGCAGCTGCCGCTGAACGTGGTCGGCACGATCGAGGGGCTGTACACGAAGGCGATCAACGACCCGAGCTACCGCGAGCTGACCGTCGGGCCGGCGGTCGGGACCGTGGAGGGGCGGCCGCTCTACTCGAAGAAGTCGGTGCCGTTCTCGAACATCACCGAGATCACGAACGCGAGCGACAGCTACAGCTACAGCATCACCGGGCAGCTGCAGCGCGCGTTCAACGACCGCTGGTCCGCCTCGGCGGCGTACACGTACGGGCGGTCGTACGACGTGAACAGCCTGACGTCCAGCCAGGCGTTCTCGAACTGGCGCTTCAACCCGATCGGCGGTGATCCGAACGATCCGGAGCTGCGGCCGTCCAACTACGACATCCCGCACCGCGTCGTCGTGGACGCCAGCTACCGGCTGCCGTGGAAGGTGGCCGCGACGGATCTGTCGCTGATCTACGTCGGCGAGAGCGGGCAGCCTTACTCCTATACCTACAACACGACCGACCTGAACAACGACCAGTCGAACGGGAACGACCTCATCTACGTCCCGAGGAGCGCGTCCGAGATTCGCTTCGCGCAGCAGACCGTCGGCGGCCAGGTCATCACGCCGGCGCAGTCCTGGACGAACTTCGACGACTTCATCAACCGGGTGGACTGCCTCCGCGAGGCACGCGGCTCGGTGGTCAAGCGGAACGCCTGCCGGCTGCCGTGGCAGAACCGCCTCGACTTCCGCGCGGCGCAGTCGATCCGGACGCTCGGGTCGCAGAGCCTCCAGGTGACGTTGGACGTGCTCAACTTCCTGAATCTGCTGAACAGCGACTGGGGCCGCTCGGAGTTCGTCGCCAATCTGAACGACACGCCGCTGCGCTCGCAGGGCACGCCCACGCCGGATGCCAACGGGCGGGTGCTGATGCAGGCGTTCCCGGTGCGCACGGACCTCTACCAGATCAGCAACGAGTCGTCCCGTTACCGGATCCGTCTGGGCGTGAACTACAAGTTCTGACGGAACGCTGAATCGCAGGTGGTGGCAAGACACCGGCCGGTCGCCCACGTGGGCGACCGGCCGGTGTCGTATTCTGTTCATGATCGCCGGGACGGCGGGTCCCCGGAGGTTGGGTGGTCTGTCCGGACCTCGCGCCCCTCACACCCCCGCCGCCACCCCCTCGCTCAGCTTCCCGATCTCCTCCCGCACCGACTCCACCAGCGCCTGCTTCTCGCGGTAGGACAGGAACGCGCTCTCGAAGCCCATCACGGCCACGTCGCACAGCTCGTCCCAGGTGAAGTCCAGGTGCTCGTGGGCGCGCCAGTACTCCTCCGTGACCGTCGTCGCGCTCATCAGCCGGTTGTCGGTGTTGATCGTGACGACGAGGCCCTCGTCGTAGTACAGCCGCAGCGGGTGGTCCTCGAAGCCGGCCACGGCCCGCGTCTGCACGTTGGAGGTGAGGCAGACCTCGAGCGGGATGCGGAAGTTGTTCACGTACTCCATGAGATCCGGATCCTCGAAGAGCCGGGTGCCGTGGCCGATCCGGTTCGCGTTGCAGTAGTGGAGCGCCTGGTGGATCGACTCCGGCCCGTACGCCTCGCCCGCGTGGATCGTGGCCGCGATGTTCGCGTTGATCACGCGGTAGAACGCGTCCTTGTGGCGCTTGGCCGGGTTGTCGTACTCCGCGCCGGCCAGGTCGAAGGCGACGACGCCGCGGTCCTTGTAGCCGACCGTCAGCTCCGCCAGCTCCATGGACGTCTCGGGGCTCATGTTGCGGATCCCGCAGACGATGATGCCGGTGCGGATCCCGAAGTCGCGCTCGGCGCGGCGGAGCCCCCGCAGCGGCGCCTCCACCGCCGCCAGCCCCGAGAGGCCCTCCTGCCCGTGCAGCACCGGCGAGTAGCGGACCTCCATGTAGCGGACGCCCTCGGCGGCCGCGTCCTCGGCCAGCTCGTACGCGATGCGCTCGAGCGCCTCCGACGTCTGCATCACGGCCAGCGTGATGTCGAAGCGCGCCAGGTAGTCGACGAGGTTCGTCGCGTCCTTGACGTGCATGAAGTCGCGCAGCCGTTCGGCGTCTCCGACCGGCATCACCTTCCCGTACTCGCGGGCCAGCTCGATCAGCGTCTCGGGGCGGACGCTGCCGTCCAGGTGCACGTGCAGGTCCGTCTTCGGCAGCCGCTGGAGCAGCTCTTTCGTCACTCGCATGTCGGTTTCCCCCTGCCGCATCCTGCGCGGCGGAGCGTGATCAGGCCCTCTCCGAGCGGTCCCCATCCCTCTTCTCGCCGGGGCCGCGCCGTTCAGCGCGCCGCGGCCGCCGCCTCGGCCCGCAGCCGCGCGTCCGCCGGGGCGTGCACCGGCTGCGGCTGTGCCTTCAGGTAGTCGATGAGCGCATCCAGGTCGACGATGCCGGTGTCCTTCCGCGCCACCGGGTCGGCGAACGCCGCGAACGCATCTCCCTGCCCGGCGAGGAAGTCGTTCACGGCGACGGTGTAGGTCGCGTCGTCGCGCACGGGCTGGCCGTCGGCCAGCGTGAGCGAGACGACGCGGGCGCCCGGCGGCGCGGCCGGGTCGTACGCCGCCAGGACGCCGCTCACCTGCGCGCTCGGCTCGCCGCCGCGCAGCGCGTGCTCGACGGCCTGGCGCAGCTTCGC
>DASTKT010000141.1:0-55122 GCA_035715725.1 Longimicrobiales bacterium | reverse complement strand
GGGCGGCCACGCCGATTTTCACCCTTACTTCACCGCGAGCGACACGGGGATGCGGGCCTGCGCGGCGGAGGCGAACACGCCGACGGCGCCGGTGATGCCGGCGGCGGCGCGCTCGGCGGGGAGCTGGTCGACGCCGAGCGTCTCGCGCGCGTAGCGCGTGTACGTCGAGTCGAAGACCGTGAGGACGAGCTCGGCGGGGTACTCGCCGGGGGGGACGGGACCACGGCAGAAGAGGCCGTTCACGCGGAGGTCGGCGGGCGGGGCGGCGGTCAGTACCACGGAGTAGGTGCCATACGACGACCCCTCCGCCGAGATCCAGGCTTCGCAGCCGGGCGCCGGATTGACGGCCGCCTCCACGCGCGAGCCCGGCGCCGCGAGCCAGTCGAGCGCGACCGGGTCCTCCGGCGAGGAGCTCCCGTAGCGGGGTACCCGGATCGTCACTCCGGGACCCGGCGAGAGGAGCGGCGGCACCGGAGGCACGACCGTCCGGCCGAGCACGGATTCCCCGTCCGGCAAGTCGATGCGGAGCTCGTAGGGCTCGCCGGCGCGGACGCCGCCCGCGATGCGCGCGGCATAACAGCCGGCGCTCAGCGACGAGTCCGGCGGCGAGCCGGGAAACCCGCCACCACAGGCCGCCCCGGCCGCGCCCGCCGTCAGCTCCGCGACGACGCCTCCGCCGCTCAGGCGCACGCTCGCGCCCGCCACCGCCTCCCGCCGGATCCCGGAACCGTCGCCCGAGCCGCGCACGCGGGTGAGCAGGACCGTGGCGCTGTCGGCGCCGGCCAGGAGCACGGCGTGGACCTGGAGCTGCCAGCCGGTCTGCTCCGGCTCGGTCGGCGGGGGGATGATGTCGCATCCCAGCGCCGCGACCAGCAGCGCCGCGAGGGCGGAGCGCGTCAGAAGCGCCATTCGAGCCCCAGGGTGGGGAGGAAGGGGAGCTGCGGCCAGTACTTGAGGCGCGGGTAACGGGGCTCGGCCTCGGCGGCGAGCGCGTTCTTCGTCGCGAGCACGTTCAGCACCTGGACGTACGGGGTGAGCGAGGCGGACCGGCCGAACCAGTGCTTCGGGTACTCGCGGCGCGCGCCGAAATCGAGGCGGAAGTAGCCGGGGAGGCGGCCGCTGTTGTGCTCGCCGAGCAGGACCTGGCCGGTCGCGAGCTCCCAGCGGCCCGTCACCGGATCGTAGCGGTACTGCTGCGCGACGCCGGAGATGGGCGTGTACGGCTGACCGCTGCCGAGCACGGCCCGGAGGCTGAGCCGCCCGCGCTCGCCCCAGCGGAGCCCCGCCGTGGCGTCGAGCGTGTGGCGCCGCTCCCAGCGGGCCGGGAAGCGATCCTCGCCCGGGCCGCGGTCGGCGAACGCGAGGGCGTAGGCCAGCGTCAGGTCGGCGCGGCCGCTCTCGTGATGCGCCATGAGCTCCACCCCGCGGGCGGAGCCGGAGCCCGCGGCGACGCCGTCCACCACGATGATCGGCGCGGCGGTCGGGTCGCTCGGGATGGGTGGCAGCGCGAGGTCGCTCGTGCGGCGGAGGTAGGTCTCGAGGCGCAGGTTCATGTGCGACGTCGCCCACTCCGCGCCGAGCACGGCGTCCCGGCCGCGGGCCAGCCCGACGGCGACGGGGGGCGTCGAGAGGAGATCGTAGGCGAAGAGGCTGGCGAAGACGGACTCCTCGTCGCGCAGCGTGCGCAGCGCCTGCGCGTAGAGGCCCCCGCCCGCGGTGAGCGAGAGCGTCGGCGCGAGGCGGAGGCGGGCGCCGAAGCGCGGCATCCACGCGGCGCCGAGGCGCCCGGCCCCGAGCACGCGCAGCCCGCCCCTCAGCTCGAGCCGATCGAGCGGGCGCCACTCGTCCTCGACGTAGCCGGCCAGCGTCGTCAGCCGCTCCAGGCTCGCGAGCGGCGGCACCAGGTCCCGGATGCCGTCCTCCACCGGGTCGACGTCGTGCCGGAAGCGGTAGGCGTCGGCCTGAAGGCCGCCGCGGACGGTGTGCGCGCCGGCGAACCAGGTCAGGTCGGCGCCGGCGAGGACGTCGCCGACCGAGGTGCGCGCGTGGACGATGGAGTTCGTGTCCCGCACGGAGCCTGGTAGCGGCTGGCAACCGTCCGCGCCGCAGCTGAGGCCGCTGTAGCCGTGATGCCGGGCGTCGAAGCGGCCGCCGAAGCCGCTGTAGCCGGCCCGCGCCTCGAGCAGCCAGCGCGCGCTCAGCGGCTGCCGGTACGCCAGCGAGGCCGCCGCCGAGCCCCACCCCATGTCCATCTCGTTGCCGTACGTCGCCTGCTCGCTCTTCGGGATCTGGATGCCCTCGCGGTCGAGGTAGGTGGAGAGCGTGAGCGAACCGAGCGCGCCGACGTCCCGCGTCGCCTTGAGGTAGCCGTCGTAGAAGCCGTACGGCAGCGAGGTCCGGTTCAGACCGACGGCCTTCGTGGCGTGCGTGAGCGCGTCGAGATACGTGCGGCGGCCGCCGGCGATCCAGCTCCCGCGCCCGCCGGGGAGCGGGCCATCGACCGTGGCGTGCGCGCTCAGCAGTCCGACGGATCCCTGCGCGCGAGTGTGGTCGCGGCCGCCGTCGCGCGTGCGGATGGCGACGGCGCCGGAGAGCCGGTCGCCGGCGCGCGCCGGGAGCGCGCCGGCCCGGAGATCCACCGACGAGACCGCGTCGGGCGCGATCGCGCTGAAGATCCCGCCCAGGTGGTACGGGTTGAAGAGCGGGAGGCCGTCGAGCGTGAGGAGGCTCTGGTCGGGGGAGCCGCCGCGGATGTAGAGCGCGCTCGAGAAGTCCGAGGCCGCGGCGACGGATGGAAGGGATTGGAGCGCGCGCAGCACGTCCGGCTCGGCGAGCGCGGGGAGCTGCTTGAGGGCGGGGCCGCTCAGGCTGATCGCGGCCGGGCCGGCCTCGGCGTCCGCCACCGCCTCGGCGCGGCCGCGCCGGACCTGCAGCGCCGGGAGCTGGACGGGCTGGAGCGCGAGCTCGAAGTCGAGGCGGATCGTCCCCTGCCCGGCGCTCACGACGCCGAGCCCGGTGGTGCGATAGCCGAGCGCGCTGGCGCTGACCTGCCAGCGGCCGGCCGGCACGTCCGGCAGGACGAAGTAGCCGCGCGCGTCGGTCTGCACCGCCCGCCCGAGCCCCTCGACGGCGACCGTGGCGCTGGCGATCGGCTCGAGCGAGCCCTCGGCGCGCACCGTGCCCTGGAGCACACCGCCCTCGCCCGCCAGGAGCGTCAGGAACAGAAGGAGCACGAGCTATCTCTCCCGGCTGCGGTCCGCGGGGTGGACCGGGAGGACCAGCTCCGTCCCGGCGGTGTCGGCGGCCGGCGCCAGGACCCGGATCCGGCTCCCCTGCTTGAGGAGGTACGCGCCGCCGTCCACCTCGACCGTCACGGCGCGGGCTCGGCGGGGCAGCGTGATCGAGAGCTCGCCCGGGCCCGCGTCCGAGACGGCGAGGCGGCCGGGACCGGAACGGAAGCGCGCGCCGGCCGCCGCGCCGGTCGCGCGCACCTCGACCTCCGCGCCGTCGGAGACGCGGATGCGCAGCCGGAGCGTGGGGTCCGGAGCGACGACGGAGATCGAGACGGCTCCATCGAGCGGGCGAACGAAGAGGATCGTGGGCGCGGGGGCGGCGGGCGGGGCGGCGGCCGGATGGACGCGCGCCGGCGGCACGGCGCTCGGGAGCGTGGGGCGCGACGGCCAGAGCCGCGCGACCCACGCGCGCAGCGGCGAGCCCGGGACCGCGGCGGAGGCCGCGGCGGCGACCGCGAGGACGAGCCCGGCGGCGCGGAGCATTGCGGGGCGGAGCGCCCGCCTGCGCGCCGATCCGGCATCGGGTCCGGCCGCCGGCAGGAGCACGGTCTCGCCGGCCTCGACGCGCGCGGCGATGCGCGCCCAGGCGCCGGCCGGCGCGGCGGCCGGCGCCGGCTCGGCCGCCGCGGCGCGGACGGCGCGGATCCAGGCGAGCGTGTCCCGGCAGCGGCTGCACTCCGCCAGGTGGGACGCCGTCCGGCCGCGGGGCGCGGGCGGCGAGCCCGGCTCCGCGAAGGCGCGCAAGCGGTCCAGCGTGGGGTGCGGCATCATCGACCCGCCTCCTTGCGGAGGATCGCCCATGCGCGTGAGAGCCGCGCGGCCGAGTTGCCGGGGGTGATCCCGAGCAGCTCGCCGATCTCCGCGTGGCCGTAGCCCTCGACCTCCTTCAGCACGAACACCGTTCGGAGCGAGTCCGGGAGCCGGGCGACGAGCCGCTCGAGATCGATCCGGTCCGCGGGGTGCGGCGCGCCGGCCGCGGTCGCCCTCGGCGGGAGTGCATCGAGCGGCACCTCGCGCCAGCGGCGCCGCGTCCGCAGGTGCATCAGCGCCACCCGCACCGCGACCCGCTTCAGCCAGGCCTCGAAGCGGCCGCGCTCCGTGTACGCGCCGAGCGCGCGCGGCAAGCCGACGAACATGTCCTGGAGGACGTCCTCCGCCTCCGCCGGCGAGCCCGTGAGGCGCAGCGCGACGCCGTAGACCGCGTCGGCGTGCCGCGCGTACAGCGTCCCCAGCGCCTCGAGCGAGCCGGCGGCGACCGACCGGAGGAGCGCGGCGTCGTCGTGCGTCGCGGCGGGCATGGGCGGAGCGTGAGTCGTGCGAGCGGCGTCGGTCACGTGGGCTAGAATGCCGGAGGGAGCGAAAACATTACACGCGGGTCTCCGGCGCGAGAGGTCGGGCTGCGCGCTCCCGCAAGAGGTCGGGCTGCGCCCTCCCGCGAGAGGTCGGCTGCGCCTCCCGCGAGAGGCCTGCGGGTGCGGCGCATCCTCGAGCGGCAGGGCTACCCGGTGCCCGGCGAGCGCGATGGCCGGCAGGCGCTCGAGCTCGCGGCAACCTCCGGTGGGCGCCGCCTGTCGGAGTTAGCGATCGCCGATCCCGAAGCGCACCCCGAGAGCCACCAGGAACGCCTCGCGTAGCGCGGGATACCGCTCCCACCGGACCTCCAGCCTCGGAGCGACGGCCGGCGAGGCGGCCCACAGGATGCCGGCGTCGAGCACACGCGCGAACGAGAAGCCGCCCGCGTATCTTCGCACGCCCATCCCTCCGCCCGCATACGGCCGAAGCGGGAACCGATCGTCCGGCCCGAGCAGGAAGGCGGTGACGCCGGCCTGGACCGCGCCTCCGCCGGTGGGACAGCTCGCCTCCGGGTCGCAGCCGATGCCGAGGACGAATATCGAGCCGGAGAGCCACGGCTGGACGCGTCGGCCGAGGGAGACCTCCACGCGCGCGTCGAGCGTGGCCATGTCGGCCCACACCCAACCTCCGTACGGGCGATGCCGCGCACTCAGCGCCGCGGACGGGGTTACGTAGACCCGGCGGTCCTGCGAGGCCGGCGCCTGCCCCGTGGCATGTTTCGGGTGCCCGAGAGCAATGCCGCACACGATGAGGACCCGACTGCACCACCCGCGCATCCGTTCAGCTCCTCGGGGGGAACCGCCCGGCTCGCGGGTCCCGCCCCGCACGGATTTCCCGTTTGATCGCGCCGAGCCGGCGACAGGGGTCGGCCACACCTCAGGGTGCCTGCCGCCGCAGGCGGATCTCCAGCTCCGCGACGAACCCGGCCAGCAGCGTGACGTGAACGGGCGCCTCCTGTCCGGTTGCGAGCTCAAAGCCCGCGGGAGGCGAGACGTCGATGCTCAGGTCCCGATCGTAGGCCGGCCCGTTCAATCCGAAATACCCGTTCGTGGTCGACCGCGTCGCGACGTTGCCGGCCGACCCCTCGACCACCGTGAGTTGCACCCCGCCGACGCCGCTGCCACCCTCATCGACGACCCGGCCGACTACCTGGAACCAGGGCGGTAGAGGCGAGCACCCACAGGCGTCCGAGCAGGAGCCGACCACGCCGACCGCTGCGACGAGCGCGAGAAGCGGAAGCCGCCGAAGCGGGCCCGCCCGCCGCTCCGAAATCATCCTCATGGTGCCTCGTTCTTCAGGAGTACGTGCTGGCCCTCCCGGGCCGGTCGCGCGCCGGCCGCATTCGCTTGATGCGGCCATCCTCGGGAATGGAGCGACGTGCCATCCCCGCCCACCTCGCGCCTATCAGGCGAGTGGACATCTGGTTTGGTCTATGTTTTTGGATTGTCGAACGATGCAGGCGCGATACATGGCTCCCGGTTGCCAGGCACACCACATCTGACCAAAGCTAAAACCCGGGATACGGAGCCACCAGTCTCGCGACGCCGGCGTCCACGCTCGGGATGTCCGCGCTTCCCGGTGTCCTGGGTCGTCGTTCGAGGAAAACGACCGCCAACCGATACTAGCTCCTGTGACCACGCGCCCCCTCACCGACGCCGAAGCTGCGTCGGCGCATGGCGACTACCGGAAGGGTCGGATGCTGTCTTCACGGAGAATCGGCTCCGGGCGCTGGCCCGCCGCCACCGCGCTGCCGCTGGCGCTCGTGGCCGCCCTCGTCGCACCCGTCCAGGCCCAGGTGCGCGGCAAGGTGACGGCGCGGGGCGGAGGGACCATCCCACCCGGTCCGATCACCGTGGAAGTCATCGGGAACGAGACGGTGCAGGCGACGGTCGCCGACGCGGCGGGACGCTTCGTGTTCCACGATGTGCCCTGGAGCGATACGGTGCGGCTGCGGGCCTACGTGCGGGGCTTCGTTTCGGGCCAGGTGACGACGGTACAGCCGGACACGGCGGTCGTCCTGAGGCTGCGGCCCACGGCGGACTCCACCTTCGGCTTCGCGCCGGGCATGCCACCGCCGCGCGGCATCTTCGTCGGGGCCGCGTCGCTCGTCGACAGCGTCGTCGCGCGGGAGCCGAAGGCCTCGGTGCTCTGCGGCGGCCCTCAGTGCCGCGTCGCCAGCGGCCGTGCGCCGCGGAGACTCCACCTCTGGTCGCGGATCTCCGGCGCGCGGCGCGCGACCCGTGTGGAGCACGTCTGGTATCTCGAGGACCGCGAGGTGGCGCGGGTGCCGCTCCGGGTCTGGGGACCGACGTGGCGCGTCTGGAGCAACATCGGCCTCCCCGAGGGGTGGCGAGGCGAGGGCCGTGTCGAGATCGTCTTGCCGACCGGCGCCCTCCTCGCGCAGCGGTTCTTCCGTGTCGGGGAGTGGCCCGGCGCGGAGGCGCGCGTCGCACCCGGCGGCCGGCCGGCGGGCATCGACAGCCTGCAGGGACAGCCTCTCGATTACTTCCAGCGCGTCGTCGCCCACGTGCTGCGCGCGGCCCCCGGCGACTACGGGCCGTGGCGACGGGCGCCGCTCGAGGTCCGCGAGGCGCACCTGCTGGCCTGGCGAACGCGCTACGTGCACGGCCGGAGCGACGAGGCGCTCTTCTGGCTGAAGCTCGCCCGCCCCGACTCGACGCCGGTCTGGGCGCTCCTGCTCATGTACCGCGGCATGGAACGGATGGCGACGTTCCAGCCGTTCTTCGCCGGCGACCTGGGCTTCCAACCGTTGCGGCCCTTTCTCTCGCCACCCCGAAACGAGCAGGTGTACGCCTTCTGGAACTACGTCGCGCCCAAGGAGCGCGGCTCCCTGGCGATCGTGGCGGGCGAGATCTTCGCCGATCGCTGGCGCAGGCTCGTGGGCGAAGCGCCGGTGCGGTGGTCCCGCCGGGAGCGGCTCCGGAGCGAGTAGCGGGCGGTGCGGCGCCCGGCGCCTGGATCGTCCGGAGCTACCGCGGCCCGATCCTCAGCCGCAGCATCTCCGACTGGCCGACGATCCCGGTCGCGATCACTTCGCCACCCCACTCGATGAGCGGGTTCGGCGAGGCGAGCTTCCACTGGTGGACGAGCCCGGGCTCCGCGCCCTTCGGGCGCTGGGCTCGGGCTCGGGCTCGAACACCCGACACCCGAGATCGAGATCGCGCTCGAGATCGCGACGGGCGGCGCCCGGCGGAATGCTTCCCACCGGGCGCCGCTTACATTCGGCGGCACGGACCGACGGCCGCGCCGGCACGCCACATCTCTGTGTGACGCGAGGGGACGGCACGACACGCGCGGACGGGACCGCCGGACGGCGACTGGATGGACGGAGGGGAGGAGCGATGAACCGGACGGACATGCTGCGCGCGGTGGAAGCCGCGCGCGAGCCGTGGGAGCTGCTCGTGATCGGCGGCGGGGCGACCGGCCTCGGCGTGGCGGTGGACGCGGCGTCGCGCGGGTACCGGACGCTGCTCGTGGAGCAGAGCGACTTCGCGAAGGGGACGTCCAGCCGGAGCACGAAGCTGGTGCACGGCGGCGTGCGCTACCTGAAGCAGGGGAACGTCTCGCTCGTCGTCGAGGCGCTCAAGGAGCGGGGGCTGCTGCTGCGGAACGCGCCGCACCTCGTGCGCAACCTGCCGTTCGTGGTGCCGAGCTACGACTGGTGGGAGGGGCCGTTCTACGGCGTCGGGCTGAAGATGTACGACCTGCTGGCGGGGCGGCAGGGGATCGGGCGCTCGCGCATCCTCTCGCGGCGCCGCACGCTCGAGCTGCTGCCGACGCTGGAGCCGGAGGGGCTCACGGGCGGCGTCATCTACCACGACGGCCAGTTCGACGACGCGCGGCTCGCCATCAATCTCGCCCGGACGGCGGCCGAGCAGGGCGCGGCGCTGCTCAACTACGTCGTCGTCACGGGGCTGCTCAAGGTGCGGGGCGAGGTGGCGGGCGTGCGGGCGCGGGACGTGGAGAGCGGCCAGGACCTCGAGCTGGAGGCGCGCGTCGTCGTCAACGCCACGGGCGTGTTCGCCGACCGGATCCGCCGGATGGACGACGCCGCGGCGCGCGAGCTGATCTCGCCGAGCCAGGGCGCGCACATCGTGCTCGACCGCTCCTTCCTCCCCGGCGAGTCCGCCATCATGGTGCCGAAGACCGCCGACGGCCGCGTGCTCTTCGCCATTCCCTGGCACGACCGCGTCGTCGTCGGCACCACCGACACGCCGGTGGGCGACGTCGTCCTCGAGCCGCGCCCGTTCGCCGCGGAGATCGAGTTCCTGCTCGAGCACGCCGCCCGCTACCTCGTGAAGGACCCCGCGCCGGCGGACGTGCGCAGCATCTTCGCCGGCCTGCGCCCCCTCGTCGGCGGCGAGGAGCAGGGCAGCCCGACCTCCGCCCTCTCGCGCGACCACACGCTCAGCATCTCGCACTCCGGGCTCGTCACCATCACCGGCGGGAAGTGGACGACGTACCGTCGCATGGCGCAGGACACCGTCGACCAGGCGGCGACGATCGCCGGGCTGGAGGACCGGCCCTGCGTCACGCACGACCTGCCGATCCACGGCCACGACGCGCACGCCGAGCGCTTCGGCCCGCTCGCGGTGTACGGCTCGGATGCGCCCGCCATCGAGGCGCTGCTGCGCGAGGATCCGCGCCGGGCCGACCGGCTCGACCCGGACTTCCCGACCACCCTCGGCGAGGTGGTCTGGGCCGCGCGCCACGAGATGGCCCGCACCGTCGAGGACGTCCTCGCCCGCCGCACCCGCATGCTCCTCCTCGACGCCCGCGCCAGCATGCGCGCTGCCCCCGCCGTCGCGGCCACGCTCGCGGACGAGCTGGGCAAGGACGACGCCTGGCGCGACGCCCAGGTGCAGAGCTTCCTCGAGCTCGCGCGGGGCTACACGCTCGGGTGAGGCAGGGAACGGCTTCAACGGCGTTTTCACCGCAGAGGCGCAGAGGGCACAGAGGAGTGCCGGGCGGTGGAGGCTCGCCGGGGTGACGCATCCTTTGTTGATGTCATGTCCGGCGTAGGCAGGTGGCCGGCGTGATGCCGCTGTCCCGTCCGTGTACTCCGTGGTGAAAACGCTGTTGGTGGACGTGCGGCCGCCCGCGACGGCCGGTCCCGCGCCACCTCGTCGAGCGATTTTATGTTCTTACTTGACAACAATTTACATTCTCCGTACGCTGGCCCTGCGGACGGGCGGCGCGGGGGCGGCGGCGGCGTCCCGCGGGAACAAAACTTGAACTGTGGGCAGGGACCCTCATCGCGAAGAGGATGCGCGGATGAGCACGAAGCTGGTCCTCATGATCGAAGACAGCGAGCACGACCGGGAGATCTACGGCAGATTGCTCTGGTACAACAACTTCGACGTGATCTGCGCACTCGACGCGGAGCAGGGGTACTGGATGGCGCGCGAGGCCCGGCCCGACCTCATCCTGCTGGATCTGGGGCTTCCGAGCGGGGACGGCCTGGACCTCTGCGGGCGGCTGCGGCAGGAGCCGGCGATGGCGGAGATCCCGGTGCTGGTGCTGTCGGCGCGACCGCGAGTCGACTACGGCCGGCGCGCGTGGGAGGTCGGGTGCGCGTGCTATCTGGAGAAGCCGATCCGGCCGTCGGACGTGCTGGCGGAGGTGGAGCGGCTGATCGGCCCGTCGACGCCGCCGCCGCGGCGGGCGGCGCGGCCGGCGGACTTCGGTGCCGTGCCTCGGGCGGGCGGGCGCGGGTCGCTGGACGTGCGGCCGCGGAGGCCGCCGCGCCGCCCGGGAGCCGATGCGGGCCCGCCCGCGACACCGCCGGCCGCGGCGACGCTAGCCGCGCCACCGCCGGCCGCGCCACCGCCGGTCGCGCCACCGCCGGCCGCGCCACCGCCGGCCGCGACGACCCCGCCCGCGGCGACGCCACCCGCGGCCATCCCGCCCGCGGCGACGCCGCCCGGTCCGCCGTGAGCCGCCGCGCTCACGGCGTTGCTAGTCCCGCAGGTACCAGGGCGTGTTGACGATGATGATCTGCGGGCCGCCGTGCAGCAGGAGGAGGTGCTTGAGGAGCGTCGCGCGGTGGCTGTGGACGAGGTAGTGGTACCAGCGGCGCTCGACGAACTCGGGGACGAGGACGGCGACGTGGCGCTTCGGGTTCTCCCGGGTGACGCGACGGATGTAGGCGAGGAGCGGGCCGAAGAACTCGCGGTAGGCGGAGGGGATCTCGACGAGGGCCGGCGGGGAGAGGCCGGCCTCGATGGCCGGTCGCTCGACGAGCTGGTACCAGCGCTCGGCGAGGCGGTCGGGCCCGACGTCCTGCGTGCGGACGCGGACCGCGCGGACGTCCGGCGAGAGCGTGAGCGCGAAGCGGAGCGCCTTGCGCTCGACGCGGTCGAGGCGCCTCGTCGGAACGAGGACGATGGGCGGGGGCGCGGGCGGGTCGCCGATCTCGAGCGGGCCGCGGTCTTCGGTCTGGATGTCGAGCCGGTCGTTGAAGCGGCGCACCCGCCGGAACATCATGACCATGACCGGGATCACGAGGAGCGTGATCCAGGCGCCCTCCACGAACTTCGAGGAGGCGACGACGACGAGGGTGAGCCCCGTCGCCGTCGCCCCGAGCGCGTTGACCGCGAGGGCATGCGGCGCGCGCTTCCCGCCGACGCGCCGCCAGTGCGCGACCATCCCGAGCTGCGACATCGTGAACGCCAGGAACGCGCCGACCGCGAAGAGCGGGATCAGCCGGTCGGTGATCCCGTCGAACGCGACGAGGAGCGCGCCGGCGAGGACGGCGAGCGTGACGATGCCGGTGGAGAAGACGAGCCTGCGGCCGAGGTGCGCGAACTCGGGCGGCAGGTAGCCGTCGAGCGCGAGCGCGCGGCAGAGGCGGGGGAAGTCGGCGAAGCTGGTGTTGGCCGAGAGCGCGAGGACCGCGACGACGGAGCCGATGGCGAGGTAGTAATACGCGCCGCGGCCGGCGACGGCCGCGACGAGCTGCGAGAGGACGCTCTGGTAGCCGGGCTGGCCGGGCGGCGTCGCGCCGATGTGGTAGGCGCGGCATAATACGGCGATGCCGGCCAGGAGCAGGGCGAGGATCGCGATGATCGCGGTCAGCGTGCGGCGCGCGAGGCGGACCCTCGGCTCGCGGAAGAGGGGCACGCCGTTGCTGACCGCCTCGACGCCGGTCATGGCGGTGCAGCCGCTGGAGAACGCGCGGAGCAGGACCCACACGCTCGCGGCGGAGGTGGCGGCGGCGAGGCGGGGCGGCGGCGCGACGGGCGCCGGGTGGCCGCCGGCCAGGAGCGTGCGGGCGACGCCGATCGCGATCGTGCCGCCGAGGAGCGCGACGAACGCGTACGTCGGCACCCGGAACAGCATCCCGGCCTCGCGCACGCCCCGCAGGTTCACGATCGTGAGGAGCGCGAGCAGCCCGAGGCAGAGCGCGAGCGTGTGCGGGAGGAGCGCGGGGACCGCCGAGACGACCGCGCCCGCGCCGGCGGAGATGGCCACCGCGACGTTCAGGATGTAGTCGAGGGAGAGCGCGCTGGCGGCGAGCAGCCCGGCGTTCGCGCCGAGGTTCTGCGAGGCGACCGTGTAGGAGCCGCCGCCGCCGGGGTACGCCGCGATCGTCTGGAAGTACGAGATGTAGAGCAGGAACAGGACGACGAGGATGGCGCCGGCGATCGGCTCGATGAAGCCGACGCCCGCCGCGCCGAGCGGCAGCAGGATGGTGAGCGCCGCCTCGGGCCCGTACGCGGCGGAGGCGAGCGCATCCAGCCCGAGGACGGGGACCCCGAGCAGGGGTCCGATCTTCTGCGCCTCCTGCTCCTCGGAGCGCAAGCGCCGGCCGAGGAGCGTCTCCCAGAGCGACATCCCTTCGTGCCCGCGGGGTGGAGCGACGGTGGAGCGACCTCCGTGGGCGAGGGTTCAAGACTCCGGCCACGGCGGGCGCGGGTCGGCTCGCGTGGCCCGAACGCAACCACGACACCGGGCGGAGAGCGCCCCTCATCCATGACCGAGACGCCGGAGCTGCACCTCGAGGTCGAGCCGCACCCGCTGCTGCGGGTCGCCGCGTTCACGACGCGCTTCCCCGCCCCGCTCGGCGAGCTGGCCCCGGCCGCGGAGCTGGTCGCGCTGCTGCGCCTGGACGCGGCGGCGCCGCTCCGGCCGGACGAGGCGGTGCGCACGGCCGTCCGCGACATGCTGCGCCACGGCGGCTACAAGCCGACCGGGCGGGGGAAGCCAGCCTCCGAGTACCTGGTGCGGGCGGCGGGAGAGGGCGCGCTCGGCTCGATCAACCTGGCCGTGGACGGGTGCAACGCCGTCTCGCTGCACAGCGGGCTGCCGATCAGCGTCGTGGACCTCGACCGGGCGCGGCCGCCGTTCCGGATCGGCATCGCGCCGGCGGGCGCGAGCTACGTCTTCAACGCGTCCGGGCAGGAGATCGACCTGGCGGGGCTCGTCTGCCTCTTCGACGGCGACGGCCCGTGCGCGAACGCGGTGCGGGACGCGCAGCGCACGAAGACGCAGCCGGCCACGGTCCGGACGCTCTCGGTCGTGTGGGCGCCGGCCGGGCACGAGGCCCGGCTGGGGGAGGCGGCGGCGTGGTACCGCCGGCTGCTGGAGGAGGCGGGCGCGCGGACGGGCGACGTCGCCTGAGACGAGATCCGGGTCTGCCCCGATCGGTCCGGGTCCCGGCCGCTCCGTGACGACCCGGGACCGGGACCGGGACCGGATTACTGCGCCGCGCCGGCGCGGCCGGGCGGGAGGAGCGGCGAGCGCGCGGAGCCGAGCGGCGCGTCGGCCGTGTAGAGCGTGAGGAAGAGGCGGCCGGCATCCAGGTCGTCGCGCACGGCGGGCGTCAGCGTGAGCGTGCCGTCGGCGGCGGTCATGTCCGGCCCGGCGAGCCGCGCGATCACGGGTCCCTTCCGGTCGTCCACCACGCGGTCCAGACTGACGGCGTAGACGCGCTCGACGGCGCCGGTGAGGTGGAGCGACCAGCGCAGGCCGCTCGTCGTCGGGTCCCACGTGAAGGCGACGGCGGCGGTGGCGGGACCGGCCCGCGTCGTCGTGGTCCAGGCGAGCGGCTCGGGCGCGCGGCCGCGCACGAGCGGCGGCGTGGTCGGCGGCGGGCGGCGCGGGCGCATGGCCTGCTCGTAGGCGTAGGCGAGCGCGACGAGGCGCGCGTCCGCGAGCGGGCGGCCGAGCAGCTCGACGGCGACGGGGAGGCCGTCCGCGGTGAAGCCGGCGGGCGCGGCGAGCGCGGGGAGGCCGGTGTGCGCGCTGAGCTGGCACGTCGAGCCGCGCGCCGGCTCGCCGAGGAGCGCCGCCTTGCGCTGCATGGTCGGGTAGACGAGCGCGTCCACGCGGTGCTCGTCCATGGCCTGCACGACGAGCGCGCGCAGCGTGTCGCGGCGGGCGAGCGCGGCGCGGTACGGCGGGGAGTCGGCCGTGCTCGCCGTGTCGCGGCGGCGCAGCGCGTCGTTCAGCGCGGCGTCGTAGAGGCCCTTGTCGAGGATCTCGGAGAGCGAACGGACGGGCGCGCTCGGCACGCGGGCCAGGTAGTCCTTGAGGTCGAAGCGGAACTCGAGCTCGATCACACCGGCGCGCTGGACCAGCGAGTCGAGGCCCGGCACGGCGACGTCGACGACCTCCGCGCCGTGCGCCTTCATGGAGTCGATCGCCGCGCGCACGATGCGGCCGGCCTCCTGGTCCTCCGGCGCCCGGCCGAACGACGAGCCCAGCACGCCGAGCCGCGCGCCGCGCAGCGCCGCGGTGTCCAGCGAGGCGACGAAGCGCGGCAGCGCCTGGCCGTCCAGGATGCGCGTGGCCGGATCCGCCGGGTCCGGCCCGGCGATGGCGTCCATGCCGATCGCCAGGTCCATGACGTCCCGCGCCAGCGGCCCGACCACGTCCTGCGTGTGCGCCAGCGGCACGATGCCGGCAATGCTCGTGAGCCCCTTCGTCGGCCGCAGGCCGAACAGGTCGTTCACCGCGGCGGGGATGCGGATCGAGCCGCACGTGTCGCTGCCGTAGGCGATGGCGGCGAAGCTCGCCGCCGCGGCCGCGCCGCTGCCGCCGCTCGAGCCGCCGGGGTTGCGCGCCGGGTCGTAGGGGTTGCGCGTCTGGCCGCCCAGCGAGCTGATCGTCGTGATGCCGCTGGCCAGCTCGTGCAGGTTCGACTTCGCCAGCACGATCGCGCCCGCCTCGCGCAGCTTGCGCACGACCGTCGCGTCCTGCTTCGGCACCACGCCCGCCAGCGCGACCGAGCCGGCCGACGTCGGCAGGTCCGCCGTGTCGTAGTTGTCCTTCAGGATGACCGGGATGCCGTGCAGCGGGCCGCGCACCTTCCCCGCCTTCCGCTCGGCGTCGAGCGCCGCCGCCTCCGCGCGGGCGCGCGGGTTCAGCCGGATGATCGCGTTCAGCCGTGGGCCGTGCTGGTCGTACGCGCGGATCCGCGCGACGTACGCGTCCACGAGCTGGACGGCGGTCAGCCGGCCCGACGCCATCGCGGCCTGGAGCTCCGGGATCGTCGCCTCGACGACGTCGAAGGCGGGCGGCGCCGGCCTCGCCGGCCGCGCCCGGTGCGACGCGCCGGCCGCCGGCTTCGGCTTCGGCGTCTGCGCCGACGCGGCCGCCGGCACCAGGACGAGGGACGCCGCGAGGACCGCGCGGCGCCCGACGGCGGCGACCGGCGGGCTCCAGCGGCACCGGGGCGGGCGCGCGGCCGACTGCGTACGCAACACGGGACCTCCGGGATCCGGTGGTCGGGGCCGCCGGCACCGACGCCGGACTACTCGGGATTTGACGGGATGGGACGCTCCACGGGCACGGCGGCGCTTCCCGGGGATGGGCTCATTGTGCGCGAAGCGCGGCGCCGCCGCAACACCCGGCGTTCACGCGGAGCCGGCGGGCGCGACCGGGATGGTGAAACTGAAGACGGTCGCCGGGCCCGGCCCGGAGTCGACCCAGATCGTGCCGCCGTGCGCGCGCAGGATCTCCCGCGCGATGGCCAGGCCGAGGCCGGTGCCACCAGCCTCGCCGCCGCGCCGGACCTGCACGAACTTGTCGAAGATGCGGGCCTGGTCCTCGACCGGGATCCCGGCGCCGGTGTCCGCGACGGAGACCTGCACGAAGCCGTCGATGAGGTCGGCGGCGAGGAGGATCTCGCCGCCGCGGGGGCTGTAGCGCAGCGCGTTGGAGAGCAGGTTCGAGAGGATGCGGCGGATCTGGACGGCGTCGGCGCGGACGTGCGGCAGGTCGTCCGCGAGGTCCGTGACGATGCGCACGCCGCGGCGCGCCGCCTCGGGCTCGACGTCGGCGGCGGCGCGCTGCACGAGCTCGGCCGCGGAGACGCCGTCCGGGTGGAGCCGGAAGCGGCCGGACTCCAGGCGCGAGAGGTCGAGCAGGTCGCGCGCGAAGGCGCGGAGCCGGTCCGCCTCCCGGCTGGCGTCGTCCAACAGGGCGGCCTCGGGAGCGGCCGCGGCCTCGCGCGCGCGGCCGAGCTTCGCGGCCAGCCGCGCGAGCGGCGAGCGCAGCTCGCGCGAGGCGACGGCGACGAACTCGCTCGTCAGCCGGTTCACCTCCTCGAGCTGGCGGATGCGGAGCGCCTCCTCGGCCAGGCGGTCCCGCTCCACCGCCACGGCGAGCTGGTCGACGAACGCCTCGAGCAGGTGGAGCTGCTCGGGGTCGCGGAGCCGGCGGGGGTCCTTGGCGATCACACCGACCACGCCGAGCGTGCGCCCGCTGGCGCGGAGCGGGAGGTAGAGCGCCGCGGCGCCCGGCAGCGTGTCGGTCCCCGCGCCCGCCGCCCGCCCGTTCGCGTACACCCAGTCGGCGACGCCGCGCTCGCGGGTGTCGAGCGGCAGCCCGCTCGCCGTCGCCGGCCAGGGGCGCAACTGCCCGGCCGCGTCCGGGAGGAGCGCGACCGCGCGGCACTCGAACACCTCCTCGATCTGGCGCAGCCCGGTATCCAGCGCCTGCACCGAGTCGGTGCTCTCGACGAGCCCGCGGCCCATCTGGTAGAGCGCCGCGGTGCGCCGCTCCCTCTGCCGTGACGCCTCCGCCTGCCGCCGCATCCGCACCGTGAGCGTGCCGACCGCGAGGGCGACGACGAGCATCACCGCGAACGTGATCAGGTACTGCGTATCGCTCACGGCGAAGGTGTAGTACGGCGGAACGAACATGAAGTCGAACGCCAGCACGCTGAAGACCGCGGCGAAGATGGACGGGCCGCGGCCGAAGCGGAGCGCGATCGCGACCACGGCCAGCAGGTAGACCATGGCGACGTTCGTGCGCTCGAACCGGCTCGCCATCGCCATCCCCAGCGCGGTGCATGCCGCGACTGCGGCGGCCGCCCAGAGGTAGCCGGCCCACGCCGGCCGCTCCGGCGGCGGCCGCCGCGGCGCCGGACCGACCTCCTCCTCCGCCGCGGCGATGACGTAGACGTCGATGTCGCCGCTGCGGCGCGCCATCGCCTCGACGATCGAGCCGAAGATGCGGTCGCGCCAGCGCGGGTGCGTGGGCTTGCCGACCACCAGCTTGGAGACGTTCTGCGCGCGGGCGTAGCTCAGGATCTCCTCGACCGGGTCCGAGCCGCTCAGCGTGACGGTGCGCGCGCCGAGCTGCTCGGCGAGGCGGAGCGTGTCCCAGACCCGGCCGCGGTCCGCCTCCGACCACCCCGCGTACGCCGGCGTCTCGACGAACGCCGCGATCCACTCGGCGCCGAGGCGGTCGGCCATCCGCTTCGTCGCCCGGACGAGGCGTTGCGAGGACGGCGCGGGCCCGACGCCGACCAGCACGCGCTCGGCAAGCGGCCACGTCTCGCGCACCGCGCCGGCGCGGCGGTAGACGCGCATCTGCGTGTCCACCCGCTCCGCCACGGTGCGCAGCGCGAGCTGGCGCAGCGCGGTGAGGTTCGCCTTGCTGAAGAAGCTCTCCGCGGCGCGCTGCGCCTGCTCCGGCACGTAGACCTTCCCCTCGCCCAGCCGCTTCAGCAGCTCCTCCGGCGGCAGGTCGATCAGCTCCAGCTCGTCGGCGCGCTCCAGCACCGAGTCGGGCACGGTCTCGCGCACGCGCACGCCGGTCACGCGCGCGACGAGATCGTTCACGCTCTCGATGTGCTGGACGTTCAGCGTGGTGTAGACGTCGACCCCGGCCGCGAGCAGCTCCTCGACATCCTGCCAGCGCTTGGCGTGGCGCGAGCCCTCCGCGTTCGTGTGCGCCAGCTCGTCGACCAGGATGAGCTGCGGATGCCGCTCGAGGGCGGCGTCCAGATCGAACTCCGGGAGCCGGACGCCCCGGTACTCCAGGGTACGTCGTGGCAGGACCTCGAGCCCCTCGACCAGCGCCTCCGTCTCCGTCCGCCCGTGGGTCTCGACGTAGCCGACGACGACGTCGGCGCCCTCCTGTCGCCGCTCCTGGGCCTCCTCCAGCATGGCGTACGTCTTCCCGACTCCGGCCGTGGCGCCGAAGAAGACCTTCAGCCGGCCGCGCGCGCGCGGCCTCTCCTCCAGCCGCAGGCGGGCCAGGATCGCTTCGGGATCGGGGCGCCCGTGGGTCATCCCGTCCTCAGAACCGGAACGTGAGCGCGGTGATCAGCGCCGTGTCGTGGTCCGTGAACTCGCCGTCCGTGTGCTTCGGGAACGTCGGCTCGTCCGCGCCGAAGAAGCCGCGGAACTCGAAGCGCCAGAGGACGCCCGGCCTCATCGTCCAATCCAGGCCCAGCGAGCCGCCGCTCGTCTGGAGTCCCCCCGGGATCGTGTCGCCGCGCGGGATCCCCGCCGCGACCACGCCGTCGGGATCGTGGAAGCCGTCGTAGCGCGCGCTCACCGCGATCCGGTCGCCGATCTTCTCCCGCGCGATGAGCGAGCCGCCGTACCAGCGGTCGCCCGATTGCCCGCCGACGTCGAAGGTGCCGATCACCAGCGTGCGGTCGTCGGGCGTCACGCGGGCGATGAAGTCGTTGAAGAACCGCGTCCTCGACACGCCCGTGGTCGAGTCGAGGTCGTTGCCCAGGTAGTTGGAGTACGAGAGCGTGACGGCCGGGCTAACGGCGTAATCCAGACGGAGGCCGCCCGCCTTCCCCTGGTTGTTCTCCAGGATGATCTGCCAGCCGTTCACGAACACCGCCGTGGCGGTCACCTTCTTCGTGGCCTGCCAGGTGGCGCGGACGCCGGTCTCGTAGTACGGCGAGAAGTCGGCCGGGAGCGAGCGGGTGTACGTCGGGTTGTCGGCCGAGATCCAGCCCTCGCTCCCGATGTGCGAGAAGAAGATGCCGGCGTCGATCCAGAGATTTTCCGCCGGCGCGACGCCCGCGTACAGCTCCTGGATGAGCGGCAGGTAGTTCGGCAGCCCCGCGAGCGTGTCCGGCTCCGCGCCGTAATTGAACTGTACCGCGGTGCCCGCCTGGAGCGCCGCGCGCGCGCGCACCCGCGGCGCCTTGTAGTTCGCCTCGAGGAAGGTCAGGTTCGCGTTGAACTCGTTCCAGCGCGCGGCCTGGGTCGTGAACACCCGGTCGTGCCGCGGCGGGATGTTGAAGTCGTAGGCGTAGTACGCGTCCGCGTACGCGCCCCACGTGATGTGTGCGGTCGTGTCCGCGGCCGTGGTGTCCGGGTACTGGGCCGTGCCCGGTCGCGGGAGGGCGAGCAGCATCGCGGCCGGCAGGAGCGCCACCCTCATCGGCGGGCCCCGGGGGGCCCCGCGATCGTCGGCGCGGCGCCCGGCAGCGGGAACCGCCGATCCAGCGCGAGGTTCAGCTTCAGCACGTTGACGCGGGGATCGCCCAGGACGCCGAGCTGGCGCCGCTCGACCGACGCCTCGACCAGGCCGCGCACCGCGCTCGGGTCCGCGCCGCGCGCGCGCGCCACCCGCTGCACCTGCAGCAGCGCGTTGGCCGGGGAGATGTGCGGGTCGAGGCCGGAGCCGGACGCGGTCACCATGTCCGAGGGCACCCGCCCCTTCACCGCGCCGTCCTCGGCCACGACCTGCGCCACGCGCGGCGCGATCAACGAGTCGGCGAGCTTCGCGCTGGTCGGGCCGAGGTTCGAACCGCCGGAGAGCGTGTCGTCATACCCGGCGCCGGCGGCGGACGGCCGCGGATGGAAGTACTCCGGGCGCGTGAACGGCTGCCCGATCAGCTCGCTGCCGAGCAGACGCCCGTCCGCCGCGCGGATGAGCGAGCCGTTCGCCTGGCGCGGAAAGAGGAGCTGCGCGAGCCCGGTCACGACGCCGGCGTAGATGAAGCCCGTAATCACGCACAGCAGCAGCGTGAGCAGGATCGCCGGGCGGAGCTGTCCGCGGAGCATGATCACACCAGCCGGAGAAGGACGAGGAGCAGGTCGATGAGCTTGATGCCGACGAACGGGATCACGAGGCCGCCGACGCCGTAGATCAGGAGGTTGCGCCGGAGCACCGCGGCCGCCGGCGCCGGGCGGTAGCTCACGCCGCGCAGCGCGAGCGGGATCAGCGCGATGATGATCAGCGCGTTGAAGATCACCGCCGCGAGGATGGCGGAGGCCGGCGAATGCAGGCGCATGATGTTGAGCGCCTGGAGCGCCGGGTACGTGGCCACGAACATCGCCGGGATGATCGCGAAGTACTTCGCCACGTCGTTCGAGATGGAGAACGTGGTGAGCGCGCCGCGGGTCATCAGGAGCTGCTTCCCGATCTCGACCACCTCGATCAGCTTCGTGGGGTTCGAGTCGAGGTCGATCATGTTGCCGGCTTCCTTCGCCGCCTGGGTGCCGGTGTTCATGGCCACGCCGACGTCGGCCTGCGCCAGCGCCGGCGCGTCGTTCGTGCCGTCGCCCGTCATGGCGACGAGGCGCCCGCCCGCCTGCTCGCGCCGGATCAGGTTCATCTTGTCCTCGGGCGTGGCCTCGGCGAGGAAGTCGTCCACGCCGGCCTCGGCCGCGATCGCGGCGGCGGTCAGCGGGTTGTCGCCCGTGATCATGACCGTGCGGATCCCCATGTCGCGCAACCGGTCGAAGCGGTCGCGCATCCCGCCCTTGACCACGTCCTTCAGGTGGATCGCGCCGAGGACGTGCGCCGTGCCGTTCTCCCGCTGCGCCACGACCAGCGGCGTGCCGCCCTCGCGCGCGATGCGCTCGACGATCGGCGCGAGGTCCGAAGGCGCGGAGCCGCCGTTCTCCTGCACCCAGCGGCTCACGGCGTCGGCCGCGCCCTTGCGCAGGTGCAGCGGCCCCATGTTCACGCCGCTCATCCGGGTGGTGGCGGAGAACGGCACGAACTCGGCCTCCTCCTCGTCGCCGGCGCCGCTGTTCCCGGCTGCCGGCGCCGACGCCGAGCGGCCGCCGGCGGCGCTTCCGGCGCCGGTCGCCGCCGGGCGGCGGCCTTCCGCCAGCGGCCGGCCGCGCAGCCCGAACTTCTCCTTCGCGAGCACGACGATGCTGCGCCCCTCCGGCGTCTCGTCCGGGAGCGAGGCGAGCTGCGCGCGGTCCGCGAGCCGCTCGAGCGGGACGCCCCTCACCGGGATGAACTCGACCGCCTGGCGGTTGCCGAGCGTGATCGTGCCGGTCTTGTCGAGGAGGAGCGTGTTCACGTCGCCGGCGGCCTCGACGGAGCGGCCGCTCAGCGCGATGACGTTGTGCTGGATCAGGCGGTCCATGCCGGCGATGCCGATCGCGGAGAGGAGGCCGCCGATCGTCGTCGGGATCAGGCAGACGAGGAGCGCGATCAGCACCGGCATCGACACCGAGCCGCCGCTGTAGAGCGCGAACGGCAGCAGCGTCGCCACCGCGAACAGGAAGACGATGGTCAGCCCCGAGAGGAGGATGGTGAGCGCGATCTCGTTCGGCGTCTTCTGCCGGGACGCGCCCTCGACGAGCGCGATCATGCGGTCGAGGAACGTCTCGCCGGGGTTCGCGGTGATGCGGATCACGAGGAAGTCGGAGAGGACGCGGGTCCCGCCGGTCACCGCCGAGCGGTCGCCGCCGGACTCGCGGATCACCGGGGCGGACTCGCCGGTGATCGCCGACTCGTCCACGGAGGCGACGCCCTCGATCACCTCGCCGTCGCCGGGGATCACGTCGCCGGGCGTGCAGAGCACGACGTCGCCACGGTGCAGCGCGGCGGCGCCGACGGTCTCGAAGTCCGTCTTGTCCGCCGGGTTGCGCAGCTTGCGGGCCTGCGTCTGGCTGCGCGTGGCACGCAGCGTGTCCGCCTGCGCCTTGCCGCGCCCCTCCGCCATCGCCTCGGCGAAGTTCGCGAACAGGACCGTGAACCAGAGCCAGAGCGCGAGCTGCAGCGTGAAGCCCACGCCCGGCAGCCCGAGCGCGACGTCGCGCACCAGCGCGAGCGTCGTGAGGACGCTGCCGACGAGCACGACGAACATCACCGGGTTCCGCACCATGTGGCGCGGGCTCAGCTTGTGGAACGCGTCGCGGATCGCCCGCTTCACGATCGGCGGGTCGAACAGCGGCCGTTTGGTGGCAGCCATGTCAGAACGTCCTTCCGGCGCGCATCAGCAGGTGCTCGACGATCGGGCCGAGCGAGAGCGCCGGGAAGAAGGTGAGCGCGCCGACGATGATGATCACGCCGACCAGGAGCACGACGAAGAGCGGCGTCGTCACCGGGAAGGTCCCGGCCGACTCCGGCGCGATCTTCTTCTCGGCGAGGAAGCCGGCGAGCGCGAGCATCGGCACCTGCATGGCGAAGCGGCCGATGAGCGTGTTCAGCCCGAGCAGCGTGTTGTAGAAGTAGCTCCCGCCGCTGAGGCCGGCGAAGGCGCTGCCGTTGTTCCCCGCCGTGGACGAGAACGCGTAGAGGATCTCCGAGAGCCCGTGCGGCCCGGCGTTGTTCAGCCCCTTCAGACCGGGCGGCGTGACCGCCGCGATCGCGGAGAGCGTGAGGATGGCGGCGCAGAAGACGAGCACGTACAGCATCGCCATCTGGATCTCGCGCGCCTGGATCTTCTTCCCCAGGTACTCCGGCGTGCGGCCGACCATGAGCCCGGCGATGAACACCGTCAGGATCACCATGACGAGCATGCCATAGAGCCCCGCGCCGACCCCGCCGAACACCACCTCGCCGAGCTGGATGTTCGCCAGCGGCACGAGACCGCCCAGCGCCGTGAACGAGTCGTGCATCGAGTTCACCGCACCACAGGAGGCGTCCGTCGTCACCGTCGCGTACAGCGCGGAGTTCGCGAGGCCGAAGCGGACCTCCTTCCCCTCCATGTTGCCGCCGGGGTTCGTGGCGGAGGCGACGACGTCGACGCCGCGCGCGGCGTGGATCGGGTTTCCGGCGGCCTCGGCCCAGTACGCGGTCGAGACGCCGGCGAAGAAGAGGACGAACATCGCGGCCCAGATGGCCCAGCCGTGGCGCTGCTTGTTGGCCATGCGGCCGTAGGTGTACGTGAGCGCCGCGGGGATGCAGAAGATCGCGAACATGGACAGGAAGTTCGTCCACGGCGTCGGGTTCTCGAACGGGTGCGCCGCGTTCGCGTTGAAGAAGCCGCCGCCGTTCGTGCCGAGCTGCTTGATCGCCTCCTGGCTCGCGACGGGGCCCATGGCGAGCACCTGCTTCGCGCCCTCCGCGGTGGTGACGGTCAGGTAGGGCGAGAGGTTCTGGATCACCCCCTGCTGCACGAAGAGGAGCGCGAGGATCAGGGAGAGCGGGAGGAAGAGGTAGAGCGTCCCGCGGACCAGGTCGACCCAGAAGTTGCCGAGCCGGCCGGCGGAGCGGCGCGTGAGGCCCCGCGCGAGCGCGATGGCCAGCGCCACGCCGACCGCCGCGGAGACGAAGTTGTGGAACGCGAGCTGGGTCATCTGCGAGAAGTACGACATCGTCGTCTCCCCGCTGTACGACTGCCAGTTCGTGTTCGTGGTGAAGGACGCGGCCGTCTCGAATGCCTGCCGGTCCACGACCGGGCCGCGCTGCGCCGGGTTCAGCGGCAGCACGTGCTGGAGGCGGAGCACGGCGTAGGTGAGCAGCATCGACGCCGCGCTGAAGAGCAGCATGGAGGCGGCGTAGCGCGTCCAGTGCTGCTCCTCCGCCGGGTCGACGCCGGAGATGCGGTAGAGCGCGCGCTCGACCGGGCGGAGCCACCCCATGGAGCCGTCGTAGACCCGCAGGATGTAGAGCCCGAGCGGCTTCGTGACGAGGAGCACCGCGACCGAGAAGAGCGCGATCTGAAGCCAGCCGTTGGCCGTCATGTCAGAACTTCTCCGGTCGGAGCAGCGTGAAGACGAGGTACGCCAGCAGCCCGAGGGCGACGAGGCCGCCCACCACCGCGTCGAGCGTCATGGGGTGCGCTCCTCGGGTTCGGTTCCCTGGCCCAGCACCTCGCAGCCGCGGGTGTAGGCCACCATGAGCGCGAAGAAGCCGATCGTGCCGAGGACGTAGAGGATGTCGAGCATGTCCGTGGTCCTGTTCGTGGACTCGATCGCATCGGGCGGCGGATGAATTCCGGCCGCCCGGCCGGGGCTCGCTCCCGCCCTTGCATGGACGGTCCGCGGCGCGCCGGCGAGTCCTTCGCGCCGCTCGCCGCGGTCCCGCCCGTGGTATGGGCGGCCCGCGCGCGGCCGCACGCAGCCGGGGCCCGCCGGAAATTGCGTGCACCGGTACCCGCCGGATCTGCCGCGTCCGACCGGACGATCCCCGACAACCGGGCGGTGGTTCGCCCTACGACCCGGTCCAGCCCACCCGCGCGATGAACGCTAGCGCCCCGGCCGTGAGCGCCGCATGAACTCCGGACGCCGGGCCGTGAAGAACCCGTGAAGAGGCGCGGCGACCCGGGCTGCGTCCGCAGGGGCCGGCCTACCCTGCCCCGAACGGAGCGAGCTCCGCGGCGGGGACGGACAGCGTGAAGATGCTCCCGCCGCCGGGGCGCGGCGCGAACGTGACGGTGCCCGCCTGCGCCTCCGCGAGCCCGCGGGCGAGGGACAGGCCCAGGCCGGTGCCGCCCGTGTCCGGTGGCGCGCCCGCCGCGCGGTAGAACGGCGCGAAGATCCGTTCGCGCTCGGCCTCCGGAACGCCGGGCCCGCGGTCCAGCACCGAGAAGCACAGCGCGGCGCCCTCGCGGCGCACGACGAGCTCGACCGGCGCCTCCGGCGGGGAGTACTTCAGCGCGTTCTCGAGCAGGTTGACGAGGGCGCGGAGCGTCGCGGTGAAGTCGAAGCGGCCGATGAGGACGGGGGCGTCGGGATCGATCTCGACGCGCACCTCGCGGGCGCGCTGGCGCCCGGCCACGCGCTCCAGCGCGACGCCGACGAGGTCCTCGGCCTCGTTCACGCCGATGGCCGGCGCGGCCGCGCCGCTCCGCAGGCGCGACAGGTCGAGCAGGTCCGCGACGAACGCGTTCAACCGGTCGGCCTCCGCCTCGATGACGGCGGGCCGCTCGTCGCGGGCGCCGCGCTCCTCGTGGAGGTCGTGGGCGATGGCCTTGATGGTCGTCAGCGGCGTGCGCAGGTCGTGGGACACGGCCGCGAGCACGGCGTCCTTCATCCGGTCGGCCTCCCGGAGCGCGTCCGCGCGCTCCGCCTCGGAGACGAGCCGGACCCGCTCCACCCCGAGCGCGGCGTAGTAGCCGAGGACCGTGAGGAAGCGCCGGCCGGCATCGTCCAGCCGGAGGCCGGCGTCCCGCGCCACGCGCAGCACGCCGACGGTGCGGCCGCGCACGCGCAGCGGGATGACCAGCGCCCGGATCTCCGGATCGTCGATCCCGGGGTGCAGCACGCCGGCCCCGCCGAGGGGATGGACCGCCGTGGTCCGATCCAGGTGCTCCGTCGCCTCGACGGCGCCGGCGCGCGCCGCCCATTCCACGAGCCGCTCCGCCCCGGTCTCCTCGGCCAGGCGCGTCCTCCCCGCCTGGCTCGCGAGGCGGACGCCGTCGCCTTCCGGGTCGTAGAAGAACAGCTCGCAGCGGTCGAGCTGGAGCGTCGCGCGGATCACCTCCGCCACGGCGTGCAGCCCGGCATCGGCGCGGCCGGCGTTGAGCGTCTCCGCGCCGAGGGCGGAGAGCCGGTCGATCTCGGCGGCGCGCTGCCGCGCGACGTCGGCCTCCCTCCGCGCGCGGTAGAGGAGCTGCGCGGCCACCAGGCTGGTGGCGAGGAACGCCGCGAGCACGAGCCAGTCGAGCGGGTTGGCGATGATCAGCGTGTAGTAGGGGGACAGGAACAGCCAGTCGAAGGCGAGGAACGCGAGCGCCGCCAGCGTGAAGCCGAGGAGCCGGCCTCCCTGCGCGCTGCCGCCGAGCACGACCAGCAGGAAGGCCAGCGTGACGTGCGCCTCGTTCAGCCGGTCGCGCGCGACGAACAGACCCGCGGTGACCGCCGCGAGCGTGGTGAGCCACAGGACCCACGTCCAACGGGGAGCCGGCCGCCTCATGACCGTCCTCCGTTCACCCACCGGACTCGAAGCGGTAGCCGACGCCCGGCTCCGTGACGATCAGCCGCGGCCGGAGCGGGTCCGCCTCGAGCTTGCGCCGCAGGTTGCGGACGTAGACCCGCAGGTACTCCTGCGGATCGCCCGACGAGCGCGGCCAGACCGCCTGGAAGAGCTGCCGGTGCGTCAGCGTGCGGCCGGCGCCGCGGAGCAGGGCGCGCAGCAGCTCCCATTCCGTGCGCGTCAGGTGGATCGGCCGGCCACCCCGGGAGATGCCGGGCCTGGCCAGGTCGATCGTCAGCTCGCCGATCCGCAGCGGACCTTCCCCCGCCGGCGAGGCCGACAATCGTGCCCGCCGGAGCTGCGCGCGGACCCGCGCCCGCAGCTCCGTGGGGCTGAACGGCTTGGTCACGTAGTCGTCCGCGCCGGCATCCAGCAGGCTGACCTTCTCGGCATCGCCGTGGCGCGCGGAGAGGACGATGATCGGGGCGTCGGACCACTTGCGGATCTCGCGGCAGACGCTCGCGCCCGGCGTGTCCGGCAGCCCGAGATCGAGGATGATCAGGCCGGGGCGCTGCGCCGCCGCGAGGTCGATCCCTTCCCGGCCGCTCGCGGCCTCGAGCACCCGCCCGGCGTCCTCTTCCAGGGCGTGACGCACGGCGCGCCGGATCTGCGGCTCGTCGTCGATGACGAGGATCGTGGCCGACATTGCCCCGGCGGCGGCCTCCGCGCCCGTGACGGCGCTCGGCTCGAGCGGCGGTGTCGGCATCGACATGTTGCTCACCGCGTCGCGCGGGCGTCGCCGCGGGCGCGGCCGCCGAGCCACGACGGCCAGCCCGCGCGCCGCGGGCGCGGCCGCGGCGCGTCCAGGCGCTCGATCGTCCGCCGCGCATCCTCGTCGTCCCACCCGAGGTGCACGGCGACGGCGTATCGCTCCCGCGCCTGGCGGGGCGCGCCACGCCGCTCCGCGACCTCGCCGAGGAGCCGATGCGCTTCCCAGCGCACCCCGTCGACCCGGACGGCCGACTGCGCCGCCTGGCCGGCCGCCTCGAGGTTGCCCCGCTCCGCGGCGACCGACGCCTCGCGGAGGTGGCTCTCGTAGGTGTCGCGGCGCCGTGTCCAGGCCTCCGACTCGAGCTCCGCCACGAACCGGCACAGCTCGTCCACCGGGAGTGCCGACGCGAGCCCGCGGGCGATCGCCGTCCGCTCCGCGGGCCCCGCCGCCACCCTGTCACGCAACGCCGCGACCAGCCAATCCCGGTCCCCGCCGCCGGAGGCGGGCGTCATGGTCTCGACCCGCATGGATCGTCCCTCGTTGCTCGCGGCCATCCGTGCGCCGCGGCGCCATCGACCCGCACTCGCGGCCGCGCGGCCGACGTCGACCGCGCGCACCCATCGTAGGCGAAGGTCCGTTAGCGCCGCACAAAGGCTCGACCACGGGGCGTGAAGATCCCACAAAGAGTCGGGCGGGGCCGGTCGTCAGGGTCGGGCTGGAGGACGGAAGGGTCACGCGAACGAGCGCGGGCGCGAGCCCGACCGGTGGCGTTCGTCCGCCTTCGCGGGCGGCCGCACGTCCGTATGCGTCACCCGAAGACGCGGAGCGAAAGGAGCCGCGACGCGGGCCGGCGCAGCCCGGCCCTCGCGGGCGGCCGCAGGTCCATCAAGTGTCCCAGTGACCCGTTCCGTTCGGCAGCCTCCCCGGCACGCCGGATGAACGGATCCGCTCGCCACCGTCAGGACGATGCGACGCCCGCGCCGACCACGTCCGGGCGCCGGCCGCTCCGGGCGGGCTCGGCGTGCTTCGGCTCCAGCACCCGGACCGGCAGCACCATCGCGTTCAGCCCCGCGAACTGCAGCCGGCGCTGCAGCCGGTAGGCGGTGTTGTTGTGCAGCAGCCGGTTGAACCAGCCCTCCTTCTCGAAGACGAGGTTCCCCATGAAGAAGATGGCCCGGGGGAACTCGGCCGCGATCTCCTTCGACAGCGCCTCCCCCTCCTCGACCGCCTCGGTGCCGATCCGCAGGCGGTAGTCGGCGGCCAGCCCGAGGCGCCGCGCCAGCTCCACGTAGTGCACCAGGCCTCGCTCGGTATCCGCGCGGAGCTGGTCCACCTCCTCGACGCCCCGCATCACCGCCGCGTCGATCACGCCGACCGACGCGAAGATCACGTTGCGGAAGTGCCCCGGAAACAGCCGCTGCACCGAGAGGAGCGCGTGGATGCCGAGGCCGCCGTAGCCGCCGACGAGGAGCACCGCGGTCGGCCGGCGCGGATCGACCTCCGGCGCCGGATCCGCCATCGTCGCCGGGAGGCCGGTCAACGCCTCGTCCAGGCGCCGCAGGTTGTGCTGCACGCTGCGGTAATGGCGCCGGATCCCGAAGCAGACGGCGACGAGGAGCCCGGTGACGACGAGCGTGACCCACCCGCCGATCGCGGCCTTCTCGTAGATCACGCCCGCCAGGATGCCGACGCACAGGACGAGCGCGACGCCGTGGATCAGGAGTCCGCGCCGCCGGCCCTCCGCCCCCGCCCGTTGCGCCCAGTACCGCACCATCCCGAGCTGGGAGAGCGAGAACGTCACGAACACGTTGATGGAGTACATCGTGACGAGCGCCGTGATGTTCCCGCGGGTGTACAGCAGGAGCGCGAGCGAGGCGCCGCCCATGAGGAGCACGCCGTCCTGGACGGTGAGCCGCTCCGAGAGCTGCGTGAAGCGGTGCGGCAGCCAGTGGTCCCGGGCCATGTTTGACATGACGCGCGGGCCGTCGAGGAAGCCCGCCTGCGCCGCGACGAAGAGGAGCGCGGCCTCGGCACCGAGCGCCAGGTAGACGTACCCGCGCCCGAGCGGGAGCCCGCCCGGCCGCCAGCCGCCGGCGAACTGCTCCAGCAGCGCGGCGTTCATCGTCTTGCCGGGCACCGGGCGCGTTCCGAACAGCAGGTAGCAGACCAGGATCCCCGCCGCGGTCACCGCCAGCGAGACCGCCATGTAGACCATCGTCCGGCGCGCGGTGTCGACCTTCGGCTCCCGCATGATCTGGATGCCGTTCGAGACCGCCTCGATGCCGGTGTAGGTGCCGGCCCCCATCGAGTACGCCCGCAGGAAGACGGCGAACAGGCCGGCGGCGCCCAGCGTCGAGAGCCCGGTTCCAACGCCGTGCGTGACTCCCGCCGCGACCTGCGGCACGGCGCCGAGGTGCATCCCCACGCCGCCGACGACCAGGACCGCGTGCGTCAGGACGAAGAGCGCGAAGATCGGCGCGAGCACCGTCACCGATTCCTTCACGCCCCGCAGGTTGAGCACCACCAGCAGCACGATCACGACGGCCTCGACCGTCAGCTTGACCGCGTGGTGCTCCGCCGGCAGCACGCTGAACACCTGGTCGCCGCCGCTGGCGATCGAGACCGAGATCGTGAGCACGTAGTCGACGAGCAGCGCGGCGCCCGACAGCACGCCCCAGCGCGGCCCCAGCAGCTCGCTCGCCACGACGTAGCCGCCGCCGCCGAACGGGAAGCGCTTGATGATCTGCGAGTAGGCGAGCGAGATGATGCCGACGGTCAGCGCGGTGGCGAGGGCGAGGAAGACCGCGAGGTACGTATGGCTGCCGAGCGCGCGGAACGCCTCGTCAGGGCCGTACGCGGAGGACGAGAGTCCGTCCGCCCCGAGCCCGACCCAGGCCAGCAGCGCGATCAGCGAGATGGCATGATACGTCTTGGGACTGAGGACGTCGCGCGGCCGTCCGAGGACGACCCTGCGCCATCGCGATGCCATGGGGTTCTTCCGCCTCGCTCCGCGGTGTCCGGACCGGCGGCACGTGGCCGGCCCCGGCGCGCAACTTGGCGGGCGAGCCGCAAAGGACGCATAAAGGCGGCGCGCCGCGGCGTAAAGAAATCACAAAGAGCCGCCGGCGGGCTCAGGCAGGTCGAGCGCGGGGAGCGAGAGGGAGAAGATGCTGCCGCCGCCGGGGCGCGGCGCGTAGGCGACGTCGCCACCCTGCGCGCGCGCCATGCGGCGGGCGATCGCGAGGCCGAGCCCGGCGCCGCCCACGTCCGGCTGCCGGCCGGGGGCGCGGAAGAACGGCTCGAAGATGCGCTCGGCGTCCGCGGCCGCCACGCCGCGGCCGCGGTCCAGGACGTCGAAGCACAGGCGGCCCCCCCGGCGACTCACCACGACCTCCACGCGCGACCCCGGCGGCGAGTACTTGAGCGCGTTCTCGAGCAGGTTCACGAGCGCGCGCAGCGCCGCGGTGAAGTCGAAGCGCCCGAGGAGCGGCTCCGTGCCCTCGATGCGCGCGTCGACCTCGGCGGCCCGCGGCACGCCGGCGAGCCGGTCGAGCGCGGCGCCGAGCAGGTCGTCCGCGGCGTTCGGCTCCGGCCGCATCTCGAGCCCGCCGGCATCCAGCCGCGACAGGTCGAGCAGGTTCGCCACGAGGCGGTTCAGGCGGTCGGCCTCCGTCTCGATCATGATCGTGCGCTCGTCGCCGTCGGCGCGGAGCTCGTGCGCCAGCGCCTTGATCGTGGTCAGCGGCGTGCGCAGGTCGTGGGACACGGACGCGAGCAGCGCGTCCTTCAGCCGGTCCGCCTCGCGTAGCGCCTCCGCGTGCTGCGCTTCGGCGGCCAGGTGGACGCGCTCGACGCCGAGCGCCGCGTAGTAGGCCAGCGCACCCGCGAACCGCTGCCCCGCGGGGTCCAGGCGGATCCCGCGCGGGTCGGCGAGGCGCAGGACGCCGACGACGCGGTCGCGCACCCGGAGCGGGAGCAGGATCTCGACCGCGCCCGGCTGCGCCAGCACCTCCGCGGCGCCGGCCGGGCCGCCCGCCGCCATCACGAGCGTCGTGCCGTCCGGCCGCCGGAGCGCCGGGACGCCGCGCTCCGCGACGACCGCGGCGAGATCGCTCTCCGGCGCCGGAAGGGCGCCGGCGATCGCGCGAAGCTCGCCCGTCGCCGCGTCGTAGGCGTCGACGTCGCAGCGCTCGAGGCGCAGCGTCGCTCGGATGACGCGCGCCACCGCCTCCACGGCCTCCTCGGCGCGGCCGGCGTTCAGCGTCTCGGCGCCGAGCGTCGCGAGCCGGTCGATCTCCTCGGCCGCCCGCCGCGCCGCCTCCGCCTCGCGTTGCGCGCGGTGCAGCAGCTCGGCCGCGACGAAGCCGGTCACGAGGAAGACGATCAGGATCAGCCAGTCGAGCGGGTTGCGGATGAGGAGCGTGTGGTAGGGCGGAAGCAGGAAGAAGTTGAAGCAGAGGAAGCCGAGGATGGCGAGCAGGAGCCCGATCCGGCGGCCGCGCCGCGCGCTCCCGGCGAGCACCACGAGCAGGTACGCCAGGACGACGTGCGCCTTGTCCAGGAACGGCCGGAGCGCCACGAGCCCGGCGGTGACCGCCGCGACGAGCGCGATCCAGGGGAGCGCCGCGAGGACGGCCCGCGCCGCGGCGCGGCGCGCGGCCTCAGTCGAGCGCGCGGAAGCGGTAGCCGACACCGGGCTCCGTCACGATCAGGTGGGGGCGCACCGGGTCGCGCTCCAGCTTCCGCCGCAGGTTGGCGACGTGGACGCGGAGATACGCCTGCGCATCGCCCGCCGAGTGCGGCCAGACTTCGCGGAAGATCTGCTGGTGCGTGAGCGTGCGCCCCGCGTGCCGGACGAGCACGCGGAGCAGGTCCCACTCCGTCGGCGTGAGGTGCACCTCGGCGCCGTCGCGCTCGACGACGCGGCGGGCCAGGTCGATCCGCAGCCCGTCCACGTCGACGGCGCTCTCGCCCGCCGGCCCCGCCGCGAGCGCCGCGCGCCGCAGCTGCGCCCGCACCCGGGCGTGCAGCTCGGACATGCTGAACGGCTTCGTGACGTAGTCGTCCGCGCCCGCGTCGAGGAGCGCGATCTTCTCGCGGTCCGAGTGGCGCGCCGACAGCACGATGATCGGCACCGTCGACCAGGACCGGATGTCGCGGCACACGGCCAGCCCCGAGCCGTCGGGGAGGCCGAGGTCGAGGACGACCAGCTCCGGCCGCTCCGCCGCCGCCAGGTCGATCCCTTCCCTGCCGGTCGCGGCCTCCACGACCTGCAGGCCCTCGTCCTCCAGCGCGTGCCGGACGACGCGGCGGATCGGCGCCTCGTCGTCGATGATCAGGACCTTCGGCATCGGGGTGGATGCTCCGCGTGGGGGTGCGATGCCGAAGCTAGCCGAAGCGACGGGCCGCGGCCACCTCCGGCCGCCGCGGGTGGTGTCACGTCCGAAAGCGTCACGCCGTCAGTCGGCGCAGCTCCTCCATCCCCTCCAGATCGGGGTTGCCGAGGGCGGCGAGGCGGGTGGCCTGGTGGCGGTGGACGAGGTCGCAGAAGTCGCGGGCGGTCTCGCGCAGGACGCGGAGCAGCCCGGGCGGGGGAGCGAGGGGGCGCAGGAACGCGGCGTTGAGCCGGGAGAGGCGGGGCGCCAGGCCGCGGCGGATGCCGAGGAGCACGGGGCGGAGCGGGCGCGGGCGCGGCGCGGGCGCGGCAAGGGCATGCAGCCGCTCGAGGCGCATCAGCGCGTTGGCCATGGCGGTGGTGGCGCGGTGGGAGCGGGCGAACGCGTCGCCCGGGAAGTCGCGCCGGTAGACCGCGCGGTACGCGTCGACGAGGAAGCGCGTGTCGGCCGGGCGGAAGCAGGGGCGGAGGCGGACGGCGGCGGCCGCGGGATCGCGCACGGTCATGTAGATGTCGAGGCCGAGCTCGAACCGGCTGTGCGCGGCGGCCATCGCCTCGGCGTCGTCGGGGTCCTGCCCGGTCTCCAGGAGGAGGCGCAGCGCGTAGCCGTTCAGCGTCGGGTGGATGGCGACGTCGGCCAGGACGTGCGTGAGCCACCCCCAGGCGAACGCGCGCTCGACCGGCGTTCGCGCGGAGGCGACGAGGACGCGCGTCAGGTCGCCGGTGCGCTCGCGGTGCGCCAGCAGCGAGAGCTCCGTGACGCCGCCGGGGAAGAGCCCCATGTCCGGCCCGAGCGAGCCGTGGTAGAACGCGTTGCGCGCGGCGGGCGCGGCCGGGTCGAACGGCGCCTGCGCGGGCCGGAGCGCCCAGCGCTCCATGACGCCGCGGGCCAGCGCGTAGTGAACGGACGGCAGCGGCATCGGCCGGCCTCAGCGGGGCGCGGCGCGGCCGGCCGCGGCGCGGGCCGCGCGTCCGATCCGGCGAGCAGTATCCTCGAGCCTCATCCCAACCCCCATTCCCGAGCACGATGGCTCCAACGCAATCCTGAGGCCGCGCGGCGCCGGCGGGCCATCATCCCCGTTGCGCGGCAACGCGTCCGCATGCACCCTTGAGCGCGCATCCCACCGAGCGCCGCCGCGTCGGGCCGAAGCCGCGGCGGCCGCACCCCCCTCCAGGAGGCTCCCATGCGTGAGCTGCTGCAACGCGGCAACCGCCGCGGCTTTCTCGGTCGTGTGTCCGCCGCCCTGGGCCTGGCCCTCGGCAGCGCCGCGCTCCCCGAGCCGGCGCGCGCCGCCGCGGCGTCGCTCGACTCGCCCGGCGACGAGGAGTGGCTGAAGAAGATCACGGGGAAGCACCGCCAGGTCTACGACGCGGTGAGCGTGAACCAGGGGTTCCCGCTGGGGTTCGCGATGAACTTCCTGGACACGAACATCCAGGGGACGAGCCTCACCGACAAGGACCTGACGGCGGTGGTCGTGCTGCGGCACTTCGCGATCCCGATCGCGCTGAAGGACGAGATCTGGGCGAAGTACAAGCTGGGCGAGATGTTCGAGCTGAAGGACCCGGCCACGAAGGAGGCCGCCGCGCGCAACTACTTCTACAACCCGAAGCCGGGCGACCTGATGCTCCCCGGGTCGGCGTACGACAAGATGCTCGCGCGCGGCGTCATCTTCCCGGTCTGCAACGTGGCGCTCACCGTCATCAGCGGGCTGCGCGCGCCGGTCGCCGGCGTGACGGCGGAGCAGGCGAAGGCGGAGTGGGTCGCCGGGCTGCTGCCGGGCGCGTTCCCGGTGCCGTCGGGCGTGTGGGCGGTGAACCGCGCGCAGGAGCGGGGCTGCACGTACTGCTACGCGGGCTGATACCGAATCCGTCAGATCCGTTGCCGCCTCCGCACCCGCCTCCGATCCGTTTCTCGGCGCAGCGGCGAGGCTGGCGAACCGCCGGAGGCGGAGCCGGGCGCGGAGGCGGAGGCGGAAAAAGAGCGAACGGATCTTCCGGATCTGGTATGAGCCATTCTCCCTCCAGACCCGGAGCCGCGGCCGGGCCGGCCGCGGCCCCGCGCCCTCTGGTGCGCCCGACCCATGTGCGAGCGCGGCGCCGCACCGATCTTCCTGTCGAGGCGGCGGCCCGCGGAAAACCGGCCGCGCCGATCCGCCGTAGAAGATGCGGCCCGCGCAGCTCCCGGGCGCCGCCCCACCCGACGGACGCGGGAGCCCCGGCGTCTCGCCGCCGCCCGAACGAGAAGGACCGACATGCACGACGTCATCATCGTGGGCGCGCGCTCGGCCGGCGCCTCGACCGCCCTGCTCCTGGCCCGGAAGGGCTACCGGGTCCTCCTGCTCGACCGCGCCGACTTCCCCAGCGACGCGATCTCCAGCCACTACATCCACGTCGCCGGCGTGGCCCGCCTGCGGCGCTGGGGCGGGATCGAGGAGGGCCTCGTCGCCTCGGGCGCGCCGAAGGTGCGCGGCCAGCTCTTCGACCTGGGCGCGTTCGCGCTGCGCGGCACCGTGCGCGCCGCCGACGGCACGGACTACGGCTACGCGCCGCGCCGCACCGTCTTCGACCGGCTGCTCGTGGACGCCGCGGTCGCGGCGGGCGCCGAGCTGCGCACGGGGTACGCCGTCGCTGGGCTGAGGTTCGACGACGGGCGCGTCACCGGCGTCCGCGGGGCGCGGGGCGAGGAGCGGGCGCGCGTCGTCGTCGGCGCGGATGGGCGCCGCTCGACCGTGGCGCGGGCGGCCGGCTCCGCCGCCTACGACGAGAGGCCCGCCCGCACCTGCTACCACTACTCGTACTGGGAGGGCGTGAGCATCGAGGCGGCGGAGCTGTACTGGCGCGAGCGCAGCGCGCTGCTGGCCGTGCCGACGCACGATGGGCTCACCATGGTCGCGATGATCTCGCCGCTCGGGGAGCTGCGCGCCTGCCAGGCCGACGTCCAGGGCACGTTCGACCGCGCGCTCGTGACGACGCCCGCGCTGCGCGAGCGCATCGCCGCCGGCCGGCGCGTCGAGCGGTTCCGCACGACGACCGAGACGGGCGGGCTCTTCCGCACGCCCGCCGGACCCGGCTGGGCGCTCGTCGGCGATGCGGGGCACCACAAGAACCCGATCACCGCGCAGGGGATGATGGACGCGTTCCGCGACGCCGAGCTGCTGGCCGACGCGCTCGACCGCGCCCTCTCCGGCGAGACGCCGATGGACGCGGCGCTCGCCGCCTACCACACCGAGCGCGATACCGGCCTGGCCGCCGCCTTCGAGCTGACCGACGAGCTCGCGCGCCTCGACTTCCCCGCCGAGATGCCGCTCCTCCTCGCCGCGCTCCGCGACGACGCCGAGCAGACCGAGGCGTTCCTCGGCACCATCGCCGGGACGACGCCGCCCGAGGCGTTCTACACCCCCGCCAACATCCAGCAGATCATGCGCGCCGCCGCGAGCCGGGCGGCACGGGCGGGGTGAGCGGGCGCGATCCTACGCGCTCGCCTCGCCGCCGCCCTGCGCCGCCAGCGCCCGCACCTGCTCCGGCGTCAGCACCGTCTCGTAGTGCTTCGAGCGCGCGTCGCAGCGCGTGAGCAGCGCCCGCGCGCCCGGCGCCAGCACCGCCCGCTCGTAGTCCGGCCCGGCGAACGCACGCACCGCGTCCAGGTCGTCGAACAGCGTGATCGTCACGAACTCCACCTCGTCGCCATCGTCCCGGCGCAGCAGGTGCGCGCCCCGATACCCCGGGATCCGGTGGATCCCCGGGAGCACCTCCGCCCGCAGCAGCGCCTCGTAGGCGTCCGCGTTCGCCCGCATCGTCCAGCCGTGCCAGATCCTGCTGATCATCGCGCACGCTCCCTTCACCGGTGACCGCCCGGCCGTCCGTTCCGTTCGACCCGACCGGCGCGCCGCGCGGCGCGCCGCCGCCCCGGCCGCCCCGCGCGCGGCGCTCGCCCCGCCGGGTCCCCGGGCCAACATCTCACCGCGCGACGCGTCTTGACAAGCGACCCGCGGGGGGTATCCTTAACCGACATCAATGATGATAGCCGGTTAGAATCGACCCACGCGGGAGGCTGGCATGGCGAAGCGAGGCGGAGGCACGGCGCTGGACGCGGCGGCGTCGGCCCCGGACCGGCGGACGATCGAGTGGTACCTGCGGGAGGCGTACGCGGGGCCGGCGTGGCACGGCCCGTCGGTGCGCGCGGCGCTGTCGGGGGTGACGGCGGAGGCGGCGGCGTGGCGGCCGGGTCCAGGGCGGAACACGATCTGGGAGCTGGCGCTGCACCTGGCGTGCACGCGGCACCGGCTGCTGCTCCGCGCCGGCGACGACGCGGCGGGCCGTTTCCCGCGACGGCTCACCCGGTCGTGGTGGCCGAGCATGCCGGAGCGGGCGACGGCGGGGGCGTGGCGGGAGGACCGAGCGCTGCTGGAGGAGTATCAGGAGCGGCTGCTGGACGTGGTGGCGGGGGCGCCGGCGGAGCGGCTGCTGACGCGGCGGCCGGGGCAGCGCGGCACGATCGCGCACGAGCTGCTCGGCGTGGCGCTGCACGACACGTATCACGCGGGGCAGATCCGGCTGCTGGCACGGCTGCGCGAGGGCGCCGCGGTGGTCGCGGGCGGGTGAGCCTTCGCGGGCGGGTGAGCCTTCGCGGGCGGCCGAAGCTGCCTCCAGGTCACACGGAGCCACGGGGGGCACGGAGGGGGAGTACGCGGGCGGCTCACGCCAAGCACCCGGCGGATCGAAGCCCACCGGGCGCTTGCCGCTGTTGAATCACAACAGATTCCTCGATGCCGGCCCGGTCCCGGCGCCGCGTACGCCGGCATCGCGGACTCCACCCTCCGTGCCCCCATGTCTCCGTGTGACACTTTCCGTTCGAGGAGGCCGCGAACGCCCCCGGCCGCGCCCTCACCCCGTGATCCTCGCCTCCGCGGTCGGCGTGTTGTCGAGGAACTGGATGATGCGCGGCTGCCAAGGGGGGCCGGCGCCGATGGGGTCGCGGTAGGGTCGCAGGACGAACGGGTGCTCGGAGCGGAGCGGCTCGGCCTCGTCGGAGGCGGGCTCGATCGTGATGACCATGCTCCAGGCGGCCTCGCCGCGGGCGTCGACGGAGTCGAGCTGGATCGGCAGGACGACGCCGGGCGGGAGCGGCAGCCCGAGCGGGTTCGTGGTCCACTCGTCGCCGGGAACGTCCTCGACGCCGCCGTTGCGGAAGTCGGCGTCGCCGGAGAACGGGCCGGAGCCGGTGTTGTCCCGGGAGGTGAGGAGCTGCTCCTGGTCGGGGCGGAACTTGCCGAACGAGATCCAGATGGCGTCGGGCTTCCCCCACCCGTGGACGATCCATCCCTCGTAGGTCCAGCCGCGCTGGAGCGGCGTGAGCCGGACCTCGCGCGTGCCGTGCGGGTTGTTCTGCGGGTCGATGCGGAAGAACCAGAGGCCGGAGTTCTCGGCGGACGGGTAGCCGTCGCGGAAGTTGTTGCTGGTCGTGAAGAGCGAGTGCGCGCCGGGGTGCTCGGCGAGCGGGAGCCCGGCGGCGGTGACGCTCCCCTCGATGCGGAGGCGGGCGGTGCCGCCGTGCAGCTCGCCGCTCATCAGCTCCTGGGGCGACGGCGCGGCCGCGGCGTCGCCGGGCGGCTGCACGGTGATGGCGATGCGCCGCAGCTCGAGCTGCGGGAGCGGGAGGCGGACGCGGCCGTCGGCGGGGAGGACGAACGTGCCGAGCGCGTGGGGCGCGCCGGCGGCATCGTACCCCCAGGCGGCGTAGGTGCCCTCGGTCGCGGGGTCGAGCGGGGCCAGCTCGTGGAGCTGCAGCTCGAGGCTCGCGCCGGGGCCGGGGATGCGGGAGTCGCCGCCGCAGGCGAGCGGCGCCGTGGCGAGGAGCGCGGCGAGGAGCGCGCGGGCGGCGCGGCGGCGCGTGCTCACTTCGGTACCTCGAGGCCGCTCGGCACGCCGGCCGGCGCCTGGAAGAGCGGCCCTCGGACCGTGATCGTGTCGGAGAGCGCGCGCAGGAACGCCACCAACTCCTTCACCTCCTGGTCGGTGAGCCCGAGCGGCCGCACGGCCGGATCGAGCTCGGCGTCGCCGACGCGCGGGTGCTCGCTCGCGCCGCGGTTCTTGAAGCGGACCACGTCCTCGAGCGTGGCGGCGACGCCGTCGTGGAAGTACGGCGCGGTCTCCGCCACCTGGTGGAGCGGCGCCGTGCGGAACGTGTGGGGGCGGTCGCCGTTCTCGCCGTGGCCGAGGTCGTCGCCCGGGGTGCTGTCGCGGCCGATGCCGTCCTGGCGCACGCCGATCACGTGGACGGCGAAGTCGCTCAGCTCGGGGCCGCGGTGGCAGGCCACGCAGCGCGCCTTGCCGATGAAGAGCGCGAGTCCCGCCTTCTGCTCCGCGTCGAGCGCCGCGGCGTCGCCGCGGAGGAAGCGGTCGAGCGGCGCCTGCGGCGTGACCAGCTCGCGGAGGTAGGCCGCCAGCGCGCGGCGCAGCGTGAGGAACGTGACGAGGCGGGCGACGTCGCCCCGCGCGGCCGCGGCCTCGTCCGGGAACGCGGCGCGGAAGCGGTCGACGTACTCCGGGATCCCTCGCAGTCGGGCGACGACGCTGTCGATCGCGACCGCCTTCGGGAAGCTCTCGCCCCGCAGCTCGTTGTCGGCGGCGATCGGGTTGAGCACCTGCGCCTCGAGGCCGAACGCGCCGCCGCCCCAGAACATCATCCCGTTCTGCGTCGGCTCGGGCGAGCCGCTGCCGTGCACGCCGACATTGAAGACGGTCGGGCTGTTGCGCGGCATCGGCCGGGGCCGCAGCGGGTCGGCCGTGGTGCGCTCCGGACCGAGCCCCACGGCGCCGGAGCCGAGCGGGAACTGCCGGCCGTCGGCGAACGCGAGGCGCGGGAGGTGGCAGGTGCTGCACGCGGCGTCGCGCGCGCCGGAGAGGATCGGGTCGAAGAAGAGGAGGTGGCCGAGCTCGGTCTTCTCCGGGGAGCCGGGGTTGTCCGTCGGGTAGAACGGCGGCCGCTCGGGGAGCGGCGCGAGCCCGGCGGCGAGCGCCCGCGCGCGCAGCGAGTCGGTCGCCGGCGCGCCGGTCGGCGGCGCCGCGCCGTCGCTGCAGCCGGCGAGCAGCAGCGCCGCTGCCGCGGAGAGCGTCGCCAGGCGACATCGCATTCAGCCACCTCCCTCGAAATCGAGGCGCAGGAGCTGGCCGGTCTTCACGCGCCCGGCCTGGAACGGCGTCGGGTAGCCGCACGGATCGGCGGCCTCGAGGTAGACCGCGTACGCGCCCGCCGCCAGGTCCGGCGAGCCGTAGCGCCCCTGCTCCGTCGTGACGACCGTCGTGTCCGTGGCTCCGCCGACGATCCGCACGCGCGCGCCGGCGACGGCCGCGCCGCGGCAGGTGACGAACCCGGTCAAGCGCGCGGGCACGATCCCTTCCCCGCCGAAATAGACATGGAGCGGCTCCGCCGCGCGGGTCACGCTCTGCGACAGCGGCTCGAACGAGGTGAAGAGCGGGTCCTCCGCGGTCAGCTCGATCCCGGTGAGGTGCACCGTGTAGCTACCGGGCGGGACGCGGTCGAACGCGAAGTGGCCGGCCTCGTCCGTGGGCGCCGCCTGGAGCACGCGGCCGCCCTGGATCAGGGCGACGATCGCGTTGGCGACGGGCGCGCCGGTCTTCACCAGCGCGACCGTGCCGGTCACGTCCCCATCCCCGGCGCCGCCGTCCGGGGCGGTGGGCGGCCGGTCGGCCTGGCAGGCGCCCGCGAGGATCGCGAGCGCCGCCACCCCCGCCAGCGAGCGCGGGCGGGGGCGGCGGATCGGCGTCAGCCGTGCACGCCGCATGGCCGGGCCGGGCCCGTCACCCGGCCAGGTTGGGGTTCGAGTGCATCTCCTCGTCGCTGATCGGCACGCAGGTGGCGCGGCCCTGGAGGAAGTTGTTCTTCTCCGGCCCGCTGGCGGTGAACCAGCGGCGCAGGTCGCCGAGGCGGCGCGTCTCGAGCCAGGTCACGGCGCCGCGCTCCTTCTGGAGCAGCGGCCAGGCGTCGGCGAGCGTCGCGGCGATGGCCGGCGCGAGGCCGTAGGAGGCGCGCTCCTGGTTGACGAGCGCGAGCGCGCCGGGCACGTCGCCCTTGCGGAGCGCGGCCTCGGCCCGGATCAGCAGCATCTCCGCGCCCTTGGCGAGCGGGATCTCGGCGTCCAGCCCCTTGTACTTCATCTGGCGGAAGAACGGCGTCTTGCCGTCCTGTCCGGTCTGCAGCTTCCCGGCGGACGTCTTGATGGTGTCCCACGGCACGCGCGGGTCCTTGCTCGAGTTCGCCGCCCACTGGGTGTTGTAGACCGTGTACTCGCGCCGCGTCTGCGTCTCGTACGCCAGCGAGTTGTTCTCCCGCTCCGTGTTCGTCGAGTAGACGGCGTCGAAGCGGAAGCTGGTGGGCACGAGCGCCGCGTCCTGCGCCGCGCCGTCCCAGTTGCCGAGGTCGGCGCGGACCTGCGCGCGGCCGGCGAGCGCGGCGTTCGCGAGCGCGGTGTTGTTCTGCGCCTGCGCCAGCCGGAGCGCCTCCGTGAAGTACGTCTCCGCGCGCTTGAAGTGCTCGGTGTACGCCTGCTTCGAGCCGTTGTCGATGACCGCGTCGCAGACGTTCTCGCCGAGGACGCGGTTCGCGTAGCCGGCGTAGAGGTTCGCGCGGATCGCGAGCGGCGAGGCCTCGAAGCCCGAGCCGAGCACTTCCTTGAGCCGGCCGATCCCGTGCTCGGCGACCCAGCGGGCGCGCTGCATGTCGCCCCAGACGTCGTTGACGTTCTCGGGCGGGACGACGCCGCGGTAGAAGTACCCCTCGGCGGCGTAGTTGCCGGAGTGCGCCAGCTCGTCGCTGAGCACGGATCCGTAGCGCGCCATGAGGTCGACGGCGACGGAGAGGTCGGCGGACATCCCGTTGACGAGCGCCGGCATGGCGCCCGGGGTGTTCAGCTCGGCGTCCGGGATCGGCCCGGGGTTCTCGACGCTGAGGTCGCAGGCGCCGAGCGCGAGCGAGGCCGCCGCGAGGACGGCCAGACGAGTCGCCTTCATGTGCGTCCTCCCCATTAGAAGCTCACCCGCAGCGTGGCCAGGAAGCTCCTGGACGTCGGGAAGTTGTAGTAGTCGCGCCGGGCGAACGTGTAGTCCCGGGCGTCGGCGACCTCGGGGTCCGTGCCCGTGTAGCCGGTGGACTTGAAGAGGTTGCGGCCGGCCACCGTGAGCGTGGCGGCGCGGGCGCCGGGGATCAGGCGGCCCGGCAGGTCGTAGCTGAGCGAGACGCTGCGCAGCTTGAAGAAGTTCGTCGGCTCGACCCAGAACGCATAGTCGCGGATCGTGCCGTCGGTCGTGCAGCGCGCGCGCTGGAGCGCGGTCACGCCGGCGAGCGCGGACGGGTCGGTCTTGCCGGCCTTCATCTTCTTCTGCACGTCGACGCAGCCGTACCACTCGCCCTTGTTCGCGTTCTGGTAAGCGACGGCGTTCAGCAGGTGGCCGCCGAGCTGCCACTCGCCGAGCGCGTCCAGCGTCAGGCGGCGGAAGAGCGTGATGCTGGTCGACGGTGCGACCGTCTTCGTCGGGAAGGCGGAGCCCAGGTACTGGCCGTCCTCGATGACGGGGTCGGCCACCTCGTCCGGGTTCATCACCTTCTTGCCGAAGTACGACGGGACCGGGTACCCCTCCTGCACGTAGGTTCGCGCGAGCGAGCCGAGCGTGATGATCCGGCCGCCCAGGTCGAGCGCCTTGCTGTTGACGGTGGAGAAGTTCAGGTGCCCGGACCACTCGAGGTTCGACTTCCGCAGGAACTGCAGGTCGAGACGGGCCTCGATCCCGGTGTTCTGCAGCTCGCCGACGTTCTCGAGCTGGTTGGTCAGGAAGCCGTCGGACGGCGCGTACGACACCGCGATCAGCGCGTCGAACGTGTGCTGCTTGTAGTAGGTGAAGTCGACGCCGACGCGCCCGCCGAGCGCGCTGCCCTCGAAGCCGGCCTCGGTCTCACGCGTGCGCTCGGGGCCGAGGTCCGCGTTGCCGATCTGCCCGGGGGTGAAGGCGGGCTGCCCATCCTCGCCGGCGATCGGCTGCCAGGTGCGGACCGCGTCGAACGCGCCCGGCGCCTTGCCGGACTCGCCGACCGCGCCGCGCAGCTTGAACGTCTCGATCGTGCTCTTCGGCCACCAGTCGTAGTCCGAGAGCACGTAGGACGCGCTCAGCTTCGGGTACGGCTGGAGCCCGAAGCTCTCGCCGAACGCGCTGTTCCCGTCCACGCGCAGCCCGGCGGTGACGAAGAGCCGGTCCTTCCACGCGATCTGCTCCTGCCCGAAGAAGCCGGCGTTCACGACGCGCGTGCGATCGTCGTCGGTCACGTCGCGCAGCGCGGCCGACGTCAGCGTCGGCTTGCCGGGGCCCGAGAAGTTCGTCGCGGTGACCGCCGTGTTGTTCAGCCGGCTGTCGAAGAGCTGCCCGCCCGCGGAGGTCGTCGACACGAAGTCGCTGCCGAAGTCCTTCCGGTACGAGCTGGCCAGGTCGACCGTGATCAGCGTGCGGTTCCACCCGTTCCAGTACATCTGCCCGGACGGCAGGCGCAGGAAGCCGAACGGGAGCACCGTCGTGATGTCCGCCTGGTTGTAGTCGTAGCCGACGCTGAGCTTGTTGCGGAACCGGTCGCTCGGCAGGTAATCGACCGTGAAGCCGGTGACGAAGTGGTCCGTGATCGTGTGGCTCTCGGACTTGAAGATCTCGGCGTTGTTGACGCAGACGACGTCCGGGTTGGAGCAGCCGGAGCCCTTGAAGTTGCTGTCCGGGCCGCGCGTGACGTTCAGCATGACGCCGCTCGCGTTGTTGCCGTCCGGGATCCAGCTCGTGTTGCGCTTGCTGTACGACGAGTTGAGCCCGACCTGGACCGTCTTCGCCGGGTGGAACGAGAAGTTGCCGCGGAACCCGCCGTCCTTGGAGCCGCTGGTCGGGAGCACGCCCTCCTCGTCGCCGTAGTTGCCGGAGAGGAAGTACGTCACGTCCGGCGTGCCGCCGCGGACGGAGAGGCTGTACTTCTGGATCGGCCCGTTGCGCAGCCAGGTCCCGCTCTCGGGGCAGGTCGGGTCCTCGAAGCGCACGCCGTTGCCGGTCACCAGGCCGTCGCCGCGGCACTGGTTCAGCCACATCCCGGTCGGGTCCTCCTTCGGCCCGATGTGCCCCATGTTGTTGAAGCCGCCGGAGACCTCGGCCGTCCAGGAGGGCGCGCCGGACATCCCGCGCTTCGTGAAGATCTGGATGACGCCGCCGGACGCCTCCGTGCCGTACAGCGTGGTGGCGGCGGGCCCCTTCACGACCTCGATCCGGTCGATGTCCGCCGGATCGATGTCGTTCAGCGGGCTGGACGCCTGGCGCGCGTAGACGTTGGTCGGCGTCGCCCCGTTGTAGATCCGAACGCCGTCCACGTAGATGATCGGGTTGTTCCCCTGCGTGACGCTGTTGTTGCCGCGCAGGCGGATCGAGCCGCCGGCGCCCGGCTGGCCGGAGTTGGCCAGGACGTTCACGCCGGTGGCGCGCCCCGCCAGGATGTCCTGCGCGTTGCGCACGGGCGCCCGCTGGATCTCCTGCGCGTTGATCGCCGACACGCTGTTGCCGATCTCGCGCTTGCGCGTCGCGCCCGTCGCGGTGACGACGACCTCGTTCAGCGTGACCGCCGCTTCCTCGAGCTCGAAGTCGGCGGTGGCCGTGGCGCCGGCCGTGACCTGGACGGTGCGGTCCGCCTGCGCGTAGCCGAGCATCTGCACGCGCAGCGCGGCGGATCCGGCCGGCACCCGGTCGAGCGCGTACCGGCCGGAGGCGTCCGTCAGCGCGCCGAGCCCGGTCCCGGGGACGAAGACCTGAGCACCCGCCAACGGCCGCTGCGTGCCCTGCACGCGAACGACGCCCTGCACGCGGCCCGTCGCCTGCTGCGCGGCGAGCGTGCTGCCGGCCGCGAGGAGGCACAGCAAGGCCACGACCGTCGCACGGGCGGCCGGACTCCGGGGAAATCGCATCCCTTCCTCCTGCATCGGTGTTGTTCGTCAGTCGGGCGCGCGCCCGGGGAAAAACCGGTTCCCGCCGCACGGATACGAACGTCGCACTCCGAACGGAGAACGACCGGCCGTGCGCGCGGCTCCGCCGCCACCCCCGGGGCCGACCCCGGGGAAACCGCGGCGTAGCACGTGAACCGAGGGGGGGTTGTTTCGCGGCAGTGTAGCCGGCGGCGCCGGGGGTGTCAAGGAGCCGGAGGGCGGGCGACGCCCGCGCGGTTCACCGGCGCTTGAAGTACTGCACCGCCCGCTCGTGCTGCTCGGCGGCCTCGCGCGAGTCGAAGGTCCCGAGGTTCCTCCGCTTTCCGGTCTTCGGGTTCTTCTTGCGCGAGTACAGCCTGTATTTCCCGGACTTCAGCTTTCGGATCATCGGTCCTCCTCGCCGCGGCTCCGCCGACATCGGCATCGCGCCGGGCAGGCGCGGGGTCGCGCCTGCCCGGCCGAGCCCCACCGGCCACTCGCACGATCGAGACCGCGGCGTACACCGCGAACCCGCTCCGCCCGAACACCCGGCGTAACGCCGAGGCAACCGCTGACGATCTCCGCCGACTCGACATACGGGTCCGACGGCGGGGAGGGGCGGGGGGGGACCACTGCGGGTCCAACTGCGGGCGGGGGCGGGGACTACGGGCGAGCGCGAGCGCGGGCGCGGGCCCACGGCGGGTGCAACGGCGGGCGGGGCAGCGTCCTTCGGTGAGGCCTTGCCCTCGGCTGAGGAGTGGACCCCTGCGGCTCGAGCGGATGCGCAGGCGCCACGCCGCGGAGGCGCCCCTCTCGGGTCGGCGCCTTCCGAGCGAAGGGGAAGAGCGCGGCCGAAGCTACTGGATCCGGGAGGTCCGTTCGTTGTTTCCCGCCTCCGCCTCCGCGCCCGCCTCCGCCTCCGCCTCCGCGCCCGCCTCCGCCTCCGCGCCCGCCTCCGCCTCCGGCGGCTCGCCAGCCTCGCCGCTGTGCCGAGAAACGGATCGGCGGCGGGCGCGGAGGCGGAGGCGGAGGCGATCATGGATCTGGCGGATTCGGCAGGAGACCGCGTGAACAGAAGCGAACGAGACGCCGGCCATCCTGCGGCGGCGGGCGACCCGGCGAGTCTTTACCGACCGGGACGTCCGCACGGCCCAGGACCTGGCCGGTGCGTGCGTGGGCATGCCGACGCCCGCCAGCCTCGCCCGGGAGGAGCGAGCGGACCCGTGAAGCGCGCCCCGCCCTCGCCCGAAGTGCTCCCGCAGTGGGCCCGCGCTCGCGCTCGCGCTCGCCCCGGCCCGCCGTTCCCGCCCCCACCCGCCGTCGGACCCGTAGTTAACTCTCGCTCGCCCCCGCCCGCCGTTGGACCCGCAGTTATCTCGCGCTCGCGCCCGCCTCCACCCGCCGTTGGACCCGCAGTGAGCCCCCGCAGTCAAGTCCGGAGAGATCGGCGACGAGGCGCCCGCTCCCGGCTACCGGACGCGCCCGCGTGGGCGGAGCAGCCCGCCGTCGCGTGCAGCGACTGACCCCCGCCGGCAGCCGGATGGCGCCGTGGCGCGGGTCGGAACCTGCGCAGCCCACCACGCGCAATCGCGAGAAGGACACCGGCACGGGCCGGGAGGCCGTCATGGATCGAGATGCAGCCTCGACCCCGCGAGCGCTGGTGATCCGGCGCGGGCGAACGGCCGGGCCGGCTGGCGCGCCGCGCCGGCGGGCGGCTGGCGCGCGGGCGCCGGCGCTCGTCGCGAGCGCGGCCGGTGCGCTCGTCGCCTGCGCGGGCGCGCCGGCCTCGACGCTGAGCACGGCGGGCGCGCCGGGGACGGCCGAGACGTGGGCCGGCTGGCTCGTGCTCGGCGTCGCGGCGGCGGTGGTCGTGATCGTGACCGCGCTCGTGCTCGTGGCGGCGCTGCGCCGCCGCGGCGAGCCGGCGCTCGTCCCGCCGACGGGGACCGGCCTGCCGTGGGTCGTGATCGGCGGGATCGTCGTCCCGGCGATCGTGCTGACGGTGATCTTCGTCGCCACGACGCTCACGCTCGCGGCGGTGTCCGCTCCGCCGCGCGGCGCGGACACGATCCAGGTCCTGGCGCACCGGTGGTGGTGGGAGGTGCAGTACCCGGGCGGCGCGCCGGCGGAGCGGGTCACGACGGCGAACGAGGTCCACGTCGCGGCCGGCCGGCCGGTGAAGCTCGTGCTCTCCAGCGGCGACGTCGTCCACTCCTTCTGGGTCCCGCGGCTGGCCGGGAAGACGGACGTGATCCCCGGCCAGAGGAACGTCACCTGGATCGAGGCCAAGCGGCCGGGGGTCTACTACGGCCGCTGCGGCGAGTACTGCGGCGCGCAGCACGCGAACATGCAGCTCCGGCTGGTGGCGGATGCGCCGGCGGACTTCGCGCGCTGGCTGGCGGCGCAGCGGCAGCCGGCGGCCGCCGCGCTGTCGGCCGCGGCGGACTCGGGGCGGCAGGTGTTCATGCGGGTGGGGTGCGCGAACTGCCACACGATCCGCGGCACGCCGGCGAGGGGCGTGCTCGGGCCGGACCTGACGCACCTGATGTCGCGCGGCACGATCGCGGGCGGCACGCTGCCGAACACGCCGGGCAACCGGGCGGCGTGGGTGGTGGACGCGCAGGGGATCAAGCCGGGCGCGCTCATGCCGAGCATGCCGCTGCCGCCGCCGGAGCTGCGGGTGCTGCTCGCGTACCTGGAGACGCTGCGGTAACGGGGGAGGAGCGCGTGGCGGACGTGCAGACGGTGGACACGGCGCCGGCGGAGCGGCTGGAGCGGATCTGGGAGACGGCGCCGGGGCTGTACGGCATCCTCGGCACGGTGGACCACAAGACGATCGGGAAGCGCTACCTCGTCACGGCGTTCGTCTTCCTGCTGCTCGGCGGGATCGAGGCGGCCGTCATGCGCGCCCAGCTCGCGCGCCCCGAGCTGCGGCTCCTCTCGCCCGAGGTCTACGACCAGCTCTTCTCGCTGCACGGCACGACCATGATCTTCTGGTACGCCTCGCCGATCCTCTCCGGCTTCAGCAACTACATCTGGCCGCTGCTGATCGGCGCGCGGGACATGGCGTACCCCCGCGTGAACGCGCTCTCCTACTGGCTGTTCCTGGCCTCCGGGATCTTCCTGTACACGAGCCCGCTCCTCGGCCAGGCGCCGAACGCCGGCTGGTTCGCCTATCCGCCGTACACGCTCCGCACGTACAACCCCGGGCTGAACATGGACTTCTACGCGCTCGGGCTGCTCTTCCTCACGGTCTCCACGACGGTCGGCGCCGTGAACTTCGTCGGCACGGTCATGAAGATGCGGGCGCCCGGGATGTCGATCAACCGGATGCCGATCTTCATGTACGGCACCATGACCGCCTCGTTCGCCGCGCTGTTCGCGCTCCCGTCGCTCTCCGTGTCGCTCGTCTTCCTCTTCCTCGAGCGACGCTTCGGCTTCCCGTTCTACGACCCCGCCGGCGGCGGCCACCCGCTGCTCTGGCAGCACCTGTTCTGGATCTTCGGCCACCCCTGGGTCTACATCATCGTGCTGCCGGCCATGGGGATCGTCTCCGAGGTCATCCCGACGTTCTGCGGCCGCCCGCTCGTCGGCTACACGCTCGTCGCCATGGCCACCGTGGCGACCGGGATCATCGGCTTCGGCGTCTGGGTGCACCACATGTTCGCGACCGGGCTGCCGCCGCTCTCGCTGTCGTTCTTCAGCGGCGCGAGCACGCTGATCGTGATCCCGAGCGCCGTCGCCGTCTTCGCCTGGATCGCCACGATGTGGACGGGCCGCCCCGTGTTCCGCACGCCCATGCTGTTCGCCGCCGGCTTCGTCGTGCTGTTCGTGCTCGGCGGCGTCTCCGGCGTCGTCACCGCCGTCGTGCCCTACGACTGGCAGGTCACGGACACCTACTTCGTCGTCGCGCACCTGCACTACGTGCTGATCGGGATCAACGTCTTCGGCGTGATGGCGGGCTTCTACTACTGGTTCCCGAAGATGACCGGCCGGCTGCTCGACGAGCGGCTCGGCCGCTGGAACTTCTGGGTCATGTTCGTCGGCTTCAATCTCGGCTTCTTCCCGATGCACATCGCCGGGCTGCTCGGCATGCCCCGCCGCGTCTACACGTACCCGGGGGGGCTCGGCTGGGACGGCCTCAACCTGGTGACGACGATCGGCTCCTACCTCTTCGCGGCCGGCGTGCTCCTCTTCCTCGTGAACGTCGCCCTCAGCCGCCGGCGCGGCGCGCCCGCCGGGCCGAACCCGTGGGATGGCGGGACGCTGGAGTGGGCGACGTCGTCGCCGCCACCGCCGTACAACTTCGCCGTCGTCCCCACGGTGCGGAGCGGCTATCCGCTCTGGGAGGACCGGCTGGCGCGCACCGGCGGGGAGGAGGCGACCGGAGCGCGCAGCGCCGTGACGCGCGGCCCCGTGCTGGACGAGGGACGCGAGACGTTCGACACCTCGCCCCTCGAGGGCGACCCGGTCGCGGTGCTGCGCATGCCCGAGGACTCGCTCTGGCCGCTCCTCCTCGCGATCGCGCTGAGCGTGGTCTTCTACGGCGCCGTGTTCGGCCTCTGGTGGCTCGCCGCGGCCGGCGCGGCGGGGCTCCTGGTCACCATGCTCGGCTGGCTCTGGCCGCGCAGCCTGGACGGGGGCCCCGTCGCATGAGCACGACGTCCCCGTCCGCCGCGCTCCCGCTCGGCAACCGCCTCGACCGCTCCCCCGGCTGGTGGGCCATGGTCTGGGCGATCGTCACCGAGGCCTCGCTCTTCGCGTACCTGCTGTTCGCCTACTTCTACCTGGCGTCGCAGGCGGGCGGCCCCTGGCCGCCGCGCGGCCCGCTCCCGCTCCACCTCGCGCTGCCGAACACCGCGCTGCTCCTGGCCAGCAGCGCGGCCGTGGTCTGGGCGGAGCGCGGCATCCGGCGCGGGAACCAGGCACGGCTGCGCGCGGGCCTGCTCGTCGCGTTCCTGCTCGGGCTCGCCTTCATCATCGTCCAGGGCATCGAGTGGAGCGACCAGTCGTTCGGCCCGCGAGGCAACGCGTTCGGCGCGCTCTTCTACACGATCACCGGCTTCCACGGCGCCCACGTGATCGTCGGCCTGCTCATGAACCTCGCCGTGCAGGTCTGGGCCTGGATGGGCACGTTCACCGAGAAGCGGCACCTCGGCGTCACGAACGCCGCCATGTACTGGCACTTCGTCGACGTCGTCTGGCTCTTCGTCTTCACGTCGCTGTACCTGTCGCCGCGCTTCGCCTAGCGGCGCGGAGGAGATCGAGCATGAGCACGGCCACGGCCGAGCGACGCGGGAGCCGCCCCGCCCTCTGGTTCGGCCTGCTGGGCGCCGCCGCCGCGTGGAGCGTGCAGGAGATCGTCGCTTACGCGCTCGTCGCGCACTCCTGCTACCCGCGCACGGAGCCGCTCGCCGAGCCGAGCCTCGGCGGCACGTGGATCCTGGCCGTCGGCGTGACGAGCCTCGCGCTCCTGACCGCGCTCGCCGGGCTCTGGATCTCGTTCCGCCTCTGGCGCGGCTACCAGCCGGACCCGCGCGCCGTCTGGCGCGCGGAGGTCGTCGAGAGCACCCAGGCCCGCGCCAACCCGTTCCTCGCGTTCTCCGGCGTGCTGCTCAGCGCGATCTTCACGGCGCTCATCGTCTACAACGCGGTCGCGATCCTGCTCGTGCCGGTGTGCGGGTGGTGAGGGAGTAGCGGGGGACGGACCGAAGGCGGATGCGACTGCGGGATGAGGGGACTGCCGGAGGCGGAGGCGGGAACTGCCGGATGCGAATGCGAATGCGGATGCGAATGCGGGCGCGTGGGGGACGCGGCGGCGTGGGCGCCTCGCGACTCGGCCTGGCGCTGGTCCTGGCGCTGGGGCTGGCCGGCTGCGGGGAGGCGCGGGGCGGGCCGACGCCCAGCGTGCCGGGAGGAAGCGCAACGCGCGGCCGCGTGCTGCTCGGCGCGTACGGCTGCGTCAACTGCCACATGATCCCGGGCGTCGAGGGCGCGAACGGCACGGTCGGCCCGCCGCTCATCGTCTGGTCGCGCCGCACCTACATCGCCGGCGCGCTGCCGAACACGCCCGACAACCTGATCCGCTGGATCCAGAACCCGCAGGCCATCGAGCCCGGCACGGCCATGCCGTACCTCGGCGTCTCCCGCGCCCAGGCGGCGGACATGGCGGCGTACCTGTATACGCTGGAGTAGGCGGGGGCTCGCGTCCGGGTTCGCGGCGGCGGAGGTTCGGGGGGTCTCACGCGGAGCCGCGAAGGCGCAGAGCGGGACCGGGCGTTGGAGAGATCCCGGTGAACGTACACGGCGCCGGGTGGTGTGCAGACCACCGGGCGCCCTCCGTTCCGGGAGCGGTGTCGATCTCGATCTCGCGCGCGATCTCGATCTCGTCTGTTTCGAGCCCGAGCCCAGCGCCGCAGACGCGGAGCCCGAGCCCGTACGTGCAGCCGTTCTCTCGCCGCGGCGTTCGAAACAGATCCAAGGACGGACTCGGGCTCCGCGCCCTGCGGGCGCTGGGCTCGAGCTCGGGCTCGAACACCGAAGACACGAGCTTGAGATCTCGAGATCACGCTCGAGATCGACCCGGCCCTCGCCAGCGCCCCGCCTACCTCCCCGCCGGCCACACCACGGTCGCCTCGTGGGCGACGCGCGAGCCGTGGCGGGCGCGGTGGCGGCGGCGGACGCGCCAGCCGTCGAGCCCCCAGACGCGGCCGGCGCCGGCGCCGAGGAAGATGAGCATGGAGGCGAGGAGCATCATGTGGAAGCCGAGCTCGGACGTCCCCCTCCAGTAGGAGGCCAGGCCGTAGGCGAGCACGAGGAGCGCGCCGACGGCGGCGGAGGCGCCCGTGAAGAGGCCGAGCGTCAGGCCGATGCCGACGGCGGCCTCGCCGAACGCGGTCAGCGTGGCAAAGAGCTGCGCGTGCGGGACGGCCACCTGCGTGAGGAAGTCGTGGTACCACGGGATCGGGTTGCCGGCGGCGAACTCGGCCACGCGCTTCGGGAGGAAATGAGCCCAGCGCGCGGTCGCGCCGGGGACCGGGATCGCGCCGGCCAGCATGGTCCAGCCGATCTTCGTGACGAGCGACTTCGCGAAGTAGACGCCGACGAGGATCCGCAGCGCGGCGATCCAGCGGTCCGGGGCACGCATCTCGGGCTTCGAGCTCATCTGCAGCTCCCGCGTTCGTCGTTGATGTCGGTGCCGCTCAGCGCACGGCCACGCCCCAGGGCGAGCCGCCGACGTGGACCTTCCGGAGCAGGCGGAGCGAGCGGGTGTCGATGATGGCGACGTCGCCGGAGGGTCCGTTCGCGGTGTAGAGCCGCTCGCCGTCCGGCGAGAGGCCGAGCCCCCACGGCCGGCCGCCGACGTGCAGCGTGGCCGTGACGCGGTCCGTGGCCGGGTCGATCACCGAAATGGTGCCGCCGCGGCCGTTCGAGACGTAGACCGCCCGGCCGTCCGGCGCGGCGACGCTCCCCATCGGCCGCGCGCCCGGCCCGGGCACCGCGATCGTGCGCAGCACGCGGTGGCGCCTCACGTCGACGACGCTCACCGTCGCGTCGAGCTCGGACGGCACGTACGCCCGCGAGCCGTCCGGCAGGAACGCCACCGAACGCGGGCGCGCCCCGACCCGGATCGCGGCCAGCGTCCGGCCGGTCGCGGCGTCGAGCGCGTACACCGCACCCGCGGCCTCGCTCGTCACCCAGACCTCGCGCTCGTTGGGCGTGAGCGCCACGCCTTCCGGCTCGCCGCCCACGCCGACCGTGCGCAGCACGCGCCGCCCGGCCACGTCCACGGCGCTCACGCTCCCGCCGTTCTCGTTCGAGACGAACACCGTCCGCCCATCCTCGCTCACCGCGAAGTTCTCGGGATCGAGGCCGCCCGGCAGCGTGCGCAGCAGCCGTCGCCCGACGGCATCCACCATGGCGACGCCGTCCGCGCGCAGGTCCGGCGGCGGCAGCGTCGCGTCGTCGACGCCGGGCCCGCCCTTCGGCGCGCCGCTCACGGCGACGAAGAGCGTGCGGCCGTCGCCGGCGAGGTGCACGCCGCGCGGCCGCTTGCCGACGGCGAGCCGCGCCACGACCGTGTCGCCCGCGGGATCGAGCACGAGGAGCGTGCCGGAGTCCTCGTCCGTGATGTAGACGGCGGGGCCGGGCGCGGCGCGGCCGAAGCCGCACCCGGCGGCGAGCAGCGCGAGGCAGAGGGGGAGGCCGGTGGCCGGGGCACGGCGCGTCGAGCGGTCCATGCGGCGCCTTGGAAGAGGGGACGGCCGGGACCGGCGTGCAGGTTCCGGACCGCGGCCGCGGCCGCCCGGTTCGGCCCGCCCCGGCGGGCCCGGCGGGCCCGCGGCGAGCCGGCCGGCGCGGTGCGCCGCGGGCGGCGGCGGCCACGTCGCCCGCCGGTTGCGCACGGGCGGATCCGCCGACACCTTTCCGCCTCCCCACACGTTGACCACGGGCCCGCCGACCGGAGCGCGGCGGGTGCGCAGGGCGCGGGCCGGCGGGCGGTCCGCGAGAGGACGACCCTCCAGGAAGAGGATCGAATGACGGGATGGAACCTCGGGCGCGTCGGGCGCGCCGTCGTATGCGGCACCGCGGTCCTCGCACTCTTCGCCGGCCGCCCGCGGGCGGCCTCGGCGCAGCGGGGCGGCCGGCTGCACGGCGTGGTCACCGGCGCCGACACGCGCGACCCGGTCGCGGGCGCGCGCGTGGCGGTGGGTCAGCCGGAGCGCGTGGCGGTCACGGACAGCCGCGGCGCCTACACGATCCGCGACCTCCCGGCGGGCACGTACGCCGTGACGGTCACGGCGATCGGCCGGCGGCCGGCGGTCGACACGGTGACCGTGACGGCGGGCGAGGCGCAGTCGCTGGACGTCGAGCTGCAGGTCGGGCCGCTCCTGCTGTCGGGCGTGGTCGTGACCGCGACGCGGCTGCCGACGCAGGCGAACCAGGTCGCCTCCACGGTCAACGTGCTCACGCCGCAGCACATCGCGACGAACCCGGCGCGCGAGTCGCAGGACCTGCTGCGCGAGATCCCGGGCGTCGAGCTGCCGCGCACGAGCAGCCTGGTGGGCGGCACGGCGCAGATCGTCTCGATCCGTGGCGTGGACGAGGGACGGACGGCGGTGCTCTTCGACGGCATTCCGGTCAGCGACGCGTGGGGCGAGTGGATCGACTGGGGCCGCATCCCGAAGGGGATGCTGGACCGCGTCGAGGTCGTCGAGGGCGGCACGTCGAACCTCTACGGCAACGGCGCGATGGGCGGCGTGATCTCCTTCTTCTCGCGCCCGATGGCGCCGGGCGCCGCGATCCTGAGCGTGGACGGCGGCAGCCGCGGCGCGCGCCACGGCTTCCTCTCGGCGGGCGTGCCGATCGTCGGCGCGCTGACCGCGAACGTCAGCGGCGACTACCTCGAGGGCGGCGGCTACACGATGCTCGACCCCTCCAAGCGCGGCGCCGTCGACGTCCCCTCCGAGATCGTCCAGCGCAACGGCTACGTGCGGCTGAACTACGCGCCGTCGTCCCGGCTGTCGATCTTCGCGACCGGCCACAAGTTCGGCGACTCGCGCGCGACCGGCACGCCGCTCGGCCGGCAGACGCGCGACCAGGGGAGCGTCGACCTCGGCGTCGACTACGGCACCGCGGCGACGGGGCTCGTCTCGCTCCGCGCCTGGGACGGCCGCCAGGACGAGTGGCAGCGCTCCACCGCGGTGCGCTCGAACTCGCTCACCTGCGGCGTGGCCCCGGCATCGACGACGCGGGCGTGCGAGGACAGCAGCGCCGTCGCCAGCATCCCGAGCCATGACTGGGGCGCGTCGCTCCTCTGGACGCGCGGCGGCCTGCTCGGGCTGGAGTCGTTCAGCGTGGGCGCGGATTATCGCCACCTGAACGGCGCGTACGACGAGTCGAGCTTCAACACGAGCTGCCCGGGCCTGAGCTGCGGCCAGCTCGTACGCACCGTCTGGTCGGGCGGCGACCAGGCGCTGAGCGGCGCGTTCGTGCAGGCGATCGCCGCGCCCTTCGCGCCGCTGCGCATCGAGCTCGGCGCCCGCATCGACCGCTGGGACAACAACAACGGCAAGTCGATCGACCCGTCGGCCGGCACCGTGACGTACCCGAACCGCAGCAAGAGCGCGTTCTCGCCGCGCATCGGCGCGCGCTACCAGGTCGCCTCGAGCTTCTCGGTGCACGGCGCCGTCTACCGCGCGTTCCGCGCGCCGAACCTCGCCGAGCTGTACCGCAAGCAGATCAACGCGAACGCGTCGCAGATCACGCTGCCGAACCCCGACCTGAAGCCCGAGTTCGCCACGGGGCGCGAGGCCGGCTTCGACTGGCAGCCGGCGCCGTGGGTGCAGCTGAAGGGGACGTATTACGTCGCCGACTACAAGGACTTCAACGTCCCGACGACGATCTCGCAGGGGCCGCCGGTGATCCGGCAGCGGCTGAACGTGAACCGCTCGCGCAGCAAGGGCGGCGAGGCGTACCTGGCGCTGCGCCCGATCGAGCGGCTCCTCGTCAGCGGCAGCGTCAACTACGACGACGCCCGCGTCGTCTCGGACGACGCCAGCAACGGCCGGCACATCAACCGCGTCCCCTCGCCGAAGCAGACGATCCGCGCGACGTACACCTCTCGGCTGCTCGGCGCCTGGACCGGCATCTGGCGCCACGAGGGGTACACGACGACGCTGCAGGGCGCGCCGCTCGCCCCGTTCACGGTCGTCGACGCCAACGCCCAGCGCGAGGTCGTCCCCGGCGTCCTCGGCTCCGTCTCCGTCGAGAACATCGGCGACACGAAGTACCAGGTGAACCTCTCCGGCAGCGGCGCGAACGCGCTGATCTCGTACGGCCTGCCGCGCACGGTGCGGGTGGGTGTCACGCTGTCGAGGTAGGGCGCCCTCGAGGGCGTCCTGGAATCGAAACCGCCGTGGCGACCGGGCTCGCCACGGCGGTTTCGTCGTTGCTCCGCTTGCGCTTGCGCGCCCGCGCCCG
>DASTKT010000140.1:0-99838 GCA_035715725.1 Longimicrobiales bacterium | reverse complement strand
CCCGCTCACCGCGATCGCAGCCGTTATGGTGATGGACCGCCGCCTGGAGGGGAGCCGACGCGCGCGCGGCGGAGCGGCGGTCATGCCGACCTGACGATGCGCGCCGGTCGGAGCGCCGCGGTTCAAGGTGCCTGGTTACCGCAGCACCCGCCCCTCAGCGCAGCAGGATGCGGGTCGGCACGGTGACGTCACCGTCGGGCCGCCAGCCGATCCCGATCGGGGTCTGGTTGTCCGAGCCCCAGCAGTACGCCACTCGCCGGGTCGTGATCCCGCACGTGCGGCCGTCGCCCGCGGCGATGGCGCGGAACCGCAGCCCGCCGGCCACGGGGGTCGGCTGCATCCGGTCCTCATGCGAGCCGATTCCGAGCTGGCCGGCGCCGTTCGAGCCCCAGCAGTACGCCCGCCCCTCCGCGTCCAATCCGCACGTGTGGTCGTTGCCTGGCGAGATGCTCGCGAAGCGGACGCCACCCCGCACGGCGACGGGGTGGTCGACCACGTTGGCGGTCGAACCATTCCCGAGCTGACCGAACTCGTTCGAGCCCCAGCAGTACGCGGCACCCTCCCCCGTGAGCGCGCAGACGTGCAGGTCGCCGGCAGCGATGCTGGCGAAACTGAGGTCCGTGACCACCCGCACGGGGAGAAGCTCCATCTGGCTGGTGAAGCCGCCGCCCAGCGCGCCATCCTCGTTGTAGCCCCAGCAGTAGGCGCGACCCTCCGACGTGAGCGCGCAGGTCCGCGACGCCAGCGCCGCGATGGTGCGGAACCGGACGTTCGTCGCGACCGGGACCAACGTGCTCGAAGCCCCGATCGGCTGGCCGTTGCCGAACGCACCGTAGAAGTTGATCCCCCAGCAGTAGGCCTGCCCGCTCGCGCCGACGCCGCATGCGTGGGTCTGCGAGACGCTCAACACCTCGAGCGGCTCGGGACCACGGTCGAGCGTCGGGGTGAACACGCCGAAGGTCGGGTAGCCCCAGCAGTACGCCTCCCCCGCGCTGGAGAGCGCGCAGCTCCCGCGCGAACTCGTCGCGACGGCACCGAACGGGGCGGGCGTGGGCACGCGGAGGGGGACGGGCGCCTCCGGGGAGGAAAAACGTCCGAGCAGCTCGCCGTAGGTGCTCCCCCAGCAGTAGAGCGACCCGTCTAGATCCGTCGCGCAGGCGTGCCAGGTAGAGATCGAGATGTTCGCCGCGGGCCGGACGATCTGCAGCGAGATGGAATCCTGCTCGGTTCCCACCTGCGCCCGGACGGTCACGGCCCCCGTCGAGCGCGTGTTCACCACTCCCTCCGCATCTACGGCTGCAATGGCCGGATCGGAGGAAACCCACTCCACCGGCTGGTCCGCCACCACGTTGCCGCGCGCGTCCACGCCGCCACCGCCGAGTTGCGTGGTGCTCCCCAGGGGGAGCACGGTGTCGGGTGCCGAGATGCCGACCCCGACGACCTGCTGGCGCACCCGAACGATCGCCGTATCCGCGGCGGTGCCGGCGAGCGCGCGGATACGCGCGGCCCCATTCGAGCGCGCGACGGCAACGCCGGTCTCGCCGACGGAGACCACCTCCGGATCGAGGCTCGTCCAAATGACCGTCGCGCTCGGCGAATTTCGGCCGTTCCGCTCGACGACCGAGGCGGACAGGTGAACCGAATCCCCGAGGGCGGTAACCAGCGTGTCCGCCGGCGCGATGATGACGCGGAGATCGCCACGCCCCGGTCCGGTTCCATCGCCGCCGCAGCCGAGCGCGAGCGCCGCGGCGGCCGTGAACGCAGTCGTCCAGTGGAAACGCATCATCGCGCAGAATCGCTCGGCAGACGTGTGGCAGAACAGTCGGACGCCTGAACACATCCGAGGCGGACATAACGACTGAAAGCCGACAGCGACGGATGGAGAGCAAGCCTATATGGCACGATAGCGTCGGCGAAGCTGACTTACAAGGCGAAACATCTGGAGGACTCCGTGTCGCTGACTCGGGGACACACACCGGTCCCGATTGTCGGCGCGAGCGGAATAGCGTCGCGTCCCAGGCGCCGGAACTGCTGAGCGGACCACGAGTGGAGGGTGCATGAGAGACGACGACTCGCCGCCGCCACCCGCAGGCCGTGCCACGCTGCCCGAGCCGGGGCGTGAGCCCGCCGCGGCCGCGGTGCCGGGTCTGGATACGGCCGCTGCGCCGGTTGAGCACCTCGCTCGGCCGGAGGAGGCCGTGGCGGCGGCGCTCGACCGAATCACCGCTCTCCCTGCGACGTCCGCCGGAACCTCGCGGTGATTCTGGGCGGCCGACCGCACGGGCGGATGCGGCGCACGTAGTCGCGCATTTGCGAGTAGCCACCGCAGTAGCCGTCGGCGTGGACCTCCTCGAGCACGCCGACCGCCGAGAGGTCGGGGAAGTCCTCGATCCGCTTGTCGATCTGGCGACCCCCGCCCAGACCGCCCCTCCGCGCCGTCGGTCGGGTGAACCCCGAGACGGCCAGCCCGGCCCCAATCCCTCAAGGTGCAACCCAGGCCGTCGCCCGGGGCTCACCATCGGTCCGAGCTCTCCCTCGGCGGTTCGGTCCACGCGTTGGTGGCCGGGTACAGCCAAGCTGAGCCACGGGCCCCGGGCGGGCCGTCTGTAGCGTTTTCCCGAACGCTACAGAAACGCTACAGGAACCCCCGCCGAGAACCGCTGGCGCACGGAAAAGGGCCGCACCCATCGGATGCGGCCCTGACCTTCCAACCTATTGCGGCGCAACGAACTGCGCCGTCTTCTCGAAGTGGTCGCAGTAGGACTCGAACCTACGACCTCACGGATGTGAACCGTGCGCTCTAACCGACTGAGCTATGCGACCGAGAAATTGCCGACGTACCCACTGCCCTACCGAAGCCACCGGTCGTCTGGAACCACCTGCGAAGTCGACGAAGGCGCGAAGCGCCGGAGTCAACTGAGCTATGCGACCGCGAACAAACTCGAACTGCCGACCAATGCACCCAGGTCACCCGTAGCCCGGAACCACCTGCGAAGTCGGCGGAGGGGAGAGGCCCCGGAGCCAACTGAGCTATGCGACCTTGGCGGCCCACCGAGCGAGCCAGTACCCCCACGGGGAATCGAACCCCGGTTTCTGCGCTGAGAACGCAGCGTCCTAGGCCACTAGACGATGGGGGCGCGGGTACCTGCCGGGGCGTGTATCCGGTTCCCGTGCAGAGAGATAAAGATAACGAAACGGGGGAGGGGGTCAACCCCTGGGCGGGGGGTGTCTGACAGAATCGTGCCGCGGGCGAGGAAACACTTGACCGCACGCGGAGTTACCGTCATCTTGCGGATGGTTGGGTCCGCCGGACGAGCACCGGTTTCTCCACTCCCAACACACAAACTCCACAGCCGAACCCACCCGGACTCACGCGACGGCGCGTGGGCCGGCCCGCGAAGGAGCGAGCCATCTTCACCCATCCTCTCCTGCGGGTGGGGCGACGAGGCGTTTTCGTCACTGCCGTCGTTGCTGCTACCCTCACCTCGGCGGGCGCCGCCCAGGCGCAGATCCCCCGGCCGCTCCCGGCCGCGGGACCGATTGTGCTTCCGCCCGCGACCATCGCGGGGCTGACGGACACGCAGCCGTACGCACCCATGGAATTCAGCCGGGCGTGGCTCGGCAAGGTCGAGCAGGTCCGGAGACGGCGGCAGGAGCTGCTGGCGGCGGGTCGGCTGGACGGGCTGGACCCGCAGGCGGCGGCGAAGCTGGGTGCCGCGCTGACGGGGACGCTGCGGGTGCTGGTGATCCCGGTGCTGTACTCGGACGGCACGGAGCCGTTCTCCTCGAAGGCGTTGTCGGACCGGCTGTTCGGACCGGCGCGGGGCGACACGGTCTCGTACGCGTCCTACTACGACGAGGTCTCGGGCGGGCTGCTGAAGGTGACCGGCGCGGTGACGTCGTGGCTGCGGCTGAGCCGTCCGGCGTCGTACTACCTGCCGAAGGAGTCGTTCGGCTGGGGCGGCTTCGGGCGGGTGAAGGAGCTGCGGGAGGAGGCGCTGACGCTGGCGGAGCCGTTCATCGACTTCGGGCAGTTCGACAACGACGGCCCGGACGGCGTGCCGAACTCGGGGGACGACGACGGCTTCGTGGACTTCGTCGTCTTCCTGTACGCGACGCCGTGCGAGGGTGACACGCGGCCGGGCGCGATCTGGCCGCACCGCGGCGCGATGGAGCCGTTCCCGACGCGCTCGCTCTCGAAGTCGGGGGGCAATGTGCGGATCGCGGACTACCTGGTGCTCTCGGCGGTGGACGCGGAGACGTGCGGTCCGCTGCACGTCGGGGTGCTCGCGCACGAGACCGGGCATGTGCTGGGGCTGCCCGACCTGTACGACTACGACGGCTCCTCGCAGGGGATCGGCGCGTGGGGCCTGATGGGCACGGGGAGCCACAGCGCGCGCTACTCGCCGACGCACCTGGGGGCGTGGGAGAAGGAGCAGCTCGGCTGGGTGACGGTGAAGTGGCTGAAGAAGGACACGACGGCGCTGTCGCTGCCGCCGGTGGAGACGTCGCACACGATCTACCGCTACGACGTGGCGGGCTCGGGCGGCGAGTACCTGCTGTTCGAGAACCGGCAGAAGATCGGCTCGGACGCGCACATCCCGGGGAGCGGCATGCTCGCCTGGCACGTGGACCCGGAGCGGGGCGAGCTGGGCGCGTGGAACAGCGACGAGCGCAAGCCGGCCGTCGCGGTGCTGCGGGCGGATGTCGGCAACGACACGCTGCACGGCGGCGCGGACGAGGGCGACCCGTTCCCGGGGCGGGACGAGCGCCACACGTTCGAGTTCGTTCAGCCGGCGGGGCTGCGGCTGGACCGGATCGCGGAGCGGAGCGGCGTCGTCTCGATGGACGTCTCGCTGGCGGGCGCCCGTGCCGCGGCCACGTCGATGCGCGGCGTCGTGCGGCTCGCCGCGGTGGAGGGCGCGAAGCCGGTCGGCGGCGTGGTTCGCCTGCCGGCGGACTCGGTGCCGTCGGCGTGGACGGCGGAGGGGCGCGCGAACTGGCTGCGCGCGACGCGCTCGGGCGACGACCTCGTGTTGAGCGCGGACCCGGCGGCGCTCCCGCCCGGCGACTACGCCGACACCGTGAGCCTGCGGGCGGCGGGAGACAGCGCCAGCACGGCCCGGCAGGTGGTCGTGGCGCTGGAGGTGACGGCGCCGGGCAGCGCCGAGGTGCTGGCCACGCAGCTCCCGTGGAGCTGGGGGCTGGCCATGCAGGGCGACCGGATCCTGCAGGCCGGTTACGGCTGGGACCCGCTCGGGCTGCGGCCGCGGCCGCGCGTGCTGGCCATGAACCGCGGCGATCCGCTGCCCAAGACGCTCGTGCGAATCCCGTCCGACGCGGTGTACTCGCCCGTCGTCGGGCCGTCGGGCGAGGCGTACGTGGTGGCCCGCGCGGCGGGCGACGACTACCTGTACCGCGTCGCGGAGAGCGGCTCGGCGCACGTCGTGGCCCGGCTTGGGGACGCCGCGCCCGCCTACGGCACGGCGGTGCTCGCGGACGGCGACGTCCTCGTCGCCGACTGGAGCGGGCGCATCCACCGCGTGACCCGCGACGGCACGGTCAGCGTGTGGCGCAGGGTCGACGAGCACCTCTACCAGATCGCGGCCAGCGCGGCGGGCGACATCGCCGCCGCCGGCTACGAGGGCGACGTGCTGCGCATCGCGGCCGACGGCACGCTGCAGCGCTTCATCACCGGCTTCGGCCGCGGGCGCCTGGTGGCGGTGGCCTCGACGCCCGAAGGCGACGTCTTCGCCGCCGAGCGCGGCGGGCGCGGCCGCATCGTGCGCTTCTCCGCGGACGGCCGGAAGGTCTGGGAGGCCGCGATCCCCGGCGCCCAGTTCTACGGCCTGACCGTCAACGGCAGCTTCCTGTACGCGCTGGACCTCGGACACCGCCAGCTCCTGCGCCTGCCGCTCCCCGGGGCGCGGGCCCCGGCGCAGGCGGCGCAGAGGGCGGCGCAGCGCGGACGCCGCGCGCCGACGAATGCGAGAGGGGCCGCCCGGATCATCCGGGCGGCCCCTCTCGCGTTCACCCCAACGCCTCCACGACCGACCATGCGAGGAGCGGCACCATGATCTCGTGGTGTCCGGTGATCTGGTAGCCTTTCCCGCCGCCGGTCCTCGTCGGGCGCTCGACCACGTTCACGCGCGGCCGGTAGTGGCGGATCATGTCGAAGTCGGCGGAGACGAAGGCGCGGGGCGCGCCGTCGTTCACGTTGCGGCAGACGGTGAGTGCCTTGAGGAAGACCTCGGGCATGATGACGGCGGAGCCGAGGTTCAGGACGACGCCGCCCTCGAGGCGCGGGAGGTGCGCGGCCAGGCGGCGGAAATCGCGGAGCGACGTCTCGCCGAGCGCCGCGCCGTCGGCGGCCGGGTGCTGGTGGATGATCTCGGCGCCGATACCGGCGTGGACGGTGAGGCCGACGCCGAGCCGGCGCGCGGCGAGGAGGAGCGAGAGCGCGGACGCGGCCAGGTCGCCTCGCGCCTCCAGCGCGCGGCCGAGCGCCTCGCCCATCCCCCACCCCTCCGCGGCGCCGCGCCGGATCGCGCCGTTCATCTCGCGGCCGGTCTCCTCGGCCATGCCGAACGTGCCGTCCGCGAGGCCCGCCTCCACGTCCTCGCTCGTGCCGCCCCAGCGCGCCAGCTCGTAGTCGTGGATGACGGCCGAGCCGTTCGTGGCCACGTGCGTGATGACGCCGCGCCGCATGAGGTCGATGAGCACCGGCGAGAGGCCGGTCTTGACGACGTGGCCGCCGAGCATGACGAGCACGCCCCGTCCCGCGCGCGCGGCGCCGGCCACGGCCTGGACGACGGCGCGGAAGCTCTTCGCCTCGAGGATGTCCGGGAGCGAGTCGAGGAACGCGTGGAAGCTGCGGTCCGTGCCGGGCGGATGCGCGAGGTCCGCAGTCCGCACCTTGTTCGGCCGCGCGGCGACGGGGACCGTGCGGATGCGGGCGACGTCGACCTCGTCCGGGGTCGGGGGCGGCGGCGTCGCCTCGTCCATCACGGGTGCTGGGCCGGCGAGGTGGACGAGAGGCGCTCGCCGAGCTCGACGCGCTCGAGCCGCAGCGTGAGCGAGCCGAGCACCGGGACGTCGGACTTCATCTGCACGAGCAAGCGCCGGTCGTCGTCGCTGAAGTAGACCTCCGCCTTGCCGCCCTTGCCGAAGAGCCCCTTCGTCTGGATGATCGGCTGCACGACGATGGTGGCGAACGTGCCGGCGGGGACCTTCACCGTCTCGCGGCGCAACACCTTGAGGACGACGGGGTTGCCGTCCTTGTGGAAGTACTGCGGCAGCGTGTACGTCCGGCCGACCTCGAGCGGGAGCGTCCGGGCGTAGTAGATGAACGAGATGTCGTCGAGCGGCCGGTCGGTCGGGAGCGGCCCGGACTCCTCCTTGTCGAGCCGGCTCCAGCGGAGCTGCTCCGGGAAGAAGTCGAGCGTGCGGTGCCGCTCGTACTTGACCTCCTTCTGGTCCTGCTGGAAGCGGCGCGAGATCAGCGAGTGGACGTCCATCCACGACTGGTAGTGGTCGTTGACCTTCGCGAACAGGACGCCGCCCTTCACGCGCATGCGCAGCCGGTACGTCGTATGGCCGCGGATCGTGTCGAGCTCGACCACCTCGAAGGAGCCATCCCCGACGCCGCCGAACGGGCTGAGCGACACGGAGTAGACGAGCTTTTCGCCGACGCCGAACGGCACGGGGGCCGGCGGCGCCTCGGCGGTGCGCAGCCCCTCGACCGGGGTCTGGGCGGGCGCGGGGGAGGCGAGCGAGGCGAAGAGCAGCAACACGGCGGAAACCGGAGAACGCAACTGCACGGCAGATCGACCTTTCGTCGTGTGACTAGGCACCCGGGCCGGGCGTGCCGGAGGCGGGCGCATCGACCCGCTCGGCAATCGGCGGCAGGGCGGCGACGTCGCCGGACGCGTCCGGCGAGCCGCCCTCGGCCCGGCGTCCGCGGGCGCGGCCGCGCCCCCCACGGCGCCGGGGCCGCTTCGCTCGGGCCGGCGCTTCGCCTGCTTCCTCGGCCTCGGGCGCCGCGCCCGGCTCCGCCGCGGCGGCGGAGGCGTCCAGCGCGTCCGGCGCGACCTGGATTTCCGGCGCACCGGAGCCCCTCTCGGACCCGGGCTTGCGCCGGCGCCGCGCGCGCCGCGCGGACTACGGCGGCGGAGCCTCGGTCGCGGGCGCGTCGGTCGGCGCCGGGGTCGGCGCGCCTCCGCCCGGGCGCGGCCGGCGAGGCCCGCCGTTGCGCGCCGCGCCCTCGGCCGCGGCCCGGCGGGGCCGGGACGACCGGCGCGCGGCGTCCTCGGCGGACGCCCCGCCGGTGGCCGTGCGCGGCGCCGCCGCGCGCCGGCCCGGCGGCGCACCGCCGCGGCCGCTCCGGTCGCGGCGGGCGCCTCCATTCTGCGAGCCCTCGCGCGGCGCGCCCCGGTCCGCCACGACGCTCGCGGTCGTCGGCACGAGCGCGGGGCCGCCCTCCCGCGGCGGGACCGCGTCCGGGGCGCGGCGCCCGAAGGCGAGCCGCAGGAGCTGGAACGCGCTCTCCTTCGGCTCGAACCGGCTCGGCCGCTGCCGCCGGTCGGAGCGGAGCCGGACCGGCACCTCGTCCACGCGCCGCACGTGCGGCTGGACCTCCCGCAGCAGCGCGGCGTTGGCGGCCCAGACGTCGCTCCACTGGAGCAACCGGGCGCCGCCGCGGGCCTCGAGCGCCTTGCGCACGCCGAGGACGCGGTACGCCCGGAAGCCGGAGAGCACGTCGGTCACCGACTCGGGCCAGCCAAGGCGCCGCAGCACGCGCGAGAGGAGCCGGCGCGTCCAGCGGATGCGCCTCGGCAAGGTGGGCTGGAGCTCGACGCGCGACGTCACGACGTCCGCGCCGGACTCGATCCGCTTGAGCAGCTCCGGGATGTCGTCCGGCTCCTCCGTGAAATCGGCCTGGAGCGTGACGATCACGTCCCGGCGGGGGTACTCCGAGCGCCGGGCCGCTTCCCGCAGCAGCTCGTCCAGCGAGGCCGCGTAGCCGCGCCGCTGCTCGTGGCGGAGCACCACCAGAGGCAGGATGCGTGCGTACGGCGCCAACACCTGGGCGGTGCCGTCGGTGGAGGCGTCGTCGAGGACGAGGACCTGGTAGTCGCGCGGGAAGCCGGTCATTACCTGCCGGATCTTCCACAACAGAACGCCGACCGTCCGTTCCTCGTTATGGGACGGAATGCAGATATAGATCACGTCGTCTCGAATCGGCTCGGTCCAGCACGCCCCGGCGGCTCGGGGGCGGCGCGGCGACCCACCCGTGCTGGTGTCTCTATACCGCAGCGGCGTCGCGCGGTTCCTCCGGCGGCGCCGTCTTCCAGCGTCGATGCTGCCAGAAATACTGTTCCGGTGCCTCCCGGATGGCCGCCTCGAGGCGGGCGGTGAACGCCGCCGTCAGGCGGTGGACGACCTCGTCGGCGGGGCCTTCCCGGGACGCATCCACCTCCTCCACACTGCCAATATAGCCGTCCGGGCCGCGCCGCGCGTATCCGAGGAAGAGCGGCGCCCCGGCGCGGAGCGCCATCAGCGCCGCGCCGCGGTAGGTGGAGGCGGGCCGGCCGAAGAAGGGGACGAAGATCCCGCGCCGGCGTGCGTCCTGGTCGGCGACGACGGCGAGCACGTCGCCGCGGGCGAGCGCGTCGAGCCCGGCGCGCGAGCTATCCCACCGGTCGATGAGGCGCATCCCGACGGCCTCGCGCGTTGCGCGTACCTCGCGGTCCAACAACGGGTTGGAGAGACGCTTGTAGATGGCTGTGACGCGGTGGCCGAGCGCGGCGAGCGTGGCGCCGGCCATCTCCCAACTGCCGAAGTGGCCGGTCGCGATGACGACGCCGCGGCCGCGCGCGGCCGCCCGCGCGAGCGCCTCGAGCTGGGCGGGGGGGACGACGACGCGGCGGAGGATCTCGGCCCGGTCGAGGCGCGGCAGGCGCAGCATGGCCACGGCCTCGCGGCCGAGGTGGCGGTACGCCGCCCGGGCCGTGCGGCGCACCCAATCCTCGTCGCGCTCGGGGAACGCGCGGCGCAGGTTGTCCTCGGCGACCTGGCGCCGGATCCCGAGCGGCCGGTAGACGAAGCCGCCGATGGCGGCGCCGACGGACAGCGCCGCCGGCTCGCCGACGCGCGCGGCGATGCCGGCCACGGCGCGGTAGGCGGCGAACTCGGCGCGGTGGGCGGGGGTGACGCGGCGGCTCACGGGCGCCTCCCCTCGCCGAGCGCCGGCTCGCGCGCCGGGTAGCGGGCCAGGGCGCGCTCGACCCGGTCCAGCACGTCCCGTGGCGTGATGCGCTCCATGCGGCCGAGCCGCGGATCGGCGCGGCTCGGGTCCGGCGGCTCGCCCGGGTCGGTGTAGGTATCGACCCAGAGGTCGTCGAACTTCCGGTAGGGTCCGACCCGCCAGGGGTTCGTGTGGCCGTAGAGCCCGACGACCGGGACGTCCATGGCGCGGGCCATGTGGACCGGCCCGGTGTCCGGCGCGACGACGAGGCGGCTCGCCTCGAGGAGCCAGAGGACGCGGCGGACGCCGTCGCCGAGCGCCCAGACGGGTCGGGCGCTGGCGCGCTCCAGGACCGCTCGCGCGATGGCGGCCTCCCGGCCGCCCGGCCCGCCGACGAGCATCGTGCGGAGCCCGAAGTCGTGCTCGAGCGCGTCGACCACGGCGGCGTACCCCTCGGCGCTCCAGTCCTTCTTCGCGTTCGCGGAGGCCGGCACGATCGCGGCGACGGGGCGGCCCTCGAGCGGGGCGAAGAACGCGGCCTGCGCGGCGCGCTCGGCGGCGGTCGGCGCCAGCCTCCACTCGAGCGGCTCGGCCGGCACGCCGAGCCGCTCGAGGAACTCGAGGAAGAGGTCCTGCGTGTGGCGGCGCGGCCCGGGCCCGATGTGGCGGTTCGCGGCGAGCCAGACGCCGTCGCGGGAGCGGGCGCGGTCGAAGCCGAGGCGCACCGGCGCGCGCGAGAACGCGGTGGGCCAGATGCTCTTGAAGTAGATGTTCAGGTTCAGCGTCAGGTCGAAGCGGCGCCGCCGCAGCGCGCGCCAGAGGTCGCGCACGCCGGCGGCGCCGCGCCGCTTCTCGAAGACGACGACGTCGTCCACGGCGGGGTGGCCGGCCAGGAGCTGGGCCGGCATCGGCTCGGCGACCCAGGTGATGCGGCGCCCCGGGTCCTGCCGCTTGAGCGCGTTGACGAGCGGCAGGCCGTGGACCACGTCGCCCAGTCCGGTGAGGAGGACGACGCAGACGCGCTCGGCGGAGGCGGCGGAGCCGGCCATCGTCGCCTAGAGCGAGGCCAGGAACTCGCGGTAGCGCTCCGCGATCCGGGAGATGTGGAACGGGCGGGCGGCGTCGTAGCAGGCGTCGCTCATGCGCATGCGGAGGTCGGTGTCCGCGGCGAGCCAGCGCAGCAGGTCGACGAAGTCCTCCTTCGTGTGGGCGTAGAGCACCGTCTCGCCGTGCCGGCCGTACTCGAGGAAGCCCGACTCGGGGGTGAGCACGGAGGGGATGCCGAAGCTCATGTAGTTCGTGAGCTTGTTGGCGCAGTTGAAGCGCATCTTCTCCGGCCGCATGCGGTAGACGAAGCCGACGTCGACGCTCAGGTAGGCCTCGACGAGGCGCTCGAAGCCGCGCTCGCCCTTGCGGGAGACGTTCGAGACCGCCGGGTAGCCGGTCCGCTCCGCCAGGCGCCGGTTCATCGGCCAGTGGTCGGGCGTCGAGATGAAGCCGAGCGTCGGCGGCGTGCGCCGCGGGATGCGCAGCTCGTCGAAGTTGCAGTGGTGGTGCGGGATCTCGGCGGCCGGCAGGCCGAAGCGGCGCCGCAGATGCACGGCGTGCGTGAGGTTCGCGCCGATGAACGCGTCGAGGTGCCTCGCGGCCCGGCCGATCTCGCGCCAGCCGTAGTTGTCGAGCGGATCGAGCACCTGGCGCACGCCGCGGCGCCGGATCTCCTCCAGCACCCGGCGCTCCGCCGGCCGCTTCACGTAGACGACGACGTCGTAGCGCGCCGCGGTCTCCGGCGTCAGCTCGCGCAGCCGCATCGTGTCGCAGCCCAGCTCGCGGGCGATCTGGCGGCCGCGGATCTCCGCGGTGTCCATCCCGCTGACCTTGTAGACGAAGAGCGTGCGCGGTGTGCGCGCGGCCGGCGTCACCATGCGGACGGCTCGAGCTCGCGCAGCGCCTCGCGCGCGGACGGGCGGGCCGGTGCCAGCAGGTCCTCCCACCGGTCGATCATCCGCTCGTAGGAGAAGCGCTCGGCGGCCCGCGCCCGCGCGGCGGCGGCCATGCCGTGCCGCAGCGCGGGGTCCACCAGCAGGCGCGAGACGGCCGCGGCGAGCCTCTCCACCTCGAACGTGGCGACGACGCCCGGCGCGGTCCCATCCCCGAGCGGGTCCAGCGCCTCCGCGGCGCCGCTCACCGGCGTGCTCACCACCGGCACCCCGGCGGCGAGGGCCTCGACCATGGCATTGCTCATCCCCTCGCGATCCGAGGTGACCAGGTAGACGTCGAGCGCGCCGAGCACGTCCGCGACGTCGTCCCGGTGCCCGAGGAAGTGGACGCGCCGGCCGACGCCGAGCTCGCCGGCGAGGCGCGTGAGCGCGGCGCGCTCCTCTCCCTCCCCGGCCACGACGGCATGGACCCGGGCCGGGAGCGCCGCGAGCACGCGCAGGAGGCGGTCGAGGCGCTTCTGCCGGGCGAGCCGCGCCACCGTCCCGATGACCGGCGTGTCCGGTGCCAGGCCGAGGGCGGCCCGCACCGCGCCCGCCGGGAGCCGGCGCCGGCTCGGCTGGATGCCGTTGTGGATCGTGACCACGCGCTCCGGCGTCCAGCCGGGGAGCGCGAGGAACGGCGGCGCCATGTGCCCGGCGTTCACGGCGACGGCGTCCACCCAGCGGCCGAGCACGAAGCGGTACTTCGCGCTGCGCGGCGTGTCGGTCTCGAGGCCGATCCGGGCGACGACGCGCGGCACGCCGGCGAGGCGCGCGGCCGGCGCGGCCAGCCACAGCTTCTTGAACGTGCCGACCAGCAGCGCATCGGGGCGCTCGCGCCGGAGGCGGCGCGCCAGCGCCACGGCGTGGTGCACGGCGACGTCGCCACCGAGCGGCTGCAGCTCGGCGGGCACGCGCAGCGCGCGGGCACGATCGGCGACGAGCGGGGCGTTGCAGAGCAGGAGGACGCGGTGGCCGCGGTGCTGCAGCCCCGCCAGGATGAGCGCCGTGGCGCGCTCCGCGCCGCCCCAGATCCGGGCGCCGTTGTGGGCGATGACGTACACGATGCTAGGTCGAGCGGGCGCGGGCCCGGCGGGGTCCCTTCACGGCCGGCGCGCTCGCCGCGCCGTCCGGCCGCCGGGCGAGCTCCGGCGCGACGTCCTCGAGGCGACGGAGCACGACGGCGGCGACCGACTCCGTCTTCAGCTCCACCAGGCAGGACAGGTGGGCGCACTGGCCGCAGCGCCGCGGGTTGCACGGGAGCACCGGGAGCGCCTCCAGGTACAGGTCGCTCACGCCCGCGCCGGTGTCGGCCCAAACGGACCCGATCGACCAGCGCATCACGCTGATGGTCGGCGTGCCCGCCGCGGCGGCAATGTGCTTGGGCCCGCCATCGTTGCCGACCCAGAGCACGCAGCGCTCGTAGAGCGCCGCGAGCTGGCGGGGCGATCCCGGCTCGTAGTCCCAGGCGGCGGGTCGGCGCATGCGCTCGACGACCGCGCGCACCTGCTCCCGCTCGCCGGGGCCGTGCGTGAACAGCACGCGCGCGCCCCTCGCCGCCACCGCGTCGGCCACCTCGGCCCAGCGCTCCGCAGGCCAGCGCTTGAACGGCAGGCGGCCGACGGCCGAGAATGCGACGATCGGCTCCTCGCCGGTGAGGCCGAGCCGCTCGAGGATGCGCTCGGCCCAGGCGTGCTCCGCCGCGCCGACGACCACGTCCAGCGCGAGCTGGCGCGTGGCGCCGGCCTCGATGCCGAGCGGGCGGAGCAGCTCCATCTTCTGCCGCGCCAGGTAGACGCCGTCGCGCTCCTTGGGGAACGTGTGCGTGTAGAGCACCCGGCGCAGGCCGCTGTCCTGCACGCCCACGCGCAGCGGCGCCCGCGAGGCGACGGCGAAGAGGGTGTCGCGGATCGTGGAGCGGAAGTCGATGACGGCGTCGTAGCGGCGGCGGGCGAGCTCCCGGACCATGCGCGCCGTGTTCTCGCGCCCGCGCCGGAAGACGAGCACCTCGTCGAGGTATGGGTTGCCCTCCACCGCGGCGGCGCCGGGCGGGCGCGTGAGCAGATCGATGCGTGCGTCCGGGTAGGCGCGCCGCAGCAGGCGGATCGCCGGCGTGGTCAGGATGACGTCGCCCATCCACTTCATCTGGATCAGCAGGATCCGCCGCATCGGTCGCCGGGCCGCATCACGCATCGCAAGCTCCTCCGCTACGCGCCGGTTGCGGGCACGCGCAGCGCCGCGTCGTCGCCCTGGAATTGAAGCTCGTACAGGCGACGGTAGAGTCCGCCCGTCGCCAGCAGCTCCTCGTGCGTGCCGCGCTGCACGACGCGGCCGCCGTCCATGACCAGGATCTGGTCGGCGCGCCGGACGGTGGACAGCCGGTGCGCGATGACCAGCACGGTACGCCCCTCGAGGAGCGAGTCGATGGCCTCCTGCACCAGGCGCTCGCTCTCCGTGTCGAGCGCGCTCGTCGCCTCGTCGAGGATCAGGAGCTGCGGGTTCCTGGCGAGCGCGCGCGCGATCGCGATGCGCTGGCGCTGCCCGCCGGAGAGGCGCGTGCCCCGCTCGCCGAGCACGGTGTCGTAGCCGGCCGGCAGCTCGGCGATGAAGCCGTGCGCGTTCGCGGCGCGCGCGGCGGCCTCGATCACCGCGTGCGGCACGTCGTCCAGGCCGTAGGCGATGTTGGCGCGGACCGTGTCGTGGAAGATCGTCGTCTCCTGGGTCACGATCCCCATCAGGCGGCGGAGCTCCTTCCCCTTCAGCTCCCGCAGGTCGACGCCGTCGAGCGTGATGCGCCCGCCCGTCGGGTCGTAGAAGCGGGGCAGCAGCGAGGCGAGCGTGGTCTTCCCCGAGCCGCTCGGCCCCACCAGCGCGACGACCTCGCCGGGCCGGATCTCCAGGTCGATCCCTTCGAGGCACGGCTCGTCGGGCACGTACCGGAAGGACACGCGCTCGACCCTGACCCCCGATCCGATGCCGCGCGGCTCCCGGGCGTCGGGGCGGTCGACGATGTCCGGCGGCGTGTCCAGCAGCTCGAACGCGCGCTCGGCGGCGGCGAACCCCGGCTGAACCTGCGATGGGAATTTGCCGATCACCTTCACCGGCTGCATCAGGCTCATCGCGAGCCCGAGGAACGCCAGGAACGCGGGCGCCTCCAGCGAGTGGTCGACGAGCACGAGGCGCGAGCCGTACCAGAGGAGCGCGAGCACCGCCATGGCGCCGACCATCTCCGTCATGGGCGGGAAGACCTTGCGCCAGCGGTCGTTGCGGATCACCGCCTTGTAGTGCGCGCGAGTCAGGCGGCGGAAACGCTCCGTCTCGAAGTCCTCGGCGGCGGACGCCTTGACCAGCCGGATCCCGCTCACCGTCTCCTGGATGTGCGAGCTGATCTCGCCGGCGGCGTCGAGCACCTTGCGCACGCCGCGGTGCAGCCGCTTCCGGAACCGCTCCCAGATCCCCAGCATGAGCGGCAGCGTGGTCAGCATGACCAGCGTCAGCTTCCAGGAGACGAGGAACAGGCCGACCACCAGGAAGACGACGCGCATGGCGGCGGACATCGCCTCCGCCAGGTTCGACGTGACGAGCGCGCGGAGCTGGTCGACGTCGCTCGTGATGCGGGAGATGACCTGGCCGGCGCGCGTCCGGTGGTGGAACGGCAGGCCGAGGCGGAGCAGGTGCTCGTACAGCTCGTTGCGCAGGTCCCGCGTGACGCGCTGCTCGATGTAGACGACGGCGAGCCCGCGCACGTAGTCCGCCACGTTCTTGAGCAGCATCACGCCGAAGATGACGAGCACGACATTGCGCAGCGCCGTCATGGGCGAGGCGGTGTCGAGCGCGCCGCCGATGGTGAAGCGGAGCACGCGGTGCAGCGCGTCGTCCTTGCCGGCGGCGAGAAGCGACGCCGTCGCCCCCCGCGCACCGTTGAAGAGCGCGTCCAGGAACGGGATCAGCAGCGTGAACGAGAAGGCGTCCAGCGCGCCGAACGCCACCATGGCGACCATGGCGAGGAGGAACAGCCCCTTGTAGGGGAGCAGGTAGCGGAGGATGCGCCGGTAGAGCTTCATCGCGGGCGGAGCAGCGCGACGGGGAGGATCATCTCCTCGGTGCTGACGCCGCCGTGGAGGAACGAGCCGCGGTAGCGCGCCTGGTACTCGCGCAGCTTCGTCGGGTAGACGAAGAAGTAGTCCTCCATGGCCAGCAGGTAGTTGGTGGCCAGGGAGCCCTTCGGCAGGCGGAGCACCTTCTCGTCGCCGGTGGCGAAGACGGCGGAAGGCACCTCCGCGCGCAGGTCCTGCCCGAACTTGTAGCGCAGGTTGGCGGTGGCGTCGCGCCGGGCGAAGACGGTGACCGGCCGCTCGCACAGGATCGAGCCGTGGTCCGTGGTGAGCACGGTCGGGATCCGCTCGGCCGCGGCCTCGCGCAGCACGCGGAACGCCGTCGAGTGCTCGAACCACTGCCGCGTCAGCGCGCGCAGCGCGGGCACGTCCCGCGCCACCTCCATCAGGATCGCGTTCTCGCTGCGCCCGTGCGTGAGCAGGTCGATGAAGTTGAAGACCAGCGCGACGACGCCGCCCTGCTTGAAGGCGCGCCGGACGCGGGCGAGCAGCTCGTCGCCGTCCTGGTCGGTGAAGATCTTCTCGTAGTGGAGCGGCACGTTGCGCCCGGTCAGGCGCTGGAGCTGCTCGGCGAAGAGCTGGTCCTCGAAGGCGTTCAGGCTTCCCTCGTCCGTCGCCCACCACGTCGGGTAGGCGCGGGCGAGGGCGTCCGGGTACTTCCCGCTGAAGATCGCGTTGCGGGAGTAGGGCGTCGCCGTCGGCAGGATGCTCGCGTAGAGGTGCTCGTCCACGTCGAACAGCGGCGCCAGCAGCGGGCGGATCGTGCGCCACTGGTCGAGGCGCAGGCAGTCGATGATGACGAACAGGAGCCGCTCCTGGGCGGCCTGCGGCGCCACGAAGCGCTCGACCACGTCCACCGAGAGCGGCGGCCGGTCCGACGCCTGCGGCCGCGTCCACTCCTCGTACGTCCGGGCGACGTAGGCGCCGAACTCCCGCCGCACATCCGTCAGCAGCGCGGCCACGCTGTCGGCGAGGCCGCGCTCCCGCGCCTCGTGCAGGCGCAGGTCCCAGTCCACGAGCTCGGAGTAGACGTCGAAGTAGTCCTGCCAGGTGCGCGCCTCGTCGCGCATGCGCGAGAGCGCGCCGAAGCGGGCCGCGAAGTCCTGCGCCGCGCGCTGCTGCAGGAGCTGCGGCCCCTCCAGCAGGCGGGTCACCGCCGAGAGCACCTGGCGCGGGGAGGCGGGCTTGACCAGGTAGTCGTCCACACGGCGGCCGATGGCCTCCGTCATGGTCCGGTCCTCCTCCGATTTCGTGACCATGACGAAGCGCGCGTGCGGCTCCTCCCGCCGGATCTCCGCGAGCACCTCGAGCCCGCGCTTCCCCGGCATCTGCTCGTCCAGCAACACGAGGTCGTACGTCTCCCGCCGCGCCAGCTCCAGGGCGTCATCCCCGTTGGTGGTGGCGTCCACGTGGTAGCCGCGCTGGCGGAGGAACAGGAGGTGCGGCTCGAAGAGCTCGACCTCGTCGTCTACCCAGAGGATCCGTTTCGGCGTGACCTGCATAGGGACCTGAAGTTAGGACGCGGCGCGGTGGAGCGTCAATTCGACCCCGCGCGCCCCGCGTCGGCGGGCGCACGGGCCGACGCGGGTGGTACACCCGATCCGGCGCGGAGGTCGAGGGGGTGGCGGGAGCTCGTCGCCGGCCGCGCCGCGGCTACTTCGCCGCGAACGCCACCGGGAACTGGATCCAGACGCGTGTCGCCTGCTTGCCTTGAAGCGCCGGCGAGAACCACATGGCGCGGGCGACCGTCCTGGCGGCCTCGTCCAGCTCGGGGCGGCCGGACGAGTGGCGGACGACGACCTGGCGCACGCTCCCGTCCGCCTCGACGAGCGCGCGCACGATGACGGTCCCGCCGATCCCGGCCTGGCGCAGCGCCGCGGGGTACGCCGCGTCGAGGGCGAGGCCGACGTCGCGGGTGTTGAGGAGGATCGGCCCGCGCGTCGGCGCGGCGGAGACCGGCGCCGCTCCGGCCTCGGCGACCCGGGCGGGGGCCGGGGGCGCAGGCGCGGCGCGCTCCGCGACGCTCGCGGCCGGAGCGGCGGGGGCGGGCCGGGCGGCGGTCGGCACGGCGGCGGTGGGGGCGGCCGTGACGGCCGGCTCCGGCCGGGCCGCGAGCGCCGGCTCGGCGCCGCCTGGCGCCGCGGGGGGAGCGGGACTTCCGGCGGCGTCCGCCCGGACCGCGACCGGCGCCGGCGGCGCGGTCTGGCGGCCGCCCTCCGGCGGACTCACCGGCGCCGGGCGAGAGATGGCCGGACGAGAGATGGCCGGACGGGCGACGGCCGGCGCGGTCGCGACGGCCGGCGCGGTCCGGGCGGCTGGCGCGGTCCGGGCGGCTGGCGCGGTCCGGGCGGCAGTCGGCGCGGTCCTGACGGCGGCCGGCTTGGTCTGGGCGGCGGCCGGCTTGGTCCGGCCGGCGGCCGGCTTGGTCTGGGCGGCCGGCGCCGTCCCGCTCGCGTGCGCCGGCGCTTCGCCGGCGCGGCCGCCACGCGCGGTCCGGGCGGCGGCGCCTCGGTCCGCGGCCGTTGCGCGCGACGCCTCGCCGCCGGAACGCGTCGCACCCGACGCGCCGCGCTCGGAGCCCCGGCGCCCCGCCGCCCCACCACGCTCGTCCCCCTCGGGCACCCCGCCGTCCACCGCACCGCCGCCCACACCGCCCCACGAGTAGACCGGATACGCCTGGTCCGGGGCGACGAACGCGAAGGGTGCGACGCGGCCGAGGACAGCCAGGCCGCCGAAGAGGAGCAGGGCGAGGGCCGCGGTCAGCGCGCCGTCGGCGCGTCCGACGCCGAGCAGCCGCCGGACGCCGCCGTGGTCGGCCACGAGCCAGGCGCCGAGCGCACCGCCCGCCACGGCGAGCAGGACGGAGAGAGCGCCGAGCCCGGCGGGGCGCGGGAGTCGCAGGAGGACCAGGAGTCCGAGGGCGAGGGCGAAGAGGACCCCGGCGCGGGCGGTGAGGCGCGCCGCCAGCAGTCGCCGGGGCGAGGGCGCCGGCGCCGCCACGTGCTCGCGGGACGGCGGCGGGGCCGACGGCCGCACGAACGCCGCGCGCGTCTCGTCCGCTCTGCGGCGTACGCGCGTGCCGGGCGCTTGCGGCCGGGGCGGCACGATGACGGCGTGGCCGGGCGTGGAGGTCCGCGGCCGGCGGGTGAGTGCGCGGTACGCCTCGACGATCCGCCGCAGCTTTTCGGTGGCCTCCGCCTGGCGCGATGGGTCGTTCGCGAAGCGATCCGGGTGCCAGCGCTTGGTCAGCTCGCGGTACGCGCGCTTCACCTCCTCGAGCGAGGCGTCGGGGCCGAGCCCGAGGGTGCTCAGATGGCGCTCGCGAGAGTCCATGAGCGGAGGATCCACGGGAATGATGTGGGCGATGACCGTGCGGCCCGAGCGCTGCCGGCGGGCGTTCCCGGAGCGACGTCGCTTACAGTATATTCGGTCCCATTCCCTGAACACTTCACCCGAGCGACGGAGCCCGTCATGCGCCGAGCCGTGCCCTGGTTCGCCCTTGCCCTGCTGTGCGTCCTCCTCCCCGGCCGCGCGCAGGCACAGCGCGGCAAGTTGAAGGTCTACATCTCCGCGGACATGGAGGGGATCGCGGGCGTCGTCACCGGGGACCAGCTCGGCCCGACGGGCTTCGAGTACGACCGATTCCGCGAGTTCATGACGCGGGAGGTCGCGGCCGCCATCGACGGCGCGAAGGCCGCCGGCGCGACCGAGATCGTCGTCTCCGACTCGCACGGCAACGGCGAGAGCCTGCTCATCGAGAAGCTGCCGGCGGACGTGCGGGTCGTCCGCTCCTGGCCGCGCCCGCTCATGATGATGGAGGGGATCGATTCGACGTTCGACGCCGCCATCTTCATCGGCTACCACGCCTCCAGCGTGAACCCGACGGGCGTGCGCGCGCACACGATCTCGAGCGCGAACATCACGCAGGTCGCGCTGAACGGGACGCCGATGCCCGAGGCGGGGATCAACGCCGCCATCGCCGGGCACTTCGGCGTGCCCGTGGTCATGGTCTCCGGCGACGATGCGGCGGTGGCCGAGATCCAGAAGCTGCTCGGTCCGATCGAGGGCGCGGTCGTCAAGCGGGCGATCGGCTTCCACGCCGCGGAGACGATGACGCCGGAGGCCGCGCAGGCGCTCATCCGGGAGCGCGCGCGGACCGCGCTGGCGCGGCGCGCCTCGCTCCGCCCGTACGTGCTCCAGCGGCCGGTGCGCCTCGACCTCGCGCTCAAGAGCTACCGGCCCGCGGAGCTGCTCGCCTATCTGCCGGGGGTGACGCGGACGGGCTCGCGGAGCATCTCCATGACCGGGCCGACGGTGCTGGACGTGTCGAAGTTCCTGGAGTTCACGACGAATTACAACATCGAGCTGCAGCCGTAGAGAGCCGGCAAGTACCCGCTTACGCTCCCGCTCCCGGGAAACCCAAGCGCTTCGGCGTCCGTGACCGCCGTTGGCCAGTCCGGCGCGAGGATGTCCCGGGAGCGGGAGCGTAAGCGAGAGCGGGAACGGCTTGCGGCGGCCGGCGCCGCCTTACCCCGTCGTCCCCCGCCCCGCAGCCGTCGTCCGCAACGCCAGCTCGACCTTCCCCAGCACCGCGTCCACGCCGACCCGCTCCATCCCCCCCTCGCGATGCTCCATGCTCGCCGGGTAGTCCTCGCCGGGATGGCGGGCGTAGCCGTCCACGACCAGCTCGGTGAAGCGGCGGTACGGGCCGTAGCGCTTCGGGTTCGTGTAGCCGTAGAGGCCGACGACGGGGGTGTCGAGCGCGCGGGCCAGGTGGAGCGGCCCGGTATCCGGGCTGACGACGACGCGGGCGGCGTCGAGGAGCCAGACGAGCTTCCGCACGTCGTCGCCGAGGGCGTTCACGACGCGGGCGCCGCTCGTCCGCTCGATCGTCCGCGCGATCGCGGCCTCGGCCGCCGACGGTCCGCCGACGATGACGGGGCGCAGCCCGAAGTCGCTCTCGAGCGCGGCGGCCACGCGGGCGTACCGCTCCGGCGCCCAGTTCTTCTGCGGCTTGCTCGTGCCGACGACGATGGCGGCGGCCGGCCGGTCCAGCCCGCCGAAGAACGCCGCCTGCGCGGCCCGCTCCGCCTCCGACAGCCGGATCCGCCACTCCACCGGCGCGGGATCGATGCCGAGATACTCCAGGAACTCGAAATACTGGTCCTGCACGTGTTGGACGGGGTGCGGCGGGATCCGGTGGCTCGTGAACAGCCAGTTGAGGTCGCGGGCGCGGGCCCGGTCGAAGCCGACCTTCGCGGCCGCCGGCGCCATGGCCGCGATCAACCCGGCCTTGAAGTAGACCTGCAGCGCCAGGAGCACGTCGAAGCGGCGGGCGCTCAGCCGCTCCCGCAGCTCGGCGTAGGAGCGCCACGCCTCGACACCTCGCCGCCGGTGGAAGACGACGAAGTCGTCGACCGCGGGATGCCCCGCCACCAGCCGGTGCGGCACCGGCTGGACGATCCACGTGATCCGGGAGTCGGGGTACGCCCGGCGGAGCGCGTTCGCCACGGGGAGCACGTGCACCGCGTCGCCGAGCGCGCTCAGCATCAGGATCCCGATCTCGCGCGCCTCCGGGAAGCGCAGCTCCATCTCAGCCATCCAACAACTTCCTCTCGGCCTCCGCGAGGCGCCGGCCGGTCCGCGCCTCCCATTTCCGGACGGAGCGGCGCAGCCGCTCTCGCATGGCCCGGCGCTGCCGCCACGACGCGCGCCGCACGACGCGGCAGCCGTCCAGGTCCAGGACCCATGCGCCGGGCGCGGCGGGGTCTCCCTCGAGCACGATGTTCTTGACGTTCAGGTCGCGGTGCACGACGCCGCGCTCGCCGAGCAGGCGCAGCAGTCGGCCGGCCGCGGCGCACGCGGCGAGACGCTCCTCCGCGCCGCCGGCCGCCGGCTCCGCCCAGAGCAGCGCCGCCAGGTCCCGCGCGGCCGGCACCTCCCGCGTCGCGATGTCGGCGCGGTAGAAGCGCCCGGCCGGATAGACCGCCAGCGCGACGACTTCCGGGGTCGGCACGCCCCGCTCCCGCGCCGCGACGCTGGCCCGCAGCTCCGCCAGCGGGCGCGGCTCGCCGCGCCGCCGGTAGCGGTCGCCGAGCCAGCGCGCCACCGCGCCGCCGCGCCGGTAGTGCCGGACCACCCAGTGCCCGCCGCCCGGCGCCGGCACGGCGTACGCCGTCCCCCGGCCGGCCAGCGCCCGCGCGCCCGGCCGCTTCGACGCCCAGCCGAAGAGCGAGCCCGCCGCCTCGACCCCCGCGGCCGCGGCCGTCCAGGCCTCGGCCAGGGCGACGACGAGGGCGCCACCTCGCTCGCCCGCGACGTACCCCGCGGGCAGCCCGCGGGGAACGCGCGCGCCGACCTGGCGCGGAAGCGCCGGCTCCGGCTGGGATGGCATCGGGACGGACTCAGCGGCGAGCGCGGCGAAGACGCGTCCGATGGCCGGCGTCGCTAGACGGCATCCGCTCCGTCCGCGCCGACGTCGCCAGCGGCACCTCTCGGCCTGAAGATTCCGACCCGCAGCGGCGGGTCCACGCGCCAGTGGAAGTAGAGGCGGTTCTCGCCCTCGACGACGAGCGTGTCGGTGTGCTCGCGGGTCTTCGGGTAGTCGCGCCCGGGCTCGCTCTCGATGAGCAGCACCTCGCCCGGGCCCAGCGCGGCCTCCGCCGCCTCCAGCTCCGCGCGCAGCCGGTCCAGGAGCTGCTCCTCCGCGGTGAGCTGGACGTCGCCCTCGGTCTCGGCGCGCAGCTCCTTCTCACCGACCCGCTCGTACGACTCGAAGAACTCCGTGGCGGGCATCGAAAGCCCCGGCGCCCGCGCGAAGACGATCTCCGTCAGCGCGAGGGCGTTGAAGGCCGGCACGACGCTGCCGACGGAGCTGCCGAAACGACGGACGATCACGGGACCTCCATTCCGTTGACTCGCCAGAAGATCGGCGAGCCCGGGACGGCAGGCAAGCGCGGGCCGCCCGGCGGCGCGGCTTCCGGCGCGCCCGCTCGGGAGGCCGCGCGAGCCGCCGACCGCCGCTCACTCCACCGGGCCGAGGTGCGCGCCCCAATCCTCGGCGAAGCGCCGGCCGTCCTGCGCCAGGCTCTCCCGCTCCGGCTCGGTCAGCGGCGCGAACGCGCGCGCCCGCTGCACGTTCTCGTGCAGCTCTCGCCGGTCCACCATCCCGACGACGGCGGCGGCGCACCCCTCCAGCGAGAGCGCGTAGCGGAACGCCCGCTCGTGCCAGTGGCGCGGGAGCAACGCCGGCGTCGGCCGGTCTTCCATCGTGCCGCCGAAGACCTTCATCGCGACCAGTCCGACGCCCTTCTCGCGGGCCACGGGCCAGATGCTCCCCTCGAAATCGTACGTGTGCACGTCGAAGAAGTTGGCGGCGGTCATGAGCACGTCGATGTCGTACTCGCGCAGCGCGCGCAGCACGCGCGCCGGGCGGCTGTGCGCGGTCACGCCGACGAAGCGGGCGAGCCCCTCGCGCTTTGCCTCCATGGCCATGCGCATGACGCCGTCCGGCCCGAAGACCACCGCCGGGTCCATCCGGTCGTGGCCGAGCGAGTGCACGTACAGCACGTCCACCTGCTCGGTCCCCAGCTCCTCGAGGCTGCGCTCGAGCATTCGCCGCCCCGCGGCCGCATCCGGCTCGAAGACCTTCGTCGTCAGGATCACCTCGCTCCGGCGCCGGCGCAGCACCTGAGCCACCTGGAGGTGCGCCCGCCCGTAGCCGCCCTCCGGCGACGCCGTGTCGATCAGCCGCACGCCCAGGTCCAGCGCCTCGCTGAGCAGCGCGTACGCCGCCTCGTCCGACGCGCTCCGCCCGAGGGACGCCGTGCCGAATCCCAGGACCGGCACCGGCACGCCCGTGCGCCCGAGAACCCGCTGCGGCAGCGCCCACGCCGGCGGCGGCGCCCGGCGCCCTTCCTCCGAGCCCTCGTCCCGGGCAATTCCGGCGAGGCCGCCGAAGGCGCGGAAGAAGCCGCGGCGGCTGACGGCGGAGTCGTCGGGGACGGCTGGCGGCTTCTTGCGGAACATCGTCTCTCCAGGGAACCGGGCCACATCGTGAGCTGCCGTGGATCTGACACGGCCGGCGCCGGTTCGTCAATCCCGGCCGGCGCGGTTCGGGCGCCCGCGATCGAGCGGGGTCATGGCGGCGGCCGCTCGGGCCGATCCTTACGAGTAGGGACCGCGAGGCATGGCGCCCGCGGCCCATCCCATGCATTCTCCCGAAATCCAGTGTACACCCGAGTAGCGGACCCGCGATGACCGACTTCCACGCCCAGGACCTGGCCGACATCCACAACCACCTCTGCCCCGGCGTCGACGACGGCGCCCGCACGCTGGACGAGTCGCTGCGCCACCTCCGGCTCCTGCGCGCCGACGGCGTGACGCGCCTGGCTACGTCCTCGCACCTGCAGGGGTGGCTCGCGTTCGAGGAGAACGGCATCGAGGAGCGGCTGCGGCGGCTCGAGGGCGCATGGCGGGAGCTGGAGCAGGCGTGCCACGGCCGCGACGACGTCCCCGCGCTCCGCTTCAGCCAGGAGATCCTCGTCCCGAACCCGGACGTCGCCGAGATGGTGTTCGCGGTCGACGGCGTCGGGCTGCGCGGGACGAGCTACGCACTCATCGAGTTCGGCTTCGACCCCGAGGGCGACCTGCGCGATGTCGTCCGCGTCGTGCGGAGCGCGGGACGGAGACCCATCGTCGCCCACCCGGAGCGCTACCGGTACCGGGGCGGCTACATGCCGCCGGAGACGATCCGCGGCTGGAGGGAGGCCGGCGCGCTCCTCCAGGTCAACGACGGCAGCTTGCTCGGGGACTATGGCCGGGAGATCCGCGACCTGGCGTGGCGGCTCCTGGCCGACGGCGTGGTCGACCTGCTCGGCACCGACCACCACGCCGACAACCGCCAGGTCTCGCCTCGCCGCGTCGGCGAGCTGCTCGCGCGCCGCGGCGCCGCCGAGCAGGCGCGCCTGCTCCTGGTGGAGAATCCGAACCGCGTCCTGGACGACGCCGACACCGTCTCCGTCCCCGCCTGGACCGCGCAGGCCGCGGCGTGAATGGGCGTCCTCGCCGCACTCCGGTTACTTCCGCACCTCCACCACCCCCGCGTTCAGCCGCCGCACGCCTTCCTCGATGCTCTTGCGATCCCCCACGACGACGATCGTGAAGTGCGCCGGATCGATGTACTGCCGCGCTACACGCTGCACGTCGGCCTGCGTCACGCGGCCGACGCTCTGGATGTAGCCGCCGTAGTAGTCGAGCGGCAGGCCGTAGAGCACCAGCGGCACGAGCTGGCCGGCCACGTCCCGCGTCGTCTCGAAGTCGGCCGGTAGCCCGAGCTGGATGTAGCGCTTCGCTTTCTCCAGCTCGGCCGTCGGGACCGTGTCGTTCCGGATCGTGTTCAGCTCCTTCAGGAACTGCACGAGCGACGAGTCCGTCTTCGTGCCCGTGACCTCCGCCCGCGCGATGAACGGGCCGGCCGCGCGCCGCATGCCGAAGCCCGACCCCGCGCCGTACGTGTAGCCGTGCACCTCGCGCAGGTTCTGGTTCAGCCGCGACGTGAACGAGCCGCCCAGCACGGTGTTCATCACCTGGATCGCGAAGTAGTCCGGCGTCGAGCGCGGCACGCCGATCCCGCCGATGCGGATCGACGACTGCGGCGCGCCCGGCTTGTCGATCAGGTACACCGTGGCCGGCTTCGGCGCCGGCGTCGTGCCCAGCGCGGCCTCCCGCACCGGCGCCTGCGTCCAGCCGCCGAGCAGCCGCTCGAGCTTCGCGGTGACCGCATCGGCCTCCACGTCGCCGACGACGATGAGCGCCGCGTTGTTCGGCCGGTAATGCCGCTCGTAGAAGTGCTGGAGGTCGGCGCGCTGGATCGCCCGCGTCGTCGCCTCCGTCCCGATGGTCGGGCGCCCGTAGGCGTGGGCCGGGCCGAACAGGATCGATGCGTACGCCAGGTCCGCGATGGCCGGCGGCCGGTCCCGGAGCTGGAGCAGCGTCGTGAGCCGTTCCTTGCGCAGCCGCTCGAGGTCCCGCGCGTCGAAGCGCGGGTGAAGCGCGACGTCGGCGAAGAGCGCGAGCGCGCTGTCGAGTTGCGCCGTCGGCGCGTGCAGCGTGATGCGGGAGGCGTCCCACGCCGCGCCGGCGTCCAGATCGACGCCGAGGTACGCCGCCTGGTCGGCCACCTGCAGCCCGGTCCGGGACGTCGTCCCCTCGGTCAGCATGTCGGCCGTCAGCGTCGCGAGGCCGGCCCGCGCCGCCGGGTCGGCCTCGCTCCCGCTCTTCACGACCAGCACCAGGTCCGCCAGCGGCAGTTCGTGCTGCTCGACGATGTAGAGCTTGAGCCCGTTCGACAGCTCGCGTGTCTCGACCGGCGGCACCTTGAGCGACGGCGGCGCCCCCAGCTCCGGCGCCTTGCTCCGGTCCAGCGCCACCCGCGGCGCCATCGGCGTGTCGACGACGGCGGGCGCCGTGGCCGACGGCACGGGCGCCGGCGGCGGCGCCGTCCGCCCGCACGCCCCGAAGCCCAGCAGCGCCGCGCTCAGCGCGCCCGAATGCCGGATCCCCCGCCTCATGGCGTCACCCCCTTCACGGCCAGCTCGCGCTGCCCCGCCGGCACCACGGTCAGCACCACCTTCGGCGCCAGGAGATACTGTTTCGCGACCCGCTGCACGTCGGCCGCGGTCACCTCGTCGAAGCGCGCCGCGTCCTGCTGCGCGTATTCCGGCGTGCCGACGAAGTAGTTGTAGAAGTTGAGCTGGTCCGCCTTCCCCAGCACGGACGCGATCTCGTCCAGGAAGTGTGCGCGGATCGTGTTCTGCGCCCGCTTCAGCTCCCGCTCCTCGATCCCCTGGCTCGCCACCCGCGCGATTTCCTCCGCCGCCATCCCCGCGAGCTTCTGCGGCGACTGCCCCTGCTTCGGCGTGATCGCGAGGAGGAACATCCCGTCCAGCCGGCTGCCATCCTGCTCCGCGTCCACGCTCTGCGCCGCCTGCAGGTCGTAGACGAGGCGCTTGTAGAGCCGCGAGTTCTTGTCCCCCGCCAGCACGTACGCCAGTACCTGCAGCGCGGCGTCGTCCGGCGCGAACGCCTTCGCCGAATGCCACGCGGCGTAGTAGCGCGGGAGCTGCACGCGGTCCTCCAGCACGAGCACCGTGTCCCTCGCCAGCGCCACCGCCGGCACCTCCGGGCGCGCCGGCACCGCCGGGCCTCGCGGGATGTCCGCGAAGTAGCGCCGCACCCAGCTCTTCGCCGAGTCCGGGTCGAAGTCCCCGGCGATGACCAGCGTCGCGTTGTTCGGCGCGTAGTACGTCCGGAAGAACTGCCGCACGTCCTCCAGCGACGCGGCGCTCAGGTCCGCCATCGACCCGATCGTCGGCCAGTGGTACGGGTGGTCGGCGGGGTAGAGCGCCGCGAGAATCGTCTCGTAGGCGTGGCCGTACGGCACGTTGTCGTAGCGCTCGCGCCGCTCGTTCTTCACCACGTCGCGCTGCAGGTCGAGCTTCGGCTGGTCCATGGTCGGGAGCAGGAACCCCATCCGGTCCGCATCCAGCCAGAGCGCCAGCGGGAGCGCGTTCGACGGCAGCACCTCGTAGTAGTTCGTCCGGTCCGTCGTCGTCGAGCCGTTGTTGTTCGCGCCCGCCGCCTCCAGGAGCTGGTCGAACACGCCCGTCGGCACGTGCTCCGAGCCCATGAACATGATGTGCTCGAAGAGGTGCGCGAAGCCGGTCCGCCCCGGCTTCTCGTCCCCCGAGCCGACGTGGTACCACGTGTTCACCGCCACGATCGGCGTCGAGTGGTCCTCGTGCAGGATCACCTCGAGCCCGTTCGGCAGCGTGTACCGATCCACCGCCAGCGCCGGCACCGTCTGGGCGCGCACTCCGCCGCCGCCCAGCAGCGCCACGCCCGCCAGCACTCCGGCCAGCACCGGACGTCTCGTTCGCCGCATCTCCGTTCCCCCGATCTCGTTCAGCGCGGCCCGCCCCCGAGGAGCGGCACCGGGTCCTCCTGCCGCCCCCAGCGCCGCACCTCGAAGTGGAGGTGCGGCCCCGTGGCGTTGCCGCTGTGGCCCGACAGCGCGATCACCTGCCGCCCCTCCACCCGCTCGCCCTGCCGCACGCGGATCTGCGACAGGTGCCCGTAGAGCGTCTCCAGGTTCGTACCGTGCCGCAGCACGACGACGTTCCCGTAGCCGCTCATCTGTCCGGCGAACTCGACGACGCCACCTTCCATCGCCTGCACCGGCGTGCCGTCCGGCACGGACACGTCCACGCCGCGGTGCAGCTCCGGCCAGAAGCCGCGCAGGCCATAAGGCGAGGTGAGCGTGCCATGCACCGGCCAGCGCGGGATCGAGCACCCTCCTCCGGCGAACACCGCGAGCACGGCCAGCGCGGCGGCGACGATCCGGAATCTTCGCGACATGCCGGCAAACAACTTATTCACCGCAGAGGCGCAGAGGACACGGAGGCTGCAACGGAAAGCCGGGCGGAGACGCTTCGTCGGATACGAACAATTCTCGAAGTTGGACCGGTGATCCACTGGCCACGGGTCCAACGCCGGATCCCGGCTCCGACGCAGGATCCGGCGTAGCCCAGATCAACATTTCAAGTAAGAGGGCGCGTTCGCCGCGAACGCTACACCCCGCCGGGGCTCCCGCCGCTCTCTGCGTACTCCGCGCCTCTGCGGTGGACATTTCCGTTCTGCCGGCCCCGTGATCACCGCCGCGGCCAGACGTTGTTCTCCCGGTCCACATCCGGCAGCAGCTCCATGGGATCGATCTCCACCTTCTGCACGGGCGCCGCCACGCTCACCGTCTCCGTGTAGTGCCGATTCGCGGGGAGCCAGACCGAGGCCGGCACCTTCACGTCCTGCGTCTGCCCGTTGGCGAGCGTCAGCCGCAGCAGCACCGGCATCGGCAGGCCGCCGCGGTCCTCGAGGCGGACGGCCACTCGTTGGCCCGCTCCCTCCGGCGTCGTGTCCACGCCGGCGACGGCCTGGTCCAGCGTCTGGGTCGTGTACCACCACGGGTACCAGAACCAGGACAGGTCCTGCCCCGCCACCTGGTCGAACGTGTTGAAGAAGTCGAGCGGCGTCGGGTGCTTCAGGAACCAGCGCTTCGCATACGCCTGCAGCCCCTTCTGGACCTCGTCCGGCCCGATGACCGTGCCGAGCGCGCGGAGCGCGACCCCCGGCTTGAAGTACGAGGCGACGCCGTATCCCATGTACGCGCCGTACAGGTCGGCGTTGCGCATCATCTCGACTTCCTGATCGGTCCCGGCGACCTGGACGTACTCCGCCATCTCGTCCTCGAACTCGTTCTTCGACTTGAAGAAGTCCTGCGTCGCCAGGTTCTCGATGTACGTGTTCACCCCCTCGTCCTGCCAGGCGAAGTCGTGCTCGTTCGAGCCGACCATCATCGGGAACCACTCGTGGCCGATCTCGTGGTTGAGGACCGAGTACAGCTCCTTCGGGTCCGAGTACGCGGAAACGAAGACGATCATCGGGTACTCCATCCCGCCCTCCGGCCCCTCCGCCACCGTCATCTGCGGGTAGACGTACGGGTACCAGTGCTCGGCGTGGAACGTCAGCGCGTGCTTCGCGTAGCGCACGGCCTCGCGCCACGTCCGCGCCTCCGGCCGGAAGAGCGCCTGCACCAGCACGTGCTCCGGCTTGCCGTCGCCGTCGGCGTCGGGCGTGACGGCCCGCGTCGCGTCCCAGAGATAGCGGCTGGACGTCGCCCACGCGAAGTCCCGCACGTCGCGCGCGCGGAAGCGCCACGTCAGCTCGCCGCCGGGGACCTGCTGCGTCGCGGTGCCGGCGCCGAAGTCGCCCTGCCGCACCACGTGCACGACCGTGTCGGCGGCGCTCGCCGCCTCGAGCCGGCGCCGGACGTTGTCCGACAGCACCTCGTCCGGGTTCTGCAGCGTCCCCGTCGCCCCGACGATGTAGCCTTCGGGGAGCGTAAGCGACACGTCGAAGTCGCCGTACTCGAGGTAGAACTCGCCCCGCCCGAGGTAGGGGTGCGTGTCCCAGTCGTTCACGTCGTCGTAGACCGCCACCTGCGGATACCACTGCGCGATCTCGAACAGCTCCCGGCCGACGTGGCCCATGCGCGGCGCGCCCGCCGGCGGCACCGTGAAGTGCCAGGCGATCTCGAGGCGCGCCGTGTCCCCGGGCGCCAGCGGCTTGTCGAAGCCGAGCCCCATCAGCGTGTCGTCGATCCGGTACGTGAGCGGCTGCGGGCGGTTGCTCTCCTTCGCCGCCTGGCCGTTCACCATCACCCGCTCGAGCGTCATCCCGCCCGTCACCGGCGTCTGCTCCACCCGCGGCGCCCCCGCCTTGAACAGGTTCTGATACAGGTGCAGCACGATCCCGCTCAGCGTGTCCGGCGAGTTGTTCACGTACGTGACCCGCTCTTCGCCGTTCAGGCGCGCCGTCTTGGGGTCGAGCTCCGCGTCGATCGAGTAGTTCACCCGCTGCTGCCAGTAGCGCGGGCCCGGCTGCCCCGTCTGCGTCCGCGTCCCCTTGCGCACCGCCAGCTCGAAGGCCGGCGGCACGGGCACCGGCCGGATGTCGTAGCGCTCCTCCGGCGCGGTGGTCGGCCGCGTCGTGTCCGCGCGGGCCGTCGGCGCCGGCGGCGCGGGCGCCGGCGTTCGCGCGCATGCCGCCGTGAGCACGATCAGCGACAGCAGCGGGGCGACCCGTCCGGATCCGCGCATCTCTCGTCTCCTCGAACATGGGACCGGCGCTCCCTAAGCCGCGCCGCGCCGACAACTTGAGCGCGGCCCGCGCCGCCGGCAACCACCGCGTGACCGGTGCCGCTCGGACGGGTGCGGAACCCCGCCCCGGTGCCGTTCACAGCCGCCGCGCGCGCTTTACACCCCGCGGCCAATCGCGTATCATTCCTCGGCTTGGACACGATCTGCGCACCGTGGCGCGCCGCGTCCTTGAGGCTGACGCCGGGGTCTGAGATGAGCGTTGCAGAAGCGAGGATGGCGGCCGACCCGCCCGCGGCGCAGCCGGGTGTGCGGGCGCGGGTGTCCGCCTTCGTCGAGCTGACGAAGCCGGGGATCACCCGCCTCGTCGCGCTCACGGCTGCCGCCGGCTTCTACCTCGGCAGCCGCGGCCCCATCGACTTCGCCGCGCTCCTGCACACCGTCCTCGGCACCGCCGCCGCCGCCAGCGCCGCCAGCGCGATCAACCAGTACCTCGAACGCGACGCCGACGCCCGCATGGTCCGCACGCGCCGGCGCCCGCTGCCGTCGGGCCGCCTCTCGGCGCCCGAGGCGCTCGCGTTCGCGCTGGCGCTCGCCGTCGCGAGCGTCGCCTACCTCTGGGCGTTCGTGAACCCGGCGTGCGCGATCGTCGTCGCGCTCACACTCGTCTCGTACGACTTCGTCTACACGCCGCTCAAGCGCGTCAGCTCGCTCTCCACGCTCGTGGGCGCCGTGCCCGGCGCGCTCCCCGTGCTCGCGGGCTGGGTCGGCGCCGGCGGGAGCCTCGCCGCGCCCGGCGGCTGGGCGCTCTTCGGCATCCTCTTCCTCTGGCAGATCCCGCACTTCCTGGCGCTCGCCTGGATGTTCCGCGACGACTACCGGCGGGGCGGCTTCGTCATGCTCTCGCTCGCCGACCCGGACGGCAGCGCCACCGCGATCCAGAGCGTGAACTACGCCTTCGCACTGACCCTCGTCAGCGTCGTGCCGACGCTCGTCGGCCTCACCGGAAGCGTCTACCTCGCCGGTGCCGTCCTCCTCGGCGCCGGGCTCGTCCTCTTCTCGGCGACGGTGTTCCGGCGACGCACGGACCGGAGCGCGCGCCACCTCTTCCTCGCGTCGGTACTCTATTTGCCAGCCCTCCTGATCCTCATGGTGGTCGACAAGCTGCCACGCTGATCCGCCGGTGCCGAGGCGCCGGCCCGTTTCCTGGATCCGGAGGCCCTCGTGTCGCGTACGTCCCGCCTCGTCCTCCGCGGCGCCATCGCCGGCGCCATCGCCGCCACGGTCGTCGCCCTCTGGTTCCTGATCATCGACTGGATCGCCGGCCGGCCGTTCTACACCCCCCACTTCCTCGCGAGCGCCATGCTCGACCTCGACGTCATCGGTACCGGGGCCAGCCAGGTCGCCGCATACACGCTCGTCCATTACGCCGCGTTCGTGGTCCTCGGCATCCTCACGGCGCTCCTGCTCGGGACCGTGCCGCTGGCCGGGGGCATCCTCTTCGGCGCCGTCGTCGGCTTCCTGCTCTTCGACCTGGTGTTCTACGCCGGTCTGATCGCCAGCGGCAGGAACATGGTCGCCGAGCTGGGCTGGCCGACCGTGCTGGCCGGCTGCGTGCTCGCCGGCATGGCGATGATGCTGTACCTGGGCGCGGCCGGCCCGGTGAGCCGCGAGGGGTGGCTCCACCACATGCTGCGCAACCGGATCGTGCGCGAGGGGATCATCGCGGGGGTCCTGGGCGCCACCACCGTCGCCATCTGGTTCCTCATCGTCGATGCCGCCAGCCATCGCCCGCTCTTCACCCCCGAGGCGCTGGGCTCGGCGATCTTCTACGGCGCCCGTGCCGTCCCCGAAGTCCAGCGCGACGTGGCGACCGCCGCCGGCTACACGCTCGTCCACTACGCCGCCTTCATCGCCGTCGGCATCCTCACCGCCGCGATCTTCCGCGGCATGGAGGAGTCGCCGCCGCTCCTCCTGGCGCTGGCCCTCCTCTTCGTCACGTTCGAGACGTTCTTCATCGGCATCGTCGCCATCGCCGCGAACTGGATCCTCGGCGCGGTCGCGTGGTGGACCATCGCCGTCGGTAACCTCATGAGCGCCGCCGTCATAGGGGTCTACCTCTGGCGCGCGCACCCCGTGCTGCGCGAGCGGCTGCACGGGCTGGAGGAGCCGGTGTAGCGCCGGCGATCGACGCCGGCCACTCGGCGCGCGCCGGACGCGGAACGGCCCGGGCACCTCGTGGATGCCCGGGCCGTTCTCGCCTCCGGAAGACAGAGCCCGGCGCGCCGCTGCGGCGGCGCCCGGCTACCCGGCGACCGCGCCGCCGGCCCCGGCCGCGCCCGGCACCGGCTCGCGCTGCTGCTCCTCCTCCCGCTCCTCGCGGTTCGCCCAGCGGAAGAACACGATGCTGATCGCGACCCACGGGACGAGCCCGCCCGGGATCCACATGATCAGGCCCCCGAGCTGCTGGTCGTCCATCGGCGAGATGCCGAGCACGCGCGGCTGCACCGAGTACCACGGGTAGAGGATCGTGCCGGAGAGCGAGATCAGCGCGGAGATCACCGACATCGGCACGCCGATGGCGAACAGGTAGAGCACGCGCAGCGGCGCTCCCATCCGGCTGAGTTCCGGCACCGGGTCCACGGCCGGCCACCAGACCAGCACGGCGGACGCGATGAAGAGCAGGTGCTGCACGATGTGGATGGCGTGGTGCTCGAGCGCCAGCTCGTACATCCGCGGGACGTGCCACGCCGCGAAGATCACGTTGTAGATTCCGAACGCGACGAGCGGCTGCGTCAGCACGCGCGCCGTGCTCCGGACCGCCGGCCGCTCGAGCAGCGGGCGGTAGAGCCAGTCGGGCGTGCCGATGAGCCAGAGCGGCGGCACCACCAGCGTGAGCAGGAGGTGCTGCACCATGTGGGCGCTGAACAGGAAGTTGTCGCCGAGATCGTGCAGCGGCCCGTTCAGCGAGAGGACGAGGATCGCGCTCCCCGCCAGGAACGAGGCGACGCGCCACGGCGAGATCGTCCGGGCCCAGCCGTGGCGCGCGCGGAGCGGGCCGACCGCCCGGAGGTAGGCGCCCGTGAAGAGCGCCGTACCGATGAGCGTGCTCCAGTGGACGTCGAACTTCGTCCAGGAGAAGTCCCCGCCGTGCAGCAGCAGCGCGAGCGAGGCGACCGGCCCTGCCATCACCTTCACCTCATCACTGCGGGTAGTACAGCGGTACGACCTTGAACAGGATCACCAGCGCGATCACGACCGCGACGGCCAGGAAGAGCGGCGCCACGAACACGGTCGAGAAGATCCGGCTGTCGAACTTCAGGTGCATGTAGAACATCACGACGATGATGAACTTCGCCGCCGAGAGCGTGAGCAGGATCGGCGCGAGCACCGGCCGCATCGCCGGGATGTAGAAGATCGCCACCTCGACCGCCGTGATCACCGTCAGGATCGCGCCGATGACGACGTACGTCTTCCAGCCCGGATGCGTGTGGATGTCGTGCTCCAGCTCGTGTTCGGCGCTCGCCAGCGCGGGGTTCGTGGACATCCGGCCTCCCTACTCCAGCAGGTAGATCAGGGTGAAGATCACGATCCAGACGATGTCGACGAAGTGCCAGTACAGCCCGGAGATCTCCACCGAGAGCGCCCGCTCCGGCCCGAGCCTCCCCCGCAGCGCCTGGACCCAGAGCATCAGCAGCCAGATGACGCCCACGGTCACGTGCGCGCCGTGGAAGCCCGTCAGGATGAAGAACGTCGAGCCGAACAGGTTCGTGCGGGGCGTGAGCCCCTTGTGGAAGAACTCCGTGAACTCGTACGCCTGGAAGCCCAGGAACAGCGAGCCGAGCGCCGCCGTGGCCAGCAGCCAGATCAGCGTCTGCTTCCGGCTCCCCCGCTGCACCCCCGCCAGCGCCAGCACCATCGCCAGCGAGCTCATCAGCAGCACGAACGTGCTCACCGACGTCAGCGGGATGTTCAGGATCTGCGCGGGGTACGGGGGCACGACGCTGTCCCCCTTGTACACCATGTAGGTCGCGATCAGCGACCCGAAGAAAAGCGTCTCCGACCCGAGGAAGGTCCAGAAACCGAGCTTGAGCGTGTTCAAGCCGGTCGATGTCTCGAGGTGCTCCTCCGCCGGGAGGGCGGCTGCGTGATCCACGTCTCTGCCCCGTGCGAGTGGTTGGTCAAGCCGGCCTGCGGCCGGCGCAAGAGGTCGCGCTACCGCGCTCCCGCAAGAGGGCCCGCTGCCACGGGCCCGCAAGAGGCGCGGCCTGACGGCCGGCGCCGCAAGAGGTCGCGCTCACGCGCTCCCGCGCTGCCGACCCCCTCTCCGGCCCCCGCGGCGCCCGCAGGGCGCCTCTTGCGGCCGCGCGCAGCGCGCCCTCTTGCGGGAGGCCGCAGGCCGACCTCTTGCGGGAGCGCGCGGCGCGACCCCTTCAGCGCTACGCGCTCAGTGGACGGACTCGTACGCCCAGTTCACGATCCCGATCGCCGTCCACGCCAGCCCGATGAGCGGCGCCCACCAGTGGCCGGTCAGGAACAGCACGAACGTGCCGACGATCCCGATCGCGGTGAAGATCGGCCAGTACGACGGCGGCGGCATGTGGATCGCGCCGGGCCGCGCCTGCGCCGCCTCCACCACCTGCTCCTTCCCCGCCAGCCAGAGCGGCTCGCGGTTATGGACGACCGGGATGCGGCCGAAGTTGTACTCCGGCGGCGGGGACGTCGTCGCCCACTCGAGCGTGGCCCCGCCCCACGGGTTGTGGGAGGCGGGCGCGCCGTTGCGCCGGCTCATGATCACGTTCACGATCAGCAGCAGGAATGACAGCGCGAGGATGAACGCGCCGACGGTCGCCGAGAGGTTGAGGTCGGTGACGTGCAGCTCCGGCGAATAGGTGAACGTCCGGCGCGGCATCCCGAGCAGGCCGATGAAGTGCATCGGGAAGAACGTCAGGTTCATCCCGATGAAGAACAGCCAGAAGTTCCACTTCCCGAGCCGCTCGTTCATGAACCGGCCGACGACCTTCGGGAACCAGTAGTACGTGCCCGCGAGGACGGCCGAGACCGTGCCGCTCACCAGCACGTAGTGGAAGTGCGCGACGACGAAGTAGGTGTCCGTCTGCTGCAGGTCCGCCGGCGATGCGGCGTGCATGACGCCGGAGATCCCGCCGACGGTGAAGAGGCCGACGGTCGCGATCGCGAAGAGCATCGCCGTGGTGAAGCGGAGCTGGCCGCCGTACATCGTCGCCAGCCAGTTGAAGATCTTCACGCCCGTGGGGATGGCGATGATCATCGTGCTGATCGTGAAGAACGAGTCGGCGATCGGACCGAGTCCGGTCGCGAACATGTGGTGCGCCCAGACGCCCCAGCTGATCAGCCCGATGAGCACCCCGGAGTAGACCATGACGGCGTAGCCGAACAGCGGCTTGCGCGAGAACGTCGGAATCACGTCCGAGAGAATGCCGAACGCCGGCAGGATCAGGATGTAGACCTCGGGGTGGCCGAACATCCAGAACAGGTGCTGCCAGAGCACCGGATCGGCACCGCTGGACGCCTGGTAGAAGTTCGTGCCCCACTGCCGGTCGAACGTCAGGAAGAAGAGCGCGACGGCCAGCACCGGCAGGGCGGTGACCAGCAGGAAGCTCGTGATGAACGACATCCAGGTGAACAGCGGCATGCGCATCAGCCGCATCCCCGGCGCCCGCAAATTGACGATCGTCGTGATGAAGTTCACGCCGCCCATGATCGAGGCGACGCCGAGCGCCTGCAGCCCGAGCGAGTAGAAGTCCGCGTTCAGCCCGGGCGTGAACTGCCGCGATGTCAGCGGCGCGTAGCCGAACCAGCCGCCGTTCGGCGCCTGCCCGACCAGGAAGCTCGAGTAGAGGAAGATCCCGCCGAACAGGAAGATCCAGTACGAGAGCGCGTTCAGCCGCGGGAACGCCACGTCGCGCGCGCCGATCTGGAGCGGGATGATGTAGTTGAAGAACGCCACCGAGATCGGCATCCCCATGAGGAAGACCATGGTGATGCCGTGCATCGTGAAGAGCTGGTTGTACGTCTCCGCCGAGATCACCGTGCCGTTCGGCTGCGCGAGCTGCAGCCGGATGAGCAGCGCCTCGAGGCCGCCGAGCACGAGGAAGACCACCGACGTGACGTAGTAGAGAATGCCGATCCGCTTATGGTCGACCGTCGTGATCCAGCTCCAGATCCCCGTCCCGCCGTGGGGCTCGTACTCCGCCCGGATCCGGGCTTCCGCTGTGGCCATTACTTCATCCCGCTCGTGGAGGTGGTACCCGTCGTGGTCGCCGGCGCCGGCGCCGCGCCCGGGGCCGGCTGGACCGGCGCCGCGCCCGGCGCCGCCGGTGCGATACCGGCCGGCGCCGCCGGCACGGCCGGCGTCGTGCGCCCGAGGCTGTAGAGGTAGGCCGCCACCGCCTGGACCTCGGTGTCGGTGAGCCCGGTCGGCGGCAGGCCGCCCCCGCTCAGGCGCGTGCCCGGCATCTTCGCACCCGGCTTGAACTCCTGCGGGTGGGTGATCCAGCGGGCGATGTTCTCCGGCGTCGTCCTCAGCCGGTCCTGGTCGCCGATGAAGAGCCGCTGCCCGACGTTCGTCAGGTTCGGCCCGAGCACGCCCCGCGCGTTCGTGCCGTTCACCGTGTGGCAGGCGACGCATGCGCGCGACTCGAAGATCTGCTTCCCCTGCGCCTCCAGCGAGCCGGCCGCCGGCGCCGGCGTGGCGTTCATCGACTGCACCCAGCCGGTGAACTCCGCCGGCGAGGTGACGACCGCGCGCACCCGCATCACGGCGTGCGAGTCGCCGCAGTACTCGGCGCACTGGCCGAAGAACACGCCGGTCGAGTCGGCGCGGAAGACGATGTGGTTGGGGTGCGCCCGGCCGGCGCCGTGCTCCGGGTGGCCCGGCTTCGCCGGCAGCGGATTCACGTCGCGCTTGCCGCCGAGACGCGGGATCCAGAACGAGTGGATCACGTCGCCGGAGCGCATGACCAGGTCGATCGTGCGGCCGGTCGGGATGCGCAGCTCGTTCGCCGTGGTGATGCCGCCGAACTCGGGGTAGCGGAACTCCCACCACCACTGGTGGCCGATCACCTCGACCTTCAGCGCGTCCGCGGGCGGCTTCGGCTGGACCTCGAAGATCGTGCGGATCGTCGGCACCGCGATCGCCGCCACGATGATCGCCGGCCCGATCGTCCAGGCCACCTCGAGCTTCGCGTTGCCGTGGATCTGCCGCGGCGTCGCCGCCTCCGGCCGGTCGCGGTAGCGGAACACGACGTAGAGGAGGACGATCCAGACCAGCGCCAGGACCGGCATCGTCCACCAGAACGTGTGATCGAAGAGCCTGTCCAGGATGAGACCGTACTCGGTCACCGGACGGAAGGTCGACTGGGGATGCTCTCCCTCGCACGCCGCGAGGACGCCCGCGAGGGCGCCCAGCGCGATGGCGGTGCGCAGGCGGAGCTGGTTACGGCGGACGGACATTCGCTCCTCTTGGACGACGACGGTGGCCGGGCCGCCCGGCGCGAACGTGCCGGGAAAACCCCTACCAACGAAAGCCGCGCACTTTACGGCCCGTCCCAAGTCGCGTCAAGTAGGGAATTTCCCCACGCGCACGCTATGCCGCGGCGCGCCGGGCGAGTGTCGTCCAGATCACGAGCGAGGACCAGACCGCGGCCCCGACGATCAGGTGGGCGGCCCGGAACGACGGGGGGAACACCATCATCACCATGCCGGCGGCCACGGCGATCTGGAGCAGCACGAGCACGAGCGAGGTCGTCGCCGCCCGCTCGACCTGCAGCGACGCGCTCCGCTTGCGCGTGGAGATCACCGCGCCGACGACGTGGAAGAACAGCAGGTACGCCAGGATGCGGTGCGTGAGCTGGATGTGGACGACCCCGCCGCCGCCGATGCCGCCGTTGCAGAGCGGGAAGCCCTGGCACGCGAGCGCCGCCGCCGAGGGCGCGCCGCTCACCGGCGCGCCCGTGTTCGCGACCATCGCACCCATGAGCACGACGATGTAGCCGAGCGCCGCGGCGCTGAACGCGCTGCGCGCCACCTTGCGCGCGCCCTCCGCGCCCACGGCGGTGTCCCCCGCGCCGGTGCCGCCGAGCGCGCCGGCCCGGACCGCCGCCACGAGCAGCGTCGCCAGGAGCGCCATGGCCGTGCCGAGATGCAGGATCGTCACCGCGGCCGGCAGCTTCATCATGACCGTGACGCCGCCCAGCACGACCTGCACGAGCAGGAACACCCCCGCCAGCAGCGCCGGGCGCAGCAGCCCGCCGCGCCCGGAGAAGCCGGGCGTCCGGCGCCGGCGCAGCGCCTGCACGACCACCGCCAGGATCACGAACGAGATCCCCGCCGCCAGCAGCCGGTGGAGGTACTCGATCACGGTCTCGAACGTGAACGGCGGGATCCACTCCCCGTGGCACTTCGGCCAATCGTCGCCGCAGCCGAGCCCTGAGCCGGTGATGCGCACGATCCCGCCGACGGCGATGAGCGCGTAGGTGTAGACCGCCGCGAACGTGGCCAGCCGGCCGAAGCCGCGCCGGGCCGCGCTGGCGGCGTCCGAGCGGTGGAGGGTCTCGGAGAGAACTGCGATCGGCATCGATCCCGCCTTCCAAGCGACGCCGTGGACGGCGCTTACCGCCACCGGCACAGGGGAGCCTCAAGTCTGTGACGCGGCGTAATATGCCCACGGAGACGCGACCCGCCAAGGGGGCCCGGCCCGGACGAGGGGACCCCGGCCATGCCTTGACACCCTCCGCGCCGGACCGCACGTTCCGCCGTCGAATCCACCCGCGCCCGTGCGCTCGGAGCCCCCATGACCAGGTCGATCGCCGGTGCCGCGCTCCTACTGCTGCTGGCACTCCCCATGGACGCCATGAGCCAGACGCCCGAGCGCCGGCCTCGCGCCCGCGAGGCGGGCGTCGTCGTCGGCGTGCTGCCGACCGGGCCGCTCAACGCCATCACGGACGTCGCCGGCGTGCGCGTGGGGCAGGTCACGCGGGCGGAAGGCGACTCGATCCATACCGGCGTCACCGCGATCCTGACGCACCCGGGCAACCCGTTCCAGGAGCGCGTCCCCGCGGCGATCCACGTCGGCAACGGCTTCGGCAAGCTCCTCGGCTCCACGCAGGTGCGCGAGCTGGGCGAGCTCGAGACGCCGATCCTGCTGACCTGCACCCTGTGCGTCTGGCGCGCGGCCGACGCCATGGTCGGCTGGCTGCTCGCCCGGCCGGGAATGGAGAACGTCCGCTCGATCAACCCGGTCGTCGGCGAGACGAACGACGGCGGGCTCAACGACATCCGCTCCCGGCCGATCCGCCCCGAGGACGTGGTCCGCGCGCTCGAGTCCGCCGCCGACGGCCCGGTCGAGGAGGGCGCCGTCGGCGCCGGCGCCGGCACCATCGCGTTCGGCTTCAAGGGCGGGATCGGCACGTCCTCGCGCCGCCTCCCGGCCGGCCTGGGCGGCTACACCGTGGGCGTCCTCGTGCAGAGCAACTTCGGCGGCGTCCTCGCCATCAACGGCGCGCCCGTCGGCCGCGAGCTGGGGAAGTATGCGCTCAAGGAAGAGCTCGAGGGCCGGACGGGGGAGCGGAAGAGCGGAAGAGTGGAGGATGCCGCGGCGCCGCGGGCGCCCGCCGACCGCGCCGACGGCAGCATCATGATGGTCGTCGCCACCGACGCGCCGCTCGACGCCCGCAACCTGGACCGGCTGGCCGTCCGCGCGCTGGTCGGGCTCGGCCGCACCGGCTCGATGATGAGCAACGGCTCCGGCGACTACGTGATCGCCTTCTCCACCGCCACGTCCGTGCGCCGGCGCCTCGACCAGGCGCCGCGCACCGTGCAGGACCTGCCGAACGACGCGATCTCGCCGCTCTTCCAGGCGGTCGCGGAGGCCACCGAGGAAGCGGTCTACAACTCGCTCTTCCGCGCCACCACGACCCGCGGCGTCGGCGGCAACGTCGTCGAAGCGCTCCCCATCGACCGCACGCTCGACATCCTCAAGCGCTACGGCGCGCTGCACTGGGACCGGACACTCCCGCCCGGCAAGCCGCGCCCCTGAACGCGCACGCCGCCGCTACGCGCTCGCCCGCAGCCGCGCCGAGCGCTCCAGCAGCGTGACGACCTCCTCCACCGTGCTGCGCCCGCGGTCGCGGGCGTACCAGCGCCGCAGCTCCGGGTAGCGCTCCTTCGGCGGAAGCCGCCGCCCGGTCTCCACGAACCAGCGCTGCAGCTCCGACGGCCGAGGCCCCCACCACCCGGTCTCCCGCAACTGCCCGTCCAGCACCATCACGACCGGGATCGAGCGCGACGTCCCCGTGAGGTGCGTGTCCATCAGGTCCGGGTTCGCGTCCCGCCCGAGCAGCCGCAGCTCCAGGTTCGGCGCGAGCTCCGCCAGCCGCGCCAGCACCGGGATCGTGTTGACCGCGTCGCCGCACCAATCCTCCGACAGCGCCAGCAGGTGCCAGCGGCCGCCCAGCGCCGCCACGCGCTCCACCGCCGCCGCATCGACCCGCGCCCGCCGGTAGAACTCCGACCACAGCTCCCGGTTCGCCGCAGCCCCGGCCAGGAACTCGCCGAACATCGCCGCGCCCGCCCACCGCTCACTCGGCATCATCGCTCCACGCAGCAGAGCGGAGCCGCGGCGGCCGGGCGCGTCGAGCGCCACCGGCGCCCGCCGACCCGCCCTGCCGCGGCTCCGCTCCTCGATTCACCCCTTTGGCGCCCGCGCGGGCGCTCGGCTCCGATCCTCCTGCCCGCTCCGCCCCGCCCCTCCCGGATCGACTCCCGACCACCACCCCGATTCCGTTCCGACCGAGCCCCGCGCGGGTCCGCGCCACGAGTCCCGCCCGGCGACGCCGACGGGCCACTCGCCCGGCGTCGCGGGCTACCGGTGAACGCGGCGATTTCTGTGCCAATTCGCTTCAACCGGCGCACGAGGCGAGGGCGTCCGGCCGCGAGGCTCAGCCGGCCGCCTCGACGCCGGCGGAACCGAGCCGGTGCGGCGCGAGGAGGCGCGTCAGCGCCTCGGCGTGGCGCTCGGCATCGGCGTCGCCGACGTCCATCAGGCGGTCGATGTACTCGGGCACGAAGAGCAGCAGGCTGAGCAGGTCGGGGCTGGCGCTCCGGCGCGTGCCGAGGCCGCGGGAGAGGAAGCGGAACGCCCGCGGCAGGAGCGGCTCGTACTTGCGGGCGAGGCGGCCGAGGTCGCGGGAGGGGCGCAGCGACACGAACTCGATCGGCCGCATCCCGTCGCGGTCCTGGAGCGGGATCTTCTCGAGCAGTTGGTTGAAGCGCTCCAGGCGGGCGAGGTCCTGGTCGACGAGGTCGAGGAAGATCGCGTTCAGCATCGCGCCGAAGACGACCGCCGGCGGCGGATAGCCCACGACGGTCTTCTTCTGGCTCGCGCCCGGCGCGTCGTAGCGGGTCGAGATGGCGATGATGCGGCGCGCGCCGAGGTGCAGCGCGGGGGCCAGCGGCGCGGTGAGGCGGATGCCGCCGTCGCCGTACCAGCCGTTGCCGATCCGGATGGCGGGGAAGAAGAGCGGGATGGCGCAGGACGCCATGACGTGCTCGACGCCGAGGCGGGCCTGGATGACGCGGCTCTTCTTCCCCCAGCGCGACTTCGGCTCGACGCCCTTCCCCTGCACCCAGATGACCGACTGGCCCGTGGTGTAGCTGGTCGTGACGAGGGAGATGGCGCGGAGCGCGCCGCGGCGCAGGTTGTATTCGATCCCCGTGACCTCGCCCTGGACGCAGGCGAACGCCTCCTCGAGGTACTCGCGCAGCGGGCCGGTGTCGAGGAAGGCGCGCCCGCTCGCCTTCGGCACGAGGCCGCCGGACACGAGGCCCGCGCCCCAGCGCATGACGTTCCAGGCCAGCGACGGTGCACCGACGTCGACGACCCGGTCGAGCGTGAGCTGGCGCCAGAGCCCGGTCAGCTCTTCGACCGCCTGCTTGAACGTGCCGTGATGCGAGGCGACGTGCACCGCGTTGACCGCGCCGGCGGAGACGCCGGCGTAGATCGGCACGCGCAGCTCGGGGAAGTGCCGCGCGATCCAGCGCATGACGCCGGCCTGGTAGGCGCCGCGCGCGCCGCCGCCCGTGAGCACGAACGCGAGGTCGTGCGGAGGCTCGGCCGCCGGACGCAGCTCCGCCCGGGCCGTGCTCACCGTCGCGCTCCTGCGCTCGCGCCGCGCATCCGACTTGCTCCCTGGCTGCCCTGGAGGCCCCCGTCCGGCAGGGTCCGAACCGTGGTCACCTCTTCGACTCGCATCGTCGCCCCGGGGTCACGGGGCGCTCTACGTCACATAACGCGCCAGCCGCGCGGATCCTGCCGGCCGCCGGGCGGCGGCGGGCCGGAGCGGGTGGCGTCCCCGAGCTGGATGTACACCCCGCGCGGCCGCGGGGCTCCGTACGCGCCGTGCGGGAGGCCCCGCGCGCTACGACAGGTCCACCTGCCGCACCTCGCCGACCTCGCTCACGCGCCGCAGCGCCTCGACCACCGCGGGCGGGAGGCGGCCGTCCACGCGGATCGCCGCGAGCGCATCGCCGCCCTCCTCCATCCGCGATTGGTGATACTCCGCGATGTTGATCCCCGCATCCCCGAGGAGCGAGCCGACGCGCCCGATGACGCCGGGCACGTCGCGGTTCCGGAGCACGACGAGCGCGCCGCTCGGCACGACGTTCACCGGGAAGTCGTCGATCATGACGATGCGCGGGTGGCCTTCCGCCAGTAGCGCGCCGGCGACCCGGGACTGGCCGCAGCCGGCCATCTGCGCCTGGATCTCGACGTACTCGCCGTAGTCGCCGCGGGCGTCGAGGCGAGTGCGCCGGACGTGGATCCCGCGCGCCTGAGCCAGGTGCAGCGCGCTGACCAGGTTGATGCCCCGCGCGCCGAGCGCGGGCCGCAGCAGTCCGACCAGCGCGGCGGAGGTCACCGGGCGCTCGGCCGCCTCCATCGAGCCGGCGTAACGCACCTCCACGGTCTGCACCGCGCCGTCGCTGCACGCGGCCGCCAGCCGCCCCAGCCGCTCCGCGAGCTCGAGCAGCGGGCGCAGGCGGCGCATCTCCTCGCCGCCGATCGCCGGCGCGTTCACCGCGCGGGAGTAGTCGCCCTCCAGCAGCGCATCCCGCACCGCCAGCCCGATCTCGACGGCGACGTTCTGCTGCGCCTCCTTCGTCGCCGCGCCGAGGTGGGGCGTGAGCACCACGTTCGCCGCTCGGCGCAACGGGTCGGCCGGCGGCAGCGGCTCCGTCTCGAACACGTCGAGCGCGGCCCCGGCCAGCCGGCCGGTCTCGAGCGCCCGGAGCAGCGCCGCCTCGTCCACCACGCCGCCGCGGCACGCGTTCACGAGGTAGGCGCCGCGCTTCATCAGCGCGAGCCGGTTCTCGTCGATCAGCCCGGCGGTCGACTCCGTGAGCGGCACGTGGAGCGTGACCACGTCCGCCCGCCGGAGCACCTCCTCCAGCGGCTCCAGCTCGATCTCCAGCTCGCGCGCCCGCTCCGGCGCCAGGAACGGATCGTAGGCGACGACGCGCATGCCGAACGCCCGCGCCCGCTTCGCCACCTCGCCACCGATGCGTCCGGCGCCGACCAGGCCCAGCGTCTTGCCGTACAGCTCCCTGCCGTTGAACGACTTCCGGTCCCACTCCCCCGACTTCATGGATCGGTCCGCGGCGGACACGCCGCGCACCGCCGCCAGCAGGAGCGCCAGCGTCAGCTCCGCCGCCGAGATCGTGTTCCCCGACGGCGCGTTCAGGACGGCGATCCCGCGCTCCGTGGCCGCCTCGACGTCGATGTTGTCCACGCCGACGCCGGCGCGCCCGATCACCTTCAGCCGGTCCGCGTACTGCAGCGCCGAGCGCGTGATGCGCGTGGCGCTGCGCACGATGACGGCGTCGACGCCCTCGATGGCCCGCGCCAGATCCTCCCCCGTCAGCCCGGGCTGCTCCACCAGCTCGAAGCGGTCGTCCGTGCGCAACGCCTCCAGCCCTTCCGGGGCGATCGCATCCGCGAAGAGGATCCGGTACGGTGCGCTCATCGTGAGAGCACCTCCTCGACCACGGAGAGGACGGCCTCGGTCTCCGCCACGGTGTGGTCGCCCATGTGGCCGATCCGGATCGTCGACTCCTTCAGCTTCCCGTACCCGGTCGCGATCGTGAAGCCGCGCTCCTTCACGCGCCGGTTCACGTCGCTGCCGCTGACGCCGTCCGGCAGCGTGATGCACGTCACCGTGGGCGAGCGGAACCCCTCCGGCGCCAGCACGGAGAGCGGATAGCCGCGGCCGCGCATGTGGTCGACCCAGCGGTACGTCGCCTCCGCCATCGCGGTGTGGCGCGCCCAGCGCGCCTCGACCCCCTCCGCCTGGATCCGCCGCATCTGCGCCGCCAGCGCGTAGAAGAGCGAGACCGCCGGCGTGTTCGGCGTCTGGTTCTTCCGGATGTTCTTCTCGAACTCGAGGAAGTCGAAGTAGATGCCGCGGTCCTTCTTCCGCTCGGCGCGGAGCAGGATCCGCTCGTTCGCCACCGCGAAGGCCAGCCCGGGCGGGAGCGCGAACGCCTTCTGCGAGCCCGTCAACGCGACGTCCAGCTCCCACGCGTCCGTCTCGAGCTTCGTCCCCCCCGCCCCCGACACGCTGTCCACCAGCAGCACGACGTCGCCCGCCTGATGGCAGGCCTGCGCCAGCTCGCGGATCGGATTCAGCACGCCCGTCGAGGTCTCCGAGTGCACGACCGTGACCGCGTCGAAGTCGCCGACGCGGAGCGCGTCCACCAGCGCCTCCGGCGTGTTCACCTGCCCCCATTCCACGGCCAGTGCCTCGGCGTGCAGCCCCGTGGACTCCGCGATCCGGTAGAAGCGCTCGCTGAACGCGCCGTTCACGAGCGAGAGCACCCGGCGCACCGCGCCGTTCCGCACCGCGCCCTCCATCAGCCCCGTCGACGACGATGTCGAGATGTAGACCGGGCGCTCCGTGCGGAAGATCGCCTGCAGCCCCGGCTGCACCTCGGCGATCAGGTCCTCCATCGCCTTCGCGCGGTGGCCGACCATCGGGCCGCTCTGCGCGTGCAGGATCTCGGGGAGGACCTCGGTGGGGCCGGGAAGGAAGAAACGGCCGAAAGACTGGGGCTCGGGCATCGACGGCTCCGTCAGTCGAGGAGAAGCGGGGTCGTGAGCGCGAACAGTACTCGCCCGGGGGAAGTGAACGCCAGGGAGTTCGCGTTCCCGGCGCCGGCGCGCCGGCACCAGGCAGCCGCCACGGGCGCGCGCCGCCGCGGACCCCCGGCGGCGGCCCGCCGTCCGCGGCCCGGGCCGGACCCCGCCCGGTGCGCGGCGGCGCCGCGTTACCCGGCCGGCCCGTCCAGCACCAGCGCCACGACCTCCGCCATCGATCCCGACGCATGGTCCGCCGCCGCCACCACGCCCGGCCGCGTCGCCACGCCGGTGAAGGCCAGGAACGCGTCCGCGGGAGGGCGCGCCTCCAGGTCGGTGACGCCGTCGCCCACCATGAGGACCGGGCGCGGCAGCTCGCGCGCCCAGCGGCGCAGCACCTCCGCCTTGCCGCCGGTCCGGGCCAGCGGCGAGGCGACGTCGAAGCCGGCGTACTCGCCGGCGGCATCGAAGCACACGCCCACGGCCGCCACGTCCTCGTCCGTCAGCCCGAGGCTGCGCGTGAGCGCGTGGATCGCCGGCAGCAGGCCGCCGGAGACCGCCCGCACCACCACCCCCGCCCGCCGCAGCGCCGCCACCGCCTCCGCCGCGCCGGGGACCACGCGCTCCACGTACTGCCGGCCGAGCGCCTCGACGCGCTCGCGGCTCGGGCGCACCAGCGCCAGCCGGCGGCCGTACACCTCCTCCAACGGCACCTCGCCCCGCATCGCGGCATCGGTGAGCGACGCGATCTCGGCCTTCAGCGGGCCCGCCAGCTCGTCGATCCCTTCGATCGCCGAGAGCGTGCTGTCGCAGTCGAACACCACCGAGCGGTAGCGCGGCCCACGCCGGGACAATGTCATCTCCCTCCTTCAGTGCGTGACGCGGAGCGTGACCGAGTAGTCGTCGGGCGGGATCGGCTGGCCGGCGCGCGCGGCCGGGCTCACCTCCAGCAACTGCACCGTATACCCGTGGAAGCTGCCCCGGTTGGGGCCGACCTGCGCGGCCGTGTGCAGCTCGAGCGGCTGGGTGTCGCCCAGCCCGGTGAGCAGGAGCAGCACGCCGGCGTCGCCCGCCCAGACGCAGACCACGTTCGTCGGGCAGCGGCTGTCGGCCGTGACCTTCGTGAACGTCACCGACAGGCTGTCGGGGCCCACCGTCGCCGACTCGCCCGCGCGGAGCGTGAACTCTTCGCCCAGCGAGGCCTCCGTCGGCCCCGCGCGCCCGCACGCCACCACCCCGATCAACATCGCCAGCATTGCCAGTTTTTTCATGTTCCTCCCCCTGCGGTTCGTCCACCACCCTGCCGCAGAACGCGCACCTGGGGTCCGGCTGTGACACCCCCGTCGCGGGCGCGCTCACCTTCCATTTTCTATCCGCATTCCCGGTGCGGACCTACGTCGATTCCGGCACGTCATTCGCCCGACCTTGCTTGCGCGTAGCCGAGCCACGTGCTACGATCGAGGCAGCTCTCCTCGACGTTCCCGACGGCACCCATTGACGGGTCGGCCTCTCACCCCGAAGCCGGAAAAATGCCTCCAATGATTGACGCACGCCCGCGCGCCGCGCTCCGTCACAGAGCGGCTGCGCTCCTTCTCGCTGCCACCACGCTCACCGGCTGCGGCCTCTTCGAGGACGACAGCGCCGCGCAGGTCGAGATCCAGGGTCCGGCCTCGATACGCGTTCTCCAGCAGGTCCAGCTGACCGCCGTCGCCCGGAAGAAGAATGGCGACGAGGTGCGCGGCCACCCCGTCGTCTGGCGCAGCGCGAGCCCCGGCGTCGCCGTGGTCGGCGCCGACGGTCTGGTCCTCGGCGTCACGCCCGGCACCGCGCAGATCCAGGCCACGGTGGACGGGGCCATAGGCGCGCTCAACGTCCAGGTGCTGGCGGTGCCGGTCGACCGCATCGTGGTCAGCCCGGATACCGCCACGCTCGTGGTCGGCGCCACGCGGCAGTTCACGGTCGCGCTCCGCGACTCCACCGGCGGCCTCGTCGGCGACCGCCCGATCGTCTGGAACCCCGGCGACCCCGCGATCCTGAGCGTCACGCAGGGCGGCCTCGTCACGGCGCTCGCCGTCGGGTCCACGACCGTCAGCGTCGGCAGCGAAGGCAAGGTCGGCCTGGCGCACGTCACCGTCGTGCCGGCGCCCGTCGCCTCGGTGGCGATCACGCCCTCCCCCGCCACGGTGCCGCAGGGCGCCACGCTGCAGCTCAACACCACGCTCCGGGACCTGCAGGGCCATGTCGTCACCGGCCGCACCGTGACCTGGTCGACGCTCGACACCGCCATCGCGCGTGTGTCCGCCACCGGCCTGCTCCAGGGCGTCAACGCCGGCGCGACGCAGGTGATCGCCCGCAGCGAGGGCGCCACCGGCCTCGCGCCGGTCACCGTGGTCGCCGTACCGACAGCATCCGTGACCATCTCGCCCGACAGCGCCGCCATCGACGTCGGCGCCACCGTGCAGCTCTCGGCGGTCGCGCGGGACTCGAACGGCAACGCGCTGCCGTTCAAGACCATCGCCTGGAGCTCCCTCGACACGCTCGTCGCCCGCGTCTCCGCCTCGGGGCTCGTCACCGGCGTCGGCGACGGCGCCGCGCGCATCGTGGCGGCGAGCGAGGGTGTGGCGGACACGGCGCGCGTCCGCGTCGGCAACGGCCGCACCATCAACGTCACGATCACCCCGGCGTCGGCCGTGCTGGGCGTGGGCCGCACCGGCCACTTCGCCGTGGACGTGCGCGACAACCTCGGGATCCGGCTCCCGGCCACGGTCGCCTGGGCGTCCTCCGACACGCTGATCGCGCGCGTCGACTCGCTCGGGGCGGTCGTCGGCGTGGCCGCGGGCTCCGCCTCCATCACGGCCCGCGCGCTGAACGTCACCGCCTCGGCCTCGCTCCAGGTCTCGTCGCAGGTCGTCGACGCCCTCTCCGTGGTCCCGTCGATGACCGTCGCCGTCGGCCAGCAGGCGGCCATCGGCTACCTCGTCGCCGTCAACGGAACCCCCGTGCAGAACCGCCTCGTGGAGTTCCTGAGTCTCGATCCGACGATCGCCAGCGTGGACGCCAGCGGCGTGGTCCGCGGCCTGGCCGCGGGCACGGCGAACGTGCGGGTAGCCGTGGAGGGTCTCATCGGGGTCGTGACGGTGACCGTCACGCCCTGAGCCCGGCCCGCCGGGGTGGCCGCCGCCCGCGGGCGGCCACCCCGGCGCCGGCTTGCGCCCCGCCCGCGCCCCCCGCGAGATTCCCGCGTCACCCCACCCACAGAAGGAGCCATTCGCCGCATGCGCATGCCCCGGACTTCGCTCCTCGCCGTCCTGGTCGCCGCCGCACTCGCCGGCCCCGTCGCCGCACAGGCGCCGGCCGCGCTCACGCCCGAGCGGCAGCTCGCCCACGACGTCTACAAGGAGCTCATCGAGATCAACACCAGCAACAGTGTCGGCGACAACACCGCGGCCGCCAACGCCATGGCGAAGCGCCTCATCGACGCGGGCTTCCCGGCCGCGGACGTGAAGGTGCTCGTCCCGGACAACCCGAAGAAGGGGAACCTGGTCGCCCGCATGCGCGGCAAGGACGCGGCGAAGAAGCCGATCCTGCTCCTGGCGCACCTCGACGTCGTCGAGGCCAAGAAGGAGGATTGGTCCAACGACCTCGACCCGTTCCAGTTCACCGAGCGGGAGGGCTACTACTACGGCCGCGGCACCTCCGACGACAAGGCGATGGCCGCGATCTGGGTGGCCAACCTGATCCGCTTCAAGAAGGAAGGCTTCGTCCCCGACCGCGACATCATCCTGGCGCTCACGGCGGACGAGGAGGGCGGCTGCTGCAACGGCGTGCACTGGCTGCTGGAGAACCACGCCGACCTGGTCAACGCGGAGTTCGGGCTGAACGAGGGCGGCGGCGGCGAGCTGCGCCAGGGCAAGCACGTCGCCAACAAGGTGGGCACCGCCGAGAAGGTCTACCAGGACTTCACGCTCGAGGTCACAAACCCCGGCGGCCACTCCTCCGTGCCCAAGAAGGACAACGCCATCTACGCCCTCGCGGCCGGCCTCTCGAAGATCGCCGCCTTCAGCTTCCCGGCGCAGATCAACGAGACGACGAAGGCGTACTTCGACCGCATGGGCGGCATCGAGGGCGGCCAGACGGGCGCGGACATGAAGGCCGCGGCCCAGGGCGACCAGGCCGCCATGGCCCGCCTCTCCGAGACGCCCGTCTACAACTCGATGTTCCGCACGACGTGCGTCGCCACCCTGCTCGCCGGCGGTCACGCGCCCAACGCGCTGCCGCAGCGCGCCACGGCGAACGTGAACTGCCGCATGTTCCCCGGCGCCGACCCGAAGGAGGTCCAGGCCACGCTCCAGCGCGTCGTCGCCGACACCGCCATCAAGATCACCGCCGTCGACCTGGCCAAGCCCAGCCCGCCCTCGCCGCTGCGCGCGGAGGTCTTCGGCCCGATCGAGAAGATCACGAAGGAGATGTGGCCCGGCACCGTCGTCGTGCCCACGATGGGCACCGGCGCCACCGACGGCCTCTACTTCCGTCAGAAGGGGATCCCCGTCTACGGCGTCTCCGGCCTCTTCTCGGAGCTGGGCGACGGCCGCGCGCACGGCCGCGACGAACGCGTGTCGATCAAGTCGTTCTACGATGGGCAGGAGTTCCTCTACCGCCTGGTGAAGGCGTACACCGGCGGCAAGGTCGCCGCGACGGCCGCCGACGCGCGGTAGGCGCGCCCGGCGGGCAGGCAGCGAGAAGCGCCGGGCTCCCGCGGGGGCCCGGCGCTTCGGTTTCTTCCGCGGCCGACCCGGCCACGGTGATCGCCGCTCCGATCTCGATCTCAGCGCCGCCCCAGCACCGCCTCCGTCTTCTGCTCCCGGCCGTCCCGCAGGAACCGGATCTCCACCCGCTCCCCGGGCTTGTGCGCCCGCAGCGCGTCCGTCATGGCGTAGAGGTCCTTCACGTCGACCTCCGCGATCCCCACGATGACGTCCCCGGCCTTCAGCCCGGCCTGGTCCGCCGGCGAGCCGCCCGTCACGCCCGACAGGCGCACGCCCCGCTCCACCGGCGTGAAGTCCGGCACCGTGCCGAGGTAGGCGCCGTACCCGCCGCCGCTCGATTGCGTCGGCGGCGAGCCCGCCCCGCGCAGCAGCGTCAGCGCCTGCGCGCGCCCGGCCGCCTCCACCGCCACCCGCGCGACCAGCCGCGCCACCCGCTCCACGCCGGCGAAGTCGATCTTCTCCCAGTCGTCGCTCGGCTTGTGGTAGTCGCCGTGCACGTTCGTGAAGAAGTGCAGGACCGGCACATCCTTGGCGTAGAACGACGTCTGGTCGCTCGGGCCGTAGCCGTCCGCCTTCTCCGCGATCGGCAGCCCCTCCCGCGCCGCCGCCTCCTTCACCACGCCCGACCACTCCGTCGCCGTCCCCGTGCCGTACACCAGCAGCGGCTGCGTCCCGAGCCGGCCGACCATGTCCATGTTCAGCATCGCCCGCGTCTTCTCCAGCGGCACCGCCGGATGCGACGCGTAGAACTCCGAGCCGAGCAGCCCCTCCTCCTCCCCCGTGAACGCGACGAACACCACCGAGCGCGCCGGCCGCACGCCCTTCGCCAGCCGCTCCGCCACCGCGAGCAGCGCGCCCACGCCCGACGCGTTGTCGTCCGCGCCGTTGTGGATGTCCGTCGAGTTGGGCTCCAGCGAGCCGAAGCCGCCGTGCCCGAGGTGATCGTAGTGCGCCCCGATCACCACCGCCTCCGCCGCCAGCGTCGGGTCCGCGCCCCGCAGCCGCGCCACCACGTTCCGCCCCGTCCCCGCCGGCGCGTGCGGGTTGATCGCACTCGCCAGCGGCAGCGACTGGAAGTACGTCCCCGCATCGCCGGCCGGCTCGAGCCCGATCCGGCGGAACTCCGCGGCGATGTAGTCGCCCGCGCAGCGCTCGTCCGCGCTCCCCGCCAGCCGCCCGCCCAGGCGGTCGTCCGCGAGGTAGCGGATCGCCGCCTTCGGCTGCGCCAGCCCCTTCACCACGGAGGCCGGCCGAGGACACTCCTGCGCCGCCACCGGGGCCGTGGACAGCGCCGCGAGCGCCACCACCACGGCCCATGCCGTGCGCGGCGCGCGTGAGATCGTCATATTCACCTGCGACAAGGAAGGAAGGGGACCGCCGCGCGCCCGCGCGAGAGCGGATGCGGGAGTCCGCCGGCCGCGTGGGGCGGCCGCCCCACGCCCGCGCCGGGACGACGCCCGGACGAAGGGCGTTTCCAGGATGCCGTCGTCTCGACCGAATCGTAATCCATGCGCCGATTCCTGCCAATCACGGCCGCGGCCCTCCTGACCGCGTGCGGAGGCTCGCACCCCTCGCCTCCCGTCCCGGTCGATGCCGCCGCCGGGCACGGCGCCGTCGCGTTCCCGGCACGCCCCGACGAGCCCCACCTCGCCAACCTCCGGCGCCTCACCTTCGCCGGCGAGAACGCCGAGGCCTACTTCTCCGCCAACGGCCGCCGCCTGATCTTCCAGGCCACCTGGCCCGGCGCCAGCCAGTGCGACCAGATCTACATCATGGACATCGCCGGCCGGAACCTGCGCCGCGTCTCCAGCGGCAAGGGACGCACGACCTGCGGCTACTTCTTCCCGCACCGCAAGCGCGTCCTCTTCAGCTCCACCCAGGCCGCATCGCCCGACTGCCCGCCCCGCCCCGACTACTCCCAGGGCTACGTGTGGGCCCTCTACGACTACGACATCTACACCGCCCGGCCCGACGGCTCCGACCTCCGCGCCCTCTTCCGCTCCCCCGGATACGACGCCGAGGCCACGATCTCGCCCGACGGCCGTAAGATCGTCTTCACCTCCACCCGCGACGGCGACCTCGACATCTACACGATGGACGCCGATGGCTCCAACGTCCGCCGCGTCACCTCCGAGCTCGGCTACGACGGCGGCCCGTTCTTCTCCCCGGACGGCCGCCACATCGTCTACCGCGCCTACCACCCGGACACGCCCGAGAAGCAGGCCGACTACCGCCGCCTCCTCGCCCAGAACCTCGTCCGCCCCACCGAGCTCGACATCTGGATCATGGACGCCGACGGCGCCAACAAGCGCCGCGTCACCGACCTCCACGCCGCGTCCTTCGCCCCCTTCTTCCACCCCAACGGGCGCCAGATCATCTTCAGCTCCAACGCCCAGGACCCCCGCGGCCGCGACTTCGACCTCTACCTCGTCAACACCGACGGCTCCGGCCTCGAGCGCGTCACCCGCACCCCCGAATTCGACGGGTTCCCCATGTTCTCCCCCGACGGCCGCCGCCTCGTCTTCGCCTCCAACCGCGGCGCCGCCCGGCCCGGAGACACCAACATCTTCATCGCCGACTGGGTCGACCGCCCGACGACGCCCGCCGGCGAGCGCCCCTGAACCCCAGGACCCTCGAGGCCCCGTGAAGAATCCGCTCCCGCTCCTCCTCCTCCTCGCGACCTTCGCCGCCGCCTGCGGCGACGGGCTCGCCGACTGCGGCGCCATCCAGATCGTCTCCCAACCCAGCGCCGGCGATACCCTCGCCCTCGGCGACACCGTGCGCTTCTACGCCGTCACCGCCTCGCTCTGCCCCGACAAGATCAGCCGCGCCATCGACTTCAACACCAGCTCCCCCGCCATCCTCGGCCTGAGCGGCGTCACCGACACCACCGCCATCGTCACCGCCGCCGGCCCCGGTCTCGCCGCCGTCCAGATGCAGAGCCGCCAGCGCCGCAACGCGTTCCAGTCCATCCAGTTCTTCGTCGAGGCGCCGACGCCCTAGCTCGGCGGCGAGGACGGAAAGGGCAACGGATTTTTTCACAGGGAGCATGGGAGCGTGGGAGGACGGCAACGGATCGCCGGGCGGCGCAGCGTCGTCGCGTCTGAACCAGTCTGAAGTTGGACCGGTGATCCCCAAACCGCCGGTCCAACGCTAGCTCCCGGCGCCGACGCAGGAGTCGGCGTACCCCTGACCGCCTTCCGAATTCGGTGCGCTCGCCGCGACGGCCGCTCCCCACCGGCCCGGGCCGTCCTCCCACGCTCCCATGCTCCCTGTGAAGAAGAATCCGTTCCCGTCCCGCGAATCCGCTTGCCTTCCCGCCCGGCGGCATCTATCTTTCAATCCGGATACACGGATCAACTGCCATGACCGCCACGATCTTCGACCGACTCAGCGCCCTCGCCGACCCGACGCGCGCACGGCTGCTGCTCCTGCTGGAGAGCCAGGAGCTGACCGTGGGCGAGTTGTGCGCGGTGCTGCAGTTGCCGCAGTCGACGGTGAGCCGGCACCTCAAGGTGCTGGCGGACGAGGGGTGGGTCGTCTCGCGGGCGGATGGGACCAGCCGGTGGTACCGGCTGGCGAGCGCGCTGCCGGCGGAGGCGGACCGGCTCTGGGGGGTGGTTCGGGAGCAGGTGACGACGGCGGTGGATGCCGAGGAGGACGCGGCGCGGCTGCGTAGCGTGATGGCGGGGCGGCGCAGCCGTGCGCGGGAGTTCTTCTCGTCGGCGGCGGGGGATTGGGACGCCCTGCGCGCGGAGCTGTTCGGCGAGCGCCCGGAGCTGGCCGCGCTGCCCGCGCTGCTGGACGCGGGCTGGACGGTGGGCGACCTGGGGTGCGGGACGGGCCCGCTCGCGGCATCGCTCGCGCCGTTCGTGCGGCGCGTGGTGGCGTTGGACGAGTCGGAGGCGATGCTGGCGGCGGCGCGCGCCCGCCTCTCGGCGCTGGGCGCCGGGAACGTGGAGCTGCGCAGCGGGGCGCTGGAGGAGCTTCCGGTGGCCGACGGCGAGTTGGATGCGGCGGTTCTTTCTCTCGTGCTCCCGTACTCACCGGAGCCCGCGCGGGTGCTGGCGGAGGCCGTGCGGGCCCTGCGCGCCGGCGGGCGCCTGCTCGTGGTCGATCTGATGCCGCACGCGCGGGAGGAGTACCGGGAGCGGATGGGGCACGTCTGGCTCGGGTTCGCCGCTGGCCCGATGACGCGCTGGCTGGAGGACGCCGGGCTGGCGGACGTCCGGTACATTCCGCTGGCCCCGGACCCGCGGGCGCGGGGTCCGCGGCTCTTCGCGGCGGTGGGGCGGAAGGTTTGACGTAGCGGGATCCGTTTCGCATTCGCATCCGCATTCGCATCCCGGCTGTTCCCGGGCCTGGCCGCCGCGCAGGGGAACGGATCGAATGCGAATGCGCATGCGGATGCGTTTAGAGGGCGCTGGGAGATGCCTGGATCGAACCCGAGGGAGGAGCCTGAACAGATGGCGACGATTCTGAAGGGACAGCGCGAGGAGCCGACGACGCCCGAGGGGCAGGCGGGCGCCGCGACGGGCCGGCCGCCGTTCAAGGTGAAGGACCTTTCGCTCGCGGAGTGGGGGCGCAAGGAGATCGAGCTGGCCGAGCAGGAGATGCCCGGCCTGATGTCGCTGCGGGCGGAGTACGCGGGGAAGCGGCCGCTGGCCGGCGCGCGCATCATGGGCTCGCTCCACATGACGGTGCAGACGGCCGTGCTCATCGAGACGCTGGTGGATCTCGGCGCGGACGTGCGGTGGGTGTCCTGCAACATCTTCTCGACGCAGGACCACGCCGCGGCGGCGGTCGCCGTGGGGCGGGACGGGACGCCGGGGAGCCCGCGCGGCACGCCGGTCTTCGCTTGGAAGGGCGAGACGCTGGAGGAGTACTGGTGGTGCACGGAGCAGGCACTGCTCTGGCCGGACGGCGGCGGGCCGAACCTGATCGTCGACGACGGCGGGGATGCCACGCTCCTGGTGCACAAGGGCGCCGAGTTCGAGCGTGCCGGCCGCATCCCCGACTTCGACCCCGACAACGACCCGGAGGAGTGGGGCGTCATCCTGGACCTGCTGCGTCGCGTGCAGGCCGAGGACCCGGGGCGCTGGACGCGGCTGGCCGCCGGCATCCGCGGCGTCTCCGAGGAGACGACGACGGGCGTGCACCGCCTCTACGAGATGCAGAAGAACGGGACGCTTCTCTTCCCGGCCATCAACGTCAACGACTCGGTCACGAAGTCGAAGTTCGACAACATCTACGGCTGCCGACACTCGGTCATCGACGGCCTGAACCGCGCCACCGACGTCATGCTCTCGGGGAAGGTCGCGGTGGTATGCGGCTACGGCGAGGTCGGCAAGGGGTGCGCGCAGGCGCTCAAGGGGCAGGGCGCCCGCGTCATCGTCACCGAGATCGACCCCATCTGCGCGCTCCAGGCCGCGATGGAGGGCTTCGAGGTCAAGACGGTCGACGACGTCGTCGCCTACGCCGACATCTTCATCACCGCCACCGGCAACTTCAACATCATCACCGCCGAGCACATGGCACGGATGAAGGACAAGGCGATCGTCGGCAACATCGGCCACTTCGACAACGAGATCGACATGGCCGGCCTGAAGAAGATGCCGGGGATCCGCCGGGTCAACATCAAGCCGCAGTACGACCAGTGGATCTTCCCCGACGGCCACTCCGTCATGATCCTGGCCGAGGGACGGCTGCTCAACCTCGGTTGCGCCACGGGCCATCCGAGCTTCGTGATGTCCGCTTCCTTCACGAACCAGGTCATGGCGCAGATCGAGCTGCACCAGAGCGCCGGCGCCTACGAGAAGAAGGTCTACGTCCTTCCCAAGAAGCTCGACGAGAAGGTGGCCCGCCTGCACCTCGCCAAGCTCGGCGTGCGCCTGACCGAGCTCACGCCGAAGCAGGCCGAGTACATCGGCGTGCCGACCGAGGGTCCCTACAAGCCGGACCACTACCGGTATTAGGCGCTCCGGCGCCTATCCCGCCCCCGACGTCCGCGATCGGCCCCGCCCCGGCGGGGCCGATTTCGCATCGGGCGTCGGCGCGCGATCCACCCTCCGCGCCACACCAGATCCGAGCCCCGGCGTCCTCCGCGCACGGAACCCGGGCCCGCCTCCTGCGTAAGCATCGATCACGTCGGCAATTCCAGGCTTGGCTCGGAGGCAGGATGACGGATGGTACGATCTACCGCAGCGTCGTGCTCGGCGCGTTGGCGCTCACCGGCGCGACCGCCGCGACCGCGGTGCGCCCGCCCACCTTCGGCGGCACCCGCACCCTCGACATCCGCGTCGCGCCGGGCGAGGTCCTCCGCGTCCAGACGTCCGGCGCCGGCCACCCCGTCGTCTTCGTCCCCGGCCTCCTCGGCTCCGCCTTCTCCTTTCGCAAGATCGTCCAACCCCTCGCGCAGCACGGCTACACCGCCATCGTCGTCGAGCCGCTCGGCATCGGCAGCTCCACCCGGCCCACCAAGGCCGACTACTCCCTCGAGGCGCAGGCCGGCCGCGTCGCCGCCGTCCTCGACTCCCTCGACGTGTCCAACGCCACCGTCGTCGCCCATTCCGTCGGCGCCTCCGTGGCCATGCGCCTCGCGATCGAGCACCCCGACCGCGTCGCGCGCATCGTCTCCATCGAGGGCGGCGCCGCCGAGCGCACCGGCACGTCCGGCCTCCAGCGCGCCCTGAAGTTCGCCGGCGTGCTCCGCTTCGTCGGGCTCGGCGGCTCCATCGTCGGACGGCTCCGCTCCGGCCTCGAGCACTCCTCGGGCGATCGATCCTGGATCACCGAGGACGTCGTCGACCACTACGTCGCCCCCTTCCACGACGACCTCGGCGCCGCGCTCCGCGCATACCGCGCCATGGCTTCCGCGCACGACTCCATCCCCCTCGCCCCGCGCCTGGACCAGCTCCGCGTCCCGGTCGCGCTCCTGGTCGGCACCGCGCCCCACGAGGGCGGCGTCGACGACGACCAGATCCGCCTCATGCGCGACTCCATCCGCGACTTCCGCGTCATCGAGGTCCCCGGCGCCGGTCACTGGATCCAGGAGGAGCAGCCGGACGCCATCCTGTCCGCCGTCCGGGACGAGCGCTGACCCGCGCCTCCGCAGACCCTCCGCCGCACCGCCGCCCCCGGTCCCGCGAGCGCAACCGCGGCCACCGCGGCTTCCGGCGCTTCGTCGGCCGCTCCCCGCCCGACGGCGTCGCGAGGCGCCGCCCTCCCCTGCAACCATCCACCCCCCGCCCGGGTCCAACCAACGACACCCCGCACACCGAGAGCGTCCATGAACCCTTCCCGTCGCACCCTGCTCCGCGCCGCCACTCTTGACATCGCCGCTCCGTCGCTGCTAAAATCCCAGCAGATGCTAAAAAGCTAGCAGGAACCACACCGACGGAGATGGAGATGGAAGCGACCCCGGGACTCAGCCGCCGCGAGCGACAGATCATGGACGCGCTCTACCATCGGGGTGAAGCGACGGTGGCGGAGGTGATGGAGGAGATCCCCGATCCGCCGAGCTACTCGGCGGTGCGGGCGACGCTCCGAATCCTCGAGGAGAAGGGGCACGTACTGCACAAGCAGGACGGTCCGCGCTACGTGTACGTGCCGTCGGTGCCGGCGGAGGATGCGCGCACGACGGCGATGAAGCACCTGGTTCGCACGTTCTTCGACGGTTCCACGGAGCTCGCGGCCGCGGCGCTCCTGCGCCTGGGCGACACGAAGGTCTCGGACGCGGACATCGAGCGGCTGGCCGGGATGATCCGGAAGGCCGCCGAGGAAGGCAGGTAACCGATGATGTCCAGCTTCTCCTGGCTCGCGCTCCCCGCGACCCGGCTCGGGTTGCTGCCCCCGGTGGTGGAGGCGATCGCGAAGGGGACGGTGCTGCTGGCGGTCGTCTTCGTGCTGACGGCGGTGCTCCGGCGCACGTCCGCGGGGACGCGCCACATCCTCTGGAGCGGCGCGCTGGTGGGCGTGCTTGCGCTGCCGCTGCTGACGATGGTGGTGCCGCCGCTGCGGGTGCTGCCGGCGGCGGTGGCGACGCGGGCGGCGTACGCCGCGTTCGAGGCCGCGCCGGTGGGCGAGCTTCCGGACGCGGCGCCGGCCGTGTCGATGAGTTCCTCCGCCGGCCGCTCGGAGCGGCCGGCGCTGCGCGCGGCGGACGGGGGTGCGGCCCCGTCCGCCGCCCCCTCCCTTACGGGTCCGGAGCGGGGCGAGTCCGCCGGCGGGCCTTCGCGCGCGGTGATCGTCCGGGTGCTGCTGTTCCTCTGGGCGGTGGTGGCCGCGGTGCTGCTCGGCCGGGTCGCGGCGGGCGCAGCGTCGGTGTGGCGGATCGTGCGGCGGGGAGAGGCGCTCGACTCGCCGGCGTGGAAGCGGCCGTTGTTCGAGGCGGCGGACCGCCTGGATCTGGCGCGGGAGCCGCGCCTGCTGTGGAGCGAGGAGGTGCAGCTCCCGTTCACGGCGGGGCTGTTCCAGCCGACGATCGTGCTGCCGTCCACGGCGGACGGGTGGAGCGACGAGCGCCGGCGCGCCGTCCTGTTGCACGAGCTGGCTCACGTGCGTCGCCGGGACCTCTTCAGTCACCTCCTCGGCCGGGTGGCGTGCGCGGTCTACTGGTTCAACCCGCTGGTGTGGCTGGCGGCGCGCCGCGCCCGCGCGGAGAGCGAGCGGGCGTGCGACGACCTGGTGCTGAGCGTCGGCACCCGCGCCTCCACTTACGCCGACCACCTCCTCCAGATCGTGTGCGGCGCCGCCGGCACGAGCGCTCCCGTCGTCGCCATTCCGATGGCGCAGCGCAAGGAGTTCGAGGGGCGCATGCTGGCCATCCTGGAGCCCGGGGCGCGGCGGGACGCGCCGGGCCGCTTCCAGTCGCTCGGCCTGGGCTCGGCGCTGGCGGCGCTGGCCCTGTGCGTGGCGGCTGCGGCTCCGGCCCGGCCCGTGGATCCGGCCGCGGGCGAGCGCGAGCTCGCCGCGCCGGCGCCGCTGCCGCAGGACACTCCGCCGGCGGCGCCCGCTGCCGCCCTGCCGAGCGCGACGCTCGCTCCGGTCACCCCCGTGGCCGGTACGCCGGCCGATACCGGGCGCGGCCGCCGGCACGGCCGCTCGATGCTCCCCGTCGTGGTCGACGGCGACGCCATCGCCTCGACCGTCGAGCAAGCGCTCGCCGCCGTCGATGTCGGCGAGATCACGCGGACGGCCATGCAGGGCGTGTCGCACGCCTTCTCCGGCGGCGGTCTGGCGACGCCGACGCCCACGCCGACACCGGCGCCCACCCCGATGGTCTTCGGCGGCTGGAACGTCGGCAAGAAGCACGGAACCCCCGCGCCGAAGGTGTGGAAGCCGCCGCAGCGCGAGAAGCAGGCGGACCCCCGCACGGTCGAGGCGCTCATCGAGGCCACGCGGGACTCCGAGCCGGACGTGCGCGTGCAGGCCGTCCACGCCCTCGGCGAGCTGGGCGACCCGAAGGCCGTGGCCGCGCTCGGCGCCGCGCTCCGTGGGGATGCCAATGCCGGCGTGCGCAAGATGGCCGCGTGGTCGCTGGGGGAGATCGGGGATGCCGCCGCCGTCCCGCACCTGGCCGTCGCCGTGCGCACCGATCGGGATGTCGAGGTTCGCAAGATGGCCGCCTGGGCGCTCGGCGAGATCGGGCACCCGGACGGCGTCGCCCCCCTGGGCGATGCGCTCCGCGATGGCGACGCCGGTATCCGCGCCATGGCCGCCTGGGCCATCGCCGAGATCGGCCAGGATTCCGGCACGGCGGCGCTCGCCGGCGCGCTCCGGGATGCGAGCCCCGAGGTCCGCCGCAAGGCCGCGTGGGGTCTCGGCGAGATCGGCCCGGACCGGGCGCCGGCCGCGCTCGTCGCCGCGCTCAAGGACGACGACGCCGGCGTGCGGAAGATGGCCGCCTGGGCGCTGGGCGAGATCGAGGACGAGGCCACCGCCCCCGCCCTCGGCAATGCCACCGACGATCCCGACCCCGGCGTGCGTCGCTCCGCCCTCTGGGCGCTCGGCCAGATCGGCGGCCCGGCCGCCCGCGAGCCGCTCATGAAGGCGCTCAAGTCGAGCGACCCCGAGATCCGCAAGATCGCCGCCCGCGCCATCGCGAACACGTTCTGACGGAGCCGACGCCATGCTGCTCTGGATCTCGGCCCGCGCCGCCACCATCCTCGGCGCGGGGGCCCTTTCCGCGGCCATGCTCGTCGCCGGGCCCATGGGCCGGGCGCACCCGAACCGCCTGGAGGCGCTCGACCGGGACGAGACCGACGCCCCGTCTCCGGCCGACACCGTCCACGCCCGCGCCGTCCTCGCCTCCGCGCGGGGCGCGTCCCCCCTCCTCTGCGCCATGGCCGCCCGCTCGCTCGAGGGCTGGGGCGGCGGCTGGGGCGGCGCCCCGGTCCCCGGCGACGACGCGGTGCGGGAAGCCGCCCGCTGGGCCGCCAGCGAGCGCCCCAGCAGCGAGGCCGCTGCCCTCCTTGCCGGCGCCGTCGGCGACGCCGATGCCTGCGTCCGCCGCGTCGCCGCGACGCTCGCCGGCCGCTCCCGCGAGCCCGCCGCCGTCCAGGCGCTCCGCGCGGCGCTCCGTGCGGCCGCCGCGCCGACCCGCGCCGCCGCCGCGCTCGGCCTCGGCTTCGCCCGCGACACCGGCTCGCTCGCGCCCCTCGCCACGGCGCTCGAGGATGGCGCCGCGGAGGTCCGGGGCGCGGCCGCATGGGCCCTCGGCGCCATCGACGACGGGCGCGCCGTGCCCGCTCTCTCCGGCGCGCTCCGCGACCCCGAGGCCGTCGTGCGCCGCACCGCCGCCCAGGCCCTGGGCCGGATCGGCAGCCAGGACGCGGTCGACGCACTGGCCCGCGTGCTCCGCGAGGACGCGGATGCCGACGTCCGCGCCGCCGCGGCGGGCGCGCTCGGCCGCATCGAGGACCGGCGCGCCGTCGCTCCGCTCGGCGCCGCGCTCCGCGCCGATCAGAGCCCGCGCGTCCGCGCCGCCGCCGCGTGGGCGCTGGGTCAGATCGAGGACCGCTCGGCCGCCCAGGCGCTCGTCGCCGCGGCGGGGGACACCGATGCCGCGGTGCGCGAGACCGTCGTGTGGGCGCTCGGCCAGATCGAGGCGAAGGAGGCCACCCCGACCCTCGCCCGCCTGCTCCGCTCCGACCCGGAGGCCCGGGTCCGCGAGACCGCCGCCTGGGCGCTCGGCCAGGCCGAGGACCACGCCGCCGTTCCCGCGCTCGCCGAGAGCGTGCGCGCCGACGCCGATCCGGCCGTCCGCGAGACCGCCGCATGGGCGCTCGGCCAGGTCGAGGACGCCTCGGCCGCTACGGCCCTTGCCGCCGCGCTGGCCGACCGCGTTGCCCCCGTGCGCCAGCGCGCCGCGTGGGCGCTCGGCCAGATCGAGCCCCGCTCCGCGCCCGAGCCCCTGGTCGCCGCGCTCCGCGACGCCGACGTCGACGTCCGCTCCACCGCCGCCTGGGCGCTCGGCCAGATCGGCGACGCCGGCGCCGCGCCCGGGCTCCGCGGCGCGCTCAAGGACGCCGACCAGTCCGTCCGTCGCGCCGCCCTCTGGGCCCTCGGCCAGATGGGCGACCAGACCGCCCGCGACGCGATGATCGAGGCCCTCAAGGACCCGGACGCCGATGTCCGCCGCGCCGCCGCCCGCGCGCTCGGCGGGAACGGCGCCAACCCCTGGCCCCGTCCGGCGCCGAAGCCCCGTCCGCGGCCCTTTCCGCCCGCTTTCTGAGCCCCGCGGATCCGCGGGCGCGGACGTGGAATCCCCGGGGACGGCACCGCCGCACGGGAACTCTGGACGTAGCGGCCCCCTCGGGCTTAAAGTTGCGGGTCTCCCACCGCATCGCTTGACGCCGGACGAGGAGGTCCCGTGGATCATGCTCACGCCCTCGCCGCGCGGCCGGCGCGCGCCGATTACGGCCTGGATGCCCCGGGCGTCGTACGCGCCCTCGCCATCGCCGCCATCCTCTGCCTGGTGGTGGCGGCCGTTTTTCGCCCGGCCCGTGGCTTCGTCTTCGCCGGCGTGCTCATGGCCGCCGAGGCCGCGCTCATGACGTGGAGCAGCCGGCGCGGCAAGCTGAGGGAGCGTGAGCGTCTTCTCGATCTCGTCCCCTGGCGCGGCGACGAGCGCGTGCTCGACATCGGCTGCGGCCGCGGCCTCCTCCTCCTCGGCGCCGCGCGCCGACTCCGCTCCGGCCGCGCCGTCGGCGTCGATCTCTGGCAGAGCCGTGATCAATCGGGCAACGCGCTCGAGGCGACGCTGGCGAACGCCGACGCCGAGGGCGTCCGCGACCGCGTCGACGTCCGCACCGGCGACGCTCGCCACCTCGAGTTCCCCGATGCGTCGTTCGACGTGGTCCTCTCCAGCCTCGCCATCCACAACATCCCATCGGCCGAGGGGCGCGAGCGCGCCGTCCGCGAGGCCGCCCGCGTACTCCGGCCCGGCGGCCGGCTCCTGCTGCTCGACTTCCGCCATTCCGCGGCGTACGCCCGGATGTTGCGGAGCTGCGGCCTCGCTTGCGTTCGCCGCTCCCGGCTCCACTTCGGCATGTTCCCGCCGGTGCGAGTCGTCTCGGCGCGCAAGGCCTGCTGACGCGCGCTCAGATCAGGAACGACACGAACAGGATCACCACGAGCAGGACGGCGAGGACGACGGCCTCGAGCGCCGTCAGGGCCAGCGCCTTCACCGCCGTCCCGCGCGAGAGCGCCGCGGCCGTCGAGATCCCCATCACCATCAGGTAGAGCCACAGCCCGATCGTCGCGATCTCGAGCACGTCGACGACGACCCCGAGCGGCCCGGCGGCGGGTCGTGCCGCCGAGAACAGTGCCGTGCCGTAGGCCGCGTACAGGACCGGCACCAGGATCACGAGCAGCGGCGTGAACGGCCACGTCGCGTAGCCGAACACCGCGTACATGCGGTCCGTCTCCGGGTGCCCCCGCAGCGCCTCCGCGCTCAGCTCGAGCAGCGCACCCGCCGCGATGAACGCCGCGAGCCCCATCGCGCAGCCGAGGACGAGCACGCCGAGCGCCGTCGCCGTGAAGCCGAAGCGGTCGCCGACGTGCAGGCGCTGCGCCGCGCTGAACGCGACGTAGACGCCGGAGATCGCGGCGAACGCCATGGCTTCGGCGCTCTTGCCGCGGTCCAGCAGGTGGGGGAACGACTCCTTCGGGTGGGTGATCAGGCCGATGAGATCGGCGCCGAGCGAGGTTCGTCGGCCCGGCTGGGAGAGTGGCGCGGCCATGGCGGCCTCCTGTCGGATGGGAGTACGCTATATCTAGTCCGCCTCCATTCTCGCAGGAAGACTCGGGCCAGCCGCTCCATCCCCTGGCGCGAGGATTGCCCCCGCTGGCTCGCGTCGGCGGAGCCGGCGTCGTCGAAGAGGTCGGCGCCAGCTTCGTGCGGGTTCGGCCGCGCGACGCGGACGGCCGCGCCGTCACGGATTGACCGTCAGCTCCAGCCCCCAGAGCGTCTCCGGCGTGCGGAAGAACTCGCCCATCGCCGAGGGCCCGCGCGTGGCGCACAGCGTCAGCATCGCGTAGCGTGCCCCGGCGCGGAACCGCACGCCGGCCAGCCCCGACAGCGTGGACTGCCACTTCGTGCGCCGCCAGCTCTGCCAGTCCCCGGCCAGCACGACGCTCCAGCGCGGATCCGCGGCGGCGAGCGGCCATTCGCCGGTCACTCCCGCCTGCGCCATGGAGTTGTCCATGCGACCGCCCTCGACGAGGAACCGGTCGGTCTCGCTGTAGAAGATCCACTCGGCACCCGCGTAGCCGTGGAGACCGCCGACCCGCCTGGCCACGTACAGGTCGAGGCCGTCTCCCCCGAGCTCGATCCGGTGCGCCTGGTTGTTCTGCAGGAACTCGTCGCCGAGGTGCGAGCTGCGGTGGATGATGCGGAACCGCGCGGCCCACGGTCCGCTCGCCGCCTCGATCGGCAGCGCGACCATCCAGTCCGAGGAGAACTCGTCGCGGCTCAGCCGCTCGATCCGGAACCGCGTCACCGAGCCGACCTGCCCGGCGATCCCCATCCACCCCGCGCCGACCGGCCACTGCACGATCGGGTACGTCCCGCCCAGGCTCACGAGCGCCTGCACCTCGCCCCCGGACGCCGCCGTCCGATCGAGCAGGAACGGCTCCCGCTCGCGCGGCCGCTGGCCGAGAATGTCGGTGTGGATCAGCGCGCCGGCGAAGCGCGGCTCCATCGGATCCGCGATCGCGGGAGGAAAGAGCGGTACGCGCGGGAACCATCGCCGCGGCGCCGGCGTGCCGCCCTGGGCCGAGAGCCCCGCGGCGGCGACGGCAAGCGAGAGGATCGTGGCCGCCCCGATGCGGACGGGGCGAAGTGCGCGACACGGCGGCATCAGCGATCTGGCCGGTGGAAGGGCTCCGGGCGCCCGACCGCCCGGCAGGCGGGGAGCATACCGGCGACGGCGCACCCGCGCCAGGCTGGTGCGGGTGCGCCGTCGCTCCGCGCATCGAGAGTCTTGCCGCCGGCGCGCCCCGAGCGTACCCGTGGAGGTGCCCGGTCCCACCGCGGCAGTCCAGGCTCGCATCGTCTCGGGACGGCGCTCCGCCGCCCCCTCGAGGTCGGCGTTCGTGCTCCGGCGCGGGATATCCGGTACCGTTCGGGCGCCTCCCCACACTCGCCCGACCGCCGGCAGGTTCCTTCCCCCAACCGATGGAGTCCGGCCATGCGACGCATCCTTCTCCCCGCCCTGGCGATCCTCCTCGCCGCACCATCCGTGGTCGCGCAGCAGCCGGCGCCCCCGAAGCCGATGTCCGCCGCCGCGAAGATCGCAAATGCCCAGGCGGCCGCGCCCGCCGCCCTGGCCGCGGCCGCCACGATCATGGACTGGCCGGCGACGCCGAGGGGCAAGCCGACCGAGCTACGGAAGGGAACGAACGGTTGGGTCTGCTTCCCCGACGATCCGAGCACGCAGGGCAACGACCCGATCTGCGCGGATCCGACCTGGCAGGCGTGGTTCGACGCGTACATGAAGAAGCAGCCGCCACGGGTCCAGCGCGTAGGCATCTCGTACATGATGGCGCCCGGTGGCGCCTTCGGCAGCAACACCGACCCGTTCGCCACCAAGGCCACGCCGACCAACCAGTGGGGCTTCGACGGCCCGCACCTGATGGTCCTCGTCCCGAACACGGCCTCGCTCCAGGGGCTCCCCACGACCCGGCAGAGCAGCGCGCCGTACGTGATGTGGTCCGGCACCCCGTACGCCCATCTGATGGTCCCGGTCGCGACGCCGCGGCACTGAGGCGGACCACCTGAACGCGAGCGCGGGCGGCCACCTTCCCGGGTGACCGCCCGCGCCTGCTTCCAGCCCCTCGCCGGTCGGCCGATGCCGCGTCAGTCGGCCGCGCCCTCCAGCACCGCCGCGGCCCGGTACGACGCGGGATCCACCGGCCGTCCACCCGCCACGAGCCGCACCGCGGAGTACTTGAACTCCGGGATCTTGCCGAACGGATCGAGCTGCGGGCTCGTGAGCGCGTTCGCCGGCGCCTCCACGAAGCAGAACGGCAGGAACACCGCGCCGCGCGGGATCGTATCGTCCTCCCGCACGAGGGCCCGCACCGCCCCCCGCCGCGACTCCATCGTCACCACGTCCCCGGGCGAGACGCCGAGCTCCGCGGCCAGCTCCCGGTTCATGCTCAGCATGGGCGCCGGCTCGATCGCGTCCAGCACTTCCGCGCGCCGCGTCATCGCGCCGGTGTGCCAGTGCTCCAGCAGGCGGCCGGTGATCAGCACGTACGGGAAATCGTCGTCCGGCGGGTCGCCGGGCTCCGCCCAGTCCGCCGGCAGCAGCTTCCCCCGGCCATCGGAGGTCGGGAACCCGTCCACGAACACGACCTCGTCGCCCGGGTCTCCCTCCCGCAGGCACGGATACGTCACCGCGTGCTCGCGCTGCAGCCGCTCCCACGTGATCCCCGCGTAGCTCGGCAGCGCCTGCCGCAGCTCCGCGAACACCTGCGCCGGGCCGTCGTAGCTCCAGTCCTCGCCGAGCCGCCGCGCGAGCTCCTGGATGATCCACAGGTCCTGGCGCGCCTGCCCCGGCGTCGGCAGCGCGGGCCGGCCGAGCTGCACCCGGCGATCCGTGTTCGTGTACGTCCCCGCCTTCTCCGCGAAGGCGCTCGCCGGCAGGATCACATCCGCGAACGACGCCGTCTCCGTCAGGAAGATCTCCTGCACCACCAGCCACTCGAGGTTCGCCAGCCCCTCCCGCACGTGCTGGACGTCCGGATCCGACATCGCGGGGTTCTCCCCCATGATGTACATCCCCCGGATGGCGCCCTCCCGCGCCGCGTGCATGATCTCGACGACCGTCAGCCCCTTCTTCGGATCCAGCCCCGGATGCCGCCACAGCGCCTCGAACTTCGCCCGGACCGCCGGATCCTCGACGCTCTGGTAGTCCGGGTAGACCATCGGGATCAGCCCCACGTCGGACGCGCCCTGAACGTTGTTCTGCCCGCGCAGCGGATGTAGCCCCGCCCCGCGCCGGCCGACCTGCCCCGTGCTCAGCGCCAGCGAGATCAGGCAGCGCGCGTTGTCCGTGCCGTGCACGTGCTGACTGATCCCCATCCCCCAGAAGATCATCGAGTTCGGCGACGTCGCGTACAGCCGGGCCGCCCGCCGCACCTCCTCGGGCGCGATCCCCGTCACCGCCTCCATCGCCTCGGGCGAGTAAGCCTTCACGCGCCGGCGCACCTCCTCGAAGCCCGTCGTGCGCGCGGCGATGAACGCCTCGTCCGTCAGCCCCTCCTCGACGATCACGTGCAGCATCGAGTTCAGCAGCGCCACGTCCGTGCCGGGCCGGAACTGCAACGAATGCGTCGCCAGCCGGGAGAGATCCGTCCGCCGCGGGTCCATCAGGATCAGCTTCGTCCCCCGCTCGATGGCGTTCTTCATGAACGTCGCCGCCACCGGGTGGTTGATCGCCGGGTTCGCGCCGATGACGATGATGCAATCCGCGAACTGCACGTCCGCCACCGGGTTCGACACCGCCGCCGAGCCCAGGCACTCCATCAGCGCCGCGACCGACGAGGCGTGGCAGAGGCGGGTGCAGTGGTCGACGTTGTTCGTGCCGAACGCCGTGCGCACCAGCTTCTGGAAGAGGTACGCCTCCTCGTTGCTCCCCTTCGCCGAGCCGAACCCGGCCAGCGCGCCGCCGCCGTGCTCGTCCCGGATGCGACGCAGCCCCGCCGCCGCCACGTCGAGCGCCTCCTCCCACGTCGCCTCACGGAACGTGCCCCACGGGTCCGCGGGATCCACCAGCGCGTTCGCGTCCTTCGGCGCACTCTCCCGCCGCACCAGCGGCACCGTCAGGCGCTGGCGGTTGTGCACGTAGTCGAAGCCGAATCGCCCCTTCACGCACAGCCGCCCGTGGTTCGACGGCCCCCACCGCCCCGTCACCTGCCGGATCCGGCCGTCGAGCACGTGGTACGTGACCTGGCACCCGACCCCGCAGTACGGGCACAGCGAGGCGACCTCCTGGTCCTCTGCGCTGCCCTCGAATGCGGGGGAACCATCCCTCCTCGAGCCGTTCGTCCGATCCGTCATCTGGCCCCCTTCTCACCACGACCGGTCCAGCGGGCTCAGCATGTCGAGCTCGTCCACCACGCCCGCCTCCCACGGGCTCCGCGGCAGGATCGCGCCCGTCGGGCACGCCTGCACGCACTCGCCGCACGCCACGCACGTGCTGGTGCCCATGGGGTCGTCCAGGTCGAACACGATCCGTGCGCGCGCGCCCCGGCCAGCGTACCCGATCACGTCGTTGACCTGCACCTCCCGGCATGCGCGGACGCAGCGCGTGCACTGGATGCACGCGTCGAGGTGCACCGCCATCGCCGGGTGGGAGAGATCGGGCCCGGGCTCGGGCCGCCGCGGGAAGCGCGGCGCCGACACGCCCAGCTCGGCCGCCCAGAGCAGCAGCTCCGAGTCCGAGCGGTACGGCTCCGCCGGCATGTCCGCCAGCAGGAGCTCGAGCACCATCCGCTGCGAGGCGCGCGCCCGCTCCCCCGTCGCCGAGACGTCCATCCCCTCCGTGGGGAAGCGGCAGCACGACGGCGCCAGCACGCGCTCCCCCTCGATCTCCACGACGCACGCCCGGCAGTTGCCATCCGCCCGCATGCCTTCCGTGTAGCAGAGGTGCGGGATGCGCACGCCCGCGCGCTCGGCGGCCTGGAGGATCGTCTCGCCCGGCGCGGCCTCCACCTCCGCCGCGTCCACGCGGAAGCGCACGCCGCTCATGTCGTCAGCTCCTGCGGGAAGTATCGCACCACGGACCGCACGGGATTCGGCGCCGCCTGGCCCAGCCCGCAGATCGAGGCATCCATCATCGCCCGGGACAGCTCCTCCAGCAGCGGCACATCCCACTCGGCGGCCTGGAGCAGCTCCACCGCCTTCGCGGTGCCGACGCGGCACGGCGTGCACTTGCCGCACGACTCGTGGGCGAAGAAGCGCATCAGGTTGAGCGCCGCGTCCCGTGCCCGATCGTGGTCCGAGAGGATCACGATCGCCGCGGAGCCGATGAAGCAGCCGTACGGCGCCAGCACGTCGAAGTCGAGCGGCAGGTCGCCCAGCTCGGCCGGCAGGATGCCGCCCGATGCGCCGCCGGGGAGATACCCGTAGAACCGGTGCCCGGGCGCCATCCCGCCGGCGTGCTCCTCGATCAGCTCCCGCGCCGTCACGCCCGCTGGCGCCGCGTAGACACCCGGCCGCGCCACCCGCCCGCTCACGGAGAAGAGCCGCTTCCCCTTCCGCCCCCGGACGCCCGCCCCGGCGAACGCCTCCGCCCCCCGCTCCAGGATCTCGCGCAGCCAGTACACCGTCTCGACGTTGTGCACCAGCGTCGGCCGGCCGAACACGCCGACCTGCGCCGGGAACGGTGGCCGCAGGCGCGGCTCGCCCCGCTTCCCCTCCACCGACTCGATCAGCGCGGTCTCTTCGCCGCAGATGTACGCGCCCGCGCCTCGCCGCACGTGGATCCGCGGCACGCTGCACGGCGGTGCCGCCTCCAGCGAGGCCACGCACTCGCCCAGCACCTTCCGCGCGCCGGCATACTCGTCGCGCACGTAGACGAACACGTCCTCCGCCTCGACCACCCACGCGGCCAGCAGGAGCCCCTCCAGCACCCGGTGCGGGTCCGACTCCAGGAGGAACCGGTCCTTGAACGTCCCCGGCTCCCCCTCGTCGGCGTTCAGCACCACCATCCGCGGCTTCGGCTCCCGGCGTACGAACTCCCACTTGCGCCCGGCGGGGAACCCGGCGCCGCCGAGCCCCCGCAGCCCCGACGCCAGCACCGACGCCGCGACCTCCTCCGGCGTCCGCTCCCCCGCGACGCACGAGCGCAGCAGCTCGTAGCCGCCGGCCGTCCGGTACTCCGCGTACGCCGGGTACGCCGCCGGCCGCGCCGTCGTCCGGCCGGCCCGGACCTCCGTCTCCACGCGCTCCACCGTCGCGGCATGCAGCGGTGCGTGGCCGACCTCGACCGCCGGCGCGTGGTCGCACCGGCCAATGCACGACGCCGGCACCACGCGCACGTCCGGCCCCAACCGCGCCGCGAGCTGCGTTCGCAGCGCCTCGCCGCCCGCCAGCGCGCAGGAGATCGAGTCGCACACCCGCACCGTCAGCGGGGGCGGCGCCTCGTCCTCCTCCTTCACCACGTCGAAGTGCTCGTAGAACGTGGCGACCTCGTAGACCTCCGCCATCGCCAGCCGCAGCTCGGCCGCGAGCGCGGTCAGGTGGCGCGCCGAGAGGTGTCCGCGCGCGTCCTGGATCCGGTGGAGGCACTCGATCAACAGGTCGGGGCGGCGGGGCAGGTCACCGAGCAGCGCCTGGACTTCCGCCAACGCCTCCGGCTCGACCGGCCGACCCTTCGGGATCGGTCGGCCGAGTGGGCTTCCCCTGCGTGGTCGCGTGGTCTGATCGCGGGACATCGAGGCGACTCGCCAGCGGGGCGCGCGCGCGGGGCCCGGGGCCAGGCCACCGCCGCCGCGTGCGTGATCGAGGAGTATTGGGTCCGAACCTATCCGGGCCTCCGGACGCTCGCAAGCCGTTTGGTCATGCGGCTGTGCGCCTCCGCCGCCGCGTCCCGGGCCGGGGTGGATGGGTCAACCTACCCCTGCAGCACGAGAGCAGCCTCGCTATTCATGCCGCCGCCGCGCAACATTGGTCGCACCGGCGCCGTCTCGCGCCGAGATGGCGGCTGCACCGGCGCGGCTGAACCTCTTCATGGAGACACTCATGACCGCCACTATCCTCGTGCGCAGGCTCGTCACCGCCGCCGTCGTGGCCGCCGCATTCGCCACCACGGCCTGCTACCACGCCGTCATCGACACCGGCCGCCAGCCCTCCGGCGAGAGCATCAAGCAGCCGTGGGCCATGTCGTTCGCCTACGGGCTCGTCCCGCCGCCGGTGGTCCAGACGGCGTCGAAGTGCCCGAACGGCGTCGCCAAGGTCGAGACGCAGCACTCCTTCCTCAACTCGCTCGTCGGCGGCATCACGTTCGGCATCGTCACGCCGATCACGATCGAGGTCCAGTGCGCGGCCGCCGGCGGCCGCGCCGGCATGGACGGCGCCGCCGCCGTCCTCGATGCCGACGGCGCCTCGCCCGCCGCGCTCGAGAAGGCCTTCAACCAGGCCATCCGGACGGCCCAGAGCGAGGACGTTCCGGTCTACGTCCGCTTCTAGCCGGGACCCCCGCGGTTCCGGTACAATTCGGGGGCGGCCGCACACGGCCGCCCCCGTTTCCGTCTCCCCCGGGCCCGGCGCAGGGCCGCCGTTCCATGGGTCCCGCGGAGCCCGGGCGGGACACCCGTCGCACCTGGAGCCGTGACAGACCAAGCCGACCCGCTTCCGCCCTTCGGCGGCCCGCTCCGCCTCGAGGGCCCCGCCGCCGACCGGGCGTTCGTCGTCGCCGGAACGCACGCGGCACTCGCCGGGATCGAGACCCGCGGCGTCGGCACGGTCCGGCTGCACCCGTTCGCCGCGCTCCGCGACCTTCGCGTCACCGGCGCGACGCCGGAGAGCGTCGTCGTGACCGCCGTGGGGATCGAGCGCCAGCTCGACGTCCGCGGGCGCCGCGTGCTCGAGCGGGCCACCGCGGCGCCGGAGGCCGCGCTCGCCGCGCTGGAATGGGCCGTCCCCGACGCGTCCGGGGAGTCCGCGCCGTGCTTCGAGCCGGTCGACCTCGAGATCCTCTGGAGCGTGGACCTCGAGCCGGCCGCCGGCCCCCTCGAGATCCGGCGCGGGCCCCGTGGCGCGACGCTCCACCGCGGCGAGGCCACCGTCGCCGTCGCCATCGACACCCCCGCACCGGCGAGCTGGACGCTCGAGGCCACCGCCCACCCCGGCGGGGTCCGCGTCCTCGCGCGCGTCCCGCCCGGCGCCTTCCTGCGCCTCACCCTGACGGGCGACGAGGCCACCGCCCGGCCGCCGGCGGACTCCGCCGCCGCGGCCGCGACGCATGTCGCCGCGCGCCTCGGCGCCGCACGCCGCCGCGCGGCCGCGAGCCTCGGCGTGGTCGTCCCCGACCGCATCCTCCGCGATGCCCTCGCCTGGGCGGCCCACCGCCTCGACGAGCTCCTCGTGCAGCGGCCGGGCGCCGCCGCGTGCATCGTCGAGGGCTATTCCGCCGGCGCGGAGCCCCGCCCGGCTCGCGCCGGGGCGGTCTGGACCGCCCTGGCCGCGCTCGCCGCCGGCGATTCCCGGCTCTCCGCCGGCGCGCTGCGCTACCTCCGCACGCTGCTTCCGGACCCCGACGCCGCCGCGGCCGTCCTGCTCCTCGCGGCCCGACACCTCGCCTGGACGGGCGACGCCGCACCGCTGCGCGACGCGTGGCCGGACGTGACGCGGGCCGCCCGCATCTGCCGCGACGCGGAGGCGGCCTCCCCGCTCGCTTCCGCGGCGCTCGCCGAGGCCGCGATCGCGGCCGAGGCGCTCCGCCTCCCGCTCCACGAACCCGGCGAGATCGCGGGCGCCGCCGCCACCCCGACCCGCCGTCCGGAGCATCGGCGCGCACTCGCGGGAGCCGGCGGGTGGGCCGCCTTCGCCGACGGCCGCGCCCGCAGCGCCTTCGACGCGTGGACCGGTCTCGCCGCGGCCGGCATCGACCCCGGCCGCGGCCTCTGGACCGGCGCCGCCGGCCTCGATGACGCCGCCGCCACCGCAGGCGTGCTGAACGGTTTCGTCTACGGTCTCCTCGGCGCCGAGCCCGACGCCCCCCGCCACAGGCTGCGCCTGCGCCCCCAGCTCCCCGAGGCCTGGGACTCCGCGGACGTCCTGCGGATCCGCATGGGAGAGGCGTCCCTCTCGCTGCGATTCCGACGCGAGGGCGCGCTCCACCGCTTCGAGGTCGAGCCCGAGGCCGGCCCCGTCCCGGTCCGGGTGATCCTGGAGCCCGCCCTGCCCGGCCACCTCCGCGCCGCACACATCGACGGTGTCGCCGCGCAGCTCGACCCCCGCCCATTCGGCGAGCGCGTCATCGTCCCCGTCCAGCTCGTCGTCGACCACTCCCGCACCGTCGAGCTGGAGGTCGAGCCGCCCGACGACGAGGGCTTCGTCCCCGGCGCCACCGGCCCGCTCGTCCGCCTCCACCGGCGCGCCTGACCCGCCCCGGATGCAGCGCGGGCCCGCACCTTCCGGCCCGGGCCCGCGCTGACGTTTCTATAAGGCGCAGGAGTTATTGCGCCGCACGCCCCTCCCGTAGCATCTCCTTCAGCTTCCCCGGCCGGTCCCCGGGCGTCGCCCGCAGGATCGTCCGCGCGAAGCTGATCCGCTCGTCGTCGGACAGGCGGTCCACTACGGCGATGGGCGCGCCGTAGCGCAGGAGAAGCCGCTTGGCATCCCTGGCGACACTATCGTCCATCGGTCCTCCTGTGTCGGGGGTAAAGATACGTTCAATTTACCCCCGCCGAGCGCCTCGTGGCAAGCGAAACCTGCCGCTCGCCACTCCGCTCTTGCCGCCGGGCGCCTCACCGCTAAAGAATTGAAGCAGCGTTCGCCCCCCCTCAGCGGAGGCCCCCATGCCCCGCCTTATCGTCTCCGCTCCGTTCGCCATGCTGCTGGCCCTCACGCAGCCGCTCGCCGGCCAGGCGATCCGCGGCGTGCTCCTCGAGGAGTCGTCCGGCCGGCCCATCGTCGCCGCCAACATCAGTCTCCTCCTGCGGAACGGCAAGGCGGACTTCCACGTGTCCACCGACACGGCCGGCGCGTTCCTCATCGAGACCGACGCCCCGGGCATCTACCGCCTCAAGGCCGATCGCCTCGGCTACAGCGCCGCCACCACCGACACGTTCCACCTCCATTCCGGCGAGCTGGTCCAGGTCACACTCCGGCTCGCTCCCGACGCCATCGCCCTCACGCCGCTCACGGTCACGGCGCGCAGCTACCCTCCCAGCGCCTATCTCACGAACGCCGGCTTCTACGACCGCAAGCGGCTGGGGATCGGAACCTTCATGACGCGCACCGAGATCGCCCGCCGCAACACGCACCGCTTCTCCGACGTCCTCCGCTCCGTCGCCGGCATGCGGATCGACCCCGCCGACGCCGGAGGCCGCTCGCGCTCCCGCGTCGCGCGCTCGATCGGCCGCTGCCAGCCGCTCCTCGTCCTCGATGGCGTCGTCACCACCATCGGCGGCGGCCGCAGCATGTTCCGCAGCGCCGACATCCCCCTCGACGACGTCCTCGACGCCACCGACATCGAGGGGCTGGAGATCTACCGCGGCTCCTCCGAGCTCCCGATGCAGTACAACGTCGGCACCGCCGACTGCGGCGCCATCCTCGTCTGGACCCGGAGGAAGTGATCGAGGGGGGTGGAGGGGTGGGGGATTGCCGTTGCACCCACTCTCCCACTCGTCCACTCCTCCCCTCCCCCGCGCTGCCGTTCGGGCAGCCACGCCCCGGCCCCTGCCATTTCGGCCCCGCTTCCGTTATATTCCAACACGCGTTGAACACAGCATAAATTCAGCACCGAAGCGGAGATCCGCCGCTCCACGGGAGATGGCAGGGTTGATGCTTTGTCCCTGGCACGTCCCTGGCTTTCTGCCGGGACCGCCGCTTTGGAAGTGAGGTGAGAGGAATGGCTGAGCGACTGACGCTCCCCGTTCTCCCCCTGCGGGAGACGGTTGTTTTTCCGGGTGTCGCGGTGCCGATCAGCGCCGGGCGGCCGGGCACGGTGGAGGCGATCCAGCGGGCGCTGGATGGCGGCCGCGAGATGTTCGCGGTCTGCCAGCGCGAGAATCTGGATGATGCCACGCCGGAGGTGATGTACCAGGTCGGTACGATCGTGCGGATCGTGCAGGCGCAGCGGGTTCGCGGTGGCCTGCAGTTGCTGATCCAGGGCGAGCGTCGCGGGCTTGCGCTCTCGTACCAGCGTTCCGGGGATGGGATGCTGGAGGCGGCGGTGCGTCCGATCGAGGAGCAGGCGGCGCTGGACCCGAAGGATGCGGCGTTCGTCGCGCTCGACCGCGAGCTGCGGGACCGGGCGGCGGAGCTGGGCACGCGGCGCGGCATTCCGGCGGAGGCGCTGAGCCAGCTGGTGCAGGGGGTCGAGGCGCCGGGCGCGTTCGCGGACCTCGTCGCGTTCTACCTGGAGGTGCCGGCGAAGGACAAGCAGGCGCTGCTGGAGACGCTGGCGGTCGAGGACCGGATGCGTCGGGTGCTGGTGGCCGTCGAGCGGGACCTGCTGCGGCTTGAGGCGCAGGAGCAGATCCAGCAGAAGGTGCAGGAGGAGCTCGGCGAGAAGCAGCGCGAGATTCTGCTGCGCGAGCAGATGAAGGCGATCCAGAAGGAGCTGGGTGAGGAGGAGGAGGGCGTCGAGATCGAGGAGCTGAAGGCGCGGGTTGCCGCGCTGCCGCTCCCGGAGGAGGCGCGCAAGGAGGTCGACCGCGAGCTGGCCCGCCTGGAGCGGACGCACCCGCAGTCCGCGGAGTACCAGGTGATCCGCACGTATCTGGACACGGTGCTGGAGCTGCCGTGGGCGGAGCGGACGGATGACGAGATCGACCTGACGCAGGCGGATGTGTTCCTGAACGAGGACCACTACGGCCTGGAGGACGTGAAGGACCGCGTGCTCGAGTTCCTGGCCGTGCGCAAGCTGCAGATGGAGCGGGCGGCGGCGGCGGCGCTCGAGGTCGAGGCGGAGCCGAAGCCGGAGTCGACGGATGGCTTCGAGGATGTCGAGGCCACGGCGGAGGCCGGCGAGGCGCCGAAGTCCGCGACGGAGGCGAAGGCGCGGGCGGTCGGGCGCGGCCCGATCCTGCTCTTCGTCGGGCCCCCGGGGGTCGGCAAGACGTCGATCGCGAAGTCGATCGCGCGGGCGCTCGGCCGGAAGTACGTGCGCATCGCCCTGGGCGGCGCGCGTGACGAGGCCGACATCCGCGGCCACCGGCGCACCTACGTCGGGGCCATGCCGGGCCGCATCATCCAGGGCCTGCGGCAGGCCGGGACGAAGAACCCGGTCTTCCTGCTGGACGAGGTGGACAAGCTCGGCGTGTCGCTCCAGGGCGATCCGTCGGCGGCGCTCCTCGAGGTGCTCGATCCGGCGCAGAACCACTCGTTCGTGGACCACTACCTCGGGATCCCGTTCGACCTCTCGGAGGTGCTGTTCATCGCGACGGCGAACTTCCTGGAGCAGATCCCGGGGCCGCTGCTGGACCGCATGGAGCGCGTCGACTTCTCCGGCTACACCGAGCAGGAGAAGCTGGAGATCGCCAAGCGCTACCTGCTGCCGCGCCAGCGCGAGGAGAACGGCCTCGGCGCGGAGCAGCTCGGCGTGACGGACGGCGCCATCGAGCGCGTGGTCAGCGAGTACACGCGTGAGGCCGGCGTGCGGCAGCTCGAGCGCGAGCTCGGCAAGCTCGCCCGCAAGGCCGCCCGCAAGGTGGCGACGGGCGCGACCACCACGCTCACCATCGACGCCGACGACGTGCAGCCGCTCCTCGGACGGCCGCGCGTCCACCCGGAGCACGCCGCGCCCAGCGATGCCGTCGGCGTGGCCACGGGGATGTACTACACCCCCATGGGCGGCGACATCATGTTCGTCGAGGCCAGCGCGTCCAAGGGGCGCGACAGCCTGATCCTCACGGGGCAGCTCGGCGACGTGATGAAGGAGTCGGCGCGGGCGGCGCTCACCTACGCGCGCACGCACCACGACCGCCTCGGGATCTCCGACGAGAACCTCAAGGACCTGGAGATCCACGTCCACTGCCCGGCGGGCGCCATCCCCAAGGACGGCCCGTCCGCCGGCGTCACGATGGCGACGGCCCTCGTCAGCGCCCTCTCCGGGCGCCCGGTCCGCAACGACGTCGCCATGACGGGGGAGATCACGCTCACCGGCCGGGTGCTTCCGATCGGCGGCGTGAAGGAGAAGGTCCTCGGCGCCTACCGCGCCGGGATCCAGGAGATCATCGTGCCGCGCGACAACGCGCCGGACCTCGAGGATCTCCCCGAGGAGGTGCGGAACCGCCTCTCGTTCCACACCACCGCCGACCTGGGTGAAGTGCTGGCGATCGCGCTCCGCGGCGCCAGCCTCCACGACGGCACCCTCGTCTTCCCCGAGGGCAGCGTTCCGGTCCCCGCCGGACGCTACGGCGCCTCCAGCCTCATGCTGAACCGCGGCGCCTGAGGCCCGGCGGACTCCTGAAACGGCCTCGCGAGACACCTCGCGAGGCCGTTTCAGCACCACCGCATCGTTCCGTTACACCCGCCGATCCCGACCACCCCGTTACGATTACGTAAGCGGCTGCCCGCACGACCATTTCTCGAAATTTCCCTTCCGTGGCACGCGAGTTGAAACTATCTTGGCGCCGCGTTCCAGCGAGCTTCGGATTTTCTGGACTCCCCGGGTGTCTCCCCGGCCGGGGATTCGCGGGACCTCTATCCCGCTCCGGCTCGCCTCGGTCCTGCCGGCCGTACCTGAGCGGTCGGCCGGTGCCGATCGCTCAGGCTGTTGCGGCCACGCACCACTCGCCGCGACTCGCCAACAGACGCGGGCCGGCGGATTCGACCCGCGCCGCGAAGACGAGGGATTCACGATGGGCTCCGACGCGTAGGAGCCCGGCCGGGGAGGGGCAGAACGATGAAGACCCGATTGGCAGTCGTCATCGGTGCGATCTGGGCGCTGGCGGCCGTGCTGCTCACGTCGCTCTATATGATGGGATTCGCCGGCCCGGCGGACCGTGGCGAGCGGGTGGTCACGCTCTCGCCGGGCGCGGTCGGAGCGAGCGATTCGTCCAAGCGCGCGAAGCGGGTGGAGCCGAGCGACACCCCGCCTCCGGCCGCGGCCGGTCGTGCGGCTGGCGGTCGCGTGGGCGGGGCGCTGGCCACGGCGGGGTGCGATGTGCCTACGCCCGGCGGTCGGACGCCGAGCGGCCTGCCGCCGTGCGATGCGGCGTGGCCGTTCGCGCCTCTCCCGCTCGTCATCAAGCAGCCGGTGGCGTACGTGGGGATCGTGCCGGGGGTCGTGAGCAGCCTGCCGATGCCGCTCGACTACATCGGCGACGTGTCCGGGATCCTGCCGCCGCCGGTGCAGATCGCGCAGGCCGGGAACGGCCGGAACCTCCTGGCGTGGATTCTCGGCCCGGCGCTCCTGGCGCCGATCGCGTTCCGGGACCACGACAATCCGGGCAACCCGATCGTGAACCCGCCGCCGCCGCCGGACACGACGCCGCACGACACGACGCCGCACAATCCGCCGCCGGACACGACGCCGCACAATCCGCCGCCGGATACGACGCCGCACAATCCGCCGCCGGACACGACGCCGCATGGTCCGCCGCCGGACACGACGCCACACGGTCCGCCGCCGCCACCTCCGCCACCGCCCCCGCCGCCGCACGTGGTGCCGGAGCCGGTGAGCATGATCCTGGTCGGGACGGGGCTGGCCGGGATCGCGGCCGGCCGCCGGCGCCGCCGGAGGCGCGACGAGGACGAGTAGGCGCGGCGCGGCGGCCGAAGCAGTCGCCCCCGGGAACGTTCCCGGGGGCGATTCTTTTTCGTGGAGCACTCGCCGCAGGCGCGCGGATTTTCTTGTGCTGCGGCGGACGCGCCTGGAATATTCTGGACGGATCCGCATGCACGGACGCATACGGCCCGGTGGGGGGCGACTCTGGCCCGGACTGCCATAGGGAGGTCGTTCATGCCGACGGAGCTGAAGGAAAAGCTGGGAAGCTTCTCGCGAGGGGTGGGCAGCGCGGGGTCGTCGTCGCGGGGCTTTCTGGGACGGTGGATCCGCCTGGTCGTTCTGGCGCTCGTGGCGGTCTTCGTGGTGCCGAACGCGGCGACGTACATCAACCCCGGGCACGTCGGCATCGTGATCCACCGGATGGGCGGGGGCGTGGACCCACGCCCGATCGGGCCCGGCGTCCACGCGCGGATCCCGATGATGACCGCGATCGAGGAGTACCCGACGTACATGCAGACCGTGGTGCTGGCGCGCGGGTCGGTGGACGGCTCGGCCCGGAACGACGAGATCAACGTGAACAGCGTGGAGGGGCAGCCGCTCTCGCTGGACGTGTCGATGTCGTTCGAGCTGAACCCGGCGCGGGTGCCATACCTCTACCAGACGTTCCGCACGGACATCGCCACGATCCAGCACGGGTACGTCAAGCAGGCGATCCGGCAGGCGCTGCAGGAGGTGGTCGGGCAGGAGGAGATCGCCAACATCATCGGGCCGAAGAAGGCGGAGGTGGTGGGCCGGACGGAGTCGCTGCTGGTGAACCGCCTCTCTCCCTATGGGATCGAGGTGAAGCAGTTCACGATCAACGAGCTGCGCGCGCCACAGCCGGTGATCGAGGCGATCAACGCGAAGAACGTCATGCAGCAACAGGCGCTGACCTCGCAGAACGAGCTGCAGAAGCGGCGCTTCGAGGCGCTCGGCGATTCGATCAAGGCGGCCGGGCGGGCGAAGGCGATCCTCGCCGAGGCGGAAGCGCAGGCCCGCGCCAACGACATGCTCTCGCGCAGCATCACGCCGACGCTCGTACAGTACGAGATCACGAAGCGGTGGGACGGGAAGCTGCCGCAGGTCTCCGGCGGCGGCACGCCGCTGATCCAGCTCCCGCACCCCTAGCCTGCAACCCTCGGCGGGCACGCATCGTCTAATCCGCTGAAACCGATCGGCGAGTGGCGCCGTAGGTTGGGACGGAGGTGACGATGATGATTATCGAGACGATTCAGATCCTGGCTCTGGTGCTCACGCTGAGCGCCCTCGGCGCCCGCGTGGCGTCGCATACGACGACCATCCGGCGGGGGCTCGGGCGGGACCGGCGGGGCGCGACGCAACGGTCGGCCCGCTGACCGTGGCCATGCGAGCCGGGCCGGGCCGGTAACGGTCGTGGCCGGCCGGTCGGAGCGTGCCGCCGGGCTCCGCCGGTGCCACGCGCCGATCGCGCCCGACGAGCCGCGACCTCGAGCCTGAGCCATCGCGGGCCCCCGGCCCGCAGCGCGCCGCCCTTCCGGGCGGCGCTCGCTTTTCCGGTCCGGGCGGAGCGGGGCGAGACCGGACTTTGACGCGGGACACGACGGGCGCGTATGTTCGACGCTGTTAGCCGCCAGGGGTATCCGGGCCAAAGCGCCGGGATTGAGATAGACCCTTGGAACCTGACCCGGTTGAGACCGGCGGAGGGAGCGCGGCGATGCGGCGTCTTCGCGGGTGGGCCCCACCGCCTCGAAGATGGCGTCGCGCCGCCCGCCCGGGCGGCGTTTCCGTTCCCGGGGTAGCTGCCTCAGCCGGCTCCAGCCACGAAGGAGCCGCACGATGCCCAATCGATCCGATATCCGGTCCCCCGCCACCGACGGTGCCGCGCCCGGCGCGAGCACGTTCGCGGACGCCTATCCGAACTCGCGGCGCGTTCTCGTCGAGGGGGCGCACGGCATGCGCGTGCCCTTCCGGGAAATCTCGCTCTCGGGCGGCGAGCCGCCGCTCCGGGTCTACGACACGAGCGGCCCACCGGACGTGGACGTCCGCCAGGGGCTCGCACCGCTGCGGCGGGATTGGATCCTGGCGCGGGGTGACGTGGAGGAGGCGGGGCGGGGCGAGACCAACGGTGGGCCGCGACCCGGCGCGGCCGCGCTCCCGCCGCTCGACTCCGCCGGTGCGGCAGCGAGCGCCGGGGAGCTGATCCCGCCGGGGCTGCGCCGTGTGGCGCTGCGCGCCCGGGCGGGGCAGCGCGTGACCCAGCTCCACTACGCCCGCCGCGGCGAGATCACGCCGGAGATGGAGTTCATCGCGCTGCGGGAGGGGGTGGACCCCGAGCTGGTGCGCAGCGAGGTGGCGCGCCGGCGGGCCATCATCCCGGCGAACATCAACCACCCGGAGCTGGAGCCGATGATCATCGGCCGCCGGTTCAAGGTGAAGATCAACGCGAACATCGGGAACTCGGCGGTCACGTCCTCCATCGAGGAGGAGGTGGAGAAGCTGCGCTGGGCCACGCTGTGGGGCGCGGACACCGTGATGGACCTGTCGACGGGGAAGAACATCCACGAGACGCGCCAGTGGATCGTGCGGAACTCGCCGGTGCCGATCGGGACGGTGCCGATCTACCAGGCGCTGGAGAAGGTCGGCGGCGTGGCGGAGGAGCTGACCTGGGAGGTCTATCGGGACACGCTGATCGAGCAGGCGGAGCAGGGCGTCGACTACTTCACGGTGCACGCCGGCGTGCTCCTGCGCTACGTGCCGCTGACGGCGAAGCGGGTCACGGGGATCGTCTCGCGGGGCGGCTCGATCCTGGCCAAGTGGTGCATGGCCCACCACAAGGAGAACTTCCTCTACACGCACTTCCGCGAGATCTGCGAGATCATGGCGGCGTACGACATCTCCTTCTCGCTGGGCGATGGGCTGCGGCCGGGGAGCATCGCCGACGCGAACGACGAGGCGCAGTTCGCGGAGCTGCGCACGCAGGGCGAGCTGAACCGCATCGCCTGGGAGTTCGACGTCCAGACGATGAACGAGGGGCCGGGACACATCCCGATGCACCTCATCAAGGAGAACATGGACAAGCAGCTCGAGTGGTGCGAGGAGGCACCGTTCTACACGCTCGGGCCGCTGACGACCGATATCGCCCCCGGCTACGACCACATCACGAGCGCGATCGGCGCGGCCATGATCGGCTGGTACGGCACGGCGATGCTGTGCTACGTGACGCCGAAGGAGCACCTCGGCCTGCCGAATCGCGACGACGTGAAGCAGGGCGTCATCGCGTACCGCATCGCCGCGCACGCGGCCGACCTGGCCAAGGGCCACCCCCGCGCGCGGGAGTGGGACGACGCGCTCTCCAAGGCGCGCTTCGAGTTCCGCTGGGAGGACCAGTTCAACCTGGCGCTGGATCCGGTCACGGCCCGGGCGTTCCACGACGAGACGCTGCCGGCGCAGGGGGCGAAGATCGCGCACTTCTGCTCGATGTGTGGGCCGAAGTTCTGCTCGATGCGGATCACGGAGGACATCCGGAGATACGCGGAGAGCGGGATGGAGGAGAAGGCGCGGGAGTTCCGCGAGTCGGGGGGCGAGCTATACGTGAAGGAAACTACGAATTCGCGATCGTGAAGAGCCCGACTGCTGCCACTTCGGAAGTGGCAGCAGTCGGCGTGGCAGGTTGGTGGCCCGCCGGCGCGGCGTCCTCCGGCATCCGCCTGGCTGGAGCCTCGCCCGACCGACGCGCGGCCGTCGCGGAAGCATGACGCCGCATCAGGCGAGCGGGGGCAGCGTCTGTAGCTTGTCGGGATTGCTGATCACGTAGATCGCCTGGATGCGCCCGCCGTGCACCTCGAAGCTGACCGCCACGTGCGCGCGCCCGCTCACGTACACGAGGAAGCCCGGCTGCCCGTTGATCCGAGCCGCGCGCGTGGTCCGCGTCGCCGCGACGTAGCGACGCAGGGCGTCGACGAGGAACCCGGCGACGTTCTCGGCGCCGTGAATCGGGGTGAGCGCCGCGGTGCGCGCCTTGCCGCCACCGTCCGTCCACAGTGTGATGTCCTCCGCGAGCACCGCGACCATGCCGGCGACGTCGCCCGCATTGGCCGCCGCGGTAAAGCGCTGCAGCAGCCGCTCCGCCTGCGCGCGGTCGGCGTCGAATCGAGCCTCCACCTTGCCGAGGTGCTTCTTCGCGCGCGAGAGCAACTGTCGGCAGTTCGCCTCCGACTTGTCGAGGATGCGGGCGATCTCCGTGTAGTCGAAGTCGAAGACGTCGTGGAGCAGGAGGACGGCGCGCTCGATCGGCGAGAGGCGCTCGAGCATGACCAGGAAGGCCATGGAGAGCGACTCCGCCAGCTCGAGCGGCTCCGAGGGATCGGGGGCGTGTTCGGTCACGAGCGGCTCCGGGAGCCAGGGGCCCACGTAGGATTCGCGCCGGCGGCGCGCCGAGCGCAGCTGGTTGATCGCGAGCCGCGTGACAATCGTCGTGAGATAGGCGCGCGGAGCGCGGATCTGGTCGTCCGGCGCCTGCTGCCAGCGGAGGAATGCGTCCTGGACCAGATCCTCGGCGTCGGCCACGCTGCCCAGCATGCGATAGGCGATGGCGAAGAGCATCGGTCGGGTGTCGGTGAACACCGCCGCTCGGGTGTCGGCGATCGCGCCCGCGGCGGCCTCACGGGTGGGTCCATTCGGTCGTAGCACGAGATCCTCCTCTCGCTCCCTCATCTCCCTGCCTCCGTGAAACCCGCCACCCGCGCCGTCGTTCGAGGGACCGCGACGAGCCGCTGTCCGAACGGATCGGTGAGGGCCACCGTCACTCGTCCGGATGCCGGTTCGCCGACCTGCACCGTGAAGCCGGCGTCCCAGCAGCGCTCCGCCAGCTCGACGGGATCGTCCACCACGAGCACGACGGGGGTGAGGACATCGCGGTCATCCGGTCGTACGGCGACGAGAGCATCGCCGACCTCGAAACAGAGAGCGCGACCCGCGGTGCGCTCGCTCGGCCAGACCTGCCGGCCGCGCAGCACGTCGCAGTAGAACCACCGTGCCAGGGCGATGTCGACCGGCGCGATCGCGAACGGGCGGCCGTGGGCCGCCGTGTGGCCGGGTGCGACCGCCGGCGCCTCCGACCGCGCCGGCGCCGGCGATCTGGCCGAACGGCCGCGGGCCATGGATTCCTCCGGTTCGCCCACGTCGGGGCGCTCAGTGCTCGGTGCCGTACTCGGGCGCGGCCAGCGAGCCGCGACGGCCGATCCACGGCGCGAGCGCTCCCAGGAGCAGCGCGGCGGCGAGTGCCAGGGCGGCGCCGCGCGCGTCCGGCTTGACGGCCATGTTGAAGACGATCCCGAGGGCGAGCGCCGCCCGGAGCGCGGCGGACGTCCGGAGCACGGGGCTGTCGATTCGCTGCCGCAGCGCGAAGCGCACGGGCAGGTCGTCGTTGGGGAGCGCCGAGCGGAGCGCCCTCACGGTGCGCCCGGTCGCCAGGGCTCCGAGCAGTGCGATCAGCACCAGGCCGAGCAGCGCGAGGGCGATCCACGGCTGCCGCCCCCAACCGGTGGCGGCCATGTACCCCCCCGTCGCGAGGAGGACCACTCCGGCGGGCCCCTCGATGCGCCCGCGCGCGCTCAGAACGGTGAGCCATTCGCGGAGCGCGGCCGTCGTGCTCGCGCGACGGAGGCCGCGCAGTCCGGCCTGCTCGAGGCTGATGCCGGCGAAGAGCCCGAGGGCGCCGACGATGTGCAGGAACAGGGCGATCGAGTACCAGGGCACGGCATCCTCCGAGAGAACGGGTCGGACCACGCGCGTGGTCTGTCATCGAGGCTACGAACACATGACAAGGACGCCCCGCCGGTTGTGACAGCCGAGCGCGCCACGCGCGAGCCACGCTATCGTAGAAGCTGGCCCGAGCGCCGCGTCGGCATCTGCCGGTGGGGCGCCGTCGCCTGGAGCGCATACGCGGAAACCGCCCGAGGAGGCGTCCATGCACCGCTACGACTTCCTGCTGGAGACGTACGACACCGAGCGGCTGAAGACGCTGTCGGTGTGGTCGCAGTTCGCGGACGGGGAGCTGGAGTTCCGGCCGGAGGCGCGGGCGCGCACGCCGCACGAGCACATGGTGCACCAGTGCGTGAGCGAGGATACGTGGATGCGCACGATGCTCGGGATCGAGCTCGACGAGCCGGCGCTCCCGGAGGAGGAAACGCGGCTGGCCTTCCTCCGGCACTACGCGACGGTGTCCACGCGCCGGTTGGAGCATTTCGGGGGGAAGCCCGAGGCGTGGTTCGAGGAGGAGACGCGCTTCTTCGACGTGATGCGCCCCCGGGCCTGGGTGCTCACGCGGCGCATCGCCCATTCCGCGCACCACCGCGGGCAGCTCACCGCGTACCTGCGCGTGCTGGGGCGCGAGCTGTACTCCACCTACGGCCCCACCGCGGACACGGGCGGGCTCTTCCAGAACCGGGCGCCGACCATCTATCGCTACGGCTCGATGGCGGCGCTGCTGGAGGCGGAGGCGCGCGGCGGGGAGCGGCCGCCGCTGCCCGGCCCTGGTGCGCGGAGCCCGACGGAGCGTCCGGGGAGGTAGCGTCCGGCGACGCGGCGCGTAGATTCCGCGTCGCAGCCCCGAGCCCTGGCTGGGGGCGCAGGCAGCGCCTTCCCGGCGCGCGGCGTCCCCGCTCGTTTGGCAGTCGCGGGCGCTGCGTCCGGGCGACGCGCCCACCCACCCGTCCTCGAACCTGGAGCGCCAGCATGCGCCGAGGCATACCGCTCTCCATCCTCGCCGTGGCGGGGGTGATCACCGCCAGCAATGGTGCCGCCGGGCAGGCGCGGACGCCACCGGACCCGGCGCTCGTCGCGCGCCGGGACTCAATGGAGAAGGCGCTCGAGGACATCGCCGTCATCGAGCGCAAGCTGATGATCCCGATGCGCGATGGCGTCCGGCTGGCGGCCGACGTCTACCGGCCGAAGGACACGTCGAAGAAGGTCCCGGTCATCTTCGTACGGACGCCGTACAACTTCAACTACTGGGACGTGCGGCTCGGCGCCCCGGCGGACATGAGCGCCCAGCTCGACGCGGTGAAGCGCGGCTACGCGTACGTGGTCATGAACGAGCGCGGCCACTTCTTCTCGGAGGGGAACTACGACATCCTGGGCCCGCCGCGCACGGACGGCTACGACGCCATCGCCTGGATGGCCGCGCAGCCCTGGTCCAACGGCAAGGCCGGGCTGGTCGGGTGCTCCTCGACGGCGGAATGGCAGATGGGGGTCGCCGCGCTGACGCCTCCCGGCCTCGGCGCGATCAACCCGCAGGGGTTCGGCGCCGGCGTCGGCCGGATGGCGCCCTACTACGAGCAGGGGAACTGGTACCGCGGCGGCGCGGTGCAGATGCTGTTCATCGCGTGGCTGTACGGCGAGCAGAACCAGGTCCGGCCGATGTTCCCCGCCAACACCTCGCAGGAGGACCTGATCCGGGCTTCCCGTTCCTTCGACCTGGCGCAGCAGCTCCCGCCCGTGGACTGGTCGAAGGCGCTCCGACACCTCCCGGAGATGGACATCATCGACGCCGTCGGCGGGCCGCACGGCATCTTCGCCGACTCGATGCCCGTGCCCACCGGCGGCGCGATGATCCGGCGCACGCCGAACGACCCGGCGTGGTACCGGGGCGGGCTCTTCCACGACGACATGAAGATCGCGGTGCCGGGGCTGTGGTTCATGTCGTGGTACGACGTGTCCGTCGGACCGAACCTGGCCACGTACAACCACGTGCGGAGGACGGCCGGTCCCGAGGTCGCGGACGAGCAGTACGCCATCATCGCCCCGACGCTGCACTGCTCCTACAAGCGGGCGACGGAGAACACGGTGGTCGGCGAGCGCAGCGTCGGCGACGCGCGCTTCGACTACGATGCGCTCACGTTCGGCTTCTTCGACCAGTTCCTGAAGGGGGAGAAGAGCGCGGTCATCGACACCACGCCGAAGGTCCGCTACTACACGATGGGCCTCGACAAGTGGCAGAGCTCGGATAGCTGGCCGCCGCGCGGCGCCGAGCCCCGGACCTTCTACCTGTCGAGCGGCGGCCGGGCGAACACGCTCGGCGGCGACGGGACGCTGATGTCGAAGGCCCCCGGCGCGGACCACCCCGACACGTTCACCTACGACCCGATGGACCCGGTCCCCTCGTACGGCGGCAACGTCTGCTGCACCGGGAACGCCGTGCAGGGTGGTGCGTTCGACCAGCGGAAGATGGAAGCGCGGCCGGACATCCTGGTCTACAGCACCGCCCCGCTGAGCGAGGGGGTCGAGGTGAGCGGCCCGATCACGACCACGCTGTACGTGTCCTCGGATGCGAAGGACACGGATTTCACGGTCAAGCTGATCGACGTCTTCCCCGATGGCCGGGCGTACAACCTGGACGAGACGATCCAGCGCGTGCGCTACCGCGACGGGTACGACAAGGCGGTGTTCATGGAGGCGGGGAAGGTCTACAAGGTCGTGCTCGGGCCGATGACGACGAGCAACTACTTCGCCGCCGGCCACCGCATCCGCATCGAGGTGTCCAGCAGCAACTTCCCGCGCTTCGACCGCAACCTGAACACGGGCGGCCGCAACTACGACGAGGTGAAGGGGGTCGCGGCGCGCAACGTGGTGCACCACTCGACGCGCTACCCGTCGCAGGTGACGCTCACCGTCGTGAGGAAGGCCCCGCAGGCCATGCGGTAGGCCGCGGATCGCGGGGGGCCGGTGCGGGTGCCGCGCGCATCCGCCGCCAGGAACGGCGGGCGCGGCCGGCCCGACACTGATCGTGAACCGGTCGTGGGGAGTCGATGAGCGTTCAGGAGATGATGCTGCTGGAGGCGTTGGGCTCGGTGGCCGCGGGGTTGCTCGGTGCGCTCACGGGGCTGGGCGGCGGCATCATCATCGTGCCGATGTTGACGCTGCTCTTCCACGTCGACATCCGCTACGCCATCGGCGCATCGCTGGTGTCGGTGATCGCGACCTCGTCGGGGGCCGCGGCGGCGTACGTTCGGGAGGGGTACACGAACGTGCGCATCGGGATGCTGCTCGAGGTGGCGACGACGCTCGGCGCGATCCTGGGCGCGTTCATCGCCGGCCTCGTCTCGACGAGCGCGATCGCCGTCATCTTCGGGATGATCCTCCTCTTCTCGGCCTACCGGGCGATCCGCCCGCCGCCGGAGCATGTCACGACCGTACCCTCGGATCCGCTCGCCGCGCGCCTCCGGCTGAACGGCTCGTATCCCACACCGGAAGGCGAGGAGGCGTACACCGTCCACCACGTGGCCGCCGGCTTCGGGCTCATGGGCATAGCCGGCACCATCTCCGGGCTGCTCGGGATCGGCTCCGGCGTCGTGAAGGTCCTGGCCATGGACCAGATCATGCGCCTCCCCTTCAAGGTCTCCACCACCACCAGCAACTTCATGATCGGCGTGACGGCCGCGGCCAGCGCCGGCATCTACCTGCACCGCGGCTACATCGAGCCCGTCGTCGCCGTTCCCGTCATGCTCGGCGTGCTGGTCGGCGCGCTCACCGGCGCGCGGATCCTCACCGGAGCCCGGACCCGGCACCTGCGGATGATCTTCAATGTCGTCCTGATCGCGATCGCCCTCGAGATGCTGTACAAGGGCCTCACCGGAGGGCTCTGACATGGCCGCGTTCAGCCGGCGCTGGACGGAAGAGCAGATGGAGCAGTGGATCGGCGGCCTGCTGCGCTGGGGCGTCATCGTCGCCGCCGCCGTCGCCGGGCTCGGCGCCGCCCTGTTCGTGACGCGCCACGGCTCGATGCTCGCGGACTTCCGCGAGTTCCGCCGCGTGCCACCCGGCCTGGACAGCGTGCGCGGCGTCGTCGCCGGCGTGCTGGCACTCGACAGCCTCGCGATCATCCAGCTCGGACTGCTCCTGCTCATCGCCACGCCGATCGCGCGGGTCGCGATGTCGCTCGTCGCGTTCGTGCTCCAGCGGGACCGCACCTACGTGATCATCACCACCGTCGTCCTCGCCCTGCTGATGTACAGCCTGCTCGGACCCGGGGTGTAGCGGCCGGCCGGCGCGGAACCCTCAGTCCGACTCCTCCAGGCGAGCCAGAACCCGCGTGAGCCGCGCCTTCACCTCGCGCGCCACCTCCGCGACCTGCGGATTCTCCGTGAGCGCCAGCGCCGCCTCGGGATCCATCGCCGACACGACGCTCGTCCCCTCGGCATCGCCGGCGCGCACCACCACGTTGCAGGGCAGGAGCAGCCCCAGCTCGCGCTCGGCGGTCAGCGCCCGGTGCGCCAACGGCGGATTGCAGGCGCCCAGGATCACGTACGGCGGGAAATCCACGCCCAGCTTGGCCTCGAGCGTGGCGGAAACGTCGATCTCGGCGAGCACGCCGAACCCCTCGCGGGCCAGCTCGGCCTTGGTGCGAGCGACGGCCTCGTCGTACGGGAGCGGCAGTCGGATCCCGAACCCGTACGGCGTCATCTGCTCGATCATGCCTTCCTCCCTGCGTCCTCGTTGGGCGGCCGCGGCGCCGGCGCCCGTCGTCGTCGGGCGTGGCGCGGCCGCTTGTCGCAGTATATAACCAAATGGTTGTTCACGGTAGAGGTCGCCGCGCCCGACGGCAACATGCGCGACGGCAACATGCGCGACGGCAACATGCGCGACGACCCGCACCGCCGCGGCGGCGCCCTCGCACCCCGGCGGCGGGCGAGCCGGTCGCGTCCGCGGCGCGGCGCGCCGGCACGCCTCGACGCACCGACCGCGCGAGTTGACGCGCGGCGGACGGCTCCACATTACTGAATGGTCGAACACCGATGCCATGGCGCCCGCGGGCGCCGCGCGGCCCACGTCGCGATGCCGAAGGACGGACATGCCCGACTACCCGCTGACGCCCGAGCTGCTCGCGCTCCTCGCGGAACGGTTCAAGGCACTGTCCGAGCCCGCGCGGCTCAGCATCCTGAGCGCGCTGCGGGGCGGCGAGAAGACAGTGACCGAGCTGATGGCCGAGACCGGCTACGGCCAGGCCAACCTCTCCAAGCACCTGCAGCTGCTGCATTCGCTTCGCTTCGTCGAGCGCCGCAAGGAAGGGCTGTTCACCTACTACCGCCTCGCCGGCGACGATGTCTTCCAGCTCTGCGACATCATGTGCGGCCGCCTGGCCGCGGAGACGGACTCGCGGCGGTCCCTGTTCGAGCGCTCGGGGAACGAGGCGTAACGCAACGGGCGTGGAGTCGCCGGCGCCTCCGGCGAGCGCGCCGGGGCTGCGCGCCCGCGGGAGGAGCATGGAACCGGAACCGAACTTCTGGGAGCGGCCCGACGTCGTCGCGGACTTCGCGGCCCGCGCCCCCGACCAGCGCCTGCAGGAGCTGCTGCCGCAGTACGACGACCCGCGGTCGACACGGGTCCTGGACATCGGCTGCGCCGGCGGCCGCAACACCGTCCTCCTGGCCCAGCAGGGCTTCGACGTCCACGCCATCGACGCGTCCGCAGCGATGGTGGCGGAGACGCGCCGCCGGGTGGCCCCGCTCCTCGGGGACGCCGAGGCACGGCAGCGGATCCGGGTCGGCCGGATGGACGATCTCTCCGACTTCGCCGACGCTTCCATCGACCTCGTCGTCGCGCTCGGCATCCTGCACAACGCCGGAAGCCGCGCGGAGTGGGGGAGAGCGGCGGGCGAGGCGGCGCGCGTGCTCCGGCCCGGCGGAAGGCTGCTCGTCGCACACTTCTCCCCCGAGACCGACCTGACCGGCGAGGGCGTCCGGCCGGTCCCGGGCGAGGCGCACGTCTACGATGGCCTCCCCGCCGGCCGTGCCACGTTGCTCAGCGCGCCGGAACTGGACGCCGCCATGGCACGCTTCGGCCTCGCCCCGAGCACCCCCACCACGATGGGCGCGACGAAGACGGAACGCGGCCGCCGGGTCTCGGTCAACGCGCTCTACCGCAAAGGCTGAGCGCGCGGCTCGGCGGTCGGCCGCGCGTCGTGGTCCTTGACGTCCGCATTACACTACCATATGGTTATGCAGTTTTGATCGGCCGAAGGGCCGAATGGCAGGCAACGAGGAGGGACAGGTGAGCCGGGTCGTCAGGGGAGGACACTGGGTCGTCGCGCTCTTGCTGGCGGTGCCGGTCGGGCTCGCCGGCCAGGCGCCGCCGCTGACGCTGGCGGACGCGCTCGCCCGTGCCGACCGGGGCGCGTTCGCGAACCGGATCGCGGAGGGGACGGCGGAGGCGCAGTCGGCGCCGAAGCTGGCCGCCCTCAAGGGGATCCTTCCTTCGCTGCGCGTGGAGGGCGGCTACGTGCGCACGACCGACCCGATCGGGGCGTTCGGGACGGCGCTCCGGCAGCGGACGATCACCCAGGCGGACTTCGACCCTCGCCGGCTGAACTACCCGTCGGCGGTGGGCAACTACGGCGCATCGCTGGTGCTCGAGCAGCCGCTGCTGAACGTGGACGCGCATCTCGGCCGGGTCGCGGCGGCGAGGGCGGCGGACGCGGCGGACGCCACGACGGAGTGGACGCATGCCACGACGCGGCTCGAAGTGGTCCGGGCGTACTACGGGGCGGTGCTGGCCGCGGAGCGGGTGGCGACGCTCGAGGCGGCGGCGCGCGCGGCGGAGGCGCACGTGCGGCAGGCGGACGCGGTGGTCCGGGCCGGTCTGGCCACGCGGTCGGACGAGCTGCTGGCACAGGTGAAGGCGGGGGAGGTCGAGGCGGCGCTCGTCGGGGCGCGGGGGGATGCGTCGTTGGCGCTCCGGCAACTGGCGCTTCTGCTGGGGACTCCGGGCGACACGACGATCGCGGTGCCTGGCGAGCTGCCGGCGCCGGACCGCGTCCGCCAGGCGTCTGCCGACGAGAGTCCCCGGGCGGAACCGGAGCGGCGTGGGGACGTGGCGGCGGCGCGGCTGAGCCTGTCCGCCGCGCAGACGGACGTGCTGCGGGCCCGCTCGCTGTACCTGCCGCGGCTGAACGCCTTCGGCCGATACGACTGGAACTCGGCGTCGCGGCCGTGGGGCGGGGAGAAGAACTGGACCGTGGGGATCATGGCGTCATGGTCGCCGTTCGCGGGGGCGTCGGAGCTGGCGGAGCTGCGGGCGGCGGGTGGGCGCGAGGCGGCGGCCCGGGCCGGGGCCGAGGCGGCCGACGCGCGGGCCCGGCTGGAGGTCGAGCAAGCGGAGAACGCGCGGCGCGTGGCGTTGCGCCGGCTGGAGATCGCCGAGCGGGCCACCCTGCAGAGCGGAGAGGCGCACCGGATCGTGGCGCGCAAGTACGACGGCGGGCTGGCGACGGTGCAGGAGCTCCTGGACGCGGCGGCGATCGAGACGCAGACGCGGCTGGGGCTGTCGGCCGCCGTCTACGACGCCGTCGTAGCGGAGGCGGCGCGCAGGCAGGCGCTGGGGCTGGATGTCGCGGCGCTGACGGCGCTGGAAACCGGGACGCAGAGGACGAACTGATGAGCGCGAAGATCGGAGCGGTGCTGCTGGCCACGGCGGCGCTGGGGAGCGCGGCGTGTCACGGCTCCGCGCCACCGGAGGCGACGCCGGCGGAGGCCGCGTCGCCGGGGAGTGTCGTGTACGTCGTGAAGACGGCACCCCGTCCCGCCGTGCTGGAAGCCGCCGGCATCGCCGAGCCGTACGCCCGGGCGACGCTCAGCACGAAGCTGATGGGGTCCGTCACGGAGGTGCGGGTGAAGGAAGGGGACGCCGTCGTGGCCGGCGAGCCGCTGCTGCGGATCGATGCGCGGGAGCTGGCGGCGAAGTCGGCGCAGGCGGACGCCGGGATCGCGCAGGCGGAGGCGATGCGGCGCGAGGCCGAGACGCACGCCACGCGAATGCGCGCGCTGTACGCGGAGGAGGCGGCGCCGAAGGCCCAGCTCGACGCGGCGGAGACCGCGCTCGCCCGGGCGGAGGCGGGCGTGCGCGCGGCGCGGGCAAGCGGCGCCGAGCTGCTGGCCGTGAGCGATTACTCGGTGGTGCGCGCGCCGTTCGCCGGCACGGTGACGCGGCGGTCGGTGGATCCGGGCGCGTTCGCGGCGCCGGGCGCCGCGCTGCTGACCGTGGAAGACGGCTCGCGGCTGCGCATCGCCGTGAGCGCCGCCCCGGACGCGGTCCGGCGGCTGGGCCGCGGCGACACGGTCCGGGCGCGGATCGAGGGGGAGCCCGCGCTGGCGGTGGTGGAGGGAGTCGTGCCCGCGGCGGGCGGGAGCCTCTACCGGGTGAACGCGGTGCTGCCGAACCCCGGCGGCCGGTTCCTGCCGGGGAGCGCCGCGTCGCTCCTCCTCCCGCAGGGTACGCGGCCGACGATCCTGGTTCCCGCCGCGGCCATCGCCCGCGAAGGGGACCTCACCGGCGTCCGGGTCCGCAACGCGTCCGGGGACGGGGTGCGCTGGGTGAGGACCGGCATGGCGGCGGGCGACTCCGTCGAGGTGCTCAGCGGGCTGCGGGATGGCGACCAGGTCCTCATCCCCGCCGCCGCGGGCGGAGGGCGCTGAGCATGGGCATCTCCGGACGCATCGCGCAGGGCTTCCTGCGCTCGAAGCTGACGCCGCTCGTCACGGTGGCGTCGCTCGCGGTGGGTGGGCTGGCCATCGTCGCCACGCCGCGGGAGGAGGAGCCGCAGATCTCGGTGCCGATGATCGACGTGATCGCGGCGCTCCCGGGCGCGGCGCCGCAGGAGACCGAGAACCTGCTGGCGCGCCCGATCGAGAAGCGGATGTGGGAGATCCCCGGCGTCGACTACGTCTATTCGACGGGCGGCGAGGGGATGGCGCTGGTGACGGTGCGGTTCAAGGTCGGCGAGAACCAGGAGGAGAGCGTCACGAAGGTCCACGCGAAGCTCTTCTCGGCGATGGACCAGGCGCCTCCCGGCGCGTTGCCGCCGCTGGTGAAGCCGCACGCCATCGACGACGTCCCGATCCTGACGCTCACGCTGCACTCGAAGGCCTACGGCTCGGACGAGCTGCGGCAGATCGCGACGCACCTCGAGGACCGGATCCGCACGCTGCCGGACGTGGCGGAGACGTTCGTGGTGGGGGGCCAGCCGAAGCGGATCCTGGTCGCGCTCGACCCGGATCGGCTGGCCGCGAGCGGGGTGACGCCGGGCGAGGTGGCGCAGGCGCTGAAGGGCGCGAACGTCCGGCTGCAGGCCGGGGAGTACGCGAGCGCCGGCGAGGTCTACCGCGTGGACGTCGGGTCGCCGCTCGCGACCGCTGCCGACGTGGGGAACGTGGTGGTGAGCGCACGCGGCGCGGCGCCGGTGTACGTCCGCGACGTCGCCGGCGTGCGGGAGGACTTCGGCGAGCGCACGGACTACGTCAGCCACGTGGATCGGCGAGGCGGGGCGGAGAGCGCGGTCACGCTCAGCGTGGCCAAGCGGAAGGGCGCGAACGCGACGCGGGTGGCCGCGGCGGTGCTGGAGCGGGTCGAGCAGGCGACGGGCCGCCTCGTGCCGCCCGGGGTGGAGGTCACGGTCACGCGGAATTACGGCGAGACGGCGGCGGACAAGGCGGGCGAGCTGATGCTGCACCTGGCCATCGCGACGCTGTCGGTGACGCTGCTGATCGGGCTGTTCCTCGGCTGGCGGGAGGCGCTGGTCGTGCTGGTCGCGGTGCCGGTCACGCTGGCGCTCACGCTGTTCGTCTACTACGCGCTCGGGTACACGCTGAACCGGATCACGCTGTTCGCGCTGATCTTCTCCATCGGCATCCTGGTCGACGACGCCATCGTCGTGGTGGAGAACATCTACCGGCACCTGAGGATGCGGGACCGGCCGCCGGAGCTGGCGGCGGTCGAGGCGGTGGACGAGGTCGGCAACCCGACGATCCTGGCCACGCTGACGGTGATCGCGGCGATCCTGCCGATGGCGTTCGTGAGCGGGCTGATGGGGCCATACATGCGGCCGATCCCGGTCGGCGCGTCCGTCGCGATGATCGCCTCGCTGGCCGTGGCGTTCATCGTGACGCCGTACCTGGCGTACCGGCTGCTGCGCGGGCACGTCGGGCACGAGCTCCGGCCGCACGACCGCGCACACGAGCCGGAGGAGGCGTCGCGCTTCGCGCGGCTCTACGGGCGAATCATGACTCCGCTGATGGACCGACGGCCGCGGCGGCTCCTGTTCTACGGCGGGACGATGGCGCTGCTGCTCGTGTCGGTGGGGCTGCTGTTCGTCCGGGCGGTGAAGGTCAAGATGCTCCCCTTCGACAACAAGAGCGAGTTCCAGGTCGTGCTGGACCTGCCGGAGGGGACGCCGCTGGAGACGAGCCAGGCGCTCGGGCAGGAGGTCGCCGCCTACCTGCGCCGGGTGCCGGAGGTGCGAAGCAGCGAGGTGTACGCCGGGACGGCGGCGCCGTTCAACTTCAACGGCCTGGTCCGTCACTACTTCCTGCGGCGCGGGCCGAACGTGGCCGACGTGCAGGTGAATCTGGTGCCGAAGGGAGAGCGCCGCCGGCAGAGCCACGCGATCGCGCTGGCGGTGCGGCCCGGGATCGACTCCATCGCCGCGCGCTACGGCGCGAGCGCCAAGGTCGCGGAGATCCCGCCGGGCCCGCCGGTGCTCTCGACGCTCGTGGCCGAGGTGTACGGCGCGGACGATGCCGCGCGCCTCGAGGCGGCGCGCCAGGTGAAGCGCGTGTTCGAGACGACGCCGGGCGTCGTCGACGTGGATTGGACCGTGGAAGCGCCCGAGCAGAAGCGGCTCTTCCGGGTGGACCGGGTGCAGGCGGCGGAGGCCGGGGCGAGCGTCGAGCAGATCGCCCAGACGCTGGCCATGGCGCTCTCGGGGACGAGCATCGGGCTGGCGCCCTCGGAGACGGCCCGTGAAGGCGTCGCCATCGTGCCGCGGCTGGACCTGGCGCGGCGGTCCTCGGTCGAGGGGCTGCTGGCGATCCCGATCGCCACCGCGACGGGCCCACAGCCGCTCGGCCGCTTCGTGCGCGTCGAGCGCGGTGCGCTGCAGCCGTCCCGCTTCCGCAAGAACCTGCGCCCGGTGATCTATGTCACGGGCGATGTGGCGGGGCGGATCGAGTCGCCGGTCTACGCGATCCTGGAGATGAACCGGAAGCTGGACGCGCTGCGCGTGGACGGCGCGAGGATCGCCCGCTACAACGCGGTCCAGCCGACGAGCCTGGACGAGACCGCCATCAAGTGGGATGGCGAGTGGCAGGTCACGATCGAGGTCTTCCGCGACCTGGGGCTCGCCTTCGCCGCGGTGCTGCTGCTGATCTACGTGCTCGTGGTGGGGTGGTTCCAGTCGTTCAAGGTGCCGCTCGTCATCATGGCGCCGATCCCGCTCACGCTGATCGGCATCCTGCCGGGACACGCGCTCACCGGCGCGTTCTTCACCGCCACGTCGATGATCGGAATGATCGCGCTGGCGGGGATCATCGTGCGCAACTCGATCCTGCTGGTGGACTTCATCCAGCTCGCGGAAGCCCGCGGCCGAACGCTCCGGGAGGCGGTGCTGGAGGCGGGCGCCGTGCGCTTCCGCCCGATCGCGCTGACGGCGGCGGCCGTCGTGGTCGGCGGGCTCGTGATGGTGCTCGACCCGATCTTCCAGGGGCTCGCGGTGGCGCTGATGAGCGGCGCCGTCGTGGCGACGATGCTCACGATGGTCGTCGTCCCCCTGCTGTACTGGGAGCTGCGACGGCGCGAGGCGCCGGAGAGGAGGCGCGATGAAGCTGGTCATGATCGTCTACAGCGGGCCCGACCGGCGGTTGGTGCCGGCGCTGCTTGACGAGCACCACGCCGGGGGCTGGACCGAGCTGTCACAGGCGCATGGCGCCGGAAGCACCGGCCGGCGCGACGGCAGCCGGGCGTGGCCCGGGGACGCGGCGGTCTACTTCAGCATCGTGCCGGCGGAGCGGGCGGACGAGCTGAGCGAGGCGCTCCGGGACGAGGCGGCGCGGCGAGGAGCGGGGGAGCGGCTGCACGCGGCCGTCCTCCCGATCGAAACGTTCTTCTAGGAGAGAGCCGATGTGCGACGACCGGGTCATTCGCCGCTTCGCGGGCACGTTCGTGATCGCCTCGGTGGCGCTGGCGTGGTGGGTCAGCCCGCTGTGGCTTCTGTTCACCGCGTTCGTGGGGCTGAACCTCCTCCAGTCGAGCTTCAGCCAGTACTGCCCGCTCGAGCGCGTGCTCGGGCGGCTGCGGGCCTTCGGCTGCGCGCCCCGCACGCGCATGTGAGCGCCGCCGTAGCGCTTGCCGATTGCCCGCGGGGACGGCAGGCGCTACGATCAGCGGCCCATGAAGCCCCTTCGCATCACCCGCGCCGGCCTCGCCGGGACCGTCCTCGCCTTCGTAGTCGCGGCCGCGTGCGTCCGCCTCGGCTTCTGGCAGCTCCACCGGCTGGCGGAGCGGCGGGCGCGCAACGCCGCCGTGAGCGCGCGGATGCGGGCGGAGCCGGTGGCGCTCCCCGGCGTGCCGCGGGACACCGCCGGCCTGGCGTATCGCGCGGTCACGGTGGCCGGCGAGTACGACGACGCGCGGTCCGTCGTGTTCGCGGCGCACAGCCTCATGGGCGAGCCCGGCGTCTGGCTGCTGACGCCGCTGCGGATGCCCGGCGGCGCGATCCTCGTGAACCGCGGGTGGGTGCCGTCTCCCGACGCGGCCACGATCCGCAGCCAGGCGCCGGCGCCGCGTGGGGCCGTGCGGGTGCGCGGGCTGCTCGTGCCGATCCCGGCGACCGGCAGCGTCGAAGGCGCGGCGGCGGACACGTTCCGCCGGATCTGGTACCGCCCGTCGGCCCACGCCCTCACGCGACAGTTTCCCTACCCCGTCGCATCCCTCTACCTGCAGGCGCTTCCGGAAGCCGGGGCGCCGCCGTGGCCCCGCCGGCTGGCGCCGCCGGAGCTGGACGAAGGGCCGCACCTCAGCTACGCGATCCAGTGGTTCAGCTTCGCGACCATCGCGCTCGTGGGATGGGCGGTCCTCGTCGTCAGGCGGGGCGATCGGGAGTCGAAGGAGAAGAACCGCGGCGAGCCCGGCGCGCTGGCGGGGTGATCGGTGCGGCGGGGAACGGACCGGCCTCGCCGCACCGCGGGGCGGTCAGAAGATCGAGTAGCTCGTCAGGCTCAGGTTGTTCTCGACGTTGAGGTCCACGCGCTGGCCCGGGCTGACGAGCAACGGCTGCGTGATGTAGCCGGCCCGAGAACCGATCGGGTCGATCAGCAGCTGGAGCGTGGGCGCGCCGGTCAGGAGCGTCCCGGAGAGCAGGAAGCGCGCGCTCGCCGCGGTCGCGACCGAGCCCAGCCGCGTGCGCGTCCCGTTCCGCACCGCATAGACGTCGACGTCCGCCCAGTTGTTGTTGTGCACCGTCACGCTCGCATCCCCGGCCGGGGCGAGCTGTGCGTCCTCCGCATCCCCGGTCTGGAGCGACCCGCCGCCGGCGCAGCCACCCAGGCCCACGACGGCGCAGAGTGCCGTCGCCCAAACCATCCCCCGCTTCGACATATGCTGGGCCTCCCCTCGTTCGCATCGTCGGACCTCAGGCGGCGCGGTCACGGCGTACCGGCCGCGACGACGTCGCGCCGCGCGCGGGGAGAGGACAAGTATCATGCCTCGCGCGGCACAAAACGCGTCGATTTCGGGTCACCTCGCCGTGGCGCAGCGGGCCAGATCCCCGGAGCATCTATTTCTGGCGCAAAACCATGAGACATATGCACTTATATGCATTCATCCACGAGTTCCGCGGACGTATCCGGGAGCCGGATACCCGCTGGTATCCGATGAAGAAATACGGAAATTTTCGGGTCGTCGCCGCCGTGGGATGGGCGCTGGCGATGCTGCTGGCGCCGGTCGCGGCCGGGGCCCAGCTCCGCCCGCTGGAGCCGTTCGAGTGGGAGGCGCTGACGCCGGGGCGGGTGGTCACGGCGCGGGTCGGGACGGGTATCGAGTGGGGGCAGCGGTTGTCGCTGGCGGGGACGGAGGGGCGGCTGCTGGAACTGGGGAACTTCGCGGCGCTGTGGCACACGGGACGTGTCGCGCTGGAGGCGTCGGGGACGATGGTGCGCGTGTTCGACGACCGGAGCGTGTGGGCGGAGCCGACGGGGGGAGCGCACGCTCCACCGTCGGGCGCGCGGGTCGATGCCGGGGACTACCGCGTGGCGACGGCGGTCCGGCTGACGCCGGAGCGCTGGCCGATCCTGGGGATCCTGCGGTTCGGGACGCGGCTTCCGACGACGAACAACCGGGTCGGGATCGACCGGGACCAGACGGACTTCTTCGCGCTGGCGGGTGTGGCGTACCGGCGTGGCCCGCTGCTGCTGGCGACGGAGAACGGCGTCGGGATCTTCGGCACGCGCCTGCCGGACTACGAGCAGGCGGACGACTGGGTCTACATCACGCGGGCGGCGTACGCGCTCGGCCCGGTGATGCCGATGGCGACGCTGACGGGGCAGTACACGCCGTTCCACCGGGTGATCCGGGGGAACGAGGATCTCGGGGAGCTGCGGCTGGGCCTGCGGGCGGGCGGGCGGAGGTGGGCGGAGGCGCAGTGGGTGGCCGGGTTGACGCGGTTCAGCCCGCGCTCGGGGCTGCTGGTGTCGGTGGGGGCGAGCTTCGGGGGTGCGCCGCCGGCGCCGTGATCCGTCGGGCGACGAACTTCATGTCACCGCAGAGGCGCAGAGGGCGCAGAGAACGGCAACGGAAAGCCGGGCGGCGAAGCCTCGTCGGCGTTTGAACGAATTTTCATTCACAGGGAGCAGGGGAGCTGGGGAGACCCGCTGGGGGCGGTGCGGGGTCGTCGTATCGGAAGCATCCTTCTTGGGGGTGGACCGGTGGAACGCGGGTCACCGGTGCAACCCCGTCTGCTTCAACGGCGTCGGAGGCGGCGTAGCCCGGTTCCAACTTCAAAATGGATGCATGTGTTCGCCGCGAGCGCTGCTTCGCGGCGGCTCAGGGTAATCTCCCTAGCTCCCCACCTCCCTGTGAAAAAGCCGTTCGCAGGCCG
>DASTKT010000139.1:0-4708 GCA_035715725.1 Longimicrobiales bacterium | reverse complement strand
CTTGGCCGGCTGTGGACCCTGTACGAGGAGAGCGCCAGCTTCGCGAAACTCGACAACAGCACGCGCCACGGCTACCGCTCGGCCGCCCGGATCCTGCTCGCCAGCGTGGGCGCGGACACGGACGTCACGAAGCTCGACAAGGAGGCCGTGACCGCGCATCGGAACCGTCGTGCGGCAGGCGGGATCAGGTACTGGCGGGTGAAGCACAACCGCCACAGGCAGGCCATGAAGGACGCGTCGGGGAAGGAGATCGTGGTCGAGGTGTCCACGCCCCCGGTCCGGGCACGTGCGGTCGGGCTCGACCTCCAGGTCCTGCGCGTGATGTTGAACTGGGCTGTCGAGACCCGGGGACCGGACGGGGAGTTCTTGCTGGACCACTTCCCGATCCGCGGCGGCATCGAGATTCCGCGGGAGCAGAACCCGGTGCGGCCGTTCGCGGACTACGAGCGGTTCTGCCTCCTGCTGCAAGCAGTCCAGCGTGCGGCCGAGACCGCGGAGGCAGGCGGTGATGCTCTCGCCGCTCGTCGATTCCGCCTGCTGGAGCTGGCCCTGGTGCTCGTCGAGGCCACGGGCCGACGGATCGGATCCGTGCGGCAGCTGCGTCGCTCGGACTTCGAGCTCAACGAGGCGAACGGGTTCGCGAACGCGCGAATCCGCTGGCGCTGGACGAGCGACAAGAAGCGGCGACAGGGGTTGGTGCCGATCCCGCGAGAGCTGGCTGCACTGCTGCACGGGCTGCTCGTGCGACTCGGCGTGGTCGGTGAGGCGTACGTGTTCGCGCAGCGCCACACGCCGTCGAAGCCGGTCAGCCGGGACGAACTCTCGAAGTGGGCGCTCGAAGCCGAGGAGGCCGCGCAGCTCCCGCACCTGGAGGGAGGTCTCTGGCACCCGTTCCGCCGTAAGTGGTCCAAGGAGCGGAAGCACCTGCCCGAGATCAAGGACGTGATGGCGGCTGGCGGCTGGACCGACATCAAGACGTTCATGGACAGTTACAACGAGCCGGACTTCGACACGATGCTCGCGGTGATGGAGGCACCGGCGAAGGCACGGGCCGAAGCGGCGGCGAAGGCCGCGGCGGCAGCGGCGGTCCGGCCGTCGGAGGCGCTCGAGCGCATGGGCGGCGCGTCCACGCCCAGCGTCAGGAAGTCGGAGGCGACGCGGCACCCCGGGATCCGCCGGCGCCCGGCGAACCGAGCGGCCGTGGCCGACTCGGCAGTCGAGCGGAACGACGCGCGGCCGGCACACCTGCGGTTGGTGTAGCCGGCGCGGCCGCGGGGGATTCCGCGGGTGTAGCAGCGGGTGTAGCAGGGTGTAGCAACGTGTAGCAGCGCGTCAGAACCGACGCGAGTCGACCGGATCCGGAGGCGTGGTGGCCGATCCTCACGGAGGGGCAAAGACAAAGGCCCGCAACGCGGTAGCGTCACGGGCCTTCGGGCCGAACTAGGATTGCCCCTCCTGGGCTCGAACCAGGACTCTTCTGATCCAGAGTCAGACGTGTTGCCAGTTACACCAAGGGGCAGCAAATCACGAACTTCCCCGCTCCCGCGAGGTACCACGAAAGCTATACGTTCCACCCTCGCACGCAAGCCCCGAACCCAGCCGTAGTGCCCCTCCTCCTCCCGCCCGTCACCAGGCGCGCAACTCCGCCGCACTCATGGACTTCCGCGCGTGCTGGGCGCCCCGCGCCGGGCCCCCACGGGCGCCTCCGCCGTGCCCTCGCCGCCGCCGTCACGGCCCTCGCCGCCGCCACCGCCTGCCGCCCCGCCGCCCCCGCCTTCGGCGACACCCGCCAGCAGGCCAGCGCCAACGCCGAGAGCTTCTTCGGCGCCTTCGCCGCCCGCTACACCAACGTCCAGCGCACCCCCAAGTTCGCTGCCGCCCGCGGCAAGCTCGGCCGGCATGCCCTCTCCCCGTCCGGCGTCTTCGGTGACACCAGCGTCTGGACCGCGGCCGCCGGCGACACGCGCACCCTCACCGTGAGCGGCCGTCTCCGCGGCAACCGCTACGTCTTCGACGCCTCGGCCACCGCGCCGGCGCCGCAACGGCCGGGCGACAGCTGGCACTACATGCGGCTGCGGAAGCTCCCCACGGAGGACGTCTTCGAGTGGGTCACCGCCGTCGACATGGCTACGGGCGGCGCCTCACCCGACCAGCTGCGCGATGTCTGGCGTGCCCTCCTGGCGAGCGCCGTGCGCACCCCGGCCGAGCCCCTGCTCCGCGCCGAGTACCGCGCCGTTACCCCGCGGGCCACCCACGTGCTCGGGCAGCTCGCCACCCTCGACTCCCTCGCCGTGCGCCCCCTGGGCGACGGGACCGCTGTCGTCGCGCTGAGCGTCTCCCTCCATCCCGAGCGGCTGAAGGCGCGCTATCCGGCGTTCGGGCAGTACGTCAGCAAGTACGTCGAGCCCGCGCGCTACGCGCTCACCTTCGAGGACCGCCGCGGCGGGCGCTGGCTCGTCACCACGGCGCGCAAGAACCGGCTGACCTTCCGCCTCCGCGCCACCGCCGACGGCCGCATGGCGCCACTCGACGGGCCTGTGCGCCCCATGCCCGACACGCTCGTCATGCGAGGGGAGGCGTGGGCCAAGTTCTCCATCTTCACCATCGGCATGACCGAGCTCACGGCCGACGTCGCCCTGATCGACGGGAGCGACGAGCGCGGATGGGAGTTCCGCTTCCGCGAGGAGCCCGACTGGCACTTCCCGCTCGCCGTGAATCATCTCATCAGCGCCGCCCTCCGCCGCCCGTTCGCCGAGGAGGGGATGCAGCTGCGGATCACCGCCCGTGAGCGCGATGACGGCCAGACGATCATCGGCCGGCGCGTGCTGGTGAACGTTCAGGAGGGCGCGATCGTCCGCTGGCTGGGTGGGCTCGGCGCCGGCGCGATGGACGACTTCGCCGGCCGCGCCGAGGAGGACGAGAACCGCTTCCTCGCCGACCTCTTCGCCGCCCTGCAGGACGACTTCGCCACGCTGCTGCTGGCGGGCGGCGCGTGAGCCGAAAACACGAACGCCGCGGCTCATGAGCCGCGGCGTCGAGAAGAAATCACGCCCGAAGCGGGGTGCCACGCGCGCCGTCTTTGGAACTCTGCGTCCTACGGACCGGCGGCGGGCGACGCCCGAAACGAGCGAGATTGGCGATGGAGCTGAGGGGAGTCGAACCCCTGACCTCTGCAGTGCGATTGCAGCGCTCTCCCAACTGAGCTACAGCCCCGCAACGTGCGCGTGAAGGGAGAGCCCGTCGCACACGGACCGACACCGACCAGCGCTGCAGTCGGCGTGATAGGACTAAACATAACGCGCTGACGCCCCCTGTCAAGCACGCGAGCAGCGCGCCGAGCACCGTGCGGATCGGCGCATCACCAGCAGGACGAGCGCGGACGCCCGGCGTCACAGATCCACCAGCGACCGCCCTTGCCGCTCCGACCCGGCGTCGGTAGCCTCCGCGCATGTTCACCGACCTGCGACCCGTCGACGTCTTCCGCGCCGCGCAGCGCATCCGCGGCATCGCCGTGCGGACGCCGCTCCGCCACAGCGCCGCCCTCAGCGAGCGCCTCGGCCGCGACGTCCACCTCAAGCTGGAGACGGAGCAGGTCACCGGCTCCTTCAAGCTGCGCGGCGCCGTCAACACGCTGGCCGCGCTCCCCGAGCGGGTACGCCGGCGCGGCGTCGTCGCCTCCTCCGCCGGGAACCACGGCCTCGGCGTGGCCTACGCGGCGCGGCACTTCGGCGCCCCGGCCACCCTCTTCGTGCCCCGCACCGCGCCGCAGGTGAAGAAGGACGGCATCGCCGCCCTCGGCGCCCGGGTGGACGACTCCGCGCCCGACTACGATGCCGCGATGGTGCTGGCCAAGGCGTTCGCCGCCGAGCACGACGTCCCCTTCATCAATCCCTGCCTCGGCGACCCGCTGCTGGCGGGCCAGGGGACGGTGGCGCTCGAGATCCTCGAGGAGCTGCCCGGAGCCGCGGCGGTGGTCATGCCGGTGGGCGGCGGCGGGCTGCTCGGCGGCGCCGGCTGCTTCCTGCGTCCCGTCGCGCCGAACGTGCGGATCCTCGGCGCGCAGAGCGAGGAGACGGCGGCCATGTCGCGGTCGCTGGCCGCCGGCCGGCTGGTGGAGATCCCGAGCGTGCCGACGCTGGCCGACGGCCTGGCCGGCCAGATCGACGACGAGGCGCTGGCCATCGGGCGCTACGCGCTGGACGACATCGTCACGCTGAGCGAGGCGGAGATCGGCGCGACGATCGCCTGGCTGTGGCAGCGCGAGCACGTGACCGCGGAGGGGGCCGGCGCGGTGGCGGCCGGCGCCCTGCTCCACGATCGGCTGCGCCACCTCCCGGACGGACCGGTGGTGGCGGTCGTCAGCGGCCGCAACATCGACCGCGGACGGTTGGACGAGCTGCTGGACGGCGCCAGCGCGGCCAGCGTCGTCAGGCCGCGCTGAAGGCGCTGAATGCGCCGACGGCGCGGCGGGAGCTGGGCGGGGCGTTCCAGCTCCCCGCGCCCTCGTTCCCGCCGCGCCGTCCGCGCGTTCAGCGCCCTCCCCCTTCCTCCCTCACATCCGCGATTCGTCGGTTCCGCGAGGCTGGCTCGAGCCGCCGAGGTTCACGCGCGAATCACTCCGGTGCTCGCCGGCCCCCGTGCTGCCAGACGACCCGGCGCCCATCCGATCCCCGAGCCCGTCGCGGCTCACGCTCCGCGTGAGCTCGCG
>DASTKT010000138.1:0-14107 GCA_035715725.1 Longimicrobiales bacterium | reverse complement strand
TTGCGAAGGCCACATCGGACGGACACGCCGCCAAACACGCCATGGGTGAAGGAGCAAGGTAGGCTGTTCCGGCTCGATTTCAACCACTCGGTGCGGGTGGAGGCGCGGCCAGAGCGGCTGACCTCCGACGCAGGCGCGGTGCTGCTGCGCTCTCTGCTCGACCGGCCGAGCTTCCCCTCCTTGGTGCGTCGCCACCTCCACGATCTACGGGACGCGGCGCGGGTGACGCACGATTTCCTCGAGTTGATTCGCACGCGGGTGCTGTTGCTGGCCGAGGGCTGGACGGGAAGGACACGAACCGGCTGCCTCCCCACCCGGACTGCGCCGTCCTCCCGGCCGCCGGTTGCCGCCAACGCGGGCCACATGCATTCTTGTATACACTCGGACAGCGGACACACGCCCGGGATCGGGGAGCGGCGCGGCTCGGACGAGGCCGCGCGGGGGATGGCGCCGGGTGGCCTCGCGGACCGCACGTTCGCGGCGCGGCCACGGTCGGGAGCTCACGCGGAGGCGCGGAGCCGCGGAGAACTCCGTCGAGCTCCGCCGGTCACCGGTACACTGCGGCAGAAACCATGGGTGCTGTACCGGCGCCTGACGGTGCTCGCCGGATCCCCCTCCGTGGCTCCGCGGCTCCGCGTGAGACCCTCTCTGTCCAGGCGGGTCCGCGTGAATTCTGCCCGTGCGCCCGGTGTGCCCCCTGCGTCGCGCGCTGCCGATCTCTCGAGCCAGGTGCTCCACATGATGATGGACCGGACGCCGCGCCGCGGCGTCGCGCGGCTCCTCGTGATTCCCCTGATGTCGGCTCTGGCGGCCGGCGCCGCGCGGGCGCAGACGCCGGCGGAGGCGTCGCCGCCCGACACGCTCGTCCTCGACACGCTCCTCACCGAGGAGGAGGTCGTGGCGCGGGCGCTCGAGGCCAGCCCGCTCGTCGCCCAGGGCGAGAGCGCGGTCCGGGCGACGCGCTCGGGTCGGCGCGTGGCCCGCGGCGCGTTCCTGCCGACGCTCTCCGCGACGTCCGTCCTCTCCCGCTCCGACGTCAGCGCGAACGCGCCGTTCTCCTCCATCACCGACCAGGACAGCTACGGCGGGGGGCTGACCGCGTCGCTGGACCTGTTCACCGGCGGCCGGCGCGGCGCGGACATGGCGCGGTCGGACGCGGAGGCGCGGGCGGCGGAGGCCGACCTCGTCGCCGACCGGTACGCGGTGGTGCTCGGCGCGAAGCGGGCGTACTTCGAGGTGCTGCGCGCGGGCGAGCTGGTGCGGGTGGCGAATGCGCGGATCGCGCGGGCGGAGCTGGGGCTGCGGATCGCGCGGGGGCGGCAGAAGGCGGGGACGGCCACGCGCTCGGACGGGCTGCGCGCGCAGCTCGAGCTGACGGGCGGGCGCGAGCAGCTCAACGCCGCGCGGGACACGCTGCAGTCGGCGGCGTACGCGCTCGGCCGGCTGGTCGGCGCGGAGGGTCCGGTCGGCGCCCGGGCGCCGGCCAGCCTCGATCCGCGACCGCTGTCGCAAACCGACTCCGCCATCGTGCGAATGGCCGTGCACGAGGCGCCGGGCGTGCGGGCGGCGGAGGCCGCCGCCGAGGCCGGGCACGCCGCGACGCGCTCCGCCCGGGCGCAGTACTTCCCCGGCCTCAAGCTGACGGGCGGCTATCTCTGGGCGAACCGCTCGCCGATCCCCGGGGCGCTGCGTCCCGGCTGGACGCTCGCGCTGGGGACGAGCTTCCCGCTCTTCAACGGCTTCGTGCGCGAGGATGCGCAGACGCGGGCGGCGGCGGCGGCGGACGTCGCGGACGCGGTCGAGGCGGACGCGCGCCGGCAGGCGCGGGCGGACGCGAACCGGCTGCTCGGCGCGCTGCGCCTGGCGCGGGAAGGCATCGACCTGGCGCGGGACGCGGTGACGAGCGCGCAGGAGGACCTGCGCGTGCAGACGGAGCGCTACGAGGCGGGGCTGTCCACGATGCTGGATGCGCTGACGTCGCAGTCCGCGCTGGTGCAGGCCGAGCTCGGCCTCGTCGCCGCGCGCCACCGCTACCAGATCGTGCGCGCCTCGCTCGAGGCGCTCGTGGGGCGGGAGCTATGAGCGCCGCGAACCGGGCCATGATGCGGGCGGCGAGCGGAGTCGTCGTCGCATGAGGCGCATCGTCGATCTCGCGCTCCGGCGCCCGTACACGTTCGTCGTCACCGCGATCCTGATCGCGATCCTCGGCATCGTCGCCGTCACGCGCATGGCGGTCGACATCTTCCCGGCGATCAACATCCCGGTCGTCACGGTCATCTGGGGCTACTCGGGGATGGCGCCGGAGGAGATGGAGCGGCGGATGGTGACGGTGTCGGAGCGCTTCTTCACCACGGTGGTGAACGACATCGAGCACATCGAGTCGCAGTCGCTGAACGGCACGGCGGTGCTCAAGCTCTTCTTCCACCCGGACGCGGACGTGGCGACGGCGGTGGCGCAGCTCACCGCCTCGTCGAACACGATCACGCGAGCGATGCCGCCCGGCACGCAGCCGCCGTCGATCATCCGCTTCAACGCCACGGACGTGCCGGTGCTGAAGCTGAGCATCGGCAGCGACACGCGCCCGGAGCAGGAGCTGTTCGACGTCGGCAACAACGTGCTGCGCTCGCAGCTCGCCACGATCCGCGGCACGTCGATCTCGCAGCCGTACGGCGGCAAGAACCGCCAGATCATGGTCGACATCGACCCCGCGCTGCTGTACGCGAAGGGGCTGGACCCGTCGGACGTGTCGGACGCGTTCAACGTGCAGAACGTGGCGCTGCCGGCGGGCACGGCGAAGATGGGCGACCGCGAGTACAACGTCCGGCTGAACTCGAGCCCGGACGTGCTGGAGCAGCTCAACGACCTGCCGGTCAAGACGGTGAACGGCCGGACCGTCTACGTGCGCGACGTGGCGCAGGTGCGCGACGGCTTCACGCCGCAGTCGAACATCGTGCGCGAGAACGGCCGGCGCGCCGCCTACATCTCGGTGCTGAAGAACGGCGCCGCCTCCACGCTCTCGGTCGTCGACCGCGTCAAGGCCGCGCTGGAGGACGTGAAGGCGAAGCTCCCCCCGGGGATCGACGTCAAGCTGCTCGCCGACCAGTCCGTCTTCGTGCGCGCCTCGCTCGAGGGCACGGTGCGCGAGGGGATCATCGCCGCCGTGCTCACGGCGCTCATGATCCTGCTCTTCCTCGGGAGCTGGCGTTCCACGCTCATCATCGCGACGACGATCCCGCTCTCGATCCTGGCCTCGCTGATCGTGCTCTACGCGCTGCGCCAGACGATCAACGTCATGACGCTGGGCGGCTTCGCGCTGGCGGTCGGCATCCTGGTCGACAACGGCACCGTCGCCATCGAGAACGTGCACCGCCGGCTGCACGACGGCATGCCGCTGCGCGAAGCGATCCTGGTGGGCCTCGAGCAGGTCGCGAAGCCGACGCTGATCTCGACGCTCTCCATCTGCATCGTCTTCGTGCCCGTCTTCTTCCTCACCGGCACGGCGAAGTTCCTGTTCACGCCGCTCGCCATGGCGGTGATCTTCGCGGTGCTGGCGTCGTACTTCCTGTCGATCACGCTGCTGCCGACGATGGCCGGATACCTGATGCGCGGCGAGCTGGCGTACTACGGCCCGGACGGGCACCACCGCCGCGCGTTCGGCAGCTTCTTCTGGCGCGTGAACGCCTGGGTCGACGAGCGCTACGAGCGCTTCCGCGACGGGTACCGCGCGCTCCTCGTCTCGGCGCTCGAGAACCGCCGCTCCGTCGGGCTCGGCTTCGCCGCGTTCTGCGTCGCCTCGGTCGTGCTGCTCGTGCCGTTCATCGGCCAGGACTTCTTCCCCGAGGTCGACACCGGCTCGCTGATGCTGCACCTGCGCGCCCCGCCCGGCACGCGCATCGAGGCGACGGAGCAGCTCACCGCGCAGGCCGAGCGCATCATCCGGCGCGTCGTCCCGCCGTCGGACCTCTCGCTCGTGCTGTCGACGATCGGCCTCACGAGCGGCAGCCTGAACGTCTCGACCGCGAACGCCGCCACCGTCGGCCCCGCGGATGGCGACGTCGTCATCATCCTCTCGCCGGAGCGGCGCGGCCGCACCGACGACTACCGCCGCCGCATCCGCGCCGCCATCGCCCGCGAGCTGCCGCAGCTCACGACGTTCTACCAGCCGGCGGACATCGTCAGCCAGATCCTGAACTTCGGGCTCCCGGCGGCGATCGACGTGCAGGTGGCCGGGAAGGACAAGCGGGCCAGCTACCGGCTCGCGCAGCAGGTCGCGCGGCGCGTGCGCCGCATCCCGGGCGCCGCGGACGTGCACGTGCACCAGGTCATGGCCGCGCCCGAGTTCCTCTTCTCCGTGGACCGCGACAAGGCGCAGGAGATGGGGCTCACGCAGCGCGATGTCGCCAACAACCTGCTCATCTCGCTCAGCTCGAGCGGCCAGACGGCGCCGAACTTCTGGATCAACCCGGAGACCGGGATCAGCTACCGCCTCGGCGTGCAGACGCCGCAGTACCGCATGGCGAGCCTGGAGGACCTGAACCGCACGCCGGTGGCCGTCGACCACGGCTCCGCGTCCCCCGAGCTGTTCGGCGACCTGGCCAGCGCCCAGCGCACCACCGGCATGGCCGTCGTCAACCACTACGACGTGCAGCCGGTCGCGGACGTCTTCGCGAACGCCGAGCGGCGCGACCTCGGCGGCGTCGCCTCGGACGTGGACCGCGTGCTCCAGGACATCCGCAAGACGCTGCCGAAGGGCACGACGATCACGATGCGCGGGCAGGTGGCCAGCATGCGCGCCTCCTTCGTCGGCCTCGGCCTCGGCATCCTCTTCGCCATCGGGCTGGTGTACCTGCTGCTCGTCGTGAACTTCCAGTCGTGGACGGATCCGCTCATCATCATCGCGGCGCTGCCGGGCGCGCTGGCCGGCATCGCGTGGATGCTGTTCGTCACGCGCACCACGCTGAACGTGCCCTCGCTCATAGGCGCGATCATGGCCGTCGGCGTGGCCACGGCGAACAGCGTGCTCGTCGTCTCGTTCGCCAACGAGCAGCGGCGCGCCGGCATGGACGCGACGCAGGCCGCGCTCTCCGCCGGCTACGAGCGCCTGCGTCCCGTGCTCATGACCGCGCTGGCCATGGTCATCGGCATGCTCCCCATGGCGCTCGGCCTGGGCGAGGGCGGCGAGCAGAACGCGCCGCTCGGGCGCGCCGTGATCGGCGGGCTCGTGCTCGCCACCGTCGCCACGCTCGTCTTCGTCCCCATCGTGTACAGCGCGCTGCAGGGGCGGAAGCCCGCCCCGCGGCCCGTGGAGGTTGAGCCATGACCCCGCCCACCGTCCGGGAGCGCGAGCACCCGCACGCACTCCATCGAGGCGACGCCGGCGGCCCCACGCGCCGGGGCTCGCGCCGCGGGCTCCTCGTCGGCGCCGGCGTCGTCTTCGCCGCGCTCCTCGCCATCGGCGTCGTCCCGCGCATCACGCGGCACGAGCAGCTCGTGGCGGAGGCCGCGGCGGTGGACAGCCTGCCGAGCGTCGTCGTCGCCCACGCCACGCGGGCGCAGAAGGACGTGACCATCGCGCTCCCGGGCACGATCCAGGCGCTGCACCAGGCGCCGGTCTACGCCCGCATCAACGGCTACGTCCGGCGCTGGTACGCCGACCTGGGCGCACGCGTCCGGGCGGGGCAGCTCCTGGCCACGATCGAGTCGCCGGAGACCGACCAGCAGCTCCTGCAGGCGAAGGCCAGCCTGCAGCAGGCGCGCGCCGCGCTCGCGCTGGCGAAAACGACGCTCGAGCGCTACCGCACGCTCGCCGCCGACAGCGCCATCACGCACCAGGAGCTGGACGAGCGCGCCACCGCGTTCGAGGCCGCCGGCGCGAGCGTGGCGCAGCAGGAGGCGAACGTCCAGCGGCTGGCCGTGCAGCAGGGGTACCAGCGCGTCGTCGCCCCGTTCGCGGGCGTGATCACCAGCCGCAGCGTCGACGTCGGCGCCCTGATCTCGGCCGCCGGCGGCTCGACGACCGCCGCCGGCGCCTCGGCGCCGCTCTTCTCGCTCGCGCAGATCGACACGATCCGCATCTTCGTCGCCGTGCCCCAGGCCGAGGTGACGTCCGTGGCGGCGGGGCAGCGCGCCGAGGTCTCGCTGCGCGAGTATCCGGGGCGCGTCTTCACCGGCGTCGTGGCCCGCACCGCCGGCGCGCTCGACCCGGCGTCCCGGACGCTGCAGGCCGAGATCGACGTCGCCAACGGCGACGGCGCGCTCCTCCCCGGGATGTACGCCGAGGTCCGCCTCCTGCTCGGCCGCGGCGCGCCGCCGCTCACGATCCCGGCGGGCGCGCTCGTCATCGGCACCGGCGCGCCGCAGGTGGCGACGATCGACGCGGCCGGCGCCGTGCGCTTCCGCCCCATCCAGCTCGGCCGCGACTACGGCGCCACCGTCGAGGTGCTCTCCGGCATCGACGAGGGCGCGACGCTGGTGCTGAACCCGTCGGACGAGTTGAAGGACGGGGTGCGGGTGAAGGCGGTGGGAGCGAAGTAACTGCGGGTTCGACTGCGGGTTCGACTGCGGGCGGGGGCGGGGGCAGGGATCAACACCGGGCCCGACTGCGGGTGGGGGCGGAGACTTCGGGCGGGCGCGAGCGCGAGCGCGGGCTCACGGCGGGTGACTTCGGGCTTGGGCGGGGGGCTCGCGGTGCCATGGCTACGCCGCTCCCTCGACCGAGGAGTGGGCCATGCGGCTCGAGCGGATGCGCCGGGTCCAGCCGGCCGAGGCGCTCGGTCCGGGGATGGACGGCGGCCCTCCCCCTACGCCTGCCTCTGCCCCGTCCCGGATTTGCCTGACCGAGCGCAGCTCTCCCCTTCCCGTGCCCGTGACCCCAAGGCTCGGAGCACCGCCGGCGAGCAGCGATTTCGACCTCGACCGGCTGGAGAGCTACCGCCTCGTCTGCGCGCTCGACGCGGCCCGTGCGGGGGTTCGGGGAATGCGCAGGGGAAGGGGTGAGCTGCGCTCGGCCAGGTTCTGTGGGGACCGGGCATGGGCACGCGTAGGGGGAGGGTACTCGCTCGCAGGTGCGGCGCCCACCCACGCGAATCGGTGAAGAGCCGCTGGAAAAGCAGCGGACCGGTAAGCACCCCCGCCCAAGCCCGCCGTCCCCCGCCGTGAGCCCGCGCTCGCGCTCGCGCCCGCCCCCGCCCGAAGTCTCCGCCCCCACCCGCAGTCGGGCCCGGTGTTGATCCCCGCCCCCGCCCTCGCCCGCAGTCGAACCCGCAGTCGACCCCGCCTCCGCCGCTCCACTCTCCAGGAACGCCCGCAGGCGCCGCGGCGGCGTGCTACCGTCTTGCCATCTCTCCCGCTCCACGCTATAGCTTATGCGCTCCGCCGGCACGACAGTGCCCGAGCTCCTGCCGTACCTCCCTGCACTCACCCCCTTCTGGAGCGCGCAGCCCATGCACCTACGCCTGCTCGGTCGGACATCTGTTCTCGCCGCCTGCGTCTTCGTGCCGACGCTAGTCCCGGGCACTCCGCATCACTCGGCGGCCGATGCCGCGCCGGTCGCGGCCAACGCCCCCGCCGTTCCGCCGGATACGCACACGATCACGATTCGCGGGGCCAAGCTCACCTACGTCGAGGCCGGGAAGGGTCCGGCGGTCGTCTTCGTCCATGGCTCGCTCGGCGAGATCGACGACTGGAGGGCCCAGATGGAGCCCTTCGCCGAGCGCTACCGCGTCATCGCCTACAGCCGCCGCTTCCATCCGCCGAACGCGCCGCTCAAGCCCGGTGGCGCGTACGCGATGGACGAGCACGCGGAGGACCTCGCCGCGCTGATCCGCGCGCTGCATGCCGAGCCCGCCATCGTCGTCGGGCACTCCTACGGCGCCTACATCTCGCTGCGGATGACGCTGAAGCACCCGGAGCTGGTGCGGACGCTGGTGCTCGGCGAGCCGCCAATCCTCGGTTGGCTCTCCGGCACGCCCGAGGCGGACTCGGTCGGACGCGCGCTCTTCGCGAACGCGCTCGATCCGGCGCGCGACGCGTTCGCCCGCGGCGACTCGGTGGACGGATTGCGCCGCTTCCTGGACGGCGTCACGGGCAAGCCTGGCCGCTTCGACGCGATGCCCGCGGAAATGCGCGCGGAGGTCCTGCGCTACGCGAACGAGATGCGCGGCGAGATGACGACCGACCGCGCCCGCCTCATGCCGGCGATCGCCTGCGAGAGCGTGGGCCGCCTCAAGATGCCGGTGCTCGTCCTGAGCGGGGAGACCAGCGCGCGCTTCTTCCACATCGTCACCGAAAAGCTGCACACCTGCCTCCCCACGGCCGACACGGCGACGGTGCCGAACGCCGGCCACGCCATGCAGGTCGCGAACCCGTCGTTCTTCAACGAGCACGTGCTCGAGTTCCTCGCGCGGAAGCAGGCGGCCGCGCGCTGAGCGGCCGCGCGCTGAGCGGGCGCGCGCCGCAAGATCGAACATGAGTCATCCCGGAGTTTTGGGGTGACTTGAGCGAGGAGACCTCCGCTGCCAGTCTGTAGGGGCTGGCAGCGGAGGTTTTCGCGTATGGAGGATCGGCTCGGTTGGGCTACGGGTGGGCTGGAGCGATCGGCCGCCGTAGCGGAGGTGATGAGGCGGCGCCTGGACGAGTTCCTGGCGCCGCTTCTCTTTTGGCTGGACGAGGCGATTGATGCTCGGCTCGTGCGTACGTTCCGCGCGGCGGTTGCCGTAGTCCTGGCGTTTCGCCATACGAAGTGCGGGCTCCTCCTCTCGGAGCTGGGCGGCTATCTCCTCTCGCCTGACCATGCACCTGCGGGCACCAAGCGGCTCAGCAACCTGCTGCGCTCGCCGAAGTGGTCGCACACGCTCCTGGAGCGCTTCTTCTGGGAGAGAGCCGATGAGCGGCTGCTGGGCTTGGAAGCCGAGGGAGAAGACGCGCTCGTGGTCTGGGACGAGAGCGTGCTCGAGAAGAGCGAGAGCAGTCGTCTGGAGGGGCTCTGCGCGGTGCGGAGTGCCAAGGCCCAACGGCTCAAGCACATTCGGCCCGGCTACTACAATCCTCCGGGCGGGCGCCCCATCTTCGTACCCGGCATGAACTGGCTCCTGCTCATGCTCATGGGCCGGAGCGGACCTCCGACGCTTGCGGCCATGCGCTGGTGGACGAGTCGGGGTGAGCGGGCCGAGGAGCGGCGAGGCGTCCAGGCCGAACTGCTAGACCAGGCAAGGGCTCGCTGGGGCCAGAGAGTCGTCCACGTCTTCGACCGCGGCTTTGCCGGCACGCCCTGGCTCGGTCTCCTCTTCCCCCGACAGCTTCGCTTCGTGCTGCGCTGGCCTGGGCACTACAAGCTGCTGGACGGCCAGGGGCAGAGCCGGCCCGCCTGGCAGATCGTGCGCGGCAAGCGGAGCTGGGAGCGACGCCAGATCTGGGATGGGCGCGGCCACTACCGTGTCCATGGGGTGGTCGCAGTGCCGGTGCGTCACCCGGAGCTGCCGCAGTATCCGCTCTGGCTGGTGGTGAGCCGCCCGGGCCAGGGGAGAGCGCCCTGGTACTTGCTGACGAACGAGCCGGCAACCACGGCGGCCGATGCCTGGAAGGTGATCTTCGCCTATGCCCGGCGCTGGCAGATCGAGATGGCCTGGCGCTTCAGCAAGAGCGAGCTGGCCATGGAGAGTCCCAGGCTCTGGTTCTGGGAGAGTCGCCTGAAACTGCTGCTCCTCGTCAGCCTTGCCTACGCCTTCCTTCTTACCCTTCTCCGAGATGCCCTGGGGCCGCTCCGACGATGGCTGCTTCGCCACTACTGCCATAGAACAGGAAAGCGGAGCCGAGAGATCTCGACTCCGCTCTACCGCCTGCGCGCAGCCCTCAGCCACCTCTGGCTTCGCTACCGCGCCGAGTCACCCCCACCGAAAAATTCGGGATGACTCATGTTAGGAGGTGCTGATAACGACCCCGGCGAACGCCGCTGGAGCCTGATTCGCCCGCTTCGCGTCTTTCCGTTGACCTCTGCGGCTTCGCGTGACACCCACCGTTCGCGGCACCGGTCCCCGCCCTAGAACACCGGCAGCAGCGCCAGCGCCGCCCCGCCCATGACCAGCGCCGCCAGCACGCCGAGCGCGTTCAGCACCCAGCCGTTCCCGTGCTCGCCCATCACGCGGCGGTCGTTGCAGATCACGAGCACGATGACGATGAGGGGGGGCGCGAGCACGCCGTTCACGACGGCGGCCCAGTACAGCATCTGGATCGCGCCGACGTTCAGGCCGATCATGGCGATGCCGGCCACGACCGACGCGGCCATGACGCCGTAGAACGCCTTCGCGTCGGTGAGGCGGGCGCTCATCCCGGCGGGCCAGCGCGCGGCCTCGGCGATGGCCAGCGCGGCCGAGCCGGCGAGCACGGACACGCCCAGCATTCCCGTCCCGATGATCCCGATCGCGAAGAGCAGCGAGGCGGCGTTGCCGGCGAGCGGGCGGAGCGCCGCGGCCGCCTCCTCGGCGGTCCGGATCTCGGTCAGCCCGGCGCGGTGCAGCGTGGCCGCGGACGTGAGCACGATGAAGTAGAAGATCAGCACGGAGATCGCCATCCCGACGACGACGTCGCCCGTCATGTCGCGGAGCTCCTTCCGCGTCGCGCCGCGCCGGGCCTCGACGGTGCCTCGCCCCAGCTCGATCTCCTCCTCGACTTCCTCGGCCGCCTGCCAGAAGAAGAGGTACGGCGAGATCGTCGTGCCCAGGATCGCGACGAGCGTGATGGCGGCGGAGCGGTCGAGATGGAGGTCGGGGAGGAACGTCGCCCGCAGCACCGCGTGCCAGTCCGGCCGGGCGAGGAACGCGGTGACGACGTAGGCCAGCAGCACCAGTGTCAGCCACTTGAAGACCCGCGCGATGACCGCGTACCTCTCGAAGACGAGCAGCGCGAGCACGAGCCCCGCGAAGAGCGGCACGAGCGCCCGGCGCGGCGCGCCGGTCAGCATCTCCACCACGGCCGCCATGGCGCCGAGGTCCGCGCCGATGTTCACGACGTTGGCGACGAGGAGCAGCGCGCAGGCGAGCCAGAGCACCCAGCGCGGGTAGCGGTCCCGCAGCACGCCGGCCAGCCCCTGGCCGGAGACCAGGCCGATGCGGGCGCACATGAGCTGCACGGCGATCATCAGCGGCAGCGTGAGGGGCGCCGTCCAGAGGAAGCGGTAGCCGTACTTCGCGCCGGTCGTCGAGTACGTCGAGACGCCGGACGGATCGTCGTCGGCCGCACCGGTGATCAGCCCGGGCCCGAGCGCGCGCAGGAAGCGCGGCAGCGGCGGGCGGCGGAAATGCTTTCCGCCGTGAAGCCCCGCCCGCCCCTTCGGTTCCGGCGCATCCGCCACGTCGATCGCCGCTCCCCGCCGGCCGGCCACCGCCGGCGCCCGGTCCGGCGAGCCCGGGCGCCGAAGGGAGGATACGGCGTCGCGGCGCGCCGTCCAAGCCGGACGGGTTTCCCCGGGTCGCCGACGTTCCGCCGCCGCTCCGGAGCGCGGCCGGCGCCCCGCCAGCGGCGAGGCGGGCCGCCCCCGAGCGATCAGAGGTGGAAGAGCAGCTTCGTCGGCTCCTCGTAGCGATCCACGACGGTGACCATGCTCTGGACCGTCGCGTTGTCCGAGTATTCCGCCAGCGAGCCGGGCACGAACCGCTTCTGCGCCGGGTCGAACTTCAGCACGATCTTGAGCCTCAGGTACTGCTGATACGCGCCGATCAGGTCCTTCAAGCGCTGCTCGAGCTGCGGGGGCTGGGCTTTCCTGCGCCCCAGGTTGTAGTACTCGGCGAAATATTTCTCGAGCTTTTCCGGCGGGAGCGCGTTCAGGTCCTTCGCCGCGTCCAGCCCGGTGACGCCTAGCCTCTTGAGCTTCGTCGCGGCCCCGTCGGCCTGGTGGATCCCCTCGTACGCGTTCTGGTAGGCCACGCGGATCCCCTGAGCATCTTCGGGAGACACGGTCGGGTGGGTGGTGAAGAGCCGCTTCTCGCCGCGGTTCTGGACGACGTTGTGCACGGCTTTGGTGGGCGGCCGCTCCATCTTGAAGCCCTTCAGCACGAGCTGCTGATAGTACTCGCTCCCTTCGTCGTACGTGGTCACCTCCGCCTGGTAGCCGCACGCCGCGGTTCCGACGAGAGCCTCCGGGGCCCGCACACCCTGCAGCAGCGCATCGCAGAACTGCCGGAGCACGCTGCCTCCGACGTTGCCGGCCTTCGTGCCGGCGGTCGTACACCCGGCGAGGTTGATCTTCCGGAGCCGGATCCCGTCGTTGAAGAAGGCCTCGGCCACGATCGCGCCGAGCTCTCTCCCCGGCGGATTCGACTGCGTGGGCCCGCTGTGGATGATCAGGTAGAGGCCGTTGTCCGGCGTCTCGCGAACCTGCTCGAGCTTGGCGCCGACCGCGTCGCGGACCATGGCCGGCGTCTTCCCCTCGAGCCCCTTCGGCACGTTCGCCTCGAACACGCTCACCGCGTGCTCGCCCTTCATGCGGCCCGCCAGCTTCTTCTTGAGCGCCTCGATGTTGTCGGACAGCTCCTTGTCGCCATCGCCATGGTAGAACGCGACGAGGAAGACGTTGCGGCAGAGCATGGTATCGGCTCCCGGTGCGGGGGTCGCGCGGAACGTGCGGCGGCGGCGCCGGAAGCACGCCGCGCCGGTCGCGAGCGGCCCCCGATGGGCCGGTCGAGCGGCGATCGGCGCGACTCCCGCGGCGACGTCCGAGCCGGCCGGCTGCGGGGACCCGGTCCGCAGCGGTCGTGGAGCGTCGTGCGTCTGTCGACGGGAAGAGGCGTACGGTGGAGCGCCGCTACGATGCGGAGTGCGCGGGGCGCCACGCAAGCGGCGCGGCTCCTGCCGGCCCCGCGCGGGGTGTCCGCCGGCAGCCGCTCTATTGCTGGGCGCCGCCCCCGGGAATAGCTTGGGTCGGCGCGCACCCCCACTCCCCAAGTCGTTCTACCATCGAGGCATGGCGAACGGCCCTTCCACCCCGCCTGGCCCGTCCCCGGGCCACGCTCCGGGCGATCCGGATCCCCCGGTCCCATCGGTGCCGCCGGCGGGGCGCCCGAGCGCCGGCGACCCGGGGAGCACGCCGTCGCCTGACGCGACGGGCGCCGGGCCGGCCGACACGCCGACCCCCGGCGCCGGCGACCGCTACTGCCCCACCTGCGGCCGCGTCTTCGACGCCGACCACCGGTTCTGCCCGCAGGATGGCTCGACGCTGCTGCCGCGCGGCGCCGGCGCCGACCTCGTCGGCCGCGTCGTCGGCGGGCGCTACCAGGCGCTGCGCAAGATCGGCGAGGGCGGGATGGGCCAGGTCTACCTCGCCCGCCACCTGCGCATCGACCGGCTGTGCGCCGTGAAGGTGCTCCACGCGCACCTCACGCGCGACCCCGAGTCCGTCGGCCGCTTCAGCCGCGAGGCCACCACCGCAGCGCGCATCCGCCACCCGAACGTCGTCGAGATCCACGACTGCGGCGAAGGCGATGACGGCCTCGTCTACATCGCCATGGAGTGGGTCGAGGGGAAGCCGCTCGCGCAGCTCCTGCGCGACGAGGGCGCATTCGAGCCCGAGCGCGCCACGCGCCTCGCCCGCCAGATCGCCGGCGCGCTCGGCGCCGCGCACCAGGCGGGGATCATGCACCGGGACCTGAAGCCCGACAACATCCTCGTCGCCGCCCCCGGCACCCCCGAGGAGGCGGCGAAGGTCGTCGACTTCGGCATCGCCAAGGCGGTCCAGGGCGTCACCGAGGCGCTCACGCGCACCGGCTTCGTCGTCGGCACGCCACGCTACATGAGCCCGGAGCAGCTCACGGCCGAGCCGCTCGACCCGCGAAGCGACCTCTACAGCCTCGGCTGCATCCTGTTCGAAATGCTGACCGGCCAGGAGGCGTGGGGCGGCGGCGACGCGCTGATCACCCGCCGCCTGACCGAGGCGCCGCCGAGCGCCCGCCAGCGCAACCCCGCGGTCCCGACGTCGCTCGACCGGATCGTGCTCCGCCTCCTCTCCCGGTCGGCGGAGCAGCGCTTCCAGACGGCGGAGGAGCTGGACGCGGCGCTGGCCGCCGTCGAGGGCGCGGCACGCGCCCGGCCCGCGAAGCGCGCGTGGCTGCCGTGGCGC
>DASTKT010000137.1:0-3675 GCA_035715725.1 Longimicrobiales bacterium | reverse complement strand
GCGAGCGGCGCCGCGGCGAGCGCGGCCGGCGCCCCGCCGGCAGGCGCCGCCGGCGGCGCCAGCGCCTCGCCGCCGGCGAAGGTCGCCCGAACGGACCCGGCGCCGGCGGCGCCCGCCGGCACGCCGCGCGCGCCCGCGAGCAAGGCCGCGCCGGCGCTGTCGCGCACGCGCGTCCTCGCGCTCGTGCAGGGGCCCGAAGATGGCGGCGCCGGCTCGGCGGAGGCGGCGCTCCTCGCGGAGCTGCTGGCCAACGACCTCCAGGTCGTCGACCAGAACGACGTGAGCGAGGTGCAGGAGAACCGCGCGACGATGCGCGCGGCCGCGGCCGGCGACGGCAGCCGGATCGCGGAGCTGGGCCGTCAGTTCGGCGCCGGCACCGTGCTGGTCGGCAGCATCCGCGGTCAGGCCGTGCCGTCCGTCGGCCAGTTCTTCACCGGGAGCGCGTCCTTCACGGTGAAGATGTACGACGCGACCTCCGGGCGGCTCGTGGCCGTGGAGACGTTCCAGGTGGGCGGCGGTCAGACGCCCGGCAAGCTCGGGCCGACGCCGGAAGCCGCGGTCAGCGAGGCGGCGGCGGAAGTGGGCCGCCAGGCGGCACGGGCGGCCGCGCGCCGGTTCGGCGCGAACTGAGCGCGCTTCAGGGCCGGATGCACGCGGGGCCCGCGCCGATCGGTCGGCGCGGGCCCCGCGTCTGCTCGGCGGCACGCGTCACGGCTTCTTCGTCTTCGCGCCGCCTGCGCCGGAGGCGTGGGACCGCACCGCGTCGCCGACCTTCGCATCACCTTCGACCACCGCGCAGACCGAGGACTTGGAGAGCACCTGGCTGATCTCGAGGACGCCGACCTTCTTCGTGACCTCGTCCAGTACGTTGCCCTGGGCATCCTTGATCTGGTCGACGACCCGGAACACCTCGAGCCGCTGCCCCGCCGTGAGCCCCGCGTTCGCGCCCTTGTCGATGTAGACGCTCTTCTCGCGAACGCCCACCACCTGCGCACTGGCGGACGCCGGCGCGATCGACGCGAGCTTGTCCTTCTGCTCGAGAAGCTCCGACACCGCCTTCTCGACCGCCGGCCGCAGCGCCGCCTGCGCGGCGCCCTGGTCGAAGTTCCGGCTCATGTCGATGTCCCTGTACGCCGCGCCGCCGAACCGCTTCTTCCCGTCCCCGTCGGCGACCAGCAGGATCTCCGCCGTCGTCGTGTTGACGAGCCGGATGTCGAGCTTGCTCTGCGCCTCCGCGTATGCGGCCGCCACCCCGAGCCGGCCGATCCCGGCCCGCTTCGTGTCCACCGCGAACTGCGTGATGGAGCCGACCACCACCACCTGCGCGCCGAGGATGCGGCCGATCTTCGCGGCATCCCGCGGATCGAGCGCGCCGCTCATCGCCGCGTGCTGCTCGGCCAGGATGTCGTTGATCTTGTTGCGCTCGATCACGGAGAACGCGCCCGACTTCACGAGCTGGTTCGCGAGCTCGTCCGCCGCGGCGCCGCCCAGCTTCTCTCCCCACTGCGTGAAGCCGCTGTTGTTCTCGATCCCGAGGACGGCGACCCGGACCTTCGCGTCCTGGGCGGCCGCTCTCCCGGCGGGGAGCACGGCGCCGAGGGCAGCCACGAGAAGGATCGCTCGGCGAATTCGCGTGCGGGTCATGACACCGGTCTCCGGCATGAAGTGAGGCAGGTTTTTGGTGAGGTCGCGCGAGGCGGTTCCGCGGTCCGTAGGCGCGGGGCGCACGCCGCGCCGCGAGGCGGCCGGGCGGCCGGTGGGAACCGCGCCGATCTGGCCCGCGGATCGGCACCCGCCGACGGCCCCATGCTACGGGGCGAGGCACGCCGAATCAAGGTTCCGTGGACGGACCGGGGCCTAGCGGCGCTACCTGTACACCGGGAGGGACCGTGCCGAGGCACCGCACCCGGAGCGGACGCGGGCGGTCGGGCGGCTCACGCGGCGCTGTGCACCGCGCGGGTCGGGGGCGGGTCGGCGGTGGCGGGATGCTCCGCGCCGACGTCGCGCAGCAGATCGGCGATCACGGTCCGCTCGAGCGGCGCCCGCGCTTCCGCCGTCACCGCCTTCCAGTTGAAGTGCGCCGCGCACGGGCTCTCGCCGGTGCACCTCGTGCCGCCCAGCAGGCACATCCCCGAGCGGTGCTCCTCGTCGAACACTTCGACGAGCTCCGCCACGCTCAGCGTGTCGGCGGGAACCGCCAGCCGGAACCCGCCCGTCGGGCCCCGCGTGCCGACCACGATCCCCGCCCTGGCGAGCTGCTGGAGCGTCTTCGACAGGTAGTTCCGCGGCGCCCCCAGCGCGGCGGCGATCGCGTCGGCCGGCACGCTCCCCTGCCCCGGCTGTCGGGCCAGGAACAGCACGGCGCGCAACGCGTGCTCGGCGGTCTGTGAGATCATCGGCCCCTCCAGGCGGCTGGTCCCGTATTCCGCATGAAAGGGTGCGAAATCCGCCGCGCCCGCGCTGTCGGGAACGGCCGGCAACCGGATGTCGGGATTTCGCCTACGGCGGGAGGGGTTTGCAGGACGCCGGGACGGCGGGGGGGCGGAATGCGCGGCCGTCTTCGGGCTCCCGGGTCGACGGCCGCCGCGCGCCGGCCCGGACGCAGGCGATCAGAGCCGGCGCGACTGCTTCGGCGGCGCGGCGGCCGTGGCCTGCCGCGCCGGCCGGTCCAGCAGGATCCCGAGCGAGACGTAGAACGCCCCCTCCGGCGCGAGGTCCGTGGTGGTCACCACCTTCCCGACGTCCAGAACGAAGCGGTCGACCGAGAAGCCGACGCCGAGCGCCAGCCCCGAGCCGCCCCCGGTGCCGCCGCGGTAGCCGGTGCGCACGCGCATGACCTCGCCAACGGAGAGCTCCGCGCCCAGGGCCAGCACGGGATCGCGCGCGTCGATCCCGCTCCCCTCGACCTGCCCCGAGAGCCACAGCGCCAGCATCGAGTCGGCGCGCGCGAAGTGGAGCGCCTGTACGCTCGCGCCGGCCCGCACGCGCACCGGCGTCGGGTCGGCCTGCTCCTTGTTGACGATCTGGAGCGGCAGGCCGGCGTGCGCGATCGAGGCTCCCGCCGCGAGCCACGACAGCCGGCGCGGCCGGAACTGCAGCCCCACGTCGACCATCGCGGTGCTCCCGCTCACGCCGGCATCACACCCCTGCCCGCACGACGCATGCTCTATGAAGAGCTTGTACGTCAGCCCCCCGGACAGACCGGCGGCGAGCTCCGCGGCGAATGTCGCGGCCAGCAGGTGCCCCTGGTCGAACAGCTCACCCGTCGGGTTGTTCTGCGGATCCGTCCGCTCCTGCGACCCGAAGTCGAGCAGCTCGTAAGTGAGGCCGAGGGTCCCGACCCCCCACGGCCGCAGTAGCAGCGATATTGCATCGATCTGCGACTGGTCCGGCAGCGGCGTGTGATAGACCTCCACACGGCGCGCGGTCAACCGCGACAGACCGGCCGGATTGTAGAAGAAGGCGTCCGGCGCGGTGTCCGCCACCACCGCCTGTCCGAGCGCGACGGCCCGCGCCGCCGTCGGTAGCAGCACGTGGATGCAGCACTCCGAGGCGGACACGCGCCCGTCCGACTGCTGCGCTGCGGCATGGCGAGTCGGCGTGAGCGCGGAGAGGACCGGCAGGCCGAGGGTGACGAGCCACCACCGCGGCCGCGCGCTGGGGCTCCGGGTCACA
>DASTKT010000136.1:0-6748 GCA_035715725.1 Longimicrobiales bacterium | reverse complement strand
AGCTGGGGAGAACGGCGTGAGCGGCGGGGCGCCGGTTCGTCGTAGCGGAAGCATCCTTTTTGGGGGTTGCACCGGTGGACCGAGGGGCGCCGGTGCAACCCCCAGCTTCATTTCCGGCGTCGGCGTCGGAGCCGGCGTCGCCCGGGTCCAACTACAAAATGGATGCATGCGTTCGCCGCGGATGCTACGCCCCGCCGGCACAGGCCGTCCTCCCAAGCTCCCGAGCTCCCTGTGAAAAATTCGTTCGGTTGCCGACGAAGCTTCGTCGCCCGGCTTTCCGTTGCCGCTCTCTGCGCCCTCTGCGCCTCTGCGGTGAATAGAAGTTCCTAGCGCTCGACCTTCCGCCCGAACCGCCCCGGGTCGAACGGCCCCAGGTCGAACGAGCTCTCCCCGCCGGTCACCAGCTCCGCGACCGCGAGGCCCGTCACCGGCGCCAGCGTGACCCCGAGCATCGCGTGCCCGGTCGCGACGAAGACGTTCTCCCACCCTGGCGCGCGGCCGATCGCGGGGAGCCCGTCCGGCGTGAGCGGCCGCAGCCCCATCCACTCCACCTGGTCGCCTCCCTCCGCCGCCCCGGGGTAGTATCGAGCCGCGGCCCGCCGGATCGCTGCGACCCGGGCCGGGACGATCCGCGGTCCGAACCCCGACAGCTCCATCGTCCCGCCCAGGCGGATCGCGCCGTCGAACGGGCTCAGGCCGACCCGCATCTCGGACAGGTAGAGCGGCCGCGCCGGCGCCGCGGCCGGGTCGCGGATCGTCACGCTGTACCCCTTCCCGGGCTGGATCGGCAGCGGAAAGCCGAGCCGCCGCGCGATCCGCCCGGACCAGCTCCCCGCCGCGAGCACCAGCGCGTCCGCCTCGAGCGTGCCGTCCGCCGTGACGATGCCGGTCACCCGCCCGCCACGCCGGATCACGTCCGTCACCTCGACACCGCCCCGCACCTCCGCCCCCAGCTCCCGCGCCCGCCGCGCCAGCCCCGCGCTCAGCGTCTCCGGCCGCACGTGCCGCTCCCCGGCGATCATCACCCCACCGGCGACCCCCGGCGCGATCCCCGGCTCCAGCCCCAGCACCTCGTCCGGATCGAGCCGGCTCGGAGAGGCGAGCCCGAGCGCCGCCAGCGCCTCGAACTCCGCGAACGACCGCTCCCGCGCCGCGACCGAGTGGAACAGGAACAGCAGCCCCGCCCGATGCATCTCGAAGTCGACGCCGTCCGCCTCGAGCGCGTCGAACCGCTCCAGCGTCCGCCCGTTCAGCCCCCCGACCGCCTCCAGCCCCCGCTCGTAGTCCCGCGCGTTGCAGTGCCGCCAGAAGCGCCAGAGCCACGGCGCCGCCCGCAGCGCGAACCGCGGGTCCACATACAGCGGGCTCTCCCGGCGCAGCATCCACTTCACCGACGTCCAGGCCAGACCCGGCGCCGGCAGCGGCTCCGAGAGCGACGGCACGATCCAACCCAGGTTGCCGGCGGAGCACGCGCCACCGGGGACACCCCGGTCCAGCACCAGCGCGCGCTCGCCGCGCTGCGCGAGCTCGTACGCGCTCGCCAGCCCGATCACGCCCCCGCCGAGCACCACGACCCGGCTCACGCCGCGCCCTCCGCGCAGCGCCCTCGCGCCCGCCCTCCGGCTCCATCCACGATCCGCTCCGCGTGACCGGTTTCCGCGCTCCGCCCTTCGTCGCACGAAGCTGCCGCCCCGCCGCCGTCGGCGGAAGCGTCGTGCATCGTTCGTTCTCCGGCCTTGCCGTCCTGCCGGGTGCTTGGCGTATTCGTCTCCGTGCTTGACTCCCGTATACGCCAATTGTATACTCGGCCCGAACTTCCTCGTCAGCCCTGCTAGCGGCGCGCGCCGACCCGACCGCGGACCCGTCCGGAGTTCGCGGCCAGGCGCGCGGGTCAGCGAGGGGTTACCGGCCGCACCCGGATCCCGACGCACGCACGGGCCACCGCGGGCATCTCCGACTCAATTCGACGTTCGCCATCTCAGCCATCCGGAGGGACGAATGAGGCCATTCGCACTATCTCGGAGACCCCCGCGCGCCGTGGTGCGCGGCCGGAGCATGGGTCCATGTTCGGGTCTCCTCATGGCCCTGCTTCTGGTCGTCGGGCGGGTGACGCCCGCGGCGGCGCAGGGTGGGGTCGTGGGCGGGCGCGTGCTGGACCAGGCGTCGCTGCGTGCGCTCTCCGGGGCGCAGGTCGTGGTCGTCGGCACGCAGCAGGGGGTGGTGACGGACGCCGACGGTCGCTTCCTGATCCAGGGGGTCAGCGGCGATCGGGTGGACGTGCAGGCGGTGATGCTCGGCTACCGCGCCGCGACGGTGAGCGCGCGGGTGGGTCAGACGGATCTGCGCATCGTCCTGGAGCAGTCGGCGGTGAGCCTGGACCAGATCGTGGTGACGGGGACGCCGGGCGGCGAGCAGCGTCGCGCGATCGGCAACTCGGTGGCGACGGTGCGGGCGGCGGACGTGGTGGCCACGCAGCCGGTGGGCTCGGTGCAGGAGCTGCTGAACGGGCGGGCGCCGGGCGTCACGTTCACGCAGGGCGGGGGGAAGGTCGGCGGGGGCGGGCTGATCAACATCCGCGGCGTGTCGTCGATCTCGCTGAACACGCAGCCGCTGCTGTACATCGACGGCGTGCGGGTGGACAACGACGTCGCGACGGGTCCGCGGGTGCAGGGTGGCTCGGTGGCCTCGCGGCTGAGCGACCTGAACCCGGAAGACATCGAGAGCATCGAGGTGATCAAGGGCCCGGCGGCGGCGACGCTGTACGGGACGGAGGCGGCGAACGGCGTGATCCAGGTGATCACGAAGAAGGGCCGCTTCGGTCAGCGGCCGGAGTTCTCGGTGTCGATCAAGCAGGGGACGGAGTGGTTCATGGACCCGCAGGGTCGCATCCCGACGAACTACGCGAAGGACGCGCAGGGCAACATCATCTCGTGGAACGGCGTGCAGCAGGAGGACGAGCGGGGCACGCCGATCTGGACGAACGGCACGATTCAGACTTATGCGCTGTCGCTGTCCGGCGGTACGGAGGCGGTGCGCTACTACGTCGGCTCGACGTACGACGCGAACCGGGGCATCACGCCGGACGACCGGAACCGGCGCTTCAGCGGCCGCGCGAACCTGACCATCGCCCCCTCGTCGAAGTTCGACGTCGAGACGAGCCTCGGGATGACGAAGGGGACGAACTGGATCGGCGGGGACTACGGCTACGGCGCGGTCTGGGCGACGATGTTCGGGTTGCCGCAGCTCGCGAACACGCCGTACCGCGGCTTCAACGGCGCGCCGCCCGACGTGCTGCGCGACGTCTACGAGGCGACGCAGAAGGTGAACCGGTTCACCGGTAGCATGCAGGTCAGCCATCGGCCGACGTCGTGGCTGACCCACCGGCTGCGCCTCGGCCTGGACCAGACGGAGGAGGACAGCCAGGCGCTCACGAACTTCATGACGCCCGAGCAGGCCGCGCTTCTCGGCCCCGCGACGGCGAAGGGTGCGCTCTACCAGGACCTGCGCACCGTCGCCTACCTGAGCGGGGACTACAGCGCCACGGCCCGGGCCTCGCTGACCTCGGCGCTCGGCTCGGCCACCTCCTTCGGCGCCCAGTACTACCGGCGGCGGACGGACAACACGTCGATCGACGCGCGCGACTTCCCGCTCCCCGGCATCATCACGGCCGCGGGCGCCGCGCAGGTCGTCGGCTCGCAGGACTACGTCAACAACACGACGATCGGCTTCTTCGGGCAGCAGCAGTTCGACCTGAACAACCGCCTCTTCCTCACCGGCGCGCTGCGGGTGGACAACAACAGCGCGTTCGGCGAGGACTTCAAGTGGGCGACGTACCCGAAGGTGAGCGCGTCGTGGACGGTGTCCGAGGAGCCGTTCTGGAGCCTGGACTTCCTGAAGCAGTTCCGGCTGCGCGCGGCCTACGGCGCGTCCGGGCAGCAGCCGGTCGCGTTCGCGGCGCTCCAGACGTACCAGCCGACGACGGGTCCCGCGGGCCGCCCGATCGCCACGCCGCAGTTCCCGGGCAACCCGGCGCTGAAGCCGGAGCGCGGCGAGGAAATCGAGGCCGGCTTCGACGCGCAGCTCTTCGATCGGCTCAACGTCGAGGTCACCTACTTCAACAAGAAGACGAAGGACGCGATCCTGCAGAAGCAGACCGCGCCCTCGGCCGGCTTCCCCAACGCGCAGTACGTCAACATCGGCCAGATCAGCAACCACGGCATCGAGGCGCTCGCGAACCTGCAGGTGCTGCGGGGTGAGCGGCTGGCGTGGGACGTGACGGCCAACATCGGGACGACGCACAACAAGATCGACGACCTGGGCGGGCTGCCGCCGATCTTCCTGACGCTCCCCTTCCAGGCCCACAAGGAAGGCTACCCGATCGGCGGCTTCTTCACGAAGCGGGTGGTCAGCGCGACGCTCACGCCGACGGGCGCGACCACCGACGTCATGTGCGACGACGGCAACGGCGGCGTGGTGGCGTGCGCGCAGGCGCCGGCCGTCTACTTCGGCACGCCGACGCCGACCTACACCGGCTCCGTGACGAACACGTTCACGATCGCGAGGCGGCTGCGCCTCTCGGCGCTGGTCGACTTCCGCGGCGGCAACAAGCTGTTCGACACCGACAACTGGGTGCGCTGCTCCGCGTTCGGCCTCTGCGACGTCAACATGCACCCGGAGAACTACGATCCGCGCCAGGTGGCGACGGTGCAGCGCGCCGGCGGCCTCACCTACGTGGACGCCTACGTGCACGACGCGTCCTTCGCGAAGCTGCGCGAGGTCTCGGCGTCGTACTCCATCCCGGACGCCTGGTCGAGCCGCTTCGGCGCGCACGGCGCCACGTTCAGCGTGGCCGCGCGCAACCTGCACACCTGGACCGACTACCCGGGGCTCGATCCCGAGCGCCGCGCCGCCATCAGCGGGACCAACTTCTCGGCCTTCGACCAGGCGATCACGCCCCTGCCGGCCGAGTTCGTCGCCACGCTGCGCGTGAACTTCTGATGATGCCGACCGGACCGCGAGCGAGAGGAACCAACATGATCCGCACGACTTCGCCCCGCCGCCGTTGGGCGGGGGACCGCCTCACGATCCTCGGCCTGCTGCTGACGACGACGCTCGGCGCCTGCGGCGACGTCACGTCGCTGAAGCAGGATGCCCCGAGCCGCGTCCTGGCTGGGGATCTCCAGAACCCGCAGAACGCGGCGCTCCTCGTCGACGGCGCCGTCGGCGACTTCGAGTGCGCGCTGGGGAACTACATCGTCGCCGGCGGGCTGATCACGGACGAGCTGCTCGACGCGCAGTTGGGGCAGGCCGGCTGGGAATACGACCGGCGCACCCTCTTCCCCGCCGCGCAGCTCTACCTCCCGGCGTACGGCTGCGGCAATACCCAGTTCCTCGGCGTGTACACGCCCGTCTCGGTCGCGCGCTTCCAGGGCGACCAGGCGGTGCGGCTCCTCGATGGCTGGACCGACCAGGACGTGCCGAAGCGGACGGACCTGATCGCGACCGCCTCGGCGTACGCCGGCTATTCCCTGGTGCTGCTTGCCGAAGGCATGTGCTCCGCCGCCATCGACCTTGGCCCGGAGCTGAGCCGCACGCAGCTCGCCGCCGAGGCGCTGAAGCGCTTCGATCGCGCGATCACCGAGGGCACGAAGTCGGGCAACACGGCGGTCGTGACGCTGTCGCACCTCGGGAAGGCCCGCGCGCTGCTCGACCAGGGGAAGCTGTCCGAGGCCGCCACGGAGGCCGCGCTCGTCCCCGACGGCTTCGTCTTCAACGCGACGTTCAATGCGACCCCGGCGCGGCGGGAGAACCGCGTCTACACGCAGCTCTGGCGCGACAACTTCGCCTCCGTCGACCCCACGTTCCGCAACCTCACCTGGGCCGGCCAGGCGGATCCGCGCGTCACCGTCATGGACGCCGGCGCCAAGGGCCACGACCGCTCGACCGAGGTCTTCCGCACGACGAAGTATCCGGCCATCACGACGCCGATCCCGGTCGGGCGCACGGCCGAGGCGCGGCTGATCCAGGCCGAGGCCGCCGTGGCGTCGGGCAAGCTGCAGCAGGCGGTCGACATCATCAACGCGCTGCACCAGAAGGCCGGGATCGCGCCCTACGCCGGCGGCAGCGCCGCCGAGGTCAAGGCCCAGGTGCTGGAGGAGCGGCGCCGCGAGCTGTTCCTGGAGGGACAGCGCCTCGGCGACGTGATCCGTAACAACGTCGCGCTCCAGCCGGCGGCCGGCACGCCGTACCCGAAGGGCGGCCTCTATGGGACGCAGGTCTGCTTGCCGCTCCCGGATGTCGAGCGGAACAACAACCCGAACATCGGGGGGCAGAGCTGATGAACCGCCGTGAAGCGTTGAAGCTGGGCCTGGGCGCGGCGGGCGCCGTCGTCGCCGCGCCGATGATCAACCTCGACCGCTACCGGCTGTTCGCGGGCGTGGCGACGGAGTACTCGAAGCGGGCGGTCAAGCTCGTGACCGAATCGACGGTCATCGACATGCTCAGCCCGTTCTACATCTCGGACTCCCTGTCCACGAAACAGCTGACGGACCCCGATTCCTGGGGTCCGGAGCAGCAGAAGGTGTTCAAGGAGTCGGGGATCAACGTCTTCCACATCGCGGTGGGCACGGGCTCCTTCGAGGGGGCGCACCAGTTCGTGGCCCTCTGGGACGGCTTCATCGCCGCGCACGACGAGCACGTGATGCGCGTCGACAGCGCCGCCGACCTCGAGCGCGTCAAGCGCTCGGGG
>DASTKT010000135.1:0-4606 GCA_035715725.1 Longimicrobiales bacterium | reverse complement strand
GGGAGCGGGACGGTGCGGGCCTGGTGCAGCTCGCCGGCGGCGCGGACGGCGAGCGGGCGGAAGAAGACGCTCTCCCGGTACGGCTCGTCCTCGCAGGCGCGGGAGACGGCGAGGAGGCCGTCGACGACGGCGCGCCAGCCGGCATCCTCGCGGCCGTCGTAGCAGGCGACGAGGCGCGTCGTGTCCTTCTTTGGGGCGACGAACTTGTCGCCGGGGAAGCGGCCGGGGGCGGCGGCCTTGACGGCGGCGGTGAAGCTCGCGGCGTCGCCACCCTCGACCGCGACCCAGGAGCGGAGCAGGAGGCGGAGACGGAGCGTGAGGTCGTCCGTCGTCGCCTCGAGGATCTCGGCCTGGCGGACCGGCACGAAGAGGGAGAAGGGGCGGTCGGTGACGACGATGTCGGCGATCGTGCCGGCGGGGAGCGCGCCGGGCGCGAGCAGCTCGGGCGCGACCCACATGCGGTTGTAGGCGACCTCGACGACCGAGCCACGCTCCGCGGCCACCAGGCGCAGGTTCTCCTGGCGATACGCAGGACGGCGCGCGGCCTTGAAGAGGTAGAGGACGCCTTCGGCCATGGGGTGCCTTCAGGGGGACGTCATGCGCCCGGAGTACGCCGCGTCGCGTGGTCCCGTTGTGTCGCGTTCGGAGACGCTGTGGGGCCGGGGGACGGCCGGATGGGGGCGTGGGGCATAATAGGAACGGCCAGGTGGGGCGGGCAAGGAGGATCAATCGGGGGACTGGCGGCCGGTCAGTCCGGGAGGGCGGCGCGGCGGGTCGGTGAACTGGAGGGAAAGTGACGGGCGGCGGGTGGGATGTAGGCGGAAACACGACGGCGGGGCGGGGCTCGAGCGCGCATGAATCACGGCGCTGCGCGGGCACTGGGAGTCGAATGCCGGACCGGGGTGGGCGGTTCTGCGGCGGTGCGCTTCGGTTCAGGCGGGGGCGGCGCCGGGCTATGGCTCGGCGTCTTCGGGAGGGATGAGGGGCTCGAGTCGCGCGATCTGCGGTGGGAGGTCCCGCTGGACGGTCGTCCCCGCGTCAGGCCGCGGCATCATAGAGCGTCTGGACGCGGCTCAGCGCATCCCGGCGGAAGAGGTAGTTCTCGCTCTGCTCCACGGAGCGGAACGTGAGCAGGTCGACGGGCCGGCCGAAGAGGGTCGAGAGCCCGTCCTGCACGTCGATGAACGCCAGCCCCGGCGTGTGCCCCGGCTCGAACTCGACGAGCACGTCCACGTCGCTCTCCGGCCCGAAATCCTCGCGCAGCACCGAGCCGAAGAGCGCCAGCCGACGGATGTGGTGGCGGCGGCAGAAATCGGCGAGAGCCGCATACGGGATCGGGATTCGGGGGCTTTCCATGCGCACACGCCTCCGGTCAGGGTCGGCCCGCGGGGCCGCCGCATCCCACGAAGCTCATCGATTCGTGACGGGTCCGCAACGCTGCGGACCGGCGCCGCCTGCTCGGCCGAGCATTGTAAACTTTCACCGTCAAGTTTAAAATGCGTCCAGGGCTTGTTAACGATCGCTAAAAAGCGGGGAAACCCATTGGTGAAGCGCGGTTTGCAGGGGCGGAAGGCCGGGGAGAGGCGAGGGGGAGAGGGGTTCATGGCGTTCGTGCCGAAGCCGCTGCCACCGGAGCCGCCGCTGCGGCTGGATGCGGAGCTGAGCGATCGGCTGGAGCGCGCGAATCGCGCGCTCGGGCGGCTGGACGGGCTGGCGACGATGCTGCCGGACCGGGCGCTGTTCCTGTACTTCTACGTGCGCAAGGAGGCGCTGCTCTCGTCGCAGATCGAGGGGACGCAGTCCTCGATGTCGGAGCTGCTGTTGTTCGAGGGCGACCAGCTCCCCGGGGTGCCATTGGAGGACGTGCGGGAGGTGTCGCGGTACGTGGCGGCGCTGGACCATGGGATGGCGCGGTTGCGGGACGGCTTCCCGCTGTCGCTGCGGCTGATCCGCGAGATCCACGAGGTGCTGCTCTCGAGCGGTCGCGGGAGCGAGCGCACGCCGGGCGAGTTCCGGCGTAGCCAGAACTGGCTGGGCGGCTCGCGCCCGGGGAACGCCGCGTACGTGCCGCCGCCGCCGGAGGAGGTGATCGCGGCGATGGGGGCACTGGAGCGCTTCCTCCACGATGAGCCGGCCCGCACGCCGACGCTGATCAAGGCGGCGCTGAGCCACGTCCAGTTCGAGACGATCCATCCGTTCCTGGACGGCAACGGGCGCGTCGGCCGGCTGCTGGTGACGCTTCTCCTCTGCGCCGAAGGCGCGCTGGCGGAGCCGATGCTCTATCTCAGCCTCTACCTGAAGGCGCACCGCGACGAGTACTACGACCTGCTGCAGCGGGTGCGCATCGAGGGCGTGTGGGAGGAGTGGCTCCGGTTCTTTCTCGACGGAGTCGTCGCCACGGCCGAGCAGGCGACGGAGACCGCGCGCCGGATCCTCGCGCTGTTCGACGCGGACCGTGCCCGGATCGAGGCGCTCGGGCGCGCCGCGGGGTCGGCGCTGCGGGTGCACGAGTTCCTGCGCCGCAACCCGATCACGACGGGGCCGCGGATCCAGGGCGCCGTCCCGCTCTCCTCGCCGGCGATCTCCACGGCGCTGCGAAACCTGGAGTCGATCGGCATCGTGCGCGAGGTGTCGGGCCGGCGGTGGAACCGGCTGTTCGCGTACGAAGCGTACCTGTCGATTCTGAGCGAGGGGACGGAGCCGCTGCCGCGCGGCGGCGGGTAGCTCCGACGACCGGGTCCGCCGTTCCGTGGGTGTCGCGCCGCGGTTCCCCGTCGTGGCGCGGGGGACGAGGCCCATCGGCCGCGACCGCTCGCCCCGCGTTCCCCCCGCCTCCACCTCACTGTCAGACCCCCTCCGTACCGTGGCGGCGCACTCGATCCCGCGGGGAAAGCGGCGCCGTCTCGTAGCGGCGGCCGACCTCGCAGCGAAACCCACGCATCGCGAGGAGGCGACGCAATGGCGAAGAAGCTGATGCAGGCGGCGGCGGGGCTCACGCTGGTCGTGGCGGCGGGGTGCGCCACGATCATCCAGGGGAGCCGGCAGCAGGTGGGCGTGAACAGCGTGCCGACCGGGGCCGCGGTCGTGGTCGACGGCACGCCGTTCGGCGGGACGCCGGTCGTCGCGCGGCTGGAGCGCAAGCGCAGTCACATCGTGTCGATCTCGATGGACGGCTACCAGCCGGTGCAGTTGACGGTGACGAAGAGCGTGAGCGGGTGGATCGCGGGGAATCTCGTGTTCGGCGGGCTGATCGGGCTCGCGGTCGACGCGATCTCGGGCGGCATGTACAAGCTGAACCCGGAGCAGGTGGCGGCGAACCTGACGAAGCAGGGGGCGTCGGTCGACCGGAGGAACGGGATGCTCTACGTCGGCGTGGTGCTGCGGCCGGAGCCGGGGTGGGAGCGGATCGGGACGCTGAGGAGGGCGGAGTGAGGTTCCAGGCCTGCCATACTCGTAGCACGCCCGGCCCCGGATCGGGCCGGTGTGGTCCACACCGCAACGGACTGATGGAGGTCCAGATGAGCCACAAGCATCTACTGCGCTACGCCGCCGTCCTGGCCGCGTTGGTCATGTTCCCCGGGTACCTCGCCGCCCAGAAGCCGCAGACCCGGGAGGGGTTCTGGTTCAGCGGGGGGCTGGGGTACGGGTCTCTCGGCTGCCAGGACTGCGACTCGCGGGAAGGCGGGCTGAGCGGTGGCCTCAGCCTCGGTGGGACCCTCAGCGACAGGGTGCTCCTCGGTGTGGGCACGACCGGGTGGACGAAGAGCGAGGATGGGGCCACGCTCACCGCGGGCACGCTCGCCGCGACGATCCGGTTCTATCCGTCCTCGACCGGCGGCTTCTTCCTCCTCGGCGGCCTCGGGTTCGGAACCGTCAACCTCAAGGTTTCCGGCCTCGGGAGCGATTCGCAGACGGGCGCCGGCGCGGTCCTCGGGCTCGGCTACGACATCCGGGTCGGCCGGATGGTCAGCCTCACGCCCTACTGGAACGGCGTCGGGATCAGCTACTCCGGCGGCGACGCGAACTTCGGGCAGCTCGGCGTGGCGGTGACGCTGCACTGATGGCGGCTCGGCCGGTGCGGGGGAGGTCGCGTTCCTTTTCCGCACCGGCTTCGTTTGTCTTGCCCAGGGTCCGCGGCCGAGGCTGTATCTTCATCCTCGAGCGGCGGGCGATGCGCTTCGCGCCCCGCCCGCAGGCGGCGAGTCGGCGCTATTTCCGCGTTTCGGCGCCGGCGGTTCACGCGATGCTGGTGACGCTCGAGCGGAAGGGCCTCATCGCGCGGACACCGCGGATGTCCCGATCCATCCGACTGCGCGTGGCACGAGACGAGCTGCCGGACCTCGAGTGACCAAGCGCGGCCGGGGAGGCCGGCAGTCGACGCAGGAGCGAGCCCGTTCCCGGGAATGGGTCCGATGCGCGATCCGGAAGAGCAGCACCTGATCGAGAAGCCACGAAAGGTGGAGGCGCTCTTCGCGCGGCCGGCGACGGCCGGTGAACGCGGCGCGGCGGAGGGCGCTCGGGACCGGATCCGGGAGAGGCTGCGCGGGTTGGCGAGCGTGGCGGCGCCGGTCGAATTCCGGTTCACCCTCCTCGACGACTGGTCGAC
>DASTKT010000134.1:0-7058 GCA_035715725.1 Longimicrobiales bacterium | reverse complement strand
CGGTCGCGGAACCACACGACGGGCCCGGCCGTCTCCGCCTCGACCCGCGCCGGCGCGCCGGCGGCGAGCCCCCGGTAGACGACGAGCACGAGGTGGTCGAGCCCCGCCGCGGCCACCTTGCGGAGCTTCACGTCCAGGTACTCCGGCGTCCAGAAGCCGACGACCTCGACCAGCGCTTCGCGCCCGTCGCGGTGCCGCAGCGTGAAGTCCGGGAGGAACACCTCTCCGCCCACGACGACCGGTGCATCCTCGCGCGTCAGGCTCCAGCCGCTCCGCTCCGGCGGGAGCAGCCGCCCGAAGTCGCGGGCCAGGTCCCGCTCCCAGCGCGAGTCGTAGCTGCGCCGCCCGCGAGGCCGTGGGATCGGCGCCGTCGCCGCGTCGAGCCGGTACGCCAGGCGACGTCCGGCGCGCACGACCTCGGCTTCCAGCTGCCACCCGGGCGCGCGCAGGAGCGCCGGCACCACGCGCGCCAGCCGCGCGCCGTAGCGCTGCGGGCGCGCGACGAACGCCGCCGCCGGCCCCGTCGCCTCGACGCGGTAGCCGCGCCGCCCCACGCGCTCGACCGTGAACATCAGCCGCGCGAGCTTGAGCGCCCGGAAGATGCCGCGCCACCCGCCCCGCGCCGTGAGCGCGAGCCGCTCGGCGTCGAGCAGGACGCCCCGCGCCAGCTCCAGGTTGTAGCGGTCGAGCAGGCCTTGCCCATCCAGCGCTGCCGGCGCCGCGAGGAGCAGCCGCGCCTCGTGCGCGTCGGCGTAGAGCAGCCGCTCCACCTCCGCCGGCTCGATGCCGAGGCGCTCGGCGGCCACCTCGTAGGGGAGCCGGTCGTCGCCGGGGACGGGCGGCCACAGCCCCGCGCGCGCCCGGAACAGCGCTTCCCGCACCGCCGGCGCCCGCTCCGCGCCGGGTGGCGGGCCGAACGCGCACAGGTCCAGCAGCGTCTTCGCGATCCCCGCGAGCCGCGGCGCATCCCGCACCCGCCGCTCCTGCCGCCGCAGCGCCTCGACCACCACCCGCCGCGGGCGCCCCTCCAGCCGCCGGACGAGCTTCAGCAGGCGCGCCAGGAACGCGACGACGCGCCCGTCCGGGTCGCGCAGGAACTCCACGCGCAGCTCCCCGTCCGCTTCGCGCAGGAACGGCTCGACGTGGGGCCTCCGCAGCACGGCGTCGCCTCTACAGCCCGAGCCCGAGCTGCGCGTCCGGCGGGCGCCGCACGCCCCGGCCGCGCTTCTGCGACGCGTAGAACTCGTGCGTCCCCGCCACCACGATCTCGAACAGCGAGGCGACGCTCTCGCCCTGCCGCCGGAGCAGCCGCCCCAGCCGCTGCGCGTGCTGCCGCGGGCTCCCCCGCGTCGTGTCGCCCAGCACGATCCCCAACTTCGCCGACGGCACGTCCCAGCCCTCGTCCAGCACCCGCACGCTGGAGACCGCCCGCACCTCCCCGGCCGCCACCCGGTCCAGCAGCGCCTTCCGCTCCGACGCCGGCGTCTCCATCGAGATCATCGGCACCGCGAAGCGCCGCGACACCCGCTCCGCCGACTCCGCGCTCCCGCAGAAGAGCAGCGCGCGCTCCGCCGGGAAGAGCCGCAGCACCCGCCCCGCCTCCCGCAGCTTCGCCTCCGCGAGCGCGACGATCCGCTCCCGCTCGCGGTACGCCCGGAACGCCCGCCGCGCCGCCGGCGAGTGCCGCGTCTCCGCCATGAAGATGCGCCACGCGTCCGTCGCATCCTCGTGCCGCGCGCGATACCCCCGCGCCGCCACGAACCCCTCGTACGCCGCGCTCAGCTCGTCGTAGCGCCGCCGCTCCGCCGGCGTCAGCGTCACGAAGCGACGCTCCACCACGAACCCCGCCAGCTCCGCGTCGGCCATCTCCGCGATCGAGCGCCGGTAGACCACCGGCCCGACGAGTCGCCGCAGCTCCGCGTCGCGGCCGTCCGGGTACGTCGCCGTCAGCCCCAGCCGGTGCGCCGCCGGCGCGATCCGCAGCGCGTCGTGCCACGCCTTCGCCTCGCCCGCCGCCGTGTCCGCCAGGTGATGCGCCTCGTCCAGCACCAGCAGCCCGAACGAAGCGCCCCAGCGCTCCAGCAGCGCGAACGCGGAGTGATACGTCGTCACCGTCAGCGGCCGCACCTCCTTCTCGTCCCCGTAGTACGCGCCCACCCGCTCCGCGCCGAACGCATCCGCGAGCTGCCCGTACCACTGCGCCACCAGCGCCCGCGTCGGCGCGACGACGCACGCACCGCCGCCCAGCCGGTGCATCGCCAGCACCGCGACGAAGCTCTTCCCCGCCCCCGTCGGCAGGACCACGCTCCCCCGGCCCGCCGCCGCCCGCCACCGCTCCACCGCCTCCGACTGGTACTCCCGCGGCCGGCGCGGGTCGAAGAGCGGCGCCGGCTCCGCCCCGGCGTCCGCCGGCTCGGCGGCGAGGCCTCGCTCCGCCGCCCACGCCTGGAGCTCGGGGAGCCGGTGCCCCGGCGCCGTGTACGCCTCCAGCCGCGCGTCGTACTCCATCCAGCGCGGCGCCTCCCGCACGTGACGCAGGACGGCCAGGCCGTGGCGGTAATGGATCTCCGGATCGGGCAACGGCTTCTCCTGGGTACGTGAAACGGTCTCCGCCGCGGGCGCCCGCCGTCCGGTCCCGCGCCGGGCGGATCGTCGCGCCGCGACCACCCGTTCTGCTACACCGCTCGCCCGCGCGCGCCTCCACCGCGCCCGCCGATTTTGCTATGGCCGCGCGCCGCCGGTGATCGCATCGTGCACCCATGACCACGCCCGGCCGCGGGACGCCGCCGCTCACCGTCCGCGAGTACCTCCGCCGAGAGGAGAGTGCGGAGCTGCGCCACGAGTACGTCGCCGGCGAGCTGTTCGCGATGACCGGAGCGACGGTACGCCACAACCGGATCGCCGGAAACATCTTCGCCCACCTCTGGAGCGTGGCGCGCGGCGGCCCCTGCCGGGTGCAGATGTCCGACGTGAAGCTCCGCGCCGCCGAGGACGCGATCTACTATCCCGACGTCATGGTCGTGTGCGACGAGCCGCCCGAGAGCCCCGTCATGGAGCGCGCGCCCTGCCTCGTCGTCGAGGTGACGTCTCCCTCCACCATGGCCGTCGACCGCCGCGAGAAGCTCCTGGCCTATACGCGGATGCCGTCCGTGCGGGCCTACCTGATCGTGGACCAGGCGCGCCGCCACGTCGAGCGGCACTGGCGGGACGCGGACGCGAGCTGGCGGCGCGAGGAGATCACCGGCGCGGGCCGGGTCGCCGTCCCCTGCCCCGAGCTCCAGCTCTCGCTCGAGGAGATCTACGAGGGCGTCGAGCTCGAGCCGTAGCGGTCGAGCCCGCCGCGCTCGCGCCCGGGCTTCGCCGGCGACCCTACGTCCCAACAGGGTCACACGAAGACGCGAAGCCGGGGAGTGTGGAAGCCGCGATGCCGGCGTACGCGGCGGACGTGCCGGGCCTGCATCGGATGAATCTGTTGTGATTCAGGAATCGAAGCGCCCGGGGGCTGCGTTCCCCGGGGGCTTCTCATTATCACATCCCCCTGTAACTCTCAACTGCGCGGCAACTCTCTGCGGCTTCGCGCCTTCGTGTGACACTTTTCCCTTCGCGACCGCAACCGCGCCGCCCCGCCCGCCCTGAAGACAGACTTGCATTGCCGCCCCCACCGAAGTCATCGTAGCGCATCCAACCGAATCGTTTTCCACCACCCGGAGCCGCTCCAATGCGCACGTTCCCGCGCGTGCCGTTCGTCGCCGCGACGGCGCTCCTCCTGGCCGCCGTCGCCGCCGACGCCCAGAAGCTCCCCACCGCGCAGGCCAGTGCCCGGCCGGCCGCGCCCGAGCAGGCGCTCGTCGCCCGGCTGAAGTGGCGCTCGGTGGGGCCCGCGAACATGGGTGGGCGCACCACCGCGATCGAGGGCGTGCCCGGCGACCCGAAGACGTTCTACATCGGCGGCGCCGACGGCGGCATCTGGAAGACGACGAACGGCGGCACGACGTGGAAGCCGCTCTTCGACGACCAGGCCGTCTACTCGATCGGCGCGATCACGCTGGCGCCGTCGGATCCGAACGTGGTCTGGGTCGGGACGGGGGAGGGGGACCCGCGCAACAGCGCCTCCTTCGGCGACGGCGTGTACCGCTCGACGGACGGCGGCGAGCACTGGACGCATCTGGGGCTGGACGACTCGGAGCGGATCAAGCGGATCGTCGTGGACCCGAGGGACCCCGACGTCGCCTACGTCTGCGCGCTCGGTCACGCCTGGGGCCCGAACGCCGAGCGAGGCGTCTTCCGGACGGGAGATGCGGGGAAGAGCTGGCAGAAGGTGCTCTTCCTGGACGAGGACACGGGCTGCTCCGACGTCGCCATGCGGCCGGACAACCCGCGGGTCCTCTACGCCGGGATGTACACCTTCCGCCGCAAGCCGTGGCGGCTCGACTCCGGCGCCGGGCGCACCGCGCTGTACCGCTCGCGGGATGCCGGCGCGACCTGGGAGAAGCTGACCGGGAAGGGGATGCCGACGGAGCCGATGGACCGGATCGGCGTCGCGGTCGCCAGAAGCAACCCCGACGTCGTCTACATGATCACGGAGACGAAGACGCAGGGCGAGCTGTTCCGCAGCGACGACGGCGGCGACACGTGGCGCAAGGTCTCCGACGACCGCAACATCAACTTCCGCCCCTTCTACTACGCCGACATCCGCGTCGATCCGCAGAACGCCGACCGCGTCTATGCGCTCTCCGGCTCGCTCCAGATGTCGGAGGACGGCGGGAAGACGTTCAAGAACATCGGCCGCGGCATCCACGGCGACCACCAGTCGTTCTGGATCGACCCGACCGACCCGAAGCGGCTCCTCTCCGGCAGCGACGGCGGCTTCCAGCTCTCCGACGACCAGGCGAAGACCTGGAACATCCTGAACAACGTCGTCCTCTCGCAGTTCTACCACGTCGACTTCGACATGGAGCGGCCGTACACGATCTGCGGCGGGCTCCAGGACAACGGCACGTGGTGCGGCCCGAGCCGGACCGCGCACAACGACGGCCCCATGAAGGACGACTGGTTCACGGTCGGCGGCGGCGACGGCTTCTACGCCGTCCCCGTCGTCGACAAGCCCTGGCTCGTCTACAACAACCTCCAGGGCGGCGCGATCTCGCTCAACGACACGCGCTCCGGCAGCAACCGCAACATCCAGCCGTACCCGAAGTTCTACGGCTCCTTCGGCGGCGCGCTGGCCGACGTGAAGTACCGCTTCAACTGGGACTCGCCGATCCTCGTCTCGCCGCACGACCCGAAGGTCGTCTACTTCGGCGGCAACGTGCTCTTCAAGAGCGCCGACTACGGCCAGTCGTGGCAGGAGATCTCGCCCGACCTCACCACGAACGACAAGTCGCAGCAGCAGTCTTCCGGAGGCGACATCGTCGTCGACAACACCGCCGCCGAGTTCCACAACACGATCCTCACGATCGCCGAGTCGCCCGTCACCGCCGGCGTCATCTGGGTCGGCACCGACGACGGGCTGGTCCAGGTCACGCAGGACGGCGGCAAGACGTGGACGAACGTCACGAAGAACATCCCGCGCTACCTGCCGAACTCCTGGGTCTCGCGCATCGACGCCTCGCACCGCGACGCGGGCACCGCCTACGTCGCCGTCGACCGTCACCAGATGAACGACTTCGCGCCCCACGCCTACGTCACGACCGACTTCGGGAAGAGCTGGACGGACATCGCCGCCGGCCTCCCGCCGAAGGGCTATGTCCATGTCGTGCGGGAGGATCCGAAGAACCCGGAGCTGCTCTACGCCGGCACGGAGCTGGGCGTCTTCGCGTCCTGGGACCGCGGCAAGCGCTGGGTCTCGATCCGCAACGGGCTGCCCCCCGTGGCCGTCCGCGACATCAAGGTCCACCCGCGGGACAACGACATCATCCTGGCCACCCACGGCCGTGGCGCCTGGATCCTCGACGACGCCACGCCGCTCCAGCAGCTCGCGGCCGTCACCGCCGCCGGCGCGCCGGCCAGGCTGTTCGACGTCCGCCCCGCCGTCCGCTGGCAGCCGTGGGACCGCGCCGCCGAGCTCGGCTCGGCGACCTGGGTCGGCCAGAACCCGCCGGCCGGCGCGCTGATCACCTACTCGCTGAAGGCGGACAAGCCGACGCCCGTCACGCTCACGGTGCGCGACGCCGCGGGCACGGTCGTCCGCGTGCTCCACGACACGGCCTCGGGGAAGGGGCTCGAGCGCGTCGCCTGGGACCTGCGCTACGAGGGCCCGAAGCCCGTGCCCGGCGCGCCCGCGCGCCCCGGCGGCGAGGAGAGCTTCTTCCGGCGCATGGGCCTCGGCCCCACCGCCGCGCCCGGCGACTACACCGTGACGCTCACCGCCGGCGGCGCCGAGCTGAAGGCGCCCGTGAAGATCGAGCCCGACCCGCGCGTCCAGCTCTCCGCCGCCGACTACGCCGTACAGGTGAAGACCGGCCTCGAGATCCGCGACCTCGTCGGCCGCATGAACGAGATCGTCGGCCGCACCGAGAGCCTGCAGCGGCAGCTCGCGGCGCTCGACCGGCAGCTCGGCGGGGCCCCAGCCGCCGATGGCGCCGCGGCCGGCGCGCCCGGCGCCGCCGCGGCCGCGGAGAAGGCCGCCCCGCCCGCCGGCGCCGACGCCGCGATCCTCGCCGACGTCCGCGCGGCGACCGACCGGCTGAAGGAGCTGCGGGACAAGCTCACCCGCCCGACGCCGACGTTCGGCTACCGCCAGGTGCCCCGCGCCCGCGAGCTGCTGCAGTCGCTCGGCTTCGCGATCGACGGCGCCAGCGCGCCCCCGACCGACGGCCAGCTCGCCGTCCTGGCCGAGCTCGAGGGCGAGGTGGCGCGGCTCGGCTCCGAGCTGGACGGGATCGTCGGCGGGCCGGTGGCGGCGGTGAACCAGAAGATGGCCGGGCGGCCGCGGGTCTCCGCGGAGGTGCGGTGAAGCGCGGCGCCCGCGGCGGAGGGGCGGTCGACGCGATGGACGGACCGCGACCGGACGGACGGGATGATCCCGGGATCGGCGTGCGTCGCCCGACCCCGGGCCG
>DASTKT010000133.1:0-36304 GCA_035715725.1 Longimicrobiales bacterium | reverse complement strand
GCCCCCCGGGCCGCGTACCGCCGCGTCCCGGCGCGCCGACGCGCCGTCCCCGACGCGTCCCGATCCTCTTCGGCTGGCAATGGGACATGGCCGCGATGGCGGCGCCGGCCGCCTGGACGGCGGGCCGGCTGGGCTCCCCCGGGCCGGATCGACCTCCGGCGAGCGCTCGGACTCCCGTAGCCGGCGCCGCCGCGGCGAGCCGGCAGACGAGTGGCCCGGCGGCCAGTTCCGCCGGGCCACTGCTGCCCGACGCACGCGGCTCCTCCGCGGCCGCCGGTGGCGATCCACGGCCCCCGGCGGCCGCATCGTCCCGGCCGCCGCGCGGGGCGCCGCCGCCGGCACTATGGCCCCTCGCGGCGCGTCGTCGCGCGCGCCGAGACGCTTCCCGCGGCGCCCGGCGCCGCGTCCGTCGGGAACATTCCGGCGACGGGCCGTCTTGACAGCTTCTTGCCCGCGCCGTAACTCTGAGCCGTCCACTTTCTGACGCTACGTCCCCCGGAATTTTTCTGGAGATTCGCATTCCCCCGTCGGCATAGCCGTGGACTTGTGCGCCTATGCCCGGGACGGAAGTGTAGCCGGCCTGCGCCGGGTATGCCCGTGCTCGCCCTCGCGGCGCAGCGAAGCTTGTGGTCCAGGTGGTCCCCTCACCTCAGGAGGCACTCGATGAGATCGACGAGGTTCGCCCTACTCTCCGCTGCCGCGCTCGCGGTACTGGCGGGTGGGGCCGGACGGCTGGCGGCGCAGAGCGTCGGAACCGTGCGAGGCAAGGTCGTCGACGCGGCGACGCAGCGGCCGCTCGCCGGCGCGCAGGTGAGCGTTCCGGGGACGGGGCGGGGGGCACTGACGAACGGCGCGGGCGAGTACGTAATCGCGAACGTGCAGGCCGGCGCGCGCGAGGTGCGGGCGGACATGCTCGGCTACCGGCAGGGGCAGCAGACGGTGACCGTCGCGGGCGGGGAGCCGGTGGTGGCCGACTTCGCGCTCGCGCCGACGGCGATCAGCATGAACGAGATCGTGGTGACGGGGACCGGCGGGGCCGTCTCGAAGCGAACGCTCGGCAACTCGATCACGAAGCTCGACGCGGCGGACCTGACGCAGAAGACGGTCGTCTCGAACGTCGCCGAGCTGCTTCAGTCGCAGGCGCCGGGGGTGCAGTTGCTGGTGAACTCCGGCACGCCGGGCGCCGCGGGTGAGATCCGCGTGCGGGGCGCCGGCTCGCTCTCCGTGTCGAACGCGCCGGTGATCTACGTCGACGGCGTGCGCTACAACACGGGGAGCTACGGCCAGTTCACCCCGTCGGGCGCGGGCAACGTCTCGTTCCGCGGGCAGACCACGTCGGCGCTGGACGGGATCGACCCGAACGACATCGAGTCGATCGAGGTGCTGAAGGGCCCCGCGGCGGCCACGCTCTACGGCGCCGAAGCGGCGGCGGGCGTGATCCAGATCATCACGAAGAAGGGGCGGGCCGGGCAGCAGCCGCTGCAATGGAACGCCAGGCTGGAGATGGGCGGCAACGACTGGGCGTTGCCGATCCCGAACAACTACACGACGTGCGACGTCGCCCGCGTCGCCGCGCCGACCACCTGGCCCGGGTGCGCCGGCAAGCCGGTCGGCACGGTGCTCGTCGGCAATCCGCTGAAGGACGATCCGAACGCGCTGCGCACGGGGGCGGTCCGCCGCTTCGGTCTGCAGGTCCACGGCGGCGGCGACAACTTCTCGTACTACATCGCCGGCAACCAGGACGACGAGCAGGGCGTGTTCGCGAACAGCCTCCAGTACCGCCGCTCGATCCGCGCGAACTTCCAGCTCAACCCGTCGGACAAGGTCGACGTCTCGGCATCCACGAACTACGCGCGCTCGACGCTGCGCCTGCCGCTCGGCGACGAGTCGGCCGAGGGGCTGCTCCTCTCGGCCTTCCGCGGACAGCCCGGGCACACCCCTCCCGGCGGCCTCGCGATCCGCCAGGGCTGGGGCGGCACCTCCGCCGTCGAGGCGAACCAGTACGACAACGAGACGAAGGTCGACCGCCTCACGCTCGGCTCGACGCTGAACTACCGGCCGTTCTCGTGGTTCCGCAACCGCATCACCCTCGGGCTCGACTACGCCGGCAGCTTCGCGCAGGTCCTCTCGCCGCCCGGCTCCGTCGACGCGTCGTACGCCGGCTTCCCCGACGGGCTCGTCGCGCAGCGGACGCCGCGCAACTACGTCTACACGGCCGATTACTCCGGGAGCATCGACCGGCACCTGACGACCGACCTGCTGGCGACGACGTCGTTCGGGATGCAGTACGTCGCGAAGCGCTACGAGATGTTGAACGCCACCGGGATCGGGCTGGCCGTGCCGGACGTCACGCTCATCACCACGGCGCAGACGACGAGCGGCGGCAACACGTACAGCGAGAACAAGTCGGTCGGCTTCTACGGCCAGGAGCAGTTCGGCTGGAAAGACCGCCTGTACCTGACCGGCGCGCTGCGCGTGGACAACAACTCGTCGTTCGGCGAGAACATCAACCGCTACCTGTACCCGAAGGGCTCGCTCGCGTACGTCGTCTCCGACGAGCCGGGGATGAGGGACTTCTTCGCGTCGGCGCACATCAACAACCTGAAGCTGCGCGCGGCGTGGGGCCGCGCGGGGCGCGCGCCCGACCCCTACCTGGCCAACCAGGTCTACACCGTCTCGCGGGTGATCCAGGGGACGCAGGTCGCGTCGACGATCAACGTGCGCGCGATCGGCAACCCCGACCTGAAGCCGGAGCGCGGCGAGGAGATCGAGGCCGGCTTCGACGCGGGGCTCTTCCAGGACCGCCTCGGCCTCGAGTTCACGTACTACCGCAAGCGGATGACGGACGTGCTCGTGACGGCCAGCGTGCCGGGCTCGAGCGGCTTCGGCTCGAGCTTCGTCTACTCCATGACCGCGCCGTACGAGAACCTCGGCAACACGCTGAACTCCGGGCTCGAGCTGACGCTCAGCGCCACGCCGCTCGCGACGCGGAACCTCTCCTGGGAGACGCGCTTCAACGCCGCCACGAACAAGAACCGCCTGGTCAGCTTCGGCGACCCGGCGCGCACGTCGCTCTCGATCTCCGGCCAGTCGTACGGCGCGGTGCAGCAGCACCGCGAGGGGTACCCGCTGGGCGGGTACTGGGCGCCGCTGCCGAAGCGCAACGCCGACGGCTCGCTCGTGATCGGCGCGAGCGGAGTGGCCGTGGCCGACACGAACTCCTACATCGGACCCTCCGCGCCGACGCGCGAGCTGAGCTGGTCGAACACGGTCACGTTCCTGAAGAACTTCCGCCTGTTCGCGCTGTTCGACTACAAGGGCGGATTCTACAACTTCAACGCCCGCGAGTGGCAGCGCTGCCGCGTGGCATCGCAGCTCAACTGCGAGCGGGTCAACGACCCGAAGAACGTCGACCTGACGAACATGGACCTGACGAAGGTCCCGCCGAAGAACGAGGATGTCCGGATCTGGCGCGGTAACATCTCGGGGTACTGGATCGAGCCCGCGGACTTCATCAAGTTCCGCGACCTCTCGCTCAGCTACACCGTGCCGCAGAGCGTGCTCACGCCGCTGCGCGTCCGCAGCCTCGTGCTCACCGGCGCCGCGCACAACCTCGGGATCGTCTGGACGAAGTACAGCGGGATCGACCCCGAGGTGAACTCGTACGGTGATGCCATGTACATCGGCGGCTCGAACGGCTTCGCGCGCGCCGACGTCTACCCCATGCCGATGATCCGGCGCTTCACGATCTCGGCCAACGTGAGCTTCTGAGCGGATGAGACCGATGAACTCGATCTTCGCTTCGCGCCCGCTGGCGCGCGCCATCCGGCTCGGCGCCGTCGCCGCCGCGGTCGTGGCCGTCGCCGCGTGCGACAAGATCCTCGACGTGAACAACCCCGGCGCGCTCGAGGCGCCGAAGCTGAACAACCCGACGTACATCGACCTGATGGCGAACGGCGTCGTCGGCGAGTTCCAGCAGATGACGCACTGGGACTGGATCTACGCCGCGAAGTTCAGCGGCGAGGTCACGAACCACCACGTCTACTTCGAGGAGGGCGACATCGGGCGCCGCGACATCGGCGACCCGAGCAGCAACGGGACGTACCAGCTCGCCGTCTACAACCCGCTGCACCGCGTGCGTTGGCTGGCGGACAGCGTGACGTCGCGGATCAAGGCGCTCGAGGGCGACTCCGCCGGGCGCGACCTGCGCCTCGCTCGCGTCCTCGCCTACGCCGGCTACAGCTACGTCTACATCGGCGAGCAGCTCTGCGCCTCGCCGATCAACACCGGACCGCTGAAGACGTCCGACGAGATCCTGGCCATGGCGCCGCCGCGCTTCGACGAGGCGATCAAGGTCGCGGCGGCGGCCAAGACGTGGGCGCTCGGGCAGCCGAGCAACGCCGCGATGCAGCGCTACATCGCCGGCGCGGACTCGATCACGAACTTCGCGCGCGTCGGCGCCGCCCGCGCCTCCCTCGACCTGAACAAGAAGGCGGAGGCGATCGCGTACGCCAGTGCCGTCACGCCGGCGTGGACGTCCGACGCCAGCGCCGCGACGCGCGGCTTCCAGTTCTGGGCGCCGTTCCTCGACGCGAGCGTCAACAACCGCTGGTGGCAGGTCGCCGCGCAGGCGTCCGGCGGCGGCAGCCGCGAGGTCGGGCTCGACGGCACGATGTTCGACGGGATCTCCGACCCGCGCGTGCCGCAGCAGCGGCTGACCGTGTCGGACGGGACGAACGGCGGCGGCACGCCGCCGGGGGTCAACGTGCCGAAGTCGAGCGAGGCGTTCAGCACGTACGATGGCACGCTCGTCGGCGCCGAGATCACGAAGAGCGCGGCGCTCCGCCTGGCCTCCGCCATCGAGGCGCGCTACATCCTGGCCGAGGCGCAGGGGAAGAACGCGGCGAACATCGACTTCGTCAACAACCGCCGCGCGGTGGCCGGGATGGCGCCCCTCCCCCCGACGGTGGACGACGTCACGTACCGCAACGCGCTGATCGAGCAGCGCGCCCGCGAGCTGTTCCTGGACGGGCACCGCCTCGGCGACATCCGGCGCTACAAGAAGAACTACGGGCTGGACTTCTACCTCCACGGCCCGTATCCCGCCAGCTCGACGCTGCAGTACGGCTCGCTGGAGTGCTTCCCGCTCACGCTGTCCGAGGTGCAGGGGAACCCGAACCTGGGATCGTAGGCTCCCGGGGCGGGGAGGGCCGAGGACCAGCCCGGCGGGGAGACCCGCCGGGCTGGTTCGCTTCCGTCCGCCGACGCAGGCGCCACCGCGCTACCGGAAATCCCGCCAGATCTCCTGCCGCACGAGGTCGCGCATGTCCGCGGAGCGGCCGGAGGTGGCGGCGCGGCGCTTCTCCGGGTCGGGGTAGATCTTCGCGGTGGCGGCGTCGATGCGGGCGGAAAAGCTGTCCAGCGCGGCGAAGTTCTTGAGGCGGAAGACGCGCATGTGCGTCCAGTCCGTGCCGGGCGCGCCGGTCGTGAGGTAGGGCGTGTAGGTGTGGACCTCCTCGAACGCGCCCATCCGCCGGGCCTCCTCGTCGATCGGCTCGGCCACCTCGTGGATGTAGCGCGAGTAGTCGGCGCCGCGGCCGGGGCGCGCGCGCCAGAAGTAGGCGACGTAGACCGGGGACTCGTCGGGCGATGCGGGGCGCGCGGCTTCGCGGAGCGCCCCGGGCGTCGTCGACGCCCGGGAAACCAGAGGCCACCCGGCCGCGCCGATCAAGGCCACGGCGACCGCCCCCACCCCCACGCCCCTCACGGCCTCGCCTCCGTCACGATCACGCCGTCCAGCTCGTGCTCCCGCAGCAGCCGGTTGAACGCGGCGGCATCGCCGCGCATCAGGGTGTCGAGCCTCGTTCGTGCGTCCGCCATCGTCGCCTCCAGCTCCGAGAGGACCGCGAGCTGCTGGGTGGTGGGGGGAAAGTCCGCGCTGGAGGCGCCGACGTCGCTGGCCAGCGCGGACAGCTTGCCGTACAGCCGCATCGGCGCGCGGAACGCATCCTCGCGCGCGCCGGTCAGGTTCACGTCGTAGAGCAGCCCCTCGACCTCGAGCGCCTGCTTCGCGAGCGCGGCGGCGGCGGCGACGACGGTGTCGGTGCCGGGGCGGCGCTGGAGACGGGCGGGGATGTCGTGCAGGTCCTTCCGCATCCACTCGAGCCGGTCGATCATGGCGACGACGGTGTCGATGTCCGCACGCAGCCGGAGCGAGGCCGCGAGCTGCGCGCGTGCGTCGGCGGCGCTGCCGGCGGAGTGTGGGTCCTTCAGCACGACGAGCCGCTCCTCGAGCGCCTTTCCCTGCGCGAGGACGCGGACGCGGTACGTGTCCGGCGCGGCGAGCGGGCCGAGCTGCCCGCCGACGAGGTCGAGGTCCCAGGTCACGAGCGGGCGCGTCCCATCGGCGCCGAGCGGCACCCAGCCCCGGCCGGGCGGCGCGGTGCGAAGCTTCGCCTTGCGCGGCGCCTCCCAGCGCAGGTCCCACCAGATGCGGTTGATCCCGGACCGCGCGGCCTGCCCGAGCGTCCGGACGGTGTCGCCGCCGGGGGCGAGGACGAGCACGCGGAGCGTATCCTTCGACGTCGCCTGGGGGAGGTAGACGTTCAGGTCGGCGCCGTACGGCGGGTTCGAGCCGGCGGCCAGCCCCTCGGCGCCGGAGTAGATGGTGGCGACGGGGCGGAAGCGCCACGCATCGCGCGGCCGGAAGAGGTACGGCCCGCCGGCGGCGCGGGCGCGGTCCAGCTCGCGGAGCGGCGTGATGTCGTCGAGGATCCAGAAGCCGCGGCCGTAGGTGGCGACGACGAGGTCGCCGAAGCGGGGCTGCACGGTCAGCCAGGAGACCGGCGCGTGCGGCAGGCGGCCGTCGCGTCCCGACGCGGCGGTCCGCCGCCCGGCCACGCCCGGAGCCGCTCCCCCGGAACCGTCCGCGCCCGGTTGCAGCGACGCCCAGCTCCGGCCGTCGTCCAGCGAGACGTAGAGCCCGTTGTCGGTCCCCGCGTAGAGCATCCCCTTCCGGACCGGATCCTCGCGCACGACATGGACATAGCTCATCGGCGAGCGCGGGATGCCGGCGCCGAGCGCTCTCCAGGAGCGGCCGTAGTCCTCGGTCTTGAAGATGTAGGGGTCGAAGTCGCCGACCTGGTGGAAGTCGACGGCGACGTAGGCGGCGCCGGCGTCGTAGGCGGACGGCTCGATGTTCGAGACCGTGCCCCAGGGCGGGAGCTTCGGGATCGCCTTCGTGACGTTCTCCCAGTGCGCGCCGCCGTCGCGCGTGACGTGCACGAGGCCGTCGTTGCTCCCGGCCCAGATCACGCCCTTCTCGACGGGCGACTCGGCAATGGCGAAGAGCGTCGCGCCGTCGTTCACCATCAGGTTGTCCGGCGTGAGATAGCCGGACGACTGCTGGTGCGTCCTGTCGTTCGTGGTAAGGTCGGGCGAGATCGTCTGCCAGGAGTGGCCGCCGTCGGTCGTGCGGTGCACGTACTGGCTGCCGACGTAGACGGTGCCGGCGTCGTGCGGCGAGATGGCGATCGGGAACGTCCAGTTCCACCGGTACTTCACGTCCGCGGGCGTCCAGCCGTAGGCGGCGTCGGGCCAGACGCGGACGTTGCGCGTCTGGCCGGTGCGCAGGTCGAAGCGCTCGAGACCGCCGTCGTAGCAGCCGGACCAGACGACGTCGGGATCCTTCGGCTCCGGGATCGCGAAGCCGCTCTCGCACCCGCCCACCGACGACCAGAGGCCGAGCGGGATGCCCCCGGGCCGACGCGAGTTGCTCGGCCCGCGGTACGAGTAGCCGTCCTGCCGGTTGCCGTAGACGAAGTACGGCACGCGGTCGTCCGTGTAGACGTGGTACATCTGCGCGATCGGGAGCACGGGGTGCGCCCACGTCTTCCCGCGGTCGAGCGAGAACATGACGCCGCCGTCGAAGCCGACCATCACCCGGGCCGGGTTCTTCGGGTCGATCCAGACGTCGTGGTTGTCGCCGCCGGCGCCCACCGCGCGGAGCGTCTTGCCGCCGTCCGTCGACTCGCTCAGCCGCACCGAGGCGACGAACAGGTGGTCCGCGTCCGCGGGGTCGACCGCGAAGCGCACGTAGTACGGCGCCCGCTCGGCCAGGTTGTGGTCGCGGCTGACCAGGCTCCAGCTCCGGCCGCCGTCGTCCGAGCGGTACAGCGTCGGGTCCGTGTCCTCCATCAGCGCGTAGACGCGGCCCGGGTCGCTGGCCGCCACGGCGACGGCGGTCTTCCCCGTCTCCTTCTCCGGCAGCCCGTGGCCGCGGATCCGCTCCCACGTCGTGCCGCCGTCGCGCGAGACGAACACGCCGCTCCCCGGCCCACCGCTCTTCAGCATCCAGGTGCGGACGGACACCTGCCACATCCCGGCGAAGAGGATGCGCGGGTTCGTCGGGTCCATGGCCAGGTCGGAGCACCCGGTCTCGGCGTCCACGAACAGCACCTTCTCCCAGGTGGCGCCGCCGTCGCGCGTGCGGAACACGCCTCGCTCCGGCTGCGGCCCGTACGTGTGCCCGAGCGCGCAGACGAACGCGACGTCGGGATCGCGCGGGTCCACCACGATCCGGCCGATGCGCCCCGTGCGCTCGAGGCCGACGTGGCGCCACGTCTTCCCGGCGTCGTCGCTGCGCCAGACGCCGAAGCCCATGTTCATGCCGCTGCGCACGAACGTCTCGCCCGTGCCCGCGTAGAGCACGTTCGCGTCGGACGGCGCCACGGCGAGCGCGCCCATGGCGAGCACCGGCTGGTCGTCGAAGACCGGCGTCCAGTCGTGGCCGCCGTTCGTCGTCTTGAACACGCCCCCCGAGGCGCCGCCCACGTAGGCGACGAGGGGGTCCCCCGGCACCCCGACCACCGCCACCGCCCGATTCCCCTCGGGCCCGATGAAGCGGAAGTGGAGCTCCCGCGTGATCGTGGAGTCGATCCCCTGCGCGGCGAGCGGCGGGGGCGCGTGGGCGAGGATGAGGCATGCGGGCGCGGCGAAGACCGCGCGCCGGAGGAGGACGGCGAGTCGGCCGGCGTTCGGGCGCATCCGGGCGCTCCTGTTCTTCCAGCGAGGTCGGCGAGGGCAGCGAGGTCAGCGAGGACGGCTGGGGCAGAATAAGCGGGACGGCGAGAGCGCGTAAAGGCTCTCGCCGTCCGGGGGAGTCGGCCGCGGCGGCGGGCGCCGCGGCGTCAGTGCGGGCGAGTCACCCTTCGCGGCGCGGCCGCCGGCGCCGGCGGGCCAACCCGCCGAGGGCCGCCAGGCCGGTGCCGAGCAGGAGCAGGCTGGCCGGCTCCGGCACGACGGCGAGCGGCTCGCCGTAGACGAAGTCGTCCATGGCCACGAGATCGAGGCCCGGGACCTCGTGCACTCCCGCCGCGAGCGCCGTATTGCCGCTGACGATGAGCACCCGGCCGATCACCGCCGTCGCGAAGGAGACGCCGAGGAACGAGAACGTCTGGTCCCCCACCGCGGCCGGGGCGGAGAACGAGCCCAGGAAATTGTCCAGCGCGTCGAAGAAAATGAGCGAGGTCGCGCTGGCCAGGTCCACATCGGAGAAGACGACGCCGAAGCCGCGGGTGGTGGCCAGGCCCGTCGAGCCCGGCACGAAGAAATTCACGGCGACGAGGTTGCTGCCGATCCCCGTGAAGAGCCTCTGCGGGCTGAAGGCGGCGAAGATACCCGGATACGTCGGGTCGATGTTGCCGAACTCGACGGGAGTCGAGGTCGGGTTCACTGCGTTCGCGCTCACCTCTACCCCGGTTCCCGGCGTGCCGAACACCACCCCGCGCGGCGAGTTCACGTTGAAGAAGTTCGGCGGCAGCAGGTTGGGCGCGGCGAACTGGTCGGGGACGCCGTCCCAGTTGATCTCGCGCCGACCGGAGCCGAACGAGCCGGCCACGTTCGGGTTGAGCGCGCCCAGGTCGAGCCGGAACAGGTCGAGCGTCGGCTGGATGCTCGCAGCGGTGGTGCCCGACGCAGAGCGCACGAGCTGGCCGTGCAGCGGGGCTGCCCACGCAGCGGCTGCGGCCGCGGCGAGGAACGCGTTGCGAACGACGGAGGAGCGGAGCATGGCGAGGTCTCCTTCCGGTTCTGGAGGGGCGCGGAGCCGCCACGAAACCAAACCGGCGCCGCGGGGCGGAAGCCCGGGCGCCGGCGCTGCGCGAAGGACGCGGCCGAATCCTCGTCGCCGGCCGTGATGTGGCCGTGTCGAGGCGCGGTGCCGGCAGGTCAAGTCCCGTGCCGTCCGACGGAGGCGTGCAACGTGGAAGGAGTGCGCTGGAATCCGGCACGCGTGTCGCGGCGCCACGACATGCCGCGGCACCGCGACGACGCCCGCGCCGCGGGATGCGGCGTCGTGAAGGAGCGGACGTCGCCTCAGCGCTTCGCGGCGGCTCCGCGGCCCGGGGCGCCGCCGCCGGCGCCGGCGGGCTCGAGCGGCTCGCCGGGCCGCGCGTCGCCGCGTGCGTGGTGCCCCTCGCGGCGGACGGTGAGGAGGAGCAGGACCAGGCCGACCAGCCCCGCGGCGATCGAGTACGCCCAGCCGTAGCGGCCGCTGTTGATCACCGAGTAGACGATGGCGGAGACGCCGAGGAAGATCGCGCCGGCCAGCGGCCACTGCCACCACGGCGTGGGCGGAGCGGGGAGCGGCCGGCCGCGTGCCATGGCATCCAACCCGCGGACGCCGGCGAGCACGCCGTCCGAGTAGCGCCCGTCGCGGAAGAGCGGGAGGATCAGCGTGTTCATCACCTGCACCGCGGCGCGGTCGTAGGAGCGGCCCCAGCCGGCACCCAGCTCGATGCGGGCGCGCCGGTCGCCGACCGAGACGAGGAGCAGGATGCCGACCTCGCGCTCCGCGGTCCCCATCCGCCAGTCCTGGAAGAGCGCCGCGGCATAGCGCTCGATCGGCTGCCCGGCGGCGCCGTGGGAGGCGAGGTCCTTCAGCGTGACCACGAGCATCGGCACGTGCTCGTCCCGGAGCAGCGCCTCGCCGATCCGGTCGAGCTGCCGCGCCTCCCCCTCGTCGATGACGCCCGCCTCATCGAGATGGTAGACGCCGTCCGCGGGCCGGTCCGGGAAGGTGGCGCCGGGGAGCACCACCGCGGCGAGCGAGTCGGCCAACGCGGCGGAGTCCGGCGCAGCGGCGGAATCCGGGCGCGGCGCCGTGGCGTCCGGCCGCGCCGCGGCGGGCGCGGGCGGGGCCTGCGGCGCCTGCGCGCGCAGCGCGGGCGCCAGGGAGAGGAGCAGCGCGAGCGCCGCGGCCGGCGCGAGGCGAGGCGCGAGCGCCGCGGCGCGGCGCCGCGCGCGGCCGCCGCCGGCGAGCGGGCGCGGCCTACCCGCGGCGTTCCGTCTCCACGCCATCGTGCACGTCATAGCGAGACCTCGGGAATCGGCGGAAGCGCGCCGGAGCGGGTGAGTCGAGCGGCGGCCGGACGGGCCGGAGAGCGGCGCCGGGCCCGGGGGCGCGGACACGCGCTCCGGGCCCGGAACGATGCGCGCGCCGGCCGGGTCACGCAAGCGCCGGCGCGGGAGCGACCTACGCGAACAGCCCCATCAAGGCGTGCGGGAAGTACACGATCGCGCCGAAGCGCACGAGGCGGCCGGCGGTGCCGAGCAGCAGGAAGAGCGGGAAGCTGAGGCCGATCATCCCGCACGCCACAGGCATCAGGAAGAAGGGCGGCACCCCGGCCAGCGCGCTGGCGAAGAGGATCGCGCCCGCCAGGCCGCGCCGCTTCTCGAGGCGCGCGGCCACGTCGTTCACCCGCTCCCAGCGCTTCCCCTTCGGCAGCCGGAAGACGCCCCGCCCCGCCATGAAGAACGCCGTCTTGCCGACCATCTGGCCGAGCACGGCGAGCACGAGGATCGGCGTCGCGAGCGCCGCGGGCGCGGTCGCGGCCAGACCGAGCAGGATCGCCTCGGAGCTGATGATCGGTACGATACTGCCGGCGAGCGAACCACCGAAGCTGGAGAGACAGACGACTACCGGATGCACGATCCTTCCCCGTTCGCGGCGAGCCCCTTGCCACTCGCGTTCCCGACGTGCAACGCGCGTACCAGGCAAGAGTGCAAGAACCCCGCCGCCATCCGGCCGGCTGCAGCGGGATGAATACCGTTACCCCGCTTTGAGTTGCATGGTTCGATCGCGCTCCGGGCGCGCGCCGGGTCGGTGCTCGGCGCCCAGATCACGGTCCTCCCCGCCCCGCCCGGCCGCGGCCGCCTGACATCCGCGTGCCGGGCGGATCGGGTCCTGGCTCGCCCGCCATCCGGGCGCGGAGCGCACCGGGCGCGGGGGCGGCCGCGGCGGAATGCGGGGCGGTCAGGAGCCCCCGGCCGCCTCGGGCGCGCCGCGCGGGGCCGGCGCGACCCGCGCGAGCCACTTCCGTACGGCGGCCCTCGAGTCGGGGGGCAGCGAGAACGGCACATCCGCGATCCGCAGCTCCGGCTGCTCGTCCGCCTGGAGCCGCTCCAGCTGCGCGCCGCCGGGAGCGAGCTTCAGGAGCACGTATGGCGCGCCGCGCCAGTCGCGGCCGCCGATGGCGGACATCCGGGCGCAGATCGAGTCGACGGCCTCGCCGGTCCGGAGGTCGATGCACCGGCTGTTGGCAACGCGGTACCAGCGCGGCGGCGGCGCGACTTGCGAGCGCGGGAAGCGGTAGCGCAGCCAGAGGGAGATGGTGTCGCAGGGCTGCGCGCAGTCCGGGCCGGCGGCGTACGCCAGCCTGACGGAGATGCGGGCGTCGGTGGTGGCGAGCCAACCGGTGCGCGAGCCGGCGGGCGCGCCCGCCCCGCGGCCGGCGACGGCGTACCAGGCCCCGGCGACGGCGATGGCGGCCGCGACGGCGAGGAGGAGGGCGGCGTGCGCCCGGCCGGGCGGAACGGGTCGGGGCGTGACGGACGCTGGCGTGGGCATGGCGCACCTCCGGTCGAGGGACGCGGCCCGCGCGACGTCACCGGCCGCGGGGAGCTGCGGTGTGACCGGGCGCGTGAGCCGGGGCCGAGGCGCCGGCTCACGCGCCCGAGAAGGGATGCCTCACAGGATCGGGCGAGCGCGGCCGAGCGCCGGCCGGAACCCGATCGAGGCCCAGAGCACGCGCGCCCGGTAGCCACTCGGTCCGGCGCCGAGGAAGATGTCGCTGCCGGTGGCCGGCAGGAGCCCGTCCGTCCGGAAATCCCGCTCGGTCAGCCGCTCGTAGTCGAAGCCGACGCTGGCGCTCCAGTCCCTCGCGAGCTGCACGCGCGCCATCAGCCGGGCCGGCGTCAGCTCGTCCTCGAGCGTGGGCAGGTTCGTGGCCGTCGCCGAGGTGTTCTGGGCGGCCGTCCCGCCCGCCGGCGTCGTCGGGTTCGTCGCCGGCCACTCCGAGGTGGCGCGCGAGCGCGCCCAGGTGGCGAAGGCGCTGAGCCGGCCCGGCACGATCGTGGCCGTGACCGACCCGCTCAGCGTCTCGACGACGTCATCCGTCCAGGAGACCCAGTCGAACGTCGGGTTGTCCAGCGCGGTCCCCTGACGGTACTTCGAGCGCTGCCGCACCCTCGTCGCCTCGCGCAGATAGCCGGCGGAGAGGGCGAGGCGTGGGCCGGGCGCCCACGTGACGTCGGCGCCCGCGGCGCGGCCGCGGTCGAACTGCAGTCCGTACACCGACCGGTCGTAGTCGTCGGTCCGCGCGCTGAACGTGCCGGACAGCGTCACGGGCTCGATCGGCGTCACTACGACGACCACGTCCGCGCGGTCCCGGATGCGGTCCGCCATGTCGAAGCGGCGCAGCAAGGGCAGCTCGGCGTCGCTGAGCGGGGTGTAGCCGTCGCCGCGCTTCCACGCGCGCGACACCGACGCGTGGAGCTGGAGCCACGGCGCCGGCGTCAGGTCGGCGGCGAGCCGCGGCGTGTGCTCGTTCGTCACGCCCACGTCGCGCACCGCCGTATCCCGTGCCCAGCGCTCCCAGCCGTACTCCGCGCGGAGCGCGAGCGCCGGCACCGGCGTCCAGCGCGCCTCCGCCCGCGCGTTGTCCCGGCTGAACGGGAAGCGGCGGGCGTCCTCCGGTTCCGTCGTCGCCAGGCTCCGGTCGTTGACGACGTGGGCCGGGAAGACCAGCTCGCCGGTCCGGTCGCTGAGATCGAAGCGGCGGAAATGCAGGCCGAGCGTGAGCGCGGGGAGCGCGCGGGAGACCGCACCCACGTCGATCACGCTCGTGCGCACGTCGCCGCCGAGCGCGGTGCGCGGCAGCGCGAGCCCGGGATTCGAGATCGCGGAGTTGATCGTGTGCGGCAGGAACGCCACGTCCTGCAGGTGCACCGCGTAGGAGACCGAGGCATTCACGCGGCTGCGCAGCGGCAGCGCCGCGGCCGCGGCCACGTTGACCGTGTGGGCGACGTTGTCCGGCGCGAGCGCCGTGCGCCCGCGGGCCGCGCCCGTGGTCGCCCCGTTCGTCGCGACGAGCGGGTTGTCGGCGAGCACCGAGCTCGCATCGTTGCGGAACGCGGAGAACGTGTAGGCCGTCTGGACCTGCCAGCGCGCCGCCGCGTAGCTCTGCGTGAGCCGCAGCGTGTGCACGGTCTGGTCGATCGGCTCCAGGATCTCGCGCGTGTTGCTGCCGGGCGAGCCGAACGCCATCCCCATCGGCCGCTCGCCGGACTTGCCGATGCGCGTGTACTCGACGCGCAGGTCCAGCCTGGACGACGGCGCGGCCCAGAGCGCCGCACGGGCCGGCTCCCAGCGCACCCGCGCCGGCGCGAGCAGCGGCGCGGCATTCCAGTCGGCGGTCGTCGGGCGCGGCGTCGGCAGCGTGAAGCCGCTCGACGCCGAGGCGCTCCCCAGCATCCGCGCGTTCGTGGCGAAGAGGTGGGGGAGCTGGCCCCAATCGGCCTCGAGGCCGCCCTTGCCGACGCGGAACGCGCGCAGGCGGTACTCCTGGTCGCCTCGCGCCACGTCCCGCGCCCGCAGGTCGACGGCGTAGCGGCCGTCGCCCGTCCAGTAGCGGAGCCAGAAGGCCGGCAGGAACGCGCCGGCGCCGAGGTCGCGGTACTCCTCGAGCTTCGAGCGCTGGACGACGGGCACGGACTCGAGGTAGCCGCGCATGCCCAGCTCGATCGACCCGTCGAGCCGCGGTGTGGCGACCTGCTGCGCCGCGGCGCGCGCGGCGGCGAGCGCCGCGAGGCACGTCAGCGCGAGCGCGCAGGCCCGGAAGTTCGTCGTCATCGGTCCCTCCCACGCGCTAACGGGTGAAGGCGAACCCCGAGGGATGGTTCGACCCGTGGATGTTGAAGTGGCAGTTCGTGCACTGCCGCCCCATCACGAAGCGGGTCGCCGTCGCGCTCTGCGGGCCCGTCGGGTGGCTCGTCTCGATGTGGCACTGCTGGCACAGCCGCGGCTTCGAGATCTTCAGCATCTTCTCGTGGTTGCTGCCGTGGGCGTCGTGGCAGTTCGAGCAGCTCTCGACGACGGGCGCGTGCTCCCACAGGAACGGCCCGCGCTTCTCCGCGTGGCAGGAGGTGCACACCTCGTCCACGGACGCCGCCCGCAGCAGCTTCTCGTTCGGCGAGCCGTGCGGGTTGTGGCAGCTCGTGCAGTCCATCTGCCCCTCGCGCAGCGGCATGTGCGTGAAGCGCAGGAGCTGCGCGGTCCGGTCCTTGTGGCACTGGCCGCACGTCTCGGCGACCGTGCTCTTCTTGAGCTGCGCCCGGTCGGACACGGAGCTCATGACCGTGTGGCAGCTCGTGCACGCCACGCCCCGCGCCTCGTGCGCGCTCCCCTCCCAGAACAGGCGGGCGGTGCGGTCGTGGCAGCGCAGGCAGATCGCGTTCTGCGCCGCCGCCGTCAGCCCACCCGCCTTGCCGAAGCGGATCAGCCCGGTCATGTCCTCGCCGCCCGACTGCACGTGCGCTTCGCCCGGGCCGTGACACCCTTCGCATCCCCGCTTCTGGTCCTCCGTCCGCGGCTGCTCCAGGAAGAGCTTCCCCTTCGGCGTCGCGGCGAAGTGCCGGTACTCGTCCTTGTGGCAGTCGAAGCACTGCTCCGAGCCGACGTACCGGTTCTGCGCCCGGGCCGCCGGCGGCACCGCGGCGAGCGCCGCGACGGCGACGACCGCCGGCCCGAGAAGCTTCATCGTGATGGCTCTCATGAGGGACCTCCGCCGCGGGTTGGGATCCCGGCCGCGCCGCTCCGGACGGAGCGGCGCGGTGCCGGCCGCCGGCTCAGTGTGCCGCCAGCATCCGGACGTACTCCGCCACGTCCCGCATCTGCGCCGGCGTGAGCTTGCCGGTGAACGACTTCATGTCCTCGCCCTTCCCCTTCTGCAGCACGGTCACGATCGAGTCCGCGGAGCGGGTCGCAACGAAGGACGCGTCGATCGTCGGCACCTTCATCTTCTTCAGCACGCTGGGCGGCGGCGTGCCACGCACGCCGTGACACCGCTTGCACAGCTCCGTGTAGGGAGCCTTCCCGGCGGGTTCGGCCGCGCCGGCGGGCTGCTGCGCCGCCGCGCGCGTGGCGCCGAGCGCCAGGGCGGCAACCACGAGGTAGCGAGCTCTCATTGCATCCTCCTGTGGGCATCGCCGCGCCGCGCGCGCGGCCTCAGCGCTTCTCCGCGCCGGCGCCCGGCGACTTTGCCTTCGGCGGCTCGGGGAAGGTGTCGTGGTACTCCGGCTCGCGGGGCGCCGGCGGCAGGCCCCGGAGCGAGGCCAGGTAGACCGCGATCTCCTCGACCTCGGGATGCGTCAGCACGGGCGGCCCGAAGGACGGCATCTCGGACTCGGGGTGGAAGCGCGTCGGCTCCTCGATGAAGCTGTGCAGCCAGCCGGAGGTGTGGTGCAGCCCGATGTCGGTCAGCTCCGGCGCATCGGGCTCCTGCCCGCCGCCGCGCCCCGCGACGGCGTGGCAGCTCGCGCAGTGCTGGCGGAACAGCGCCCGGCCCGCGCGCTCCTCGGACGAGAGCGGCCGGCCCACCTCGGGCGGCGCCAGCGGCTCCGTCCCCTTCACGGACGCGCCCAGCAGCAGCCCCATCCCGCCGAGCAGCCCGGCGAGCGAGAGCAGCGCGAACGGGCGGCGCGTCAGGCTGCGGATGCTGCGCCGGTCGTAGAACGGCAGCCCGACGAGCACCAGCACGAGCGCGAGCGGGACGCCGACCGTGACGACGCCCTCCAGCCGCCCGGGCACGAGCTTCAGGAGCTGATAGAACGGGAGGAAGTACCACTCCGGACGGGGCACGTACGACGTGTCCGTCGGGTCCGCCGGCGGCTCCAGCCCCGCCGGGAACGCGGCCGCCAGACTCACCAGCAGCGTCGCGACGCCGACCGCGACCAGCAGGTCCTTCGCCACGATGTCCGGCCAGAAGCGCACGCCGCCCCGCTTCGTCGCGGCGTAGGCGCCCCGGTAGTACGCCGGGTATGCCGAAGACGACGTGCGCGCCGGCGCGCCCTGCTCCAGCGCGCCGGGCGCCGGCGCGATCCCCTGCCGGATCACGAGCGAGAGATGCAGGAGCGCCATGCCGCCGAGGAGGAGCGGCAGCCACAGCACGTGGAACGCGTAGAACCTCGACAGCGTCGCCGCGCCGAGCTGCGAGCCGCCGCGCAGCACCTTGACCAGGAGCGGCCCCAGCACCGGCGTCGTCCCCGCGATGTTCGTCCCGACCTGCGTCGCCCAGTACGCCTTCTGGTCCCACGGCAGCAGGTAGCCCGTGAAGCCGAAGCCGAGCACCACCATCAGCAGCCCGACGCCGATCAGCCAGTTGGCCTCGCGCGGGTACTTGTACGCCCCCATGGCGAAGACCCGCAGCATGTGCGCGACCACCAGCACCACCATCGCGCTCGCCGCCCAGTGGTGGATGCCGCGCAGCAGCGCGCCCCCCGTCACCTCCCGCTGCACGTACTGGATGCTGTCGTAGGCATGGTCCGGCGACGACGCGTAGTACGTCGCCAGCACGATCCCCGTCGCGATCTGGACCATGAAGACCGTCAGCGTCGCGCTCCCCAGCGTGTGCAGCCAGCTCAGCCGGTCCGGCACCTCCCGGTCGAGCAGCGCGCGCTTCACGCCCGCCAGGTCCATCCGCTCGTCGAGCCACCGGTACGCGCCCATGGTCACACCGGGATCCGGTCGGGGATGCCGAGACGGAAGTCCCGGTACGCCACCGACACCACGCCGTTCTCCACCTTCACCGGCAGCGGATCCAACCCCCGCGGCGGCGGCCCGTCCACGACCGCCCCGTCCGTCACGCGGAACAGCCCGTTGTGGCACGGGCACCGGTACAGCTTCGCCGCCGCGTCGTAGCCGAAGCCGCACCCCAGGTGCGTGCACCGGCCATTGAACGCCGTGAAGTGCTCCGCGTCCTCCGTGTACAGCCAGACCGTGCGCATCGCGCGCGTCGTCAGCCACGCGTCCGCCACGGTCTGCACGAAGTCGATCTTCAGCGGCACCTCCGTGTCGAACAGCGCCGCCTCGCCCACCTGCACCCACGCCTCCGGCGCCGCCTGGCGCAGCAGCGGCGAGAGGAACGCCGTCACCGCCGGCGCACCCACCACCGCGCCCACCACCGTCGCCGCCGACGCCGACGCCATCTTCAGGAAGCTTCGCCGCGGCAGCGCGTCCAGCTCGCGCACCCGGTCCACCGCATCGGACCCCGCGGGCCTTGCCTGGTCGACCTGTGGACCCATCGTCGCCTCGGTTTCCAGGGACCTGCTTGATGGAAGCGGCGCCCCGGCAGGATCGGGCGCGGCCGCCATGCCCCTCAGGCAACCGACATTCCTCACCGCGGAGATTTCCGAAATTCCAGCGCATATCGTTGCCGCTGTGCGACTTGCCGACGCGCTGGAGGGTCGTGGCCGGCGAAGGCGGGTGGGGCGGATGCCCCGGCAGGCCCCGCGCGGGAGGCCGAGAATCGGGGGATTTCCCCCACCGCCGCTGTACGGGGACGGCGCGGCGGAGCGGGTGCCGGCCGGCCCGTGATGGCGCGGATCCGACCGGGTGACAACGAGTTACACGGGCGCCGGCCCGCCCGCGCGCGCGGCGCGCGGGAGGCGGCCGGGGGTGGCATGGCCGTTGCCCCGGTCGGAGGGTGCCGGACGGCCTCGTCCGGCGAGATCTCCACGACGATTCGCGCAGACGATGGCCCGGTCGCAGGGCCGGGCCGAGCAGCCTTGCCGGTTCAGCGCAGCGCAGCCGCGTCCGCCGAGGGCGGCGGCGCGGGGCGCGCGCGAGCGGCGCCGACGTGCGGGTGCACGCAACGTCGCGCCGTGTCCCACCCCGTGAGGAGGTCGTCATGGTCACCGCCCGAGCCGTCTCGCGGACCACGCCACCCCTGGTCGTGGACCTCATCGGACTCGTTCCGTATCCGTCGGAGTTCTTCCCGGACCTGTTGAGCCGGATCGAGCCGGAAGGCTCGGTGCTGGAGCCGGTGTTCGGGGCCGTGCTGGGGATCTTCCTGGCCTATCTCGGCGCCGGCTGGCTCGCGCTGGGCGACCATTTCGGCTTCGCGGGGACGCTCGCCGGGGTCGTGCTGGTGGGGGCGACGATCGGTGTGCTGGGCGTGTTCTTCGGCGGCGGCGCGCTGGCCAAGGCGACCGACCTGCTGAAGGGCGAGGGCGACTCGAGCCGGATGCACGTCGTGCTGGCGTTCCCGGCCTGGGTGTTCATCCCGGTGCTGGCGCTGGTGGTGCCGACGGAGCTGGCGCTGTACGGGGCGCAGGTGTTCTCGTCGGCGCGGCCGGACGCGCCGCAGGCGGTCGTGCTGGCGCTGTACGGGTTGGAGCTGGCCGCGGTCGTGCTCTACGCCGGGATGGTGGCGAAGGGGACGGCGCTGGCGACGAAGTTCCGCGGCGTGCGGGCCGCGCAGGTGATCGGGGTCGCGGCGGTGGAGCTGGTGCTGCTGGTCGCGCTGGTGCTGGTGGTGAGCGCGATCTGCTTCATCCCGTGAGGCGACGATGGGCGCCGTCTACCCGGTGGGCCGGCTCGGGGTGCGAGCGACGCTCGTGCTCGTCCTGGGGACGCTGGGGCTGCTGGCCGTGCTGGCGGTGGCGACGAACCTGTGGACGATCCGCCAGCAGCGGCACGACGCGCTGATCATCAACATCACCGGCCGGCAGCGGATGCTCAGCCAGAAGATGGCGAAGGAAGCGGCGCTCGGTCTGGCGAAGGGGCGGGACCACGCCTCGCTCGTGCGGATGCACGAGACGGCGCACGAGTTCGCGAGCGACATCGCCGCGCTGCTTCGCGGCGGAAGCGTCGCCTACGGCCCGATGTACGTGCTGGTGCCGGCCGTCGAGGACACGGCGTTCCGACGGGCGATGGAGCGGGTGCAGCAGAGCTGGCTGCCGCTGCACACGGCGGCGCACACGGTGCTGGAGCGGGAGCCGGGGAGCGAGGCGTTCGCCGGGGCGCTGCTGGACCTGGATCGGACGTCCGTCAGGATTCTGGACGAGATCGATGACGCAGTGGTAAGGTATCAGGAGGCGTCCCAGGCGCGGATCGCGCGGCTGCGCGCGGCGCAGCTCGCCTTCTTCGTCGCGGGACTCGTGGTGGCGGCGCTCGGCTCGGTCCTCGTGCTCGTGCATATCGTGAGGCCGTTGGACGAGGTGGTCCGGGCCGGCCGCGAGCTCGCCGCCGGGACGCGGCGCGCGCCGGTGCGCGTCGACGGCGCCGGCGAGCTCGTCGCCCTGGCGGACGCGCTCGAGACGCTGCGGCGGGGCTCCGCCGGAGCGCCGGCGGAGCGGCCGCCCGCGCCGAACGACATCTCGCTGGCGGATCGCCGCTAGTCGATGCAGGGCCGGGCCTCCGCCCGGCTCATCCTCCCGAGTCCGGTGCAAGGCACGCCCCGGAGGAGGGCCCCATGGCCGTTCTCGAGCGACTCCGGGCGGTTTCCGCCCGCGCCCGGGCCGCCGTCCCCGGCGGCTCGCTGAGACGCCGGCTGATCGCCTGGTTCCTCGTCTTCTCGCTGTTCCCCCTCCTGGCGTCGAACATGGTCGGCTACGTCCAGAGCCAGCGCATCGTGCGACGGCTCGTGGAGCGCTACCTGTCGGCGGTCGCGGAGCTGGAGGCGCGCCACGTCCGCGACCAGGTCGACCGCCACGTGCTCGAGCTCTCCGCGGTCACCTCCGGCAACGAGTTCCTGGCCGCCGCCGTGCTGCGCGGGGGCGAGGATGCCGGCGAGATGGGCGCGGTGGCCGACTCCGCGGCGCTGCGCCAGTACCTGGAGCGGAAGCTGGGCGACCTCCACGACTTCGAGATGCTCTACGTCGAGCGCCCCACCGGCGAGCTGGTCACGTGGGTGGGATCCGGGCCGCCGCCGCCAGCGGCGCCGGAGCCGCTGCTCCCGGGGCTCGACCGGCTGGCTTCGCGGCCCGGCGATGCGCCGCGCATGCGGATCGCGGCACCGGTCCGCCGGCACGGGCGGGTGATCGGCCGGCTGGTCGGGATCATCCCGGTGCGGGCGCTCCCCGTGTTCCTCGAGATCCCGGAGCACATCGCCGGCAACATCGAGAGCTTCATCGTGGATGCGGACGGGCGGCCGGTGTTCGTGTCCCATGCGCACGGGCCCGTCGACTGGGATGCGCCGCTGCGGACGCCGCTGACCCGCCTCCCGCCGCGCCAGGCCGCCGAGTACCACGACCGGGCGGGCGTGGCGGTGGTCGGCACGAGCGTGCCGATCCCGGGGCTGCCGTGGCGCTACGTCGTCGAGGTGGCGCAGGAGGACGCGCTCGGCCCGCTGCACCAGCTCCAGCGCCTCTCGCTCGGCCTCGAGGCGCTGCTCGTGCTCACGCTCGTGCTCACGGCGTGGCTGGTGGCGCGCGGCGTGACCGCGCCGATCCGCCGGCTGGCGGAGGCGACGCGCAGGGTCGGCCGCGGCGAGCCCGCACCCCGCGTCGCGGAGGACAGCGGCGGCGAGCTCGGCGAGCTGCAGCGCGCGTTCAACGAGATGGCGGCGGAGATCGCGGCGGCGGCGGCACGCGTCGAGGAGCTGCACCGGCGCGAGATCGGGCGCGCGGAGCAGCTCGCCACCGTCGGCGAGCTGGCGAGCGGGCTCGCGCACGAGGTGAAGAACCCGCTGGTCGGGATGTCGAACGGGCTCGACCTGGTGCGGCGGCGGATCGGCGACGACCCGGCGGTCTCTCCGATCGTGGACGAGATGAGCCGGCAGGTCGGGCGCATGGAGGCGGCCGTGCGGGACCTGCTCAGCTTCGCGCGGCCGACGGTCCCGCGGCTCGAGCCGGTGGACGCGAACCGCGTGGCGACGCGGGCGGCGCGGCTGGTGCAGCCCGCCGCGGAGCGGAGCGGCGTGGCCGTGCGGCTGGCGCTCGCGCCGGACCTCCCGGTCGTCCTGGCGGACGAGGAGCTGCTCCGGCAGGCGCTCGTGAACCTGCTGATGAACGCGGTGCAGGCCACGCCCGCCGACGGCCAGGTCACGCTCTCGACCGAGGCGGCGGGGAGCGAGGTGCGCTTCGCGGTGCGGGACACCGGCCGCGGGATCCCGCCGGGCGAGCTGGAGCACATCTTCAAGCCGTTCTTCACGACCCGGCACGCCGGCACGGGGCTCGGCCTGCCGATCACGCGGGAGATCGTCGAGCGCCACGGCGGCCGGATCGAGGTCGCCACGCAGATCGGCAAGGGCTCGACGTTCGCCGCGGTGCTGCCGGCGCTGCCGGCGGAGGACCCGGCGGCCGAGGCCGCCACGGAGGGAGCCGCGCATGGCTAGGCCCCGGATCGTGATCTGCGACGACGAGCTGCTGATCCGGCTGTGGCTGGGCGAGCACCTCGAGGAGGAAGGCTACGCGACGGAGGCGGTGCCCGACGGCGCCTCGCTCGTCGAGGCGCTGGAGGCGCGGGGCGCCGACCTCGTGCTGCTGGACCTGCGGCTGCCGGACGCCTCCGGCATCGAGCTGCTCGGCCGGATCCGCCAGCTCGACGCCGGCGTGCCGGTCATCATGATCACCGCGTTCGGCGAGGTCGAGACGGCGATCGCCGCCGTGCGGGCCGGCGCGCACCACTTCCTGGAGAAGCCGATCCAGCTCCCGGAGCTGCTGCTGCTGATCGACCAGGCGCTCGAGAGCCGCAGCCTGCACCGCGAGCTGGAGCAGTACCGCGAGGGGTACCGCTGGCAGTTCTCGAACGTGACGCTGGTCGGCCGCTCGCTGGCGATCCGCAAGATCGCCGAGCTGATCATGCGGCTCGGCCGGAAGAGCGCGCCCACGAACGTGCTGATCCGCGGCGAGAGCGGCACGGGCAAGGACGTCGTCGCCCGGGCGCTGCACGCGCGCGGCGCGCGCGGCACGAACCCGTTCATCGCCGTGAACTGCACCGCGCTGCCGGAGCACCTGGTCGAGAGCGAGCTGTTCGGCCACGAGGCCGGCGCGTTCACGGACGCGCGCGAGTCGAAGAAGGGGCTCTTCGAGCTGGCGAACCGCGGCACGGTCTTCCTCGACGAGATCGGCGACATGCCGAAGGCCGCGCAGGCCAAGCTGCTCGGCTTCCTGGAGACGCACACGTTCCGCCACATCGGCGGCGTGCGCGACATCGAGGTGGACACCCACGTCGTCGCCGCCACGAACCGCGACCTCGAGGCCGCCGTGGCCGCCGGCGAGTTCCGCGAGGACCTCTTCTACCGCCTGAACGTCATCCCGATCGTGCTGCCGCCGCTGCGCGAGCGCCCCGAGGACGTGGCGCCGCTGGCCATGCACTTCGTGGACGCGCTCTGCCGGGAGATGCGCCAGCCGGCGCGCCACATCGCGCCGGAGGCGCTGTTCGCGCTCGAGCGCTACGAGTGGCCCGGCAACGCGCGGCAGCTCCGCAACGTGATCGAGCGGATCCTGCTGCTCGAGGACGAGGACGCCATCGGAGTGGAGAGCCTGCCGCGGGAGATCCGGAAGGCGTCGGATGCTCCCGGCCGCGCGTTCACGCTCCCGGCGGCGGGGGTCAGCCTCGAGGAGCTGGAGCGCGAGCTGATCTGCCAGGCGCTGGAGCGCGCCGGCGGCAACAAGACCGGCGCCGCCCGCCTGCTCGGCCTCTCCCGCGACACGCTCCGCTACCGGCTGGAGAAGTACCACATCGACGCCGGCGCGGGCGGGAGCAGCGGGGTACGGGCCGGAGCGTAGGCGGGCATCCGCGCCCAGGGTCAGCGCGGGCGCGGAGGCGGGCAAACGAACGCACCTTCCGGATCCGGTATCAGACATCCATCTGCCGCGACCGCGGCCGGGTGAGCCGGACCTCGGCGGGGCAGACGTCGCTCGGGGCTTCGACGGCCCCCGCCGCCACCCGGCCGCCGAAGTACCGCCGCTGGAAGAAGAGCGCGACGTTGACCAGGCCGATGAGGACCGGCACCTCCACCAGCGGCCCGATGACCGCCGCGAACGCGGCGCCGTGCGCGATGCCGAAGGTGCCCACCGCCACGGCGATCGCGAGCTCGAAGTTGTTGCTCGCCGCGGTGAACGAGAGCGTCGCCGTCTTCGAGTAGTCCGCCCCGACGCGCCGCCCCATGTAGAAGCTCACCAGGAACATGACCACGAAGTAGATCAGGAGCGGGATCGCGACCCGGACCACTCCCCCGGGCCGCTCCACGATCGCATGTCCCTGGATCGAGAACATGACCACGATCGTGAAGAGGAGCGCGATCAGCGTGAGCGGCGAGATCCTCGGCACGAACTCCCGGGCGTACCACTCCGCGCCCCTGGCGCGCACGAGCACGAAGCGCGTCGCCAGCCCAGCCAGGAACGGCACGCCGAGATAGATGAAGACGCTCCTCGCGATCTCGCCCATCGTGATGTCGACGACGGCGCCCTCCAGCCCGAGCACCCGCGGCAGCAAGGTGATGAAGAGGTACGCGTAGACGCTGTAGAAGAGGACCTGGAAGACGCTGTTGAAGGCGACGAGCCCCGCCGCGTACTCCGTATCTCCCTCCGCCAGCTCGTTCCAGACGATCACCATCGCGATGCAGCGGGCCAGGCCGATGAGGATCAGCCCGACCATGTACTCCGGGTAGTCGCGCAGGAACGCGACGGCGAGGCCGAACATGAGCAGCGGGCCGATCACCCAGTTCTGCACGAGCGAGAGGGCGAGCACCTTCCGGTTGCGGAAGACGTCGCCCAGCTCCTCGTAGCGCACCTTCGCGAGCGGCGGGTACATCATCAGGATCAGCCCGATCGCGATCGGGATCGACGTGGTCCCCAGGCTCGTGCCCTCGTTGAATGAGCGCACGCCCTCCGGCCAGAGGTATCCGGCGGCGACCCCGACCGCCATGGCGGCGAAGATCCAGAGCGTCAGCAAGCGGTCCAGGAAGGAGAGGCGCCTGGCGACGCCCCGCACCGGAGTAGCCATGCTCATGCTCCCTCTCGAGGGTTGGCACTTCCGCCCGTGCCGAGCGGCGTGGGCCGGCCACCGGTCTTCAGGTAGTCCGCGAAGTCGTTCGGCAGCTCGCTCTCCAGGATCGCCCGCGCCGCGCGCTCCACGTCGTACGCCACCCGGACGAACTCGACGCCGACTTCGGCGCCCACGTCCACCAGGACATAGCCGGCCCGCGCGTCGCCGTCCTTCGGCCGACCGACCGAGCCGGCGTTCACGAAGTGGATGCCGCCGATCTCGCGGTGCCAGGGGATGTGCGTGTGGCCGAAGGCGACGACGTCGCCCGCCTTCGCCCCCGCGAGCTCCGCCATCTGGAGGCAGAAGCGGTCCGGCCGGTCCGCGGTCCAGTAGACGGTGTTGAGCACGGGATTGCCGTGCACGAGCACCAGCTTCGGGCCGGCGAGGTGCCCGCCCAGGGGCCGCAGGTCGATGCGGAACGGGAGCGAGCCGAGGAAGCGCATCGTCTCGGCGGAGGCGTGCGCGCGCGTCCACGCGTACGAGAGGTGCGAGAGCGCCTCCTGGCGCGGGTCCTCGTACCGGCAGCCGCAGTGCGCGTAGCCGGTCGCGGTCGTGCTGTCGTAGTTGCCGGCGACACCCGTGATCCCACGGTCGCGGAGGAGCGCGACGACCTCGTTCGGCCACGGCGCGTAGCCGACGAGGTCGCCGAGGTGGTAGACCGCGTCGACGTCGGGCCGCGCACCGAGGTCGGCCAGCACGGACTCGAGCGCCGGCAGGTTCGCGTGGATGTCGGAGACGAGCGCGTAGCGCACGATCCCTCCTCTCAGCCCGCCGGAAGAAGGGACCTCGCCATCACCGTCGAGGACACCGGACAAAGCTCCCGGAACTCCACGGACGCCTGCACGGCCTCCGAGACCTCCTGCCGCGCGATCCGCCGGAAGCCGTGGCGCGGGAAGTACCGTTCGGCCGTCTCGGTGAGGAGATAGACCGTCCGCACGCCTTCACGGGTCGCGACCGCCAGCACCTCGTCCGTCAGCGCGCGGCCGAGCCCGCGCCCCCTCCAGTCGCCGTCCACCGCGACCGAGCGCAGCAGACCGTCCGCGCCGTACACCTCCAGCCCGGCCACGCCGACGATGCGCCCGGCACGCTCGGCCACCACGAACCGCGGCAGCCACTCCGCCACGCCCGCGGTCGGAAGGAGCGCTGCCTCGAGCAGCGCCTCCACGGCCGGGAGATCCTCCGGCCGGGCCGGCCGGAGGACGACGTCACCTTCCAACCTCTCCATTGAGCCCTCCCCGTGCTCGAGGTCCACTCACGAGCAGCAGCCCGGCGCACAACAGGCCGCCTTCGGCTGCAGCACCCGCTTCGCCGGCTTCGTCGCCCGGACGAACGCCGCCATCAGGCGGCCGTCCACCGCGGCCGCGAACGCGTCCACGTCCACCCCCGCGTCCTCGAGGAGCGACCGGGCATCCTCGGCCTCGTAGACCCGCGTCGGCTCGACGGAAGGCGCCTCGAAGCCGGCCTCCACCAGCAGCCGCTCGAACTCCTTCTCCTCGAGCGCCCCCGCCACGCAGCCGACCCACAGCTCCATGCTCCGCCGCACCTCCGCCGGCATCTCGCCCCGGACCACCACGTCCGACACCGCGAAGCGGCCGCCCGGCTTGAGCACGCGGAACGCCTCGGCGAGCACCTTCCGCTTGTCGCCCGACAGGTTGATCACGCAGTTCGAGATGATGACGTCCACGCTCGCGTCCGGGAGCGGGATCTCCTCGATGTGCCCCCGCAGGAACTCGACGGTGCCTCCCTCCCACACGGGCCGCTCCGCCCCTTCGGCGACCTCCGCTTCGCTCCGGTTCGTGGCCCCGACCTCGGCCGCGTTCGCCCGCGCCAGCGCCAGCATCTCGTCCGTCATGTCCAGCCCGTACGCCTTCCCCGTGGGCCCGACCCGCTTCGCCGAGAGCAGCACGTCGATCCCGCCGCCACTCCCCAGGTCCAGCACCACCTCGCCCTCCTTCAGCTCGGCCAGCGCCGTCGGGTTCCCGCACCCGAGCGACGCGAGCACCGCAGCCTCGGGGAGCGCCGACGTCGTCACCGAATCGTACAGGTCGCGCGTGATCGGGTCGACCGAGCCGCAGCTCCCGCCCGTCCCGCAGCACGACCCCTTCTCCCCGCTCACCACCCCGAGCGCCGCCTGCCCGTAACGCTCCCGCACGATCTCCCGCACGCTCTCGCCCATGGTATCCGCTCCCAGCAAGAAAAGTTGATGGATGAGGTGAAAAAAAATCGCTCAGTCGCAGCACGCCCCCTGCGCGCCCTGGCCGCAGCCGCACGCAGCCCACGCGCTCTCGTCCGGCTTCCGCTCCTGGAGGTACGCCGCCATCTCGGCCAGCACGTCCGCGCGGAGCGAGTAGTAGTTCCAGCGGCCCTGCCTGCGGTCGTTCACGAGCCCGGCCTCCCGGAGCACCCTCAGGTGGAAGGAGAGCCGCGACTGCGCCGCGCCGACCGCCTCCTGGAGGTCGCAGACGCACTTCTCCCCGCTCGAGAGCAGCTCGACGACCCGGAGCCGGGTCTCGTCGGAGAGCGCATGGAACCAGCGCGCCATCGGGCCGATGTTCGTGTCCGTCGTCTTCATGGCCCCATGATACATCAACGAAAGTTGGTATGTCAAGGGCGAGAGACGGGCGGCCCCGGCTCGCGGGGCCGCCCGTGTCGGCGGGTCGCGACGGCGCGCGGCTAGGCGAGCGCCGATGCGTTCATCGCCCGGAGCAGCTCCTCGCGGTGCATGCTGCCGACCTCGAGGAGGCGCTCGGCGACGGCGTCGAGCGAGGCGCGCTGGGTCTCGAGGATGGCGACGGCGCGATCGAACGCGGCGGCCAGGATGTGCTGCACCTCGCCCTCGACGCGGGCCGTCGTCTGCTCGCTCCAGCTCTCGGACTCGCCGCGGGCGCGGCCGGCGGCGGGCGTGGCGATGGAGATCGGTCCGACGCGCGCCGACATGCCGAACTCGCAGACCATGTGGCGGGCGAGCCCGGTGGCGCGCTCGAGGTCGTTGCTCGCGCCGGTGGAGAGCTTGCCGAACGCGATGTGCTCGGCCGCGCGGCCGCCGAGGAGCACGGCCAGGCGGTCCATCAGCTCGTCCTCCTGCATGAGCAGCCGGTCCTCGGCCACCTGCTGCGTGTAGCCGAGCGCGGCGGCGCCCCGCGGGATGATGGAGACCTTCTTCACGGGCTCGGCGGTGGGGACGCTCTCCGCGACCAGCGCGTGCCCGGCCTCGTGCCAGGCGACGATGCGCCGCTCCTTCTCGTTCACGAGGCGGTTCTTCTTTTCCAGGCCGGCGACGACGCGGTCGATGGCGGCGTCCAGCTCGTCCATCCCGACCGCCGCCTTGTCCGAGCGCGCGGCGAGGAGCGCCGCCTCGTTCAGGACGTTGGCCAGGTCGGCGCCGACGAAGCCGGGTGTGCGCTGCGCGATGTGGGTGAGGTCGACCTCGTCGCCCAGGCGGATGTTGCGGGCGTGCACCTTGAGGATCGCCTCGCGGCCGATGGGATCCGGCCGGTCGACGAGTACCTGCCGGTCGAAGCGGCCGGGACGCAGCAGCGCCGGGTCCAGCATCTCCGACCGGTTCGTGGCCGCCATCACGATGATGCCGCTGCGCGGGTCGAAGCCGTCCATCTCGACCAGGAGCTGGTTCAGCGTCTGCTCGCGCTCGTCGTTCGCGCCGGTCAGCGAGTTGCTCCGGCTCTTGCCGATGGCGTCGAGCTCGTCGATGAAGATGATGGCGCGCCCCTTGGTGCGCGCCTGCTGGAAGAGCTTGCGCACGCGGGACGCGCCGACGCCGACGTAGACCTCGACGAACTCCGCGCCGCTGATCGAGAAGAAGGGCACGCCGGCCTCACCCGCCACCGCCTTGGCGAGGAGCGTCTTCCCCGTCCCCGGCGGCCCGACGAGCAGCACGCCGCGCGGCACGCGCGCGCCCAGCCGCGAGAACTTCTCCGGCGTGCGCAGGAAGTGCACGACCTCCTCCAGCTCCTCCTTCGCCTCGTCCACGCCGGCGACGTCGTCGAACGACGTCTCGCTCGCGCCGTGGCTGTCCTTCAGCCGCATCCGCCCGACCGGCGAGACGCCGCGCACGGAGTTCTTCTGCATGCGCCACGCGGCCACGAGGACTCCCACGCCGACGAGCAGCAGCACCGCCACGGCCACGGGGTTCGGGCGCGGCGTGCCGCCGCCGAAGCCGTCGTACTCCACGTGCCGGGACTCGAGCAGCGAGACGAGCTGGTCGTCCCCCGGCACGCGGGTGGCGACCCAGCGCTCCGGCGCGCCCGCCTTGCGCGCGGCCGGCGTCGGCGTCGCCTGGACCTGGTAGTCCGAGAGGCGGACGTCGCGCACCTGACCGGCGGCAATGCGTTCCTTGAGCTGGCTGTAGGCGATGGACTGCTCGCGCGGCTCGGAGCACGCGGCGAGGGCGAGAAGGAGGGCGAACGCCGCCCCAGCGGTCCGCCGGAGGCGGGCCGCACCAGGCATTCGGCGCCGGAGAAATGCGTTCATGAGCGTGCAGGGCTGCAGGACTGCCACGGGATCGACTCCGGTGATACGCGCGGTGGCGCCCCCGGTTCCGCCGGCCGGTGGCGCGGCCGCACGTTGCAAGATAGTATCGACGCGAAGGCTACGCATGATTAGGCGGCGCCGGAGGCGCCGCCGGACGCTCGCTCTGCTCGCTGTCGTGGCGCTGCGCGCCACGCACGCTGCGCTGTCGCGGCCTTCGGCCGCGCACGTTGCACTGTCGCGCGCCTGCGGCGCGCGTACGCTTCGCTGTCGTGGCCCGTCGGGCCGCGCACGCTGGCGCTGCCGCGGCGCTCCGCGCCGCGAGGTGCGGGGCGGGCGGTGCGGCGTCCTCACGCGCTGCTGCGGGGCGTCCCGCCCGGCGCCTTCACACGGCCCGGCCGCGCCGCCGCTTCCCGTGCTCCGACATTCGTACCCGTACCCCTGCCCGTACCCGATCCGATCACCGGGCGAGAACCCAGGAGGCCGTCCGTGAGCCAGAGCCGTATCCGTGTGTGCATTGCCGACCCCGCCATGCCCGCCGACCCCGCCATGCCCGCCGACCGCGTCGATCACGCCGACCGAGCCATGACGGCAGGGCCCATCATCCCGGCCGTCCTCGCGCGGGCGCTCCGCGGCGGCGCCGCGGGCCTCGCGCTCCTCCCGCTCCTCGTGGTCGGCGGCGCGAGCGCGCTGCGCGCGCAGGAGCGCGGGCCGGCGCGGCCGGCATACGACCTCCTGATCAAGGGCGGCACCGTCGTCGACGGGACGGGGAAGCCGGGGTTCCGCGCGGACGTGGCGGTGAGCGGGGACCGCATCGTGGCGGTGTCGCGGACGGCGCTGCCGTCGTCGCGGGCGGCGCGCGTCGTGGATGCGGCGGGGAAGGTCGTGGCGCCGGGGTTCATCGACATGCACGCCCACCTGGACCCGCTGCTGCGGCTGCCGGACGCGGAGAGCCACGTACGGCAGGGCGTGACGACGGCGCTGGGCGGGCCGGACGGCGGCGGGCCGTGGCCGTTCGGGGCCTACCTCGATTCGGTGGCGAAGGTGGGCGTGGGGATGGACGTCGCGTTCCTGGCGGGGCACAACACGATCCGCGAGGCGGTGATGGGGATGGCGGACCGGGACCCCACGCCGGCGGAGCTGGAGCGGATGACGGGGATGGTCGCGCAGGCGATGCACGAGGGCGCATTCGGGCTGTCCACCGGGCTGAAGTACCTGCCGGGCGCGTTCTCGCACACGCCGGAGGTGATCGCGCTGGCGAAGGCGGCGGCGGATTCGGGCGGGATCTACACGTCGCACCTGCGGGAGGAGGGGCTCGGGCTGATCGAGGGCGTGGCGGAGGCGATCGAGATCGGGCGGCAGGCGCACATCCCGGTCGTGCTCACGCACCACAAGGTGGTCGGCAAGCCGATGTGGGGCGCGTCCGTGCGCACGCTGGCGATGGTGGACTCGGCGCGCGCCCGCGGCATCGACGTCAGGCTCGACCAGTACCCGTACGACGCGACGTATACCGGGATCGGCGTGCTCGCGCCGGCGTGGGCGTCCGCCGGCGGCGACACGGCGTTCGCCCGCCGCGTCGGCGACCGCGTGCTGCGCGACAGCATCGTGAAGGGGATCGTCGCCAACATCCTGAACGACCGGGGCGGCGGCGACATCTCGCGCGTCCAGCTCTCCCGTGTGGCATGGGACACCTCGCTGGAGGGGAAGACGCTGGCGGACTGGGCGAAGCGGCGCGGGCTCGCGCCGACGCCGGAGACCGGCGCGGAGCTGGTGATCGAGGCGATGACGCGGGGCGGCGCCTCCGCGATCTACCACGTGCTGGACGAGGCCGACGTGCGCCGGATCATGACGGACTCGCTGACGATGATCGCCTCGGACGGCCGGCTCACGCGCCCGGGCGAGGGGCAGCCGCACCCGCGGTGGTACGGGACGTTTCCCCGCGTGCTCGGGCGCTACGTCCGCGAGTACCACGTGCTCTCGCTGGAGGAGGCGGTCAAGAAGATGACGTCGATGCCGGCGGCACGGCTCGGGCTCACGGACCGCGGCCGCGTCGCGGCCGGGCTGAACGCGGACCTCGTCGTCTTCGATCCGCGGACGGTGCTGGACATGGCGACGTACGAGAACCCGCACCAGTACCCGCGCGGGATCGACTACGTCGTCGTGAACGGCAAGGTGGAGGTCGACGCCGGGCGGTTCGTGGGCGGGCGGCCGGGGCGCGTGGTGCGCAGGACGGCGGGGAGGCCGCGGACGTAGCGCGGCGGCGGGCCGCGCGGATCCGGCAGCGGGCAATCCGGGGGCGCGGCGGCGGCGTAGGAAATCCTTGACAGCGGCGGCGATCCGCAGGTAATTGGCTGAAGCCATCCCCACGGGCCAGCATCCATCGCCACAAGTCGTCGCAGTGCCGTCGCCGCCCCGGGCGCATCCCGCGCCCGGGTCCGCCGATCCCGTTCCCAGGAGGCCGCCGATGACGTCCCCGCGCCGGATCCTCACGCCCCTCGCCCTCAGCCTGCTCCTCGTCCCCGCGGCCGCCGCCGCGCAGCAGAAGGCGCCGGCGGCCGCGCAGCAGAAGGCCGCGCCCGCGCCCAAGGCGCCGACGCTGGCCGCGATCCGCGCGGCGACGGACAAGTACCGCGACGTGAAGGTCGCGCTGAAGGAAGGCTACATGCGCGATCCCATGAACATGTGCGTGACGGCCGCGACAGAGGGGCAGCCCCGGCAGCTCGGCGCGATGGGCGTGCACTACGTCCGCCCGGACCTGCTCGGGCTCAACCCGCCGGGGGGGCGCGTGTCCGGGAAGGGGACGCACACCGATTTCCTCACGCCGGGCGTGCTCGTCTACGAGCCGGAAGCGGACGGTTCGATGCAGCTGGTGGCGGTCGAGAACCTGGTCTGGGAGAAGGCGTGGAAGGACGCGGGGCACACGGCGCCGCCGGAGTTCATGGGCAACCAGTACTACCACATGGTGGACAACCCGCTCACCCCGGTCGACGAGGCGCACGGCTTCGAGCCGCACTACGAGCTGCACCTGTGGTCCTACCGGCCGAACCCCGCGGGCGACTTCGCGCCGTTCAACGCGCGGGCCACGTGCGCGAACCACAAGGCGGGGAAGTAGGGCTTCTCGCGTCGCGCGAAGACGCGGCCGTGGACGGCTAGACGCCGGACCGGGCGGCGCCGCGTTCGCGGGCGGCCGAAGGTCCATCTGGTCTCACACGGAGCCACGGAGTCCACGGAGGCGCCGCGGGACCGGGCGCCCGAGACCACCCGGGGAACGCCCACCCCTTTTCATGGTGTCACCCCGCGCCCCCTCGGGCGCCCGGAACGACTCCAAAAAGGAACGTGCGTCCCCCGGGCGCCGGCCACCGCCCGCGAACTCCCCCTCCGTGTGCTCCGTGGCTCCGTGTGACACTTTTCCGTTCACGGACGAAACGAACGCCCGCGAACCCACCGCAGCACGAGCTTCTCGTCGCGCCGTTCGACTCCGCGCTCTTCGCGTGACAGGAACGGACCCGGAGGCCGCCCGCGAGGCCAGCCAAACGCCCGTGAAGCCCGCGAATATCGCCCTCACCCCCCCGCCTGCTTCTCGAAGAGCAGGTTCCTCACCCTCCCGTTGCTGACGCGGATCCCGGTGACCTTCCCGGCGGCGTCGCGCTGGACGCGCACCTTCTGGAAGTACCAGGCGCTGCCGTCGAGCTCGTCGGGGCCGGCCGGCTCGAGCGCGATCGCGCCGGAGCGGCGGCTCCGGGCCACCAGCTTGCCGCCCTCCAGCGAGATCGTGTAGAACGCCTCGAGCTCGGGGCTGTAGTAGCGGCCGACGAGCGCGGCCGGGTCCGGGGGAGCGGCCTTCGCCGCCCGCGCGGCGGGCTTCCGGGACGGCTGCGGGCGGCGCGGCGGCGGCGGGCCCATGCGGTCGCCCCAGAACGCCTCGGCCACGCGCCGGGCGGTCCCGCCGGCGTCGAAGTCCGCGGCATTGGCGAGCACGACGACGCCCGCGTGCAGCTCCGGGAAGAACGCGACGTCGCTTCGATAGCCGGCGTCGGCGCCGCCGTGCTCGAGGCGCCGGAGGCCGCGGAACGTGTCCACGACGATGCCGAGGGCGTAGGGGATCGTATCGCCCTTGTTCAGGACGCCGCGCTCCTCCATGAGGCGGACGGTGGCGCCGGTGCCGACCTTCGGCTGGTCGTAGTTCTCGAGCCAGCGCGCGAGGTCCTCGACGGTCGTGAACAGGCTCGTCGCGCCGTAGTTCGCGTAGCTGAGCACCGACTTCTCCCAGCCGCCCCGGCCGTCGGGCTCGTAGGAGTAGGCGCGGCCGGGGACCAGGCGCTGGTGGTCGTCGTACACCTGCGTGCTCGCCATCCCCAGCGGCTCGAACAGGCGCTCCCGCGCGAACGCCGGGAACGGCTTCCCGCTCACCCGCTCGACGACCTTCGCCAGCAGCGTGAAGCCGCTGTTCGAGTAGAGGTACTCGGCGCCGGGCGTGAAGTTGAGCTCCCGCTGGTGCGTGATCAGCCAGAGGAGATCGTCCTCGGTGATGACGTCGTCCATGCGCCCGCCGGCCATGGCCCAGAGCGCCCACTGGTCCCGCAGCCCGCTCGTGTGGTGCAGCAGGTGGCGGAGCGTGATCGTCCGGCCGAAGTCCGGGACCTCCGGGAGGTGCTTCCGCACATCGTCGTCCAGCGAGAGCTTCCCTTCCCCGGCCAGAAGGGCGATGGCGTACGCCGTGAACTGCTTCGACACCGAGGCGACGTGGAACACCGTCCGCGGCGTGACCGGCGCGCCCGCCTCCAGGTCCGCCATGCCGTACCCCTTCTCGAAGACGATGCGCCCGTCCCGGAAGACGGCCACCGCCGCGCCCGGCGTGCGCTCCCCCGTGTACGGCGCGAGGATCTGGTCGACGCGCCCCTCCGGCGTCGTCGCGACCGGCTCGACCCGCTCCAGCGCCACCGTGTACGCACCGGCACTGTCCCCGAACGGGCGCAGCTCGATCGTGTACCGCCCGGCGACGTCGCTCGAGAACGTGAAGCGCTCCGGACCGCGCGCGGGACCGTCGAACGTGCCCACCTCGCGCCCGGCCGGGTCCTTCACCGTGACCACCAGGTCGACGTCCCTCTGGTCGGCCACGCCATAGACGAACCGGCCGGCCGCGAGATCGACCGGGAACGTCCGGAGCTGGCCGGGCGCGATCCGCTCGCTGACCGGCGCCCCCGGCGCGAGCGGCGCCGGCCGCTGGGCACGCGCCGCTCCCGGGGCAAGCAAGCCGACGAGGAGTACGACGATGCGGCGGGACCGGCACGACGACATCGGGCCTCCGTTCGGATCGGGTCGGGGGAGGACGCGGAACGCGGGACGATGCAACCGGCCGGCTCCGCGCGGCAAGCCTCCGATCGGCCGCGCGGCGCGCTCCGACGGCGGCCCGGATCACGACCGTGGCATCGGCGCCAGCGCCGCGACATTATTCAGGTCTTCCCGGTACAGGCTCGCGGGTGCGGCCGGCCCCGCGCCTCCGTCCACCCGAGGCCCCCATGGACAGCGCCAACGTCCAGGCGACGTACCGCTGCTTCGACGAGCTGTGGAACCACGGCCGCGAGGAGGTCATCGACCAGCTCCTCGCCCCGGATCACGTCGCCTACAATCTCGGCGGCCGAAACCTGCGCGGGCGCGAGGAGTACCGACAGTTCTACCGCGCCTTCCGGCGCTCCTTCCCCAACCTCCACGTCACGATCGACCGCACCATCGAGCACGGCGACGAGGTGGCCTTCCGCGGCCGCGCCGTCATCCCCATCCCCGGGATGGAGACGCCCCACGTCATGCACGGCGGCGGGTTCCTCCGGTTCTGCGACGGGCGGATCACCGAGCGCTGGAGCCTCTGGGACTTCCTCGGTCTGCTCGCCCACGCCGGTGCCATTCGCGCCGACATCGTCCCCGCCATGCTGAGCGCGTTCGGCAGCGAGCCGGAGACGCACCCGATCTTCTGAGACCGGCGGCCGGCGGCCGGGCGCGTGCAACGCCGCGTCGTCGCCGTGGGTCGAATGGTGGTCGCGCGGTGATGGCCGATTCTTGTGGGGCCACTCTCTACAATGTAGAATCGAGATACGACCGCGCGGAACCCGGGACGGAGCGAGGCGATGGACGAGTCACGGAGGAGCGGACCGGCGGCGGGGCTGCCGCGGCTGCCGCTGGCGCTGCTGAGGCGGCTGCTGCCGCACGCGGAGCGGGAGGAGGTGCTCTCGGACCTGGCGGCGGAGCACGCGGAGCGGGTGGAGCGGCACGGTGTGGCGGCGGCGCGGGCGTGGCTGTGGATGCAGGTAGCGGGGTCGGTGCCGGCGCTGGTGCGGCGGAGCTGGTGGCGGGGGCGGACGGGGTTCGAGCCGGCGTCGAGCCGCATGCGTCCGGGCGGGCCGGGGCTGGAGAGCTGGATCATGGACGCGCGCTATGCGCTGCGGCGGCTGCGGACGCGGCCGGCGTACGCGCTGCTGGCGGTGGCGACGCTGG
>DASTKT010000132.1:0-62976 GCA_035715725.1 Longimicrobiales bacterium | reverse complement strand
GCGGATCATCTGAGCCTCGCCCCCTCCTCCACCCACCGCCCCAGCACCGCCCGCTCCTCCGGCGTGATCCATGTCTTGTTCCCCGGCGGCATCGTCCGCGTCACGACCGCGCGCACCCGGATGCGGGGCGCCAGCGCCCGGATCTGTTCCGGCCGGTCGAACGCGACGCCGGCGGGCGCCGCGCCGAACGTGCGGTCCGCGGCCGTCGCCGAGTGGCAGACCGCGCACCGCTTCTGCACGACGGCCTGCGCTTCCGCGAACGTGACCGGGCCGGCGCTCGTGGCCGCCGCCGCCGGCGTGGGCGCGAGCGGCCGCGCGGCCACGAAGTAGAGCGCCCCGAGCGCCGCCGCCGCCGTCGCGGCGAGCGCCGGGATCCAGCGCGGCCGCGTGAAGCGCACGTTCATCCAGTGCCGCACGCCCGCGCCGGCGAGCACGATGACGAGCAGCACGAGCCAGCTCCACGGGGCGCCGTACAGCTCCGGGAAGTGGCCGCTCAGCATCAGCGCGATCACCGGGAACGTCAGGTAGTTGTTGTGGATCGAGCGCCGCTTGGCCTGCCCGGCGAGGCGCGGGTCGGCGCCGCGCCCCGCCGCCACCGCGGCCACGAGCTGCCGCTGCGACGGGATGATCGTGAGGAAGACGTTCCCGGCCATGATCGTGCCCAGCGTCGCGCCGATGTGCAGGAACGCCGCGCGGGCGCTGAACACCTGCGTCAGCCCGTACGCGAGCCCCGCGATCCACGCCAGCCCGATCGCCGCCATCGTCGCCGGGGAGCGCAGCAGCGGCGTGGCGCACAGCGCGTTGTAGACGACGAGCGAGGCGACGATGGCGCCGGCGCCGACGGCCACCGCCGCCCGCGGCGAGAGCGGCGAGCCCGGCGGGAGCAGGAGCGCGGCGCCGCCGAGGTAGTAGACCACGATCAGCAGGCACGCGCCGCTCAGCCATGTCGTGTACGCCTGCCACTTGAACCAGTGCAGCGGCCGCGGCAGCGCGCTTCCGAGGAGCTGCGTCTTCGCGGCGTGGTAGAAGCCGCCGCTGTGCAGGAGCCAGATCTCCCCCTGCTCCCCGGCGGCCGGGGTGGGCGAGGGGCGGAGGTTGCGGTCGAGCCAGTTGAAGAGCAGGGAATTGCCGATCCACATGATCGCGGCCACCACGTGGGTCCAGCGGAGGGCGAGGTCGGCGAGCTCCCGCAGGGTGGTGTCCATTCCCCTCAACTCCCTCGATACGTCGCATACCCATACGGGCTCAACAGCAGCGGCACGTGGTACTGCCGGTGCACGTCGTCCACGCGGAACACCACCGACACCTGCGGGAAGAAATACTCCAGCTCCTGCGCCGCCAGGTACGCGCCCGTGTCGAACGTCAGCCGGTACAGCCCGGCCTTCAGCGCGCCGGGCGGGAGCAGATCCCGGAGCCGCCCGTCCTCGTCCGTGATCCCCCGCCCGACCACGTAGGGCGCCGCGTCCTCCGGCAGCCGCTCCAGCAGCACCGGCACCCCACCCGCCGGCTCGCCCAGCGCCGTGTCCAGCACGTGCGTCGTTATCGCGCTCATGGTCCGATCAGCTTCTCCAGTCGGATGCGCGTGATCCTGCGCTGCTCCTCCGCCGCGACCCGCAGCTCCGTCTCCGCGTCGTTCCCCAGGCGGGAGCGGAGGACGGCCAGCAGCTCGTCCGCCGACCGACCCGTCGCGCAGACGATGTAGATGTGCCCGAAGCGCGCCTCGTACGCGCGGTTCCCCTCCGCCAGCTCGGCCAGCAGCGCCGCCTCCGCCGAGCGCGTGCCGGACTGCTCGTCCGCCGACCAGCCGTCGCCGTCGCCGGGCTGCGCCCGCTCCGCGCGCCGCTCGCCGATGCGCGGGTGCGCGCGGAACGCCTCCAGCCAGTCGTCGGCGCCGAGGCTCCACCAGACGTCGTCGGCGGCGCGCAGGAGCGCCTCCCGCGTGCGGAACGGCCGGCGGAGCGCCATCGCCCGGGCCCATGCGCGGGAGCCGCAGCACGACAGCAGCGCGGTCTCCGCAGCCGCGGCGGGAACGGCGTCGAGCGTGGCGAGGTCGGGCACGTCGCTACACTCCGGTTCGGTGTTCGCGTCCCTCGCGGTGCCGGGTGCGCCGGCCTGCGCGGGGCGTGGCGTGCGGCGGGGCCCGCGCCCGACTACCGCACCACCTCCCCGAACAGCCGCAGCCGCGCCACGCCGCCATCCGGGAAGACGTTCAGCCGCACGTGCGTCGCCGCCGGCACGCGCTCCAGCTCCGCCTCGAACGGATGCACGGTGTGCGGCTGGAGCTTCGTCTCAGGAAGCAGCCCGCGCCACCCCGCGCTCCCGGTCAGCTCCGCGGGCGTCGCGTCGGCGGAGTCCAGCGCCTCCAGCGAGCAGCTCCCCGGCGCGTTCCCCTTGAAGTGCGACGTGTCGACGACCACTCGCCGGATCCGGCCCCGCGCGCCCAGCCGCACGACCGCCCAGTCGTGCCCGGGCCCGCGCCGCCGCTTCGTCTCCCAGCCGTCGTGCATCCCGAGCGGCGGCCCGGGCAGGATCAGGTTCTGGCGGTTGCCGTAGTGCATGTCGCTGCACAGCGCGACCCAGCCGCCGTTCTCCACCGCGGCGAGGTCGATCTCCGGGCGGCGGAGCGACGCGGGGTCGGGAACGACGTCGCCGTGGACGCGCAGCCTCGCCACGCCGCCGTCCGGGAAGATGTTCAGCCGCACGTGCGTGAAGCGCTCCGTCGGCGCGATCGCGAAGCCGTTCACGGCGTCGCCGCGCAACGGGGAGCGCGGCAGCAGCTCGACCCACGCCGCCTCCTCGCCCGCCAGCCAGGCGGGCTCCGGCACCCCGGCGACCGCGCACGCCTCCAGGGAGCACGACTCCGGGTAGTTGCCCGTGAAGAAGCTCGTGTCCACGACCACGCCGTGGATCACGCCCGGGAGGCCGAGGCGCAGGATGCACCAGTCGTGGCCGGGCGAGCGGCGGCGCCGCGTCTCCCAGCCGTCCATCCACTTCCCCCGCTCCGTGTACTCGCCCTCGCGCCAGACCGGCTTGCCCGCCCGGATCAGGTTCTCCTTCGGCGCGAAGAACTCGTCATTCGCCAGCAGCGCCGCCCCGCCCAGCCGTTCGGCGGCCAGGTCGACCCGCTCCGTGAAGTCCATTCGCCTCTCCTCGCCGCAGGATGCGCCCCGCCGGCTCCGTGGCGAGCGCGCCGCGGTCGTAGATCATCGCGCCGCGCAGCCACGTCGCCCGGACGACGCCGTGGAGCCGCGCCCCGGCGTACGGCGTCAGCTTGTGCCGGTGGTGGAGCGCCGCGGCGTCCACCGTCCACTCCGCGTCCGGATCGAAGGCGACGAGGTCCGCGTCCGCCCCGGTCGCGATCACGCCTTTCCGCCCGGAGGGTCCCGGCGGCCCGGCCGGCCCCGCGAGCCCGGCCGAAGCCGCCGGACCCCCGGACCGCTTGGGACCGCTCAGCCCGGCCAGCCGCGCCGGCGCCGCCGCCATCCACTCCGCCAGCCGCTCGACGCCGAGCCCGCGCTCCCGCGCGCCCGTCCACACCACCGCCGCCCCGAGCTGCAGCGATGCGATGCCGCCCCACGCCGCCAGGAAATCCCCGCTCTCCCGTCGCTTCAGCGCCGGTGGGCACGGCGAGTGGTCGGAGCCGACCAGGTCGAGCACGCCGTCCGCGAGCGCCGCCCAGAGCCGCTCCCGGTTCGCCGCGCCGCGGATCGGCGGCGCGCACTTGTGCTCCGTCGCGCCCGCGGGCACGTCCTCCGCCGCGAAGTGCAGGTAGTGCGGGCACGTCTCCGCCGTGACCGGCAGCCCCGCGCGCTTCGCCTCGGCCAGGAGCGGCAGCACCTCCGCCGCCGAGACGTGGACGATGTGGACCCGCGCGCCGAATTCCCGGCACAGCGACAGCACCAGGCGCACCGCCTCCACCTCCGCCGCCGGCGGACGCGAGGCCAGGTAGGTGGCGTAGCGGCGGGGGTCCGCGCCCGGCCCCGGCCGCGCCGCCTCGAGCGGGCCCGGCAGCTCCGCGTGCACCAGCAGCGGCGCGCCCAGCTCCGCCAGGATCGGCAGCGCCCGCCGCAGCTCCGGCTCGCCGACCGCCGGGAACTCGTCCACGCCCGACGGCGCCAGGAAGCACTTGAACCCGGCGACGCCCGCGTCCCACAGCCCGCGCAGCTCCGCCTCGTTCCCCGGGACGACGCCGCCCCAGAGCGCGACGTCCACGGCCAGCCGCCCGCGCGCCGCGCGCTCCTTGCGCCGCAGCGCCTCCGTGGTCGTCGTGGCCGGCACGGCGTTCAGCGGCATGTCCACGAGCGTCGTGATGCCGCCCGCGGCCGCCGCCCGCGTCGCGCTGCGGAACCCCTCCCAGCCCGTTCTCCCCGGCGCGTTCACGTGCACGTGGGCGTCCACGAGGCCGGGGAGGAGCACGAGGTCGCCGAGGTCGAGCAGGGCGGGGGAGGACGGGCGCGCCGCCGGCGCCCTCACCGCCCGGATCACCCCGCCCGCCACCTCCACCTCGGCGGCGACCACGCCTCCCGGCGTGACCACGCGGCGCGAGCGCAGCAGGAGGTGCGCGGGCGGCATCGGGGCGGCGTCGCCTACGCGGTCTCGTCCCAGAACTGCCGCAGCAGGTTCGAGGACACGCGCCGCCGGTAGTCGGCGGTCGAGCGCAGGTCGTCGATCGGGTGGATCTCGCGGGAGAGGGTGTCCATGGCCTCTTCGATCGGGACGCCGGCGGCGAGCGCCGCCTCCGTGCGCGGCAGCCGCACCACCGTCGGTGCCACGCTCCCCAGCGCGATCCGCGGCGCGACGCCGCGCACCGCCGCCATCACCACCTTCGAGATCGCCTGCGCCGCCCGCGTCCCCACCTTCCGGAACCACTGCCGCCCGTCCACCGGCGGGACTTCGACGGCCACGATCAGCTCGTCCGGCCGCAGCACGCTCCGGCGGTACCCCGTGTAGAACTCCCCGAACGCGACGCGCCGCTCGCCATCCACGCTCCGCAGCACGACCACCGCCTCCGCCGCCGCCAGCACCGGCAGCGTGTCCCCCGCCGGCGAGCCGTTCGCGATGTTGCCGCCCAGCGTCCCGCGGTTCTGGATCTGCGCGCCGCCGATCTCGCGCGCCGCCGCCGCCAGCATCGGCAGGCGCCGCCGCACGAGCGCCGACCGCCGCAGCTCCGCGTGCGTCGCCAGCGCGCCGATGCGCAGCACGTCCCCCCGTCTCTCGATCCCGCGCAGCTCCTCCAGCGCCCACACGTCCAGGAACCGCCGCCCCGGAAGCGTCCCGAAGTTCAGCGCCACGTACAGATCCGTGCACCCCGCCAGCGGCACGAGCGGCCCCTCCTCCCGCAGCAGCCGCAGCGCCTCCGCCAGCGACCGCGGCGAGACCAGCTCGAGCGAGGAGACCGCCGTCCTCACGCCGCCCCCTCGCTTCGCGGGCCGGGACCCGGGCCCGGACCCCGTCCCGGACCCGGTCCGTCGGCGCGCACAGCCGGGTCCGCGGCCGAACCGGCGCCCGGCCTCCGCGCCCCCCGCAGCACCGCCCGGTAAATCGCCTCGTATCCCGTGCACCGGCAGAGATTCCCCGCCAGCCCCTCCCGGATTTGCGCGAGCGACGGCGCCGGCCCGAGCGCCACCGCCGCCAGGATCATCCCCGGCGTGCAGATCCCGCATTGCGCGCCCCCCTCCTCCGCGAACGCGCGCTGCAGCGGATGCTCGCCCGCCAGCCCCTCGATCGTCGTGACCGCCGCGCCCTCCACCTGCGCGAGCGGCACCAGGCACGAGCACACCGGCGCGCCGTCGAGCAGCACCGTGCACGCCCCGCATTCGCCTTCGCCGCACCCCTCCTTCGTCCCCGTCAGGCCGCACTCCTCGCGCAGCACGTCGAGCAGCCGCTTGAGCGGATGCGCGGCGACGTCGACCTCCTCGCGGTTCAGGACGAAGCGCATGCGCCTCCGTGCGCGGTCAGGTCCGGAGCTCCGGCGCCACGATCGCGCTCATGATCCGCTCCGGCGTCGCCGGCACCTCGCGCACGTCCACGCCCAGCGAGCGGATCGCGTTCACGAGCGCCGGCGCCGGCCCGTCGATCGGCAGCTCCCCCACGCCCTTCGCGCCGAACGGGCCGTGCGCGTACGGGTGCTCCAGGATCGTGGCGTCGATGCGCGGCGTGTCCAGCGTCGTCGGAACCGTGTAGTTCGTCAGCTGCGCGTTGGCCATCGCGCCGTCGCGCATCACGACTTCCTCCAGCACTCCGTAGCCGACGCCCTGCGCCGTGCCGCCCTCGATCTGCCCGAGCGCGAGCCTCGGGTTGATCGCACGCCCGATCTCGGCGACCGCCGTGATGCGGAGCGGCCGCGCCGCGTACGTCACCGGGTCCAGCTCGACCTCGGCGACGTCGCACGCCCAGGCGTACGTGCCGTACGCGTCCCCGACGTACGTCTCGTCCGACCACTCCAGCCCCGCCGGCCCCTCGTACGCCCGCGTGACCACGAGCGGGCCGAAGCGACGGTAGTACTCCGCCGGACCGAGCCCACCCAGCTTCTCGCGCAGCTCCACCGCCGCCCGGTGCAGGATCCCGCCCACCACCATGCACGTCCGGGACGCCACCGTCGGCCCGCTGTCCGGCACCACCGCCGTGTCCGGCTCCGCCACCTCCACCCGCTCCGGCGCGATCCCGAGCGCCTCCGCCACGATCTGTGCGTGGACCGTCCGCGTCCCCTGCCCGATCTCGACCGTGCCGCTCAGGATCCGCACGCCGCGCTCCGTCAGCTCCAGCGATGCCCGCGACGCCAGCTTCACCTCGCCCCCGCCCGTGAAGCCCGCGCCGTGGAAGAACAGGGCGACGCCGATCCCCTTCCGCGTCCCCGCGTACGCCCGCCGCTTCGCCCGGTACCGGCTCCGCCGCACCGCCTCCCGCAGCACGTCCAGCGCGCTCGCGTCCGCGCCGACCCGCCCGCCCGTGATCGTGCGGTCTCCCGGCCGCAGCGCGTTCCGCTCCCGCAGCCGCACCGGGTCCAGCCCCAGCGCCTCCGCGATCCGGTCCATGTGCACCTCGGCCGCGAACTGCACCTGCGGCGCGCCGAAGCCCCGGAACGCGCCGTTCGGCGGCGTGTTCGTCATCACCGCCCGCGCCCGCACCCGCACGTTCTCGTGCCGGTACGGCCCGCCCGCGTGGATCGCCCCCCGCGACAGCACCACCGGCGTCAGCGTCACGTACGCGCCGCCATCCACCAGGATGTCGATGTCCGCGGCCACCAGCCGCCCGTCCCGCGTCACCCCCGTACGGTGGCGCACCACGAACGGGTGCCGCTTCGTCGTCGCCCACATGTCTTCCGCCCGGTCGTACACGAGCTTCACCGGACGGCCCGACTTCAGCGCCAGCAGCGCCGCGTGCCCCGCGATCATCGAGGGGTACTCCTCCTTCCCCCCGAAGCCGCCCCCCGTCTCCATCTGCACCACCCGCACCCGCTCCGGCGGCAGCGCGAGCAGGATCGACAACGCCTTGTGGATGTAGAACGGGCACTGCAGCGAGCCGTAGATCGTGACGCCACCCGCCTCCGGCACCGCCACGACGCCGTTCGTCTCGATGTAGAGCTGCTCCTGGTGCCCCGTCCGGTACTCCCCCTCCACCACGACCTCCGCCCCCGCCAGCGCCGCCTCCACGTCGCCCTGCTCGATCCGGATCTCCTTGAACGTCACGGGCGACGTCGCCGCGTCCAGCACCGGCGCCTCCGCCTCGTACCCGATCCCGACCCTCGCCTCCAGCAGCCGGTCCCGGTCCTCGTGCGCCAGGAGCAGGATCGGCTCCGCCACGTGCCGCACTACCCCCGCCGCCAGGCACGGCTGGTCCAGTTCCACCCCCAGGGCGACGACGTTCCGCCCCGGCACGTCGCGATGGTCCACCACCGTGAAGCCGCCCGGATCGAAGTCGAGGCGCACGCCCCGGATCCGGCCGCGCGGGATCGTCGACCGGATCGTCCGCCCGTGCAGCATCCCCGGCAGCACCAGGTCGTCCACGTAGCGTGCCGCGCCGGTGACCTTCGCGAGACCGTCCGTCCGGGCCAGGCTCTGTCCGACGACGGGCATTGGCGGGACTCCGCGGGAGGAATGACGAGGCTCCTGGCCCGAAGATGTGCCGCGCCGCGCCGGAGAATCAAGGCACGCGGCCGCAAGTGGACCAATGGTACGGGTAATGCAACCGTAACTGATTGCCGCAGAAGAAGTTAGACGAATTCTGCGGTGGTCCCGGGCAAGGGAGGATCGCGTGTTCATTCAGATAAAGAGAAGCCTCGCGGTCGCCACGCTGGCGCTGCTCGCGGCGTGCGGCGGGCGCACGGCGGTCGACGAGAGCGCGCAGCCGGCGCCGGACGCGCCGGTCACGGTGGCGGTGCACAACAACGCCTTCAACGACGTCGACATCTACGCCGTCGGTCCGAGCGGGACGGTGGACTGGGTGGGGATGGTGACGGGGAACAGCTCGGCGACGCTGACGCTGCGCTCGCTGGCGTACACGGCGGGCCCGCTCCGGCTGCTCGCGCGCCCGATCGGCGGCCGCGGCCTGGCGCGCACGGACCCGCTCCTCGTGCACCCGGGCGCCACGGTTGATTTCACGGTTCAGAACAACCTGCGCCTGAGCACGGCGGTGGTGCGGTGACGCATCGCGGCCGGGCCGGCGAACGGCGTTGTTCACCGCAGAGGCGCAGAGGGCGCAGAGAACGACCTGAGCCGGGAGGGAGCAGCGTTCGCGGGGAACGCATCCACGATTGAAGTTGGAACCGGGCTACGCCGGCTCCGACGCCGACGCCGGAAATGAAGCTGGGGGTTGTACCGGTGACCCTGGGTCCACCGGTGCAACCCCCGAAAAGGATGCTTCCGCTACGACGACCCCCGCGCCGCCCCCAGCGCGTCTCCCCAGCTCCCCTGCTCCCTGTGAATGAAAATTCGTTCAAACGCCGACGGAGCTTCGCCGCCCCGCTTTCCGTCGCCGTTCTCTGCGCCCTCTGCGCCTCTGCGGTGAAAAGCTGTAGTTCGCAGCCCGACGCCGATGCGCCGTCAGCAGGCCCGCGCGCCACGCCCGACCAGCTCGCGCAGCCCCGCCGCCACGCGTTCCACCACCGGCTCCCACTCCCCGGCGCGCGCCTGCCGGAACAGCCTCATCGTCGGATACCACGGCGAGTCCGGGCGCCGCTCCAGCCAGCGCCAGTCCGGCTCGGCATGGAGCAGCGTCCATACCGGCACGCCGAGCGCGCCGGCCAGGTGGGCGGGCATGCTGTCCACGGAGAGGACCAGGTCGAGGGCGCGCATGAGCGCGGCCAGCTCGAGCACGTCCTCGGAGCCGGTGAGCATGCCGACGCCGCGCGGCCACTCCTCGCGGGCCGGCCCCTGCTGGAGCACGTGCAGCTCGATCCCCGGGACCCGCGCGAGCCCGGCGACGAGATGTGTCGGCACCGAGCGGCGGTCATCCCAGTCGCCGGCGCGCCACACGACGCCGACGCGCACCGCGGTGCGCGTCGGGCGCGGCGCGGGCGGCACGTGCAGGTACGGCACGTCCGCGGGGAGCGTCTCCAGCGTCGTGCGGAAGATGTGCGGCAGCTCGAGCAGCTCGACGTCGACGTCGTACTCCGCGTCGGGGGCGCCGTCGTGCAGTGGGACGAGCCGGTCGATGCCGCCGGCGGTGCGCAGGATGGGGAGGAGCGAGGGCTGCGCCCAGAGCGTCACCTCGGAGGCGAGCGCCCGGACGAGCGGGGCGTAGCGGATGAAGTGGAGCGTGTCGCCGAGGCCGTGGTAGCACCGGATCAGGACCCGCCGGCCCGCCAGCGGCGTCCCGTCCCAGATCCACTGCTCGTGACGGGGGAGGTGCCAGCTCGGCCGGCCGGCGCGCGAGCGGAGTACCGCGTCACTGATCGTCCATGCCGCGGCGAACTCGCCCCGGCGCATGTGGCGCATCCAGGCGGCGCCCGCGTCCTGAGGCGTCGGCGCCGCCAAGTCCTTCACCCCTGTACGGCGGCCCGTCCGCTGGAGGCGGGGCGGCGGCGCCCGGCCGCCCCTCCCCGCGCTCCCGCGGACCGCGACCTTCTACTTGACGTGCTGGTTGACCAGCTTCGTCATCTCGAACATCGAGACCTGGTCCTTCCCGAAGATCGGACGGAGCTTCGAGTCCGCGTTGATCATCCGCCGGTTCTTCGAGTCCTGCAGGTTGTTCTTCTTCACGTAGTCCCAGACCTTCTTCGTGAGCTCGGAGCGCGGCAGCGCGCTGCTCCCGACGATCGGCGCGAGCTGCGCATCCGGCTGCACGGGCTGCGTGATCCCGCCGCGCGCCTGCCGCGGCGCCTTCGCGCCGCCGGCCTTCTTGGCGGCGCCCTTTGCCGCGGTGCCGCCCCGTCCGCTCGCCGCGCCGCGTCCGGCGCTCGCGGCCTTCGTCGTGCCGCCTCGACCCGTGCTCTTCTTGCCCTCGGCCATGGTTTGACCCCGCGTGAGAGGGACGCTGTTGGACCTCGTTCGCGGCGCGAACGCAAAGACCGCACCGGAACCGGCGAGAAAATGCAGGCAGACTGCGCTCGAACGCAAATATTTGCTGCACGCTCGCACGCCCCGCGCGCGGCGTCGAGCTCGGGCCGGTGGCGGCGGCGACGTCGCCAGGAGTGCGTAAGCGGTTGGAAGTCCTTGAATTAGGCGAGCGGCGCCGGCGGCTTCGTCGGGCCACGCCGCCGCGGGCCGCGCGCGGCCCGCGGCGGCGGGATCCCGCGGGCCACCGGCGCTACGGCTTCTTCGGCGAGGCCCCCTCGAGCGCGTCCGCCTCCTTCCGGAAGCGCTCCGCCTCGGCCGGCCGCCTCAGCGTGTCGTACTCGATGGCGAGGTCCGTCCGGGCGGCCTTGAGCCAGCTCACGGTCGGGTCCGACTGCTTCGCGACGATGTCGTAGCCGAGCCGGCTCTCGCGCTCGGCCTCGGCGTAGCGGTGCTCGCGCAGCAGCGTGCGCCCGAGCTTGATGTGCACGACGCCGACGTTCAGGTGGTCGGCGGGGAGCGTGGCCGCCATCACGGCGAGCGCCTGCCGGAAGAGCGGCTCGGCCTCCTCGTTCCGGCCGCGCTCGAGGAACGTGTTGGCCAGGTTGGAGAGCGCGATGCCGAGCAGGTAGTGCTTCTCGCCGTAGACCTTCCGGTAGATGCCGGCCATGCGCCGGAAGTACGCCTCCGCGGCCGGGTAGTCGCCCTGCCGCGCGGCCACGTTGCCGAGCTCGTTCAGCGCGGACGCCACGCGCGGGTGGTCGGGGCCGTAGACCCGCTCCTCGATCGCGAGTCCCCGGTGCAGCAGGTCGAGCGCCTCGGCGTGCCGGTTCTCGTAGACCAGCGCACGGGCGAGCATGGTCATGGTCGAGGCGACCTCGTAGTGCTCCGGCCCGTAGTACGCCTTCATGATGTCGAGCGCGCGGCGGTACAGCCGCTCGGCGTCCTCGTAGTGCCCCCACTGGAACTGGACCGCGCCGAGATTGATGAGCTTGTCCGCGACGCTGGGGTGCCGCTCGCCGTAGAGCCTCTGGTTCAGCTCCAGCAGCACGCGGTTGAGCGAGTCCGCCACGGCGTAGTGGCCGGCGTAGAAGTGGGTGTCGGCGAGGTAGCCGAGCGTCGTGGACAGCTCGGGGCTCGAGGGCGCGCGGGCCTGCTCGAGCCGGACCGCGTCGTCGAGCACGGCGACCGCCGTGTCGTACGCGCCGCGCTCCTCCAGCACGCGGCCGAGCGCCGTGACGGCGCGGAGCATGGCCGGGTGCTCCGGCGGCAGCGAGTGCCGCGTCGTCTCCAGCCCCTGCCGGATCAGGCGCTCGGCATCGGGGACGCGCGCCTGGTCGACGCGCAGCAGCCCGAGCGCCAGCAGGCTCGCGCCCACGTCCGGGGCGGCCGGCCCGAGAATCGAGCGCCGCTGCTCGAGCGCGGCCTGGAGCAGCGAGTCGGCGCGCGGGAAGTTGCCCAGCTTCTGGTAGATCCGCCCCAGCGTCTCGTACAGCTCCGCCTGCACGCCCGGCTCCGCGTCCAGCACCCGCGCCTCGCGCACGCCGCGGTCCACGAGCGTGACGACGCGCAGCGTGTCGGCGGGGCCGACCGCCTCGTCGCCGCCCTCGAAGAGGTTCATCACGAAGCCCTGGATCCGCTGCGTCCGCGCCGCCTCCGCCAGCGCCGCGTCGCGCGCCGCCGCCAGCCGGACGGTGTAGAACGCGACGAGGGCGACCACGCTCGCGAGCACCGCCGCCGCCAGCGACACCGGCCGCCAGTTGCGCTGCAGGAACTTGCGCAGCCGGTAGCCCGCCGTGTCGGCGCGCGCCTCCAGCGGCTCGCGCCGCAGGTAGTGGTCGATGTCGGCGATCAGCGCGTCCACGGTGCGGTAGCGGCGCGCCGGGTCCTTCTGCATCGCCGTGAGGCAGAGCACGTCCAGGTCCGCCCACGCGGCCGCGCCCACCGAGCCCGCCGGAGGTGCCGCGGGCGCCGCTCCTTTCCGCGCCGCCACCGACGGCCGCTCCGGCTCCCGCTCCAGCAGCACCGCCCCGGCCTGTCCCGGCGTCAGGCGCGAGAGGTCGAAGGGGAGCTTCCCCGTGAGCAGCTCGTACAACGTGACGCCGAGCGCGTAGACGTCGGTGTACGTCCCGATCGGATCGCCGCGGATCTGCTCCGGCGCCGCGTACGCAGGCGTCATGAGCCGCAGCGCGGTCTTCGTCCGGTCGGTGTCGGCGCCCGCGGCGTCGAGCTGCTTGGCGATCCCGAAGTCCAGCAGCTTCACGGTCCCGTCCGCCGTCACGAGCACGTTCGACGGCTTCAGGTCCCGGTGCACGACCGCGTGCCGGTGCGCGAACTGGACCGCCTCGCAGACGGCGCGGAAGAGCCGCAGCCGCTCCTCGACGCCGCAGCCGTTCGCCTCGCAGTACGCCATGAGCTGGACGCCCTCGACGTGCTCCATGACGAAGTACGGCGTCCCGTCCGGGAGCGTCCCCGCGTCGTACAGCCGCGCGATGTTCGGGTGGCTGAGCCGCGCCAGCATCCGCTGCTCGCTGGCGAAGCGCTCCCGCCGCGCCGGCGAGAGATAGGCGTCCCGCAGCATCTTGATGGCGGCGCGGCTCCCCAGGTCGTCGCGCTCCGCCAGGTAGACCGTGCCCATGCCGCCCTCGCCGAGCACGCCCACCAGCCGGTAGGCGCCGAGGCGGCGCGGCGCCGGCTCCAGCCCGCCCAGCACGTGCTCCGCCACGTCGGCGATGCCATGGTCGAGCAGCGGCGCCACGAGCGCGTCCTCCTCCAGCAGCGCCAGCACCTCGGCGGCCAGGCCGCGCTCGCCCCGTGACGCGGATTCGACGAACGCCGCGCGCCGGTCCTCCGGCTGCGCGAGCGCCTCGTGGAACAGTGTCTGGATCCGGTCCCACCGCGCGGCATCCATCATCGTTCGCTCCCGGGTGTGCCGGGGACCCTGCGCCGCGGCTCAGCGCGCCTGACGCAGCTCACGGGCGAGCCACGCCCGGGCCGCCCGCCAATCTCGGTCGATCGTGGATTCGGACACCTGGAGGGCTTCCGCGGTCTCGGCCAGGTCGAGCCCGCCGAAGAAACGATACTCCACCATCAGCGCCTGGCGCGGGTGGATCCGCGCCAGCTCGTCGAGCGCCGCATCCAGCGCGACGAGGTCTTCCGACCACTCCGGTGGCGCGGCCACGCCGTCGTCCAGCGTGATCACGGCCGCCCCGCCGCCGCGCTTGTGTGCCTTGCGCCGCCGCGCCGCCTCGATCAGGACCTGTCGCATCGCCCGGGCGGCGATGCGCTTGAAGTGCAGGCGGGAGACCGGAGCGCTCCGCAGCGACTCCGCCAGCTTCAGGTAGGCTTCGTTCACGAGCGCGGTCGGGCTCAGCGTGACGCTCGGATCGCCCCGGCGGACCGTGGCGGCCAGCCGGCGCAGCTCCTCGTACGTCGCGCTGAACAGCTCGTCCAGCGCCACTCGTTCGTCTGTCATTCCCCGAGAGCCCTTCGCGCCCGTCCCGGGCGTGCGGCGGCTCGCGCCGCCGCACCCCGGCGCGGCTCCCGCTGGCGCGCGGGCGGCCCGGGCCTCGCCGCGGCCAGCGAGGACGGCGCCGCCCGCGGCTCCGTCCCGAACGGTTCGGGGCAGTCCGCGGAAGCAGCGGATCTGGATGTGGCTGGAAGCGACTGGCCGTTGCCGGGCGCCGCCGGCGCGACTCGATGAGCGCCTCAAGTGTATGTCGCGGCCGCGCGCGCCGCCACACTCCCGATGACGCCTCCCGTCCCGCGTTCGCGCAATGCAATGCGACAACCCCCCGACGCCGGCCCGCGCCGACGTCGCCCCCCTGAACCGGGGGCCGCACCCCCGGTTCCACACGACAGGAGGCGCAGATGCAACCGCCGAGGCTGTTTTGGGCCGTGGCCGCAGTGCTGGTCGGAGCCCTGCTCCTGCCCGGGAGCGCCGCCGCGCAGTTCGGTGCGAAGACGAAGTTCCTGGGCGGCCACCTCGGCGTGAGCGGCGTCGGCTCCGCCGCGGCGCTGGGCGTCAACGGCGAGGTCGCCTACAACAAGAACATCGGCATCGGCGCCTGGGCCGACACCTGGAGCTACGGCGACTCGTACACCACGGCGCTGGGCAACTACGACTGGAACGTCCGCTACGTGGCGCTCGCCGGGACCGGCTCCTACCACTTCCCGATCAAGTCGACGCCGAAGCTCGATCCGTTCCTCGGCCTCGCGCTCGGCTACTACATCGTGAGCAGCTCGGCCGAGGGCTTCTCCGGCGTGTCCTACGCGGGGAGCGCGAGCCGGCTCTTCCTCGGCGGCTTCGGCGGCGCCCGCTACTTCTTCAGCGACAACCTGGCCGGCGTGGGCCGGCTCGGCTTCGGCGCGTCCTACCTCACGCTCGGCCTCGACTTCAAGATGTGACCCCGCGCCGTACCCTGCACGTCCATCCCCGCTGACGTCGAGACCCCGCGCGGACCCCGCGTGGGGTCTCGACGTTCGGTCGCTCGCTCCCGTCCGCCGGAACCGAACGCGGCCGTGCCCGTGCACCGCTGACGCCCCGCCCCGCCGTTTTGCGCAACGCAGAGCAGCCCCGCCGCCGCCGAGCACCCCGGTCAGGAGGCGTCAGCCATGCGCCCGGTTCTCCCGCCGATCCCCGCCCGGCTCATCCGTGGCGCCCTGCGCGTGGCCGCGGGCCTCGGCGTCGCGACGATGTTCGCCTGCGGCGACGCCGGCCCGCGCACCGCCGCCGGCTACGGGCAGGGCGGCGGCCGGGTCTGGGAGATCGCGCGCGCCGAGGACCGCGCCGCCGCCCCCGCCGCCCTCCTCGCCTACGTCTACGGCCTGCACGTCGTGCTGCTCGATGGCGACGCCGCGTTCCTCGGCACGACCCGGCTCCAGCTCCGGCGCGGCGCCGACGGCTCCCGCGCCTTCACGCTCGGCGACGGCCTCACCGCCCGCCTCGCCCCCGCCGGCGAGGCCATGGAGCTCCGCTTCTCCAGTGGCGAGACCGTCCCGATGCGCGAGCACGATGCGCGCGCCGGGTCCACGCGGGCGGCCACGTGGCAACCGTGAGCCGGGAGCGACCGCGATGGCACGCATGAGACTCCCCCTGGCGTGCGCGCTCGCCGCGCTCCTCGCGGGCGCGGCCGCGGCGCCCGCGGCGGCGCAGGCCGACGCCTTCGACCCCACGCTCCTCGCGCTCGCGTATCACCGCCTCTCCGGCGATCCGCTCGACCTCCGCGGCGCGGCCGAGGCCAGCGACGCCGCGCGCAACGCCTCGAGCTTCGACCGCCCCGATATCATGGAGGCCGAGATGGTGCGCCTGCGCACGCTGCTCGCCTCCGCCTCCGCCTCGCGCGAATTCGTGCTCCGCGTCCCGGACGCCGTCTCCGAGTACGACCGCGACCGCGGCGACTTCTCGATCCAGCTCTTCCGCCCGGGCTTCTACGTCCCCGTCGAGGCGTTCGGGCAGGTCTACCGCATCGTCTTCTCGAACGCCGGGGCCGTCCGGGCCATCCGGCTGTCCGGCGCGCCGGCGCGGGAGCTCGATGCCGAGCTGAGCCGCATCGGCCGCAACGTCACGAACGAGATCCGCTTCCGTGTGGTCGGCAAGGGCGACCCCGCCGGCGGCGTGACCGGTCCCCGCGTCGTCCGCGCCGAGATCCTCTCCACGCGCCTGCTCGAGGCCGCCGGCCATGTCGTCTTCACCCCCACCGTGATGCCGGGCCGCGCCGCCGGCGGGGTGGCCGCCTTCGATCCGGCCCGCGCCGACGTCGCGGGCTTCCGCGTCGGCGTGCGCGTCGACGACCTCGTGGCGAGGCTGCGCCGCCTCTTCGGCCACGTCACGCGCGCGCACCGCGGCGACGGCGAGTTCGCCGGCTTCGCCGGCTCGCTCACCGTCAACCCGATGGGGTGCGTCGACATCCCCGGCCGGCGCCGCAACCCCGAGCCCGGCGCCGTCTGCGTCACCGCGTTCTTCGACCGCGCCGGCGTGGTCCGCTCGATCCGCGTGGAGCGCGTCTTCCCCTGGTTCGACGCCGAGGTCTTCCGCCGCACGCTGGTCCAGCGCTATGGCGCGGCGGACCGCGAGCTGGACGGCGGCGGCGTCGCCCTCGGCTGGGGGCCCGAGGTGAGCCCGACGCTCCTCTACGACCGCTCCGGCCCGCGCAACGCGCTCACCGCCCGCTACACCGCGAACGACGACCTCGGGAGCGTAGGTCTTGCCGGTCCCGAGGACATCCGCGTCGTGCTCCAGCTCGTCGACGCGAGCTGGGCCGCGGCGCAGGTGCGCTGAGGCGCGGCCGCTCGCGCCGGATCATTGCTCGCCACCGCGCCCCGGCGTACCATTGGCGCAGCGCGCCGATCCTCGTTCCGACCTCCGGTCTTCCAGGCGGGAGCCGCCGGCGGATGGACGCGGGCGGCCGCCCTCCGGTCCGGCCCCAGCCCATCACGCCCGCCCCACCGCTTCGGGAGACGCCGTCATGGAGAAGCCGCGCCTCAGCCTCCGCGAGCTCTTCAACATGAGCTTCGGCTTCCTCGGGATTCAGTTCGGCTGGGGGCTGCAGCTCGCGAACATGTCGGCCGTCTACGAGCGCCTGGGCGCGCGCCCGGACCAGGTCCCGCTCCTCTGGCTGGCCGCTCCGCTAACGGGGCTGCTGGTGCAGCCGCTCGTCGGCGCGCTCAGCGACCACACGTGGGGCCGGCTCGGGCGGCGCCGCCCCTACTTCCTCACCGGCGCCATCCTCGCCTCGATCGCGCTCTTCTTCATGCCGATGTCGAGCGCGCTCTGGATGGCGGCGGGGCTGCTCTGGATCCTCGACGCCTCCATCAACATCTCGATGGAGCCGTTCCGCGCGTTCGTGGCGGACAAGCTGGCCGTGAGCCAGCGCACCGCGGGCTTCGTGATGCAGTCGTTCTTCATCGGGCTCGGCGCGAGCCTGGCGAATGCGCTGCCGTTCCTGCTCGGCTGGCTGGGCGTCACGGGGAGCACCGCGAGCGGGATCCCCCTCTCGGTGAAGTACTCCTTCCAGGCCGGCGCGGCCGTGTTCCTGCTCGCCGTGCTCTGGACCGTGGTCACGACCACGGAGCTCCCGCCCGAGGACGGAACCGCGTTCGACCGCGCGCGGCGGGGGCAGCGCGGGCTCGGCCCGCTCCTCCGCGAGATCGGCGCGTCGATCCGCGACATGCCGCCCACCATGCGCCAGCTCGCCGTCGTGCAGCTCTTCACCTGGCTCGGCCTGTTCTGCATGTGGCTCTTCTTCGTGCCGGCCGTGGCGCGGCACGCGTTCGGCGCGACCGACCCGCGGAGCGAGCTGTATACGCGGGGCATGGAGTGGGGCGGCTTCGCGTTCGCGTTCTACTCGATCACCTGCTTCGTCGTCGCGTTCGCGCTGCCGAGGCTCGCCGAGGCGACGAGCCGCAAGACGGCGCACGCCGCCGCGCTCGTCTGCGGCGGGATCGGGCTGCTGAGCGTCTACCTGATCCACGACCGCTACCTGCTCCTGCTGACCATGGTCGGCGTCGGCATCGCCTGGGCGTCGATCCTCTCGATGCCCTACGCGATCCTCTCCGGCGCGCTCCCGGCCCACCGCATGGGCGTCTACATGGGCATCTTCAACTTCTTCATCGTCATCCCGGAGATCGTCGCTGCGCTCGCCTTCGGCCCGCTGATCCGCCTGCTCTTCGGCGCCACCGACCCGAACGCGCCACTCTACATGGTCCTGCTCGGCGGCGCCTGCCTCTTCACCGCGGCCGCGTGCATGACGTGGGTGCGCGACGTCGCCGGCGCCGAGGTGCCGGAGGCCGCCGTCCTCGAGGCCGACGAGTACGAGCCGCTGAGCGTGCAGGAGTCCGTCCAGCCCGTGCCGAGCACCGGGCTGGTGGATGGGGAAGGGGACCGGTCCTGAGGCGCGCCGGTCAGCGCCGGACCAGCTCGAGCACCGCGCTCTCCAACGGTCCGAGCGTGGCGAACGGCACGTATCCCTGGATGTGCCCGTCGCTTGCGACCCGCAGCTCGGCGGCGTCCGCGCCGCCGAGCAGGGTACGCGGGGTGTATTCGCCGGCCGGCAGCGCGCCGTCGCCCGAGCCGAGGGCCACCCCCGACAGCGCCGTCCCGCCGAGGTTCGCCACCACGAGCACGGCACGATCGCCGTCGCGCCGGAGGTAGGCGACGACGGCGTCGGTCCCGGCGGCGAGCGGCACCAGCCGGCCGACCCCGAGCGCCGGGTTCTCCGCACGCAGATGGATCAGCCGGCGATGCAGGTTGAGGAGCGAGCCGGGATCGGGGTCCTCGGCCGCCACGTTGGTCGTGGCCGAGTCGGGCTGCGGCGCCTCCCACGGCCTGCCGGAGGTGAATCCGACGCCCGCGCCGGGACTCCACTGCATCGGCGTACGCAGCCGCTCGTCCGGCTTGTCGCCCGTCATGCCGATCTCCTCGCCGTAGTAGAGGAACGGCAGGCCGGGGAGCGTGAACAGGAGCGTCGCCGCGAGCCGGGCGCTCGCGACGTCGCCCCCGAGCGCCGTCCGCGTGCGGCTCTCGTCGTGGTTGCGGAGGAACGGCGACCAGCGGTAGGCGGGGAGCGTGTCCTGCAGCCGCACGTACTTCGCGAGCAGCTTGCCGGCCGAGCCCGTGCGCACCGCATCGAGGATCGCGTCCGAAAGCTCGAATGCGAAGTAGGAGGTGAGCTGGTCGGGGTAGTATGGCAGCACGCCCCCGATGCTGTCCCACGCCTCGCCGACGGTGTAGGCGTCGGGCTTGACCGCGCGGACGGCCGCCGCGAACTCATGCAGCACGGCGTGCGTGCCGGGCGAGTCCGCCAGCTGGCTTCCGTCTTCCACCAGGTAGCGGACCGCGTCGAGCCGGAAGCCGTCCACGCCCATCTCCCGCAGCCAGAACGCCGCGATCTTCTTCGCCTCCTCCCGCACCGCGGGCGTCTCGTAGTTCAGGTCCGGCATCCCGCTCCAGAAGACGCCGTAGTAGTACTCGTCCCTCACCGGCGAGCGGTGCCACGCCTCCTCTCCCCACGGCCCCTTCCCGAGCGGGGTGGGGGACCAGCGGAACCAGCTCCGGTAGGGGGATGCCGGGTTGCGCAGCGCGTCCTGGAAGTACGGGTGCTCGCTGGACGCGTGGTTCAGGACCATGTCCACGAGGACGTGGATGCCGCGACGATGCGCCGCGGCCACCAGGCGCTTGAAGTCGTCGTTCGTGCCGTAGTCCCGTTCGACGCGGTAGTAGTCGCTGACGTCGTAGCCATGATAGCTGGGCGATTCGGCGACCGGCATCAGCCAGATGCAGGAGGCGCCCAGGTCGTGCCGCGAGCGCGGGTCGCCGTCGTTGATGTAGTCGAGCTTCTCGGTGAGCCCCTTCAGGTCGCCGATGCCGTCGCCGTCGCTGTCGTAGAACGAACGGACGAAGACCTCGTAGCAGACGCCGCCGCGCGTCCACGCGGCCACGGGCGCCGGCGCGCTGAGCCGGGCGGCCGGGGCGGCGCACGCGGTCAGGGCGGCGCCGAGCAGGGCGGGGGCGACGCGTCGCATGGAGGTCCTTTCGCGTTCGCGCGGTTCGGGCGGCGTACCCTTCGCTGCCGCGCGCTCAGGGCGAGGCCGGCCGGATCCGGATCGCCTGGCCGCCGCCGGGCGCCAGCACGACCCGCAGCGTCGTGGCGCGATCGACCGGCCGCCGGCTGATCGCGACGGGGAGCGGGTTGTTGCACCAGCTCGCGCCCGGCCCGTCGGCGTAGATCTCCGCCACGTACCGGCGTCCCGGCGTCAGGAAGGAGAGCGGCACGTCGAACGTGCGCGCCTCCTCGTCGGTGATCGCGCCGACGAACCAGTCCTCCGCGTTCCGCTGCTTGCGCGCGACGATGACGTAGTCGCCGATGCGGCCGTTCAGCACGACCGTCGTGTCCCAGTCCACGGCGACGTCGCGAATGAACTGGAACGCGGGCTGGCCCTCGTAGTTCTCGGGGAGGTCGGCCGCCATCTGCAGGGGTGAGTAGAGGACGACGTAGAGCGCGAGCTGCTTGGCGAGCGTGGTGCGGGGGTGGGGCTCCTCCGGGCGCCGGGGCGTCCCGGTCGGCCGCCGGATCAGGAGGTCGAAGATGCCGGGCGTGAAGTCCATTGGCCCGGCGAGCATGCGCGTGAAGAAGAGGATCGTCTCGTGCTCCGGCGGGTTGCCGCCCTCGCCGCCCCACGCGTTGTACTCCATCCCCCGCGCACCCTCGCGGGAGAGGATGTTCGGGTATGTGCGCCGCTCGCCCGTGTCCTTGATCGGCTCATGCACGTCGAGCATGATGCCGTACCGTGCCGCCGTCTCGATCACGTGCCGCTGGTGCCGCACCATGAACTGTCCCTGGTGCGCGTGGCCGGTGTCGGTCGTGTCCCCCACGTACCCCGTCTTGACCGCGCGCACGCCCACCCGCTTGTAGAGCGCGAAGGCCGCCTCGAGCTGCCGCTCGTAGTTCGTGACGCCGCTGGCCGTCTCGTGATGCCCGATCAGCGTGAGACCCTTCTGGCGCGCGTACGCCGCGACGGCGGGAAGATCGAAGTCGGGGTAGGGCTGCGTGAAGGAGAAGCGCGCGGCGCCCGTGTGGTACCAGTCGTCGTCCCATCCCACGTTCCACCCCTCGACCAGCGTGCCGCCCAGGCCGTTGGCCGCGGCGAAGTCCAGGTACCGGCGCGCATTGGCCGTGGTCGCGCCGTGCTTCGGCCCCGAGCCCCACGTCATCGTGCCGATGTGCATCCCCCACCAGATGCCGTCGTACTTCATCGGCCGGATCCAATCGGTGTTCCGGATGACGCTGGGCGGGTTGAGGTTCAGCCCCAGGACGGAGGGGACGAGGTCCTCCGGGCGGTCCGCGAGCTGGATCGTGCGCCACGGCGTCACGAACGGTGCGCGCCCGCGCACCGCCACGCCGTCGCGCCAGCGCGCCAGCGTGGTGCGCAGCGTCCGCCCGCCCGAGCCGGCCAGGTACATCCCGGCGTAGTCGACGAGGTCGGCCTCGTGGATCACCACCTGCAGCCCGGTGCTCGTCTGCATCGTGAGCGGCGTCTGCACCGTGTCCAGGCGGCTGACCGGTCCGCTGGAGTAGAGGATCTCCTGCCGGTCGGGCATCGGCTTCGTCGCGGGGATCCACCAGGCGCGGGCATCGTCCGCGAGCGCGAACTCCGTCAGCTCGTCGGTCATCGCGAAGTCGGCGAGACCCGCGCTGTCGGACACCTCGTAGCGGAACCCGATGCCGTCGTCGAAGGCGCGGAACACGACGGCGAAGCGCCGGCCCGGGGGACGGTCCTCGGCCACGCGCACGCGCAGCTCGTTGTGGTGGTCGCGCACGTGGGCCACCTCCCCCCACGGCTGCGTCCACGTCTCGTCCACCGAGTCGCGGCTCGTGCCGGTGATCCGCAGGCCGCTGCGGAGCGAGTCGGCGCCGCGGAAGGCGAAGCCGAGGCGGGACGGGAGCAGCACGGCCCGCCCATCGCGGCGCAGGCTGTAGTACAGCCCCCCGTCCCGCGTCTCGACCACGACCTCGTTGCGCCCGTCCGGCGAGGCGACGCGCGCCGAGTCCTGCGCGGTGGCGGGGACGGCGCCGAGCGCCGAGCAGGGCACGACGAACGCCAGGGTCAGGATCGCCGACCGGAGCTGCCGGTGCATCGCTGGTCTCCTCCTCGGTTCACCGCGAGCACGCGCGACGTCGCGTGGGGCCGCGCTCTTCGCTCGGGGGTGGGGCGTGATGGGCTCGTCCGCGGGCGATGTCGGAGCGCCCCACGGCCGCGCCGTCGTGGCGGGGCCGCAGGGCGCTGCGTGCGAGCCCGCGACCGAAGCGAGCCGCGCCGGCGGGCGGGCACCGACGGCGCGGCTCACCGCGACCCGGCTCGCGCGAGGGCCGCGAGCCGGGTCGGACGGCGATCAGTAGCCGGCATTCTGCTTCAGGTTCGGATTCGTCAACAGCTCCGTCGCCGGGAGCGGATACAGGTTGCGGAACGCCTCCGTCGCCTTGCCATCCTTCGCGCCGCCCTTCCAGGCCCAGACCCGGCCGGTCGTGAACTGGCCGAACCGGATCAGGTCGGTCCGGCGGTGACCCTCCCAGAGCAGCTCGCGCGCGCGCTCGGCCAGGATGAAGTCCAGCGTCAGCTCCGCGTCCGTGATGTTGCCGCTCGTGTTGCCGTAGGCGCGCTGCCGCAGCGCGTTCACGTACGTCAGCGCCTGCGCGCGGCTGCCGCCGCCGTTGCGCAGCACGGCCTCGGCGTACATCAGGTAGGCGTCGCCGAGGCGGAACATCGGGTAGTCGGTGTCGGCGTGCACCAGATGCGAGCCCGGCGCACCGGACGACGTCACGTTCTGGTACTTCGGCGCGGCCACGCCGTCGTTGAAGTTCGTCAGGCTGCTGATCGCCACCGTCTGGTCCGTCGCGTAGAAGAACGCGGAGCGCTTGTCCGGGCTGCCGATCGCGCCGCCGGGGTAGAGGGCGACGATCTCCGGCCGCACCCGCAGCCCCCACCAGCCGCCGTCGATGCCGTAGGTGCCCGCGTTCATGCTCCCGCCGACGGCCGCGTGGATCAGGAACGTCGTGCCGCCCCACGTCTGCGTGCGCGTCCCGTCCTGCGTCACCGCGAAGATGATCTCGGGCGACGTGTTGTTGTCGGCGAGGAAGAGGTGCCGGTAGCTGGGGTCGAGCCGGTAGCTGCCGGAGTTGATGAGCGTCTCCAGCGCGGCGCGGGCCTCGGCGTAGTGGGTCTGCCCGGCGTAGACGCCCGCGTTCATGTAGAGCTTGGCCAGCAGCATCAGCACGGCGCCCTGGTCCGCTCTCCCGTACTGCCCCGCGCCCGGCGCCGGCAGGTCGGGCCGGATGGCGTTCAGCTCCGAGACGACGTACGCATACACCTCCGCGCGCGTCGACTGCTTCGGTGGCGTCGAGCCGAGGGGGTCGTCCTCGGTCACGAGCGGGATGTCGCCGAACAGGTCGATCCCGTGCCAGTAGCTGAGCGCGCGGAGGAAGCGCGCCTCCGCGCGGTACTGCTTGATCTGCGTGGCCAGCTCGCCGCCCACGCCGCGCTGCGAGAGCTTCGCGTCGCTCGTCTCGCGCAGGAACTCGTTGGCCAGCGAGACCTGGAAGTAGATGCGGTAGTACATCGCGACCAGGAACTGGTTCGACGACGACCAGAGCTGCGTGTTCAGCTCCTGGACGCCGGCATCGTTCCAGGCGATCACCGCTTCGTCCGTGGGGAGCTCCTCCATCTGCCAGATCAGCCGGACGTACTGCGAGAAGCCTTCGTCGATCCCCTGGATGTCGGCGCTGCCGTCGGGGCCCCGCTGCCCGGTCACGGCCAGCCCCGCGTACAGCTTGGCCAGGAACGACTTGTAGGCGGTCGGCTCGTTGAAGACGTTCGCACCGGTCACGGTGCTCTTCGGCTCCACCACGAGGTCGGTGCACCCGGCCGCGCCCAGCAGCAGGACGGCGGCGGCGAGCAGCCTCGTGCACGTGTTCGTCGTCATAGCTCGCTCGGTTCTCGGGTCCAGGACAGGTCCGGCGGCGCGCGGCCCTGGAGTGGGCGCATGCGCACCGTGTGCACGGGACACGACTTCAGAACCCGAGGCTCACGCCGGCCGTGAAGGTCCGGGAGCGCGGGTAGATGTTGTTGTCGATGCCGACCGTCGCGCCGACGCAGCCGCAGCCGCCGACGGCCGTCTCCGGATCGACTCCGCTGTAGCCTGTGATGGTGAACACGTTCTGCACGGTCCCGAAGACGCGCACCTGCCGCGTGCCGCGCAGGCCGTAGAACGTGTAGCCCAGCGACACGTTGTCCATGCGCAGGAACGCGCCCTTCTCGACGTACACGTCCGAGAAGTACTGCGGGTCCACGAACCCGTACTTCAGCACCGAGGCGTCGAGGTTGTTCGGCGCCGCCCCCTTGAGCGCGCTGTAGTGGCCGAGGTTCGAGGCCACGTTGTTGTAGACGTAGTTGCCCAGGTAGGCCCGCAGCGTGAACCCGAGGTCGAAGTTCCGGTACCCGAGCGACGACGTGTGTCCCAGCATCCACGTCGGCGCCGGGCTCTTGAACGGCACGCGGTCGTCCTGGTTCACGAGGCCGTCGCCGTTGACGTCCTCGTACAGGTCCGCCTCGTTGATCGCGCCGTCGTGGTTCACGTCCTCGTAGATCGGCTTCCCCTTCGCGTCCAGCTTGTGGTGATAGACGAAGAACGAGTTCACCGGGAAGCCCGGCTTCAGGACCTCGATGTTGCTGCCGACGCCGCCGGAGATCCCGCCCGTCAGGATCTGCTCGCCGCCGCCGCTCACCGCGCTGATGCGGACGAGCCGGTTCCGGTTCGTGGAGGCCGTGAAGCTGGCGTCCCACGTCGGGCCGCTCCTCCCGCGGTCGACGAGCCGCGCGCTCAGGCCCACCTCCACCCCGCGGTTCCGCATGCTGCCGATGTTCGTCGTGACGAAGTTGGACAGGTTCGTCCCGGCCGCCACGGGCACGTTGAAGAGCAGGTCGTCCGTGTCCTTCAGGTAATAGTCGACCGATCCGGTCACCCGATTGTTGAACAGCCCGTAATCGACGCCCACGTTGTAGGAGGTGGTCTCCTCCCACTTGAGGTTCGGATCCACCGCGCTGGGCCGGATCGTGTTGACGAACTCGTTTCCGAACTGGACCTGCGTCTGCTGCGCGCCGATGAGGTAGTTCGACAGGTACAGGTAGCTGCCGAACGACTGGTTGCCGTTCACTCCCCACGATGCCCGCAGCTTCAGCTCGCTGAGCGCCTGGACGTCCCGCATGAACGGCTCCGCCTTCATCCGCCACGCTACCGCCGCCGAGGGGAACGTGCCCCACTGGTGCTCCGGCCCGAACTTCGACGAGCCGTCCCGCCGCATGCTCAGCGTCAGCAGGTACCGGTCGAGGAGGCTGTAGTTCAGCCGCGCGAACACCGAGGCCAGCCGACTGTCGTCGACCACGAGGTAGGTCCGCTGCGTCGTCGCCCCCGGCACGCCGTTCGGCCCCAGCAGGTTCGAGCTCAGCCCCTGCGCGACGAACGACGGGAACTCGCCGTTGGACTGCTCGTACGAGTAGCCCGCCGTCAGGTCCACCTCACCCTTGCCGACCGGCCGCGCGTAGTTCGCGAACGCATCCAGCACCGTGTTGTTCTGGGTCGGGTTTCGCCGCTCGACGGCGCCGCCGGTCCCGCTCTCGACCTGCGACTGCACGGTGCTCGGCAGGAAGATCGCCCGCTCCGCCTTCGCCAGGTCGTAGCCCACCCGCACGGTCGCCGAGAGCGCCTCCAGGAACGGGAGGCGGTACTGCCCCTCGATGTTCCCGACGCTGCGGTACGTGGTGCCACGGTCCGAGACCAGCGCCAGCTCCGCCATCGGGTTGTTCGTGCCCAGGGCGTTCGTCCACTCGAAGTACGAGCCCGATGACGTCCGGATCGGCTGCGTCGGCGCGAACGCCGTCGCCTCGCCGATCACTCCGCCCGGCGTGAACTGGTCGTCCGTCCGCGAGCCCTTCACGTTCGCCCGCACCGTCAGGTGGTCCGAGAACAGCCGCTGGTCGTAGTTGATCGCGCCCGACACCCGCCGGAGGTTCGTGCCCCGCAGGATGCCCTGCTGGTCGAGGTAGCCCAGCGAGAGGCGGTAGTCCTGGCTCGGGCCCGAGCCCGAAACCGCGAGCAGGTGCTCCTGCCCCGTCGCGCTCCGCTCCACCGCGCTCCGCCAGTCCGTGTTCGCCGTCCCCAGCAGGCTCACGTTCTCGGGAGCGTACTGCGTCACCGCCTGCCGGAACTGGTCCGTCGTCAGCAGGCTCGGTCCCCGCGTGATCCGCGACGTGGAAGCGGAGCTCGTGTACGTGAACTCCGTCGCCCGCGACCCCGACTTCGTCGTGATCAGGATCACGCCGTTCGCGCCGCGCGAGCCGTAGATGGCCGTCGCGGACGCGTCCTTCAGCACCGTGATGCTCTCGATGTCGGCGGGATTCAGGAAGTTCAGCGGATTGCGCCCCGTCGACGTCCCGCCGCCGATCGGACCCGGCACGCCGTCCACGCCGATCGGGTTCCGCCCCGCCGTCAGCCCACCCCCCACCGCCAGCGGCACGCCATCCACCACGTACAGCGGCTCGTTGCTGCTCGTGACCGACGTGCCGCCCCGGATGCGCACCGAGAGGCCGCCGCCCGGCTCGTTCGTCCCCGACACCTGCAGCCCGGCGACCTTGCTCTGGATGAGCTGCTCGGCGCTCACCACCCGCCCCGGGTTGAACTGCCTCGCCGTCACCGTCTGCACCACGCCCGTGCGATCGCGCGCGCGTTGCTCGCCGTAGCCGATCGATACCTCGAGCTGCGCCAGCTCCACCGCTGCCGTCACGAGCTGGAAATCCACCGTGGCCGTCGCCCCCGCCGCCACCGTGGCCGGACGCGTCGACGACCCGTACCCCAGCGTCGTCGCCGTCACCTGGTACGTCCCCGGCGCGATCCCCGTGATCACGTAGCTGCCATCCGACCGCGTGATCGCGCCGGCCGACGTCCCGACGACCGTCACCGTCGCGCCCGCCAGCGGACGTCCGCCGTCCGCGGCGACCACGGTTCCCGCGATGCGCCCCGTCTGGGCCGCGAGCGGCCCGCCGGCACACAGCACCGCCGTCATGCTCGCCAAGAAGATCCGCCTCATCGTCGCTCTCCGGAGGAGGGTAGCCGGGCAGCCGCCTCGGCTGCGGGAAGATCGGGCGCGTTCGCGATCGTAGTCGCTCGCCAGGATGCGGTCCTCGGGATGACGGCAGGCGTTCCGCGGGAGGCCGGGCCCGGGGGAGGGCCGGCAGGCGTAGCATTCCTCTACGCCTTCGAATCTTCCCGCCGGCCCATCGCCGATCGCGCCGGCGAACGCCCGTCCAGATGGCGTTCCCCGAACCACGAGCAGCAGCCGACGAGAATCTCGCGACGACGCCGAGACTCTTGGTAAATCGCTCTAACAAACACCGTTCAGCACGCGGGCGCCGGACCGGCGGCTTGCCGAACGGGATCGATGCAGGAGGCGTGGGTCGCGATGCAGCGGCGCGGCGGGAGCCGCGCCTGGTATTCTGTAACGTTTCATCCCGATTTTGTCAATAAATCATTCAATTGCCCCGGCGCGCCGTGGCGCGCGCGCATCACGCGACCCGCGGCGCCACGAACTGCGGCGCGACGACGAGCGCGGAGGCGCCGCGCAGCCGGAGGTCGCTGTCGGCGGCCTCGACGACCACCGGGGTCATGGCCGACGCGGCGGTGAGCGAGCGTTCCTGGACGGACTGCCGGATGGCGGGCTCGATGAGGTCCCAGGCGGCGGTGATCTCGCCGCCGACCACGATGCGCGAGGGGCTGATGGCGTTGATGATGTTGGCGAGGCCGACGCCGAGGTAGCGGCCGGTCTCCCAGAGCGCCCAGGTGGCGACGGGGTCGCCGGCCCGCGCGCGGGCGATCACGTCGGTGACCTCGAGTCCGCCCGCGCGCGGCTGGCCGTCCACCTCCCTCGCGGACAGGTCCCGGCCGAGGTAGCGTGCGACCGTCGCCCGATTGGACGCGTAGGCCTCGAGGCAACCCCGCGAGCCGCAGGCGCAGTGCGGTCCGTCCAGGCTCAGGGGGACGTGGCCGAACTCGCCCGCCGTGCTCCGGAACCCGCGCAGCACCTCGCCGTTCACCACCAGGCCGGTGCCGACGCCGTCCGACACGGTCAGGTACACGAAGTCGTCGCCCGCGTCGCCGTTGGCGTGGCTCAGCCACATGTACGCCATGGCGCACGCCACCGAGTCACGGTCGATGTGGACCGGCCGGTGCAGCGCCGCGGTCAATGCGCCGCGCAGGTCGACGTCGCGCCACCCGAGGGTCGGCGCGTTCAGCACGACGCCCGTGGTCCGGTCCACCATCCCCGGCACCACCAGTCCGATCCCCTCGCACTCCCCGACCCGCGCGTGCATCTCGACGAGCCGCTCCACGCGGCGCACCAGCTCCGCGACCAGCTCCGCGGGCGCGAGCGGCGTGGCGAACGCTTCCATCGCGAGCACCCGCCCGGAGAAATCGCACAGGATGATCGATGTCCGGCTGTAGCGCACGTCGATCCCGACCGCGAGCCGGTCCCGGGTCCGCAGCCAGAGAAGCGTCGGCCTCCGGCCTCGCGAGGTCGCGCCGCTCGAGCCCTCGTAGATCAGCCCGTCCGTCAGCAGCTCCTTCACGAGCGGCGTCACCGAGCCCCGCGCCACCCCCATCCGGCGCGCGAGATCGGCGCGCGAGATCGGCTGATGCTCGCGCACCAGGTTCAGGACGATCTGCCGGTTCACCTCCCGGGCCGTCGTGCGCGTCGCGCGGCGGAAGCTCCGAGTGTTGATCTTGCGCATTCGCTCCTCACCAGCGGCGGGGCGTGCCGACTCCAGGGCGCGGCGTCAAAGCTTCGCCCCTGGCCCCCGCGTCGCAAGGCTTTCGCAAATCCCGCCAACAATTGTCCGGTGGCCACGCCGGCGCTGGCCGCCGGTGCCCGCTCGGCGGGGCGGCCCCGACCGCGGTCCGTCGCGAGCTCCTTGACGCCCGCCGCCCTTTGTAAATATTCGCTACAAACAATGCGAAAACGCGAAAAACGGACGACCGCACCGATGAGCCACGCGCTTCGCACCCTCCGTTTCGGCGCCGCCGCCGTCGCCCTGGTCGCGAGCGCGCCCGCCGCGGCCGCCGCGCAATCGGAGCTGTACCGGTCGGATGCGTTCGTGGTGACGGACACGTCGGTGCAGCAGGGCCGCTTCCTGGCGGTCGCGCGGTCGCGCGACACGATCGTCTCGACGTATCCGCGCTCGGGGCGCGAACTGCACTTCCGCTTCAGCCTGAACGGCCGGGACAACGAGTTCCGTCCGGGCACGCAGCACACGCTCTACATCCGACCGACGGCGGGTCGGATCGTCTCGCCGGTGTACGTGTTCGGGGAGGAGCGGCCCCCGCGAGTGCCGACGCCCGAGGCGTTCGCGACGAGCGAGGAGGGGATCGCGCGAGTCACGATCCGGCTGGATCTGCGAGGCGTGCTGCGGCGCCTCGGGCGGGCGGGCGCGTATCGCCCGCCCGAGGGTCCACCGATCCGCAGGTCGGAATTCCAGGCCGTGTACGCCATCGGCGACGTCGAGCCGCTGAGCTGGGATTGGCGCGGGCTGCGACCGGGCTCGCCGGCGCAGCTGACCGATCCCGACGGCGACAGCATCTACGCCGTCACGCTGCGGATCGAGGCGCGGTACACGCGCCCGATGGATGGGAGTGGGCGGGCGGTCTGGGCGCGGCGGGCGGACATCTCGGGGTACCCGCAGCTTCGGTCGCCGCAGCGGCTGGTGGACGCGCTCTACCGGATGTCGCTGGAGGAGCTTGGCCAGCTCGTCCGCGAGGATGGGGCGCTCTCGGCGGGGGCGAAGTGGCCGGGAGTGTGGACGCGCGACGTCGCCTACTCGTCGGTGCTGGCGCTCGCCGTGGCGGCGCCGGACGCGGTGCGGCGCAGCCTGCTGGCCAAGGTGGACTCGGCCGGTCGGATCATCCAGGACACGGGGACGGGGGGCTCGTGGCCGATCTCGACGGACCGGATGACGTGGGCGCTGGCGGCCTGGGAGCTGTACGCGGCCACGGGGGATCGGGAGTGGCTGCGCCGGGCGTACGACGTGATCCGGGCCTCGGCGGAGGCCGACCTGCATGCCGTCTTCGATGCGGGGACCGGCCTGGTGCGGGGCGAGACCTCGTTCATGGACTGGCGGGAGCAGAGCTACCCCCGCTGGATGGACCCGCGGGACATCGCGGAGTCGTCGGCGGTCGGCACGAACGTCGTCCACTACGCGACGTACCGCATCCTGGCGGACATGGCGCGCGCGCTCGGGGAGCCGGCGGAGCGATGGAGCGGCGTCGCGGAGGGCCTTCGGCAGGCGATCAATGCACGGCTCTGGCGGCCGGACCTCGGCTGGTACGCGAGCTTCCGCTACGGTCGCGCGTTCCCGTCGCTCGTGCCGCGCTCGGACGGACTGGCCGAGGCGCTGGCCGTGATCTACGGCGTGCCCACCGCCGAGCAGCGCGCCAGGCTCGTGGCGAGCACGCCGGTAACGGAGTTCGGCACGCCGATCTTCTGGCCGTACATCGCGGACGTCCCCCGGTATCACAACGCGGCGATCTGGCCGTTCGTCAACGCGTTCGCGGCGTGGGCCGCCGCCGAGGCGGGGAACACGGCGGCGGTGGAGCGCGCTCTGGCCTCCATCTACCGGCCCGCGGCGCTCTTCCTGACGAACAAGGAGAACATGGTGGCGGCCACCGGCCACTTCGACGGGACGGTGCTGAACTCGGACCGGCAGCTCTGGAGCGTGGCCGGCGACCTGGCCGCGACGTACCGCGTGCTGTTCGGGATGAGGCTGGAGCCGGAGCGCCTCGCCTTCCGGCCGATGGTGCCGCCCGCCTATGCCGGTGATCGCACCCTGAGCGGATTGCGCTACCGGGATGCGACGCTGACGATCACGGTGCGCGGCTTCGGCGACGGCGTGGCCGGCGCATCGCTCGACGGCCGGCCGGTGGCGCGGGCCGAGATCCCGGCGACCCTCGCGGGCGACCACACGCTGGAGATCCGACTGAACGGCCGCTGGCCGGCCGGCCGGGTGAAGCTGGTGGAGAACCGGTTCGCGCCCGGGACTCCCGTCGTCGCCCTGCGCGGCGCCACGCTCGCCTGGACGCCGGTGCCGGGCGCGGTCCGCTACACCGTCTACCGCGACGGCCGGCCCGAGGTCTCCACGCGAGCGACGCGCCTCCCGATCGGCCGGGAGCAGCTCGACGCGGAGTACCAGGTGCTGGCCGTGGACTCGGCCGGTCTGGAGTCGTTCCTGAGCGAGCCGGTGCGGGTCGCGGCGCAGGGGGTCGAGGTCGTCGCGCGGCCGCTCGGCGCCCCGCTGGAACGCGATCATCCGGGGTTCACGGGCGGGGGGTACGTCCGCCTCACGCGGGAGCGGAACACGACCGTGCAGGTGCCCGTCACGGTGACGTGCGGCGGCGAGTACGTGGTCGACGTCCGCTACGCGAACGGCAGCGGTCCGATCAACACCGACAGCAAGGCGGCGGTCCGCACCCTGCTCGTGGACGGCCGGCCGGCGGGGGTGCTGGTAATGCCGCAGCGCGGCGAGGACCTGTGGACGGATTGGGGCTTCAGCACACCGGTCCGAACGATCCTGTCCGCCGGCACCCACACGCTGGCGCTCTCCTTCACGCCGCTCGACGAGAACATGGACCGGCGCGTCAACACGGCGCTGCTGGATCACCTGCGGCTGACGCGGGTAGGTCCCGGGGACCGGACGACTGGAGCGCAATGCCGGTAATGGTGATCCGTCGCTGAACCCTCCGGGCGAGCGGAGCGGCGCAGATACCGGCGCGAATGGTTGTCTCCCGTCCTGCGAGGCCGCATTTTCTGCGCATCGAAGACAGAGCCTGCCGCGCGCTCCCGCCGAGCAGCTTCGGAGATCTGATCCGGACACCCCGAAAGGCATTCGCTCATGCAGCAGGGCGACTCCGGCGCGGTGCCGCGCCCCGGCCCGATGCCCGGCGCCGACGAGGCCGACCTGATCCACAGCCTCGACGCGGTCATCTGGGAGTGCGACGCCGAGACCTGGCGGTTCACGTTCGTGAGCCGGCGGGCCGAGTCGCTGCTGGGCTACCCCGTCGAGCAGTGGCTGAGCGAGCCCGACTTCTGGGCCGTGCGGCTCGTCCACCCGGACGACCGTGCGTCGGCGAGCGAGTCCTGCCGCACCGCGGTCGCGGAGGACCGCGACCACCGTCTCGAGTACCGGGCGCGCGCGGCCGATGGCCGCGTCGTCTGGCTGCGGGACATGGTCCGCGTCGTCCGGGAGCCCGGGCGGCGGCCGCGGCTCCGCGGCGTCATGTTCGACATCACGGAGCAGAAGCGCGCCGAGGAGGCGCTGCGCGAGAGCGAGGGGCACCTGCACGACCTGCTCCGGGACGTCCGCGCCATCGTCTGGGAATGCGACGCGGAGACCTGGGCGTTCACCTACATCAGCGCCGGCGTCGAGGAGATCCTCGGCTATCCGGTCGCGCAGTGGTACGAGGACGCGAGCCTCTGGGCGAACACGATCCACCCGGAGGACCGCGACTGGGTCGTCGAAGCGTGCATGGCCGGGATGAAGGCGTGCCGGGACAGCACGCTGGAGTATCGCTCGATCGCGCAGGACGGGCGCATCATCTGGCTGCGCGACATCGTCCGGGTCATCACGGACGGGGCCGGGCGGCCGGCGCGGCTCCGCGGCGTCATGATCGACATCACGGACGAGAAGACGCTGGAGGAGCAGCTCCGGCAGGCGCAGAAGATGGAGGCCGTCGGCCGGCTGGCGGGCGGCATCGCCCACGACTTCAACAACCTGCTCACGGGGATCAGCGGCTACGCCACGTTCATCCGGGATGCGCTAGGCCCGGGTGACCCGATGCGCGAGGACGCGGAGGAGATCGTCCGCACGGCGGGCCGCGCGGCGGAGCTCACCCGCCAGCTCCTGGCGTTCAGCCGCAAGCAGGTGCTCCAGCCGACCGCGCTCGACCTGCGCTCGGTCGTCTCCGGTCTCGAGAAGATGCTCCAGCGCGTCATCGGCGAGGACGTGGCGCTCTCCGTCGCCGCGGAGCCGGAGCTGTGGAGCGTGCGCGCCGACCCCGGCCAGCTCGAGCAGGTCGTCCTCAACCTCGCCGTCAACGCGCGGGACGCCATGCCGCACGGCGGCACGCTCGCGATCGAGCTGCGCAACGAGGCGCTCGACGAGGCGGCGGCGGCCGCGTACGGCGACCTCGCCGCCGGCGACTACGTCGCCCTCCTCGTCCGGGACACCGGGACCGGCTTCCCCGAAGCCGCGCTCTCCCACCTGTTCGAGCCGTTCTTCACGACGAAGGAGCCGGGGAAGGGAACCGGGCTCGGCCTGGCCACCGTCTACGGCATCGCGCGCCAGAGCGGCGGCGGCGTCCGGGTGGAGAGCGGGCTCGGCCTCGGCACGACGATCCGGGTGCTCCTCCCGCGCAGCGAGGAGGTGGTGAAGCGGAGCCCGGAGGCGACGTCGCCGGCGCGGCCGGAGGGCGGGCTCGAGACGATCCTGCTGGTCGAGGACGAGCCGTCCGTGCGCCGGCTCGCGAAGCGCGCGCTCGCCGGGAAGGGGTACACCGTGATCGAGGCGCCGAACGGCGTCGACGCGCTCCGCGTCGCGAAGGAGCACCCCGGGCGCATCGACCTCCTCGTCACCGACGTGGTGATGCCGGGGATGACCGGCCGGAGCCTGGCGGACCGGCTCGCGCGGGACCGGCCGGAGACGCGGGTGCTCTTCATCTCCGGCTACACCGACGACCTCGCCCCGAACCACGGCGTGCTGCCCGCCGGCGTGAGCTTCCTGCAGAAGCCGTTCGCGCCGGGCGCGCTGCGCGCGAAGGTCCGCGAGGTGCTCGACGGCGCGCCGGCCGGGACGCCGGGCTGACGCCGGCCGCGCCGCGCATCCCCCGCTCCTCGTCGCGTGGCTACGGCGTCTCCTCCCCCGCCGCGTGCAGCAGCGCCGTCTCGAGGTCCAGGTCGCGCTGGATCCTGCGCAGCACGGCGTCATCGATGACGCCTCGGTCGCGGAGGTCGACCAGCGCCCGCCGCTCCGCCGTGATCGTCTCGCTCGCGAGCCGGCGGTAGCTCTCCCACTCGCCTCGGGCGCCGTCCGCGTCGACGGCCTTGAGCGCTCGGTGCTCCTCGTCGACGGCGCCGTGACGCTCACGGTCCAGCGCGCCCCAGCGTCGCATCTTCTGTGCGTACATATGCCGGAGACGCCGCTTGGCGGCGGGATGGACGTCCCCGCCGCGTCCGATCTCCGCGAGCCGGTTCAGTGCCGCCTCGGCCGCGACCCGGCGGGCGTGCGCCTCCTCGGCCGGCGCGCTCTCGTCCTCGCGGAGTCGGAGGAGGTGGAGCAGCGGCCCGAGCGTGATCCCCTGGACGACGAGCGTCGCGAAGATCACGGCGAACGTCACGAGGAGGATCAGCACGCGGCCGGGGAACGGCGCGCCCGCCGCCGTCGCGAGGGGGAGCGCGAGCGCGATGACGAGCGAGTCGCCGCCGCGCACGCCCGCCCAGCCGACGAACGCGACCCACTTCCAGGGCGGCATCTCGGGCTGGCGCGTGGCGTCGCCGCGTCGGCGGCGCGCCACCAGCGGCCCGAGGTAGGCGCTCGGGAACACCCAGAGCAGCCGAACCACGATGACCACGCCGCTGATCGCGAGGCCGATGCCGAGGAACCGGCCGATCGACTGGCGCTCGACCGTGGGGAGCGTGTAGGCCAGCTCGAAGCCGATGAGGATGAAGATCAGGCTCTCCAGGATGAAGGCGACCATCCGCCACATCGCCTCCGCCTGCAGCCGGGTCACGGCCGGCACGCCCAGCGGCGCCCGTCGGCCGATGTAGAGTCCGGTCGCGACGACGGCGAGCACGCCCGAGGCGCCGATCGCGTCGGCCGGGAGGTAGGCGGCGAACGGGGTGAGGAGCGAGACGGTGTTCTCGACGACGGTGAGCCCCCAGACGCGACGCCGGACCCAGACGATCGCCGCGCCGACGAGGAGCCCCACGGCGACCCCGCCGACGCCGGCGAGAACGAGGCCCAGCCCCGCGCGCACCGGCGAGAAGCTGCCGGTCACCACCGCGGCGACCGCCGTGCGGTACGCGACGAGCGCCGTGGCATCGTTGATCAGCCCCTCGCCCTCGAGGATGCTCACGAGCGGCGCGGGGGCGCGCAGCGGCCGCATGACCGCCGTCGCGGCCACCGGGTCCGGCGGCGCCACGATCGCGCCGAGCGCGAACGCCGCCGCCCAGGGGAGCCGCGGCTCCAGCGCGTGCGCCACCACGGCGACGGCCACGATGGTGACCAGCACCAGGCCGACGCCCAGCCGCGCGATCGGCCAGATCTCCCGCCGGAACTCCCGCAGCGACGTCGTGAACGCCGTCGTCCAGTAGAGGAGCGGCGGCACGAAGAGGAGGAACACCACCTCGGGGTTGATCGCGATACGGGGGAGGCCGGGGACGAGCGCGAGGATGGCGCCGCCGAGGACGAGGAGGATCGGATGCGGCAGGCGCCACCGCCACGCCAGGATCTGCAGCGCGGCGGACACCGCGAGGAGGATCAGAATGAGCTCGACACCGGCCATCGCCCACCTCTTCCGCTCGCCGGCGGTCGCGTCCGCGCCGGAGCCCGGTCGGCGCGGCGCCACGTTCCGCGCCCCGTGCCGCAGAGCGCGGCCGCCGGCCGCGGCGTCGGGGAGGCGCGCCGTTCCCGGCCGGCCCACCGGTCGCCCCGGCGCCGCATCCGCCCGCCGCGCCCCGGGGCACGCCGGCGCCCGCGCCGATACCGCACCACGGGCGCATGATCCACGCCGCCCGTCGGGTAGCGGCTCCGACCCGCCCGTGCCCATCCGTTTCCCGATCCATCGGAGATCATTCGCCGGCGGTTACACAACGCGAACAATCGGGCGCGAGATTTCGGCCCGTACGCAGCGTCGAGCCCTCCCGCGACGACGCGAGCCCCAGACCCCGATCCCCAGCGATGCAGCGATGACGAGACTATCCGAGCGATCCCGTGTCCTCCGTGGGCTGGCCGTCGTGGCCGCGTGTGCCTTCGTCGCCCTGGCCGCGGCCGTCCAGCGCGGCGTCCGGATCTATCTCCCGAGCGGCTGGGGGTTGGCGCCCGTGGGTGAAGCGATATCTCTCGGCGACATGCTGGCCGGGGGCGAGCCGAGCCCGGACGGGCGGTGGATCGCCTTCGCGGCGGTGGGGCAGGGGACCCACAAGGCCTACGTCGTCGGCCGCTCCGACGGGAAGCCGGTGGATTCCGCCGCGATCGGGCGCGGCTGGATCGGGCTCGGCTGGTCCGCCGACTCGCGGACGCTCTACGTCAGTGGCGGCACGTCGGACCGGATCGTCCGGCTCGGCGTCGGCCCGGACGGCAAGCTGTCGCGGCAGGACTCGATCGCGATCCCGGGGCTCGCCCGGAACAAGGGGTGGCTGGCGGGGCTCGCCGTCGACGGCACCGACGCGTTCGTCGCCGTCTCCGCCTCCGACAGGCTGCTGAAGGTCGACCTGACCACGGGGAGCGTCGTGGGCTCGGTCGACTTCGAGCCGGGCGCGAGCCCGTACCAGGTGCGCCGCGCGCGCGGCGGCGGCATCTACGTGTCGCTGCAGGGCGCGGCGGAGGTCGCCGAGGTCGATGCCGCCAGGATGACGGTCGTCCGACGGCTCCCGACCGGGCGCCACCCGAACGACATCCTCGTGTCCGGCGACCGCCTCGTCGTCGCCTGCGGCAACGACGATACCGTCGACCTCTTCGATCTCTACACCGGCACGCGCGAGGAGCGGGTGCTGGTCCGGCCGTGGCCGGACGCGCCGCCGGGGTCCACGCCCCACGCGCTCGCGATCTCGCCGGACGGCCGGCGGCTCTACGTCGCCCTCAGCGACGACAACGCCGTCGCGGTGCTGGATGTCGCGCGCCGCGGGCGCACGGAGGTGCTCGGCTTCATCCCTACCGCCGCCTACCCGACCGCGCTCGCGACGCTCGCCGACGGCAAGCACCTGCTGATCGGCTCCGGGAAGGGCTTCGGTACCGGTCCGAACGACGAGACGGCCGCCATCGATCCGGTCGCACCCAAGGGCTACCCCTACATCGTCACCCGGCTGAACGGGATCCTCTTCCGGGTCGACGTGTCGGACTCCGGCCGCCTCGCCGAGATGACGAGGACGGTCCTCGAGGTGTCGAAGTACAAGTCGGGCATGGTCGAACATCCGGACGAGGCGCCGCGCGCCGGCTCCAACCCGGTGCCCAGCCGCCTCGGCGATGCGTCGCCGATCAAGCACGTGCTCTACATCATCAAGGAGAACCGCACCTACGACCAGGTGCTCGGCGACCTGAGGAAGGACGGCAAGCCGTACGGCGACGGCGATCCGCGGCTGACGCTCTTCGGCGAGGACGTATCGCCGAACCACCACGCGCTCGCCCGCGACTTCGTCCTCCTCGACAACCTCTACGCGAGCGGCGAGGTCTCGGTCGACGGCCACCACTGGTCGAACGGCGCGTACGTGCCGGACTTCATGCAGCGCACCTGGCCGCAGCAGTACAGCGGGAAGGGGGAGCCTCGCCTGACGCCCGCCCTCGCGGAGACGCCGACCGGCCGGATCTGGGACCACGTCCGGCGCGCCGGCCTCAGCTACCGGACCTACTACTACCACACGAGGGACCGGATGAGCGACGAGTGGGCCGCGGCCCGCGCCCGGGGCGTCCGCGACTACGAGTCGGTCGACATCTTCATCCGCGAATTCAAGGAGATGGAGCGGACCGGCTCGGTGCCCAGCTTCATGGTCATGGCGCTCAGCGAGGACCACACGAAGGGAACGCGCCCGGGCGCGTTCACGCCGAAGGCAGCCGTCGCGTCGAACGACCTGGGGCTCGGCAAGATCGTCGAGGCGGTCTCGAGCAGCTCGCTGTGGAAGGAGTTCGCGATCTTCATCATCGAGGACGACGCCCAGAACGGACCCGACCACGTCGACGCGCACCGCACCGTCGGGCTCGTGGTCTCTCCCTACACCCGCAACGCCGGCCTCGACCACACCCACTACACGACGACGTCGATGCTCCGCACCATCGAGCTGATCCTGGGCGCCGAGCCGATGACCCAGTTCGACGCCGCCGCGACGCCCATGTACCGGGCGTTCCACGACACGCCGGACCCGACGCCGTACAGGGCGCTCATGCCGGCCACCGACCTCCAGGCGCGGAACCCGTCCGCGACGGAGCCGGCCCTCCTGCGGAACATCGACTTCTCCGAGCCGGACCAGCTGTCGCTCGCGCAGGAGATCGCGCTCAACCAGGCGATCTGGCACAGCATCAAGGGCCGCCAGCCCTACCCGGGCGCCGTCCGCCGCTTCGGCTACGCCGGTCCGAAGGACGACGACTGACCCGACGCCGCTCGTCGCTCCAGCGGTTCCCTCCACCCCACCCTCCCGGCGGCGCACGGTGGAGCGCGACGGTCCAGTCGCGCTCCACCGGCTCGCGTTCCGGCCGCGTCGCGCTCTCACCGGCCCGCGCCCCGCCGGCTCGCGCCACCCACCGGCCGGCGCGGCGCCGGTGCATCGGCGGAAGCGTTCCGCGATCTCGACCAAATCCTTCGTGAGCGGTTACAGCAAACGAACAATCGGCTGCCAGGTTCCGAGCCGTTGGAACCGTTCAACCCTCATCCGCCGAAGGCAGCCAATGACATCGAGGTTCGCTTGTGCAGCGTTGCTGCTGCTCTGCCTGGCCGTGCCGGCTCGAGCGCAGCAACCCCGGGTCTCCGGCACCGTCCGGTCGAAGGAGACCGGCAAGGCGCTGGCCGGAGCCAGCGTCACCGTCGAAGGCACCCCCGTCTCCACGATGACGGACGCAGACGGGCACTACGTCCTGAACGTTCCGAGCGCGAGCGGCACGCTGCGCTTCGAGCTCCTGGGCTTCGGGACGCAGAGGGTCGACCTCACCGGGCAGGCCGTCGTCAACGTCCTCCTCGTACCCACGGCCCTCGAGATCGAGGGCGTGGTGGTGGTCGGCTACGGCACGCAGCGGAAGGAGAACCTGACCGGCGCCGTGGGCGAGGTGAGCGCAGCGCAGCTCGCGGACCGCCCGATCACCAGCGTGGGGCAGGGGCTGGAGGGGGCCAGCCCGAACCTCAACATCATCTTCGACAGCGGCCAACCCGGCGCGAAGGCCGACTACAACATCCGCGGCGTGACCTCGATCAACGGCGGCTCCCCGCTCGTCCTCATCGACGGCGTGCCCGGGGATCCGGACCTGATCAACCCGCAGGACATCGAGCAGATCTCCGTCCTGAAGGACGCGGCGTCCGCCGCGATCTACGGCGCGCGCGGCGCGTTCGGCGTCATCCTGATCACCACGAAGCGGGCGACCCGGCAGAAGCCGCGGGTGACGTACTCCTCCAACGTCGCCTGGAGCCGTCCGACCATCGTGCCCGAGGCCGTCACCGACCCCTACGTCGCCATGACGCTGTACAACGACGCGTACAACGGATACGCCGGCACGGACGTGTACACGCAGGCGGACCTGGACTACGCCCGGCAGCGGTCGCAGGACCCGTCGCTGCCGGCCGTCGTCGTCCAGGAGACGAGCGCCGGGAAGCAGTACAAGTATTTCGGCAGCACCGACTGGTTCCATGAGCTGTACAACTACGACCATCCCATGGCCCAGCAGGACGTGAGCGTCTCGGGCAGAACGAACGACCTGAGCTACTACCTCTCCGGCGGGCTCCTCGGTCAGCAGGGGACGTTCAACTACAACTCGGATTCGTATCGCCGCTACAACGTCAGGGCCAAGCTCGAGCTGAACGTCACGCCGTGGCTCACGCTCAAGAACAACGCGGTCTACAACCGCGGCGACTACAAGTACCCGACGCTCTGGGGCGGCACGGTCGACATCTGGCGCTACCTCGCCGTCACGGCGTCGGCCCAGATCCCCGCGGTGAACCCCGACGGCACCTGGACGAGCACCGGCTCGTACCTCGCCTTCTACCGGGACGGCGGGCGCGGCCTCACCAAGGACCACGTGCTGCAGAACACCTTCGGCGCGCGGACGTCGTTCCTCGGTGACCGCTGGCACATCGCCGGGGACGTCACCTACCAGGCCGACGGCTACAACCGGAACGATCAGTACCTCCCGGTGCCCTTCAGCTCCACGCCGGGCGTGATCACCAACCGCGGCATCAATCGCATCGTCGCCGGCAATTCGGACAACTCCTACACGACGATCAACCTCTACACGGACTTCGGCCAGCAGCTCGGCCGGCACACCTTCAAGGCGCTCGTCGGCTACAACCAGGAGCTCCGGAGCTTCCGCGGCGACTCGGCCACGGCCGACGACGCCATCGGCGGCCTCGGCTCGCTCAACATGGCGGTCGGCAACGAGACCACCACGGGGTGGGCCAGCGAGTGGGCGCTGCGCGGCGTCTTCTATCGCCTCAACTACGACTTCGCCGGCCGCTACCTGCTGGAGCTGAACGGCCGCTACGACGGCACCTCGCGCTTCCGCGCGGGCGACCGCTTCGGCTTCTTCCCCTCCGCTTCGGCCGGTTGGCGCGTCTCGGACGAGCGCTTCTTCCAGGGCCTCAAGCCGGGCGTGACGGACCTGAAGCTGCGCGCCTCGTACGGCACGCTGGGGAACCAGCAGGTCGCCACCTACGCGTACATCCCCACCATGCCGACGTCGATCTCGTCGGTGATCATCAACGGGCAGCGCCCCGTCGTCGTGGGGCCGCCGGGACTGGTCTCGCCGTCGCTCACCTGGGAGAAGGCGACGACGCTCGACTTCGGGGTGGACGCCTCGTTCCTGGCCAACCGCCTGAGCACGACGTTCGACTGGTACCGGCGCGCCACGACGGACATGCTGACGAAGGGCCGGACGCTCCCCGCCGTGCTCGGCGCCAACGAGCCGAACGAGAACGCGGCCGATCTCCGGACCACCGGTTGGGAGCTCAGCGTGAAGTGGGATGCCGACGCGGGGCGCTTGCTCGGCCGGAAGCTCTCCTACGGCCTCGGCGCCGGGCTCTCCGACTACCAGTCGGTGATCACGCGCTTCGACAACCCCAACCGGTACCTGGGCGACTACTACGTCGGGCAGAAGCTGGGCGAGATCTGGGGGTATGAGACCGAGGGCTTCTTCCAGTCCGAGGAGGAGATCGCCAGCCACGCCGACCAGACGCCCGTCGAGCGCTTCCCGGACCGCCAGGGGGTCGGCGACCTCGAGTTCAGGGACCGGAACGGCGACGGCGTGATCAGCCCCGGCGAGAACACGGTCGACAACCCGGGCGACCGCTACGTCATCGGCAACACGACGCCGCGGTACAACTACAGCTTCACGGCCCGGCTCGACTGGAGCAACTTCGGCGTCTCCGCGTTCTTCCAGGGCGTCGGGAAGCGGGACTACTACCCGGGCGCCGAGATGGCGTACTTCTGGAGCGTCTACAACCGCCCCTACAGCACGCCGCTCGCGCACCTCGTCGACAACTACTGGACGCCCGAGCACACGGACGCGTACTTCCCGCGCCTCAAGGGCTACATCGCGCTCGTCAACGGGAAGGACCTGGCCGCGCCCCAGACCCGCTACCTGCAGGACGCCTCCTACCTCCGCCTGAAGAACGTCACCGTCCGCTACACGCTGCCGAAGCAGCTCGTGTCGCGCGTCGGCGTGGACCGGCTGCAGCTCTACGTCAGCGGCGAGAACCTCTGGGAGCGGACCCACCTGCGCATCCCGATCGACCCGGAGCTGCTCCTCGTGCCCCACTCGCTCGGCGACGGGCAGAAGTACCCGTTCCAGCGCTCCTACTCCGCCGGCCTGAACCTGACGTTCTGATGGCCACGACCGAGATGCGACTCACCTTCAAGAGAAACAGAGCGATGACGCGCACGCTGAGGGCCATACTCGTCATTCCCGTCGTCGCCGTCCTCCTGGCCGGTTGCGACGACCCGTTCATGGACCGCTTCCCGGAGGACAGACCGTCGACCCAGACGTACTTCAAGACCAAGGACGAGCTGGCCACGTACGTCTACGGGCTGTACTCCTACCTCCCCGGAAGCGACGTCTACACGGGGGATTTCCAGAGCGACAACGTCGAGCAGAAGAACTACAACCGGGTGGTGGCCGGCCAGCAGGCCGTGGAGACCGACGCCGGGGCGGCCGGGTGGACGTGGGACTATCTGCGGCGCGTGAACGTGTTCCTGGAGAACTACCAGCGGGCCGACGTCCCGCCCGAGGTGGCCGCGCACTACGCGGGCGTCGCCCGGTTCTTCCGGGCCTGGTTCTACTTCGACAAGGTCAAGCGGTTCGGCGACGTGCCGTGGTACTCGGGCACGCTGCAGCCGGGCGACTCCGCGCTCTACAAGGGTCGCGACCCCCGCACCCTCGTCATGGACTCCGTGTTGGCCGACCTGAATTACGCGGGTGAGCACGTCAACGTGTCGGCCGCGCCCGGGGAGATCAACCGCTGGGCGGCGCTGGCGCTGAAGGCGCGCGTGGCGCTGCACGAGGGCACCTACCGCCGGTATCACGGGCTCGATGGCGCCGACCGCTTCCTGCAGGAGGCCGCGGACGCGGCGAAGCGGGTCATCGACGGCGGTGTGTACCGGATCTACGGCACCGGCCACGCCGACACCGACTACCGCGACCTGTTCCTCGCCAGCGGCGCGACCGGCGGAGAGGTGATCCTCGCCCACGCCTACTCCACCACCCTCGACCTCCGGCACCCGGCCAACGGCACGTTCATCACCGGAACGCTGGGCGCGCCGGGGCTGACCCGGTCGCTCGTCGACACCTACCTGACGAAGGATGGGAAGCCGTTCACCGACGTGCCTGGCCACGACACGCTGTCGTTCTACTCCGAGACCCGGAACCGGGACCCCCGCCTCGCCCAGACCATGCGCACGCCCGGCTACACGCGCATCGGCGGGACGACGCAGCTCGTGCCCGACTTCGACGTCTCCCGCACCGGCTACCAGCCGATCAAGTTCGTCGCGAGCACGGCCTACGACACCTACAACACGAACGACAACCACATCCCGGTCCTGCGCTTCGGCGAGGTCCTGCTGGATTTCGCCGAGGCGCGGGCCGAGCTGGGCCAGCTCACCCAGGGCGACCTCGACCTCACCATCAACCGCCTGCGCGACCGGGTGGGGATGCCGCACATGGACCTCGGGAGCCTGTCCGCGGACCCCGTGCTCGCGGCGCAGTACCCCAACGTCACCGGCGCGCAGCGCGCCGCGATCCTCGAGATCCGGCGCGAGCGCCGCGTCGAGCTGGCCATGGAGGGCCGCCGCTACGACGACCTCATGCGCTGGAAGGCCGGCGCGCTCCTCGTCCGGCCCTTCGACGGCATGTACTTCCCCGGCAAGGGCGAGTTCGATCTCGACCACAACGGCACCGTCGACGTCGCCATCGTCGACGCCGTGCCCGCCCAGAAGAAGAGCGGCGTGCAGTACCTGGTTCTCGGCGATGCGTTCGTCCTCTCCCAGGGGGATCGGGGCCGCGTCCGCCCGCACCCGGACCTGGTCAAGGTCTTCGACGAAAGCAAGCACTACCTCTGGCCGCTCCCGTTGACGGAGCTCCTCCTCAACAAGCAGCTGGTGCAGAACCCGGGGTGGTGAGGCCGGCTCATCACGGCGGTGAGGAATGCTGATGGAATCGAGGCGGGGCTCGCCGCAGCGGCGAGCCCCGCCACGATCCGCTTTGCCTGGGACGGCCGCGGCCGCGAGCTGGCGTGGCTCCCGCCGACGGCGGTCCCGCCGACGGATGACCGGCTTCGGGCGCCCACCCGCCGCGGCCCGCGTCGCGCGAAGGCGCTGCCGCCGAGGAAGCGAGAAGCCGATGCCCCGAGATCGAAAGGCGAAGCCGAGGGAAGTGCACACCGGCGCGGTGATCGCGGGTCGTGCGCTCCTGCCCATCGGCGGCGGTCGCGTGCTGGCCTGCAAGTGCACCGTTCAGGCCGACGACCAGTGGTTCGTCGACGAGCTGCTCGACCACGCCCGTTCGGCGCGCGCGCCTCGGGCGCGCCGGGCTCCGGGGCGAGACGCTCTCCCCTACTCCACCTCGAGCGCCGTAGGCGTGATGCGGGACGGATCACGCCGGAAGGTTTCCTCCGATCGGAGATGAAAGGCATGGATCTCTTCCTTCTCCTCGTCTTCTTTCACGTCCTGGGCGCCGTGGGCATGTTCGCCGCGTGGGGCATCGAGGCGGTAGCCCTGGGTCAGCTCCGTCGGGTCGCCACGGCCGACCAGGCTCGGGCCTGGATGGGGTTGCGCCGGAACGCGGCTCCGCTCGGCGCGGGGGGGATGCTGTCGGCGCTCGTCACCGGCCTGTGGATGATGGGCGTTCGGTGGGGTCCTCGGCCGTGGATGATGGCGGCGCTCGCCGGGCTGGTCATCATCGTCGTGATCGGCGTCGCCTTCGACCGTCGGGCCACGCCGCGCCTCCTCGCCGCGCTCGCCGGCCGGCCGGAGCGACTCCCGGCCATCGTTCACGCCGCGCACGCAACCCTCGCGGCGTCGCTCCGGCTGCGGGTCGCCCTCGGCGTCGCGATCCTGGGCCTCATGACGCTCAAGCCCGGCGTGCCGGGGTCGCTCGCGGTGCTCGCCGCCGGTCTCATGCTCGGCCTCGGGGCGGCCGTCGGCGCCGGCCGCCGGTGGACACCGGCCACCACCTGAGCCGCGGGAACCCGGATCCCCCACGCCATGGCCGCGCTGCTCCTCGATCGCGGCGCGCCGGTCAGGCCCGACGGTAGAGCTTGAGGTTCAGCCCTTTCTGGTTCACGGCGACGCACGCCAACCGGCTCACCTCGGTGCTCGGATCCGGGTAGAGCGCGTCGTAGAAGACTCGCCACTGGATGTCCTTGAACCCGCTGGCGAGCTGCTCGAGCTTGTGGAGGCAGCCCTTGCTGTACTCCGTCTGGTCGATCGTCCGCGCCTTGCTCCCCGCGGTGCAGGGGCTGAAGTTCAGGTACAGGTCGACCGTCCGGATCGGCCCCTTGGAGTAGCTCCGCAAGATCGACGACCAGCGAGCGATGAAGTTCTCCTCGGCGTGCCGGTCGTCCTCCGGGTGCTCTGCACCATACGCGGCGTTCATGACGGCGGCCGCCGCCCCCTTGGCGACGGCGACTCCCTTCGTCTCTTCCGGCTTCAGCGCCTTCCTCGTATCGATGACCGTCGTCTTCTTTTCGGTCTCGAGCTTCCTGAGCTTCGCTGCCTTCTGAGCGTCGACCCGGTCGAGCTCCCTCCGGAGGGCCTGCCCCTCCTCCATCAGGGTGAGGACCTTCGTGAGGGCCTCGTCCTCGATCATCTGCCTCCGCCGGTCGAATTCCGAATCCACCGCCGCGAGCTTCCTCGCCCGGAATGTCTCGAACGTGCCCGCCTGGATCGCTTTCAGCCCCTCGTAGAGCTCGCCGAACGAGGTGGCGTTGCTCGTGAGAGTGCCGATCGAGTCGTCGTCCTCGTTGATCTGGTAGACCAGCCAGACGACCTTCACCGGCGTCGAGGCGCGGGCGTGCCGCAGAGCCTGCAGCAGCATGAGCGAGGGCATGGCGCTCTCCTGTGGGCGTGCGGGGGTGAGCCGGCCGGGACCTTCCCGACCGCCGCCTCGGGAACGCGTGGGCCGGGTCCGGCAAGGTCCAAGCGTAATGTCGGAGCGGCGGAGGAAGAAGAGTCCCGCGCCGGCGCCCGGTTTCCCGGCACCCGGAGAGCCGATGCCCCACGCGGGCGGCTGCGGCGCCGGGCGCGGGGTTCGTCGGCGGCGGGGTCCAGGGCGCTCCGCGCCGGATGCCGATCCCGGACATCGAGCGCGTGAACAACCCGGACATCTGGAAGAGTAGCGGGCGGGAAGATTGCGGAGGGGAGTCGGCGCGGCCGACTCCCCTCCGCACGTCTCGTCCCAGGGGGTGGGGTCCGTCGTCGCTCGAGCGCCTATCGCGTCACGCCGGCGCCGTCCGAGCCGGCGGCAGCGACGGGTCGCGAATGGCTCCGGCGAGCGGTCGCGGCGCCGGCACGTCCTCGGGCCGGCCCGTGTATATTGCGGACGGCTCACGCGGCCGGCCGTGCCTCGAGGAGGCCTGCACCTCCATCGATGCGGCGTCCGACCGCGGCGCGATCTGCTCCGGCCGGCGTCAGCGCCGGAAGCGGAAGATGCCGCCGCGGGGGAAGCCGCCGCCGATCCGGCCGCCAGGCATGCCCGGGATCATCACCCCGCCGATCCCGCCGCGTCCGCGCCGGTCGTGCTCGTCGCAGGGATCGATGCCCGAGTGGCCGCCGCGGAGGATGATCACGCCGCCGCCCGGCAGGCCGATCCCCACGCCGCCCGGCATCCCGGGCATGCGCGTGCCGACGTCGGTCGGTCCGGACCAGCCGCCCCAGCCACCGCCGTGCCGGGGCTCGTCCTGCGGCGCCGGATCGGCCGGCTCGGGCTCCGGTTCCGGCGCGGGGGCGGGCTCGGCCGCCGGCGGGGCCGAAGCCGGCGCCGGCAAGCCGGCGAGCTTCGGCTGAGGCTCGGGCTCCACGACCCGGGCCTTCGGCGCCGGCTTCCGCATCGTCGGCTTCTTGTGGTGCCGCACCGGCGTGGCGGTGCCGCTATGCGACGCGGCGCGCGGCTGCGCCTTCACCTCGCCCGCCAGCTCGAGCGGCGAGGCGACGGCGGCCGGCTTGTCGAGGTCGCGCAGCGCGAGATCGAGGTCGGCGTCGAACCCGGCGTTCGCGGCGGGCTTCGGGCGGGAGCAGGCGGCCACCAGACCGATCACCGAGATGGCGACGACCGCAGATGGAGTGCGCATGGGGCCCTCCCTTTCCTTGAGGCGAGAACCGTGGTACCGCCGGCCGGGCCGGAAAGTTCTCCGGTCGTGGCTCGTCCTGACCGCGGCCGCGCTCCTGGCCGCGTGCGGCGGCGCGCCCGGGCCCGCGCCGGGACCCGATCCCGCCCTCGCCGATACGCTGAGGCGGCTCATCCAGACCGCCTACGACTTCAGCCGCCCCGGTATGGTGGAACGGATGAGCTCGCTCTACCCGGACACCGGCCGCGTCATCTCGGCGAGCGGCGGCCAGCTCATCCTCTCGGCCGACTCCGTGCGCAGCGGCATCCGCTCGTTCTGGGAGTACGTCGGAAAGAACATGCGAGATGCCCGCTGGCAGTGGGACGCCGTCTACGTCGATCGGCTGGGGCCCGACGCCGCCGCGCTCACGGGGACCTGGTCGATCCCGCACATCGCTCCGAACGGCCAGCCGCACGTGATCCGCGGCGCCTGGACCGCGGTCTTCCGGCGGCTCGGCGGCCGCTGGAAGATCGTGCAGGAGCACCTCTCCCGCAGCGAGTAAGCCCGGCCGCCGCGCCGGCGTCCGGCGGCCGAACAGCGCAGGATTCGGTCCCGGCCGGCTCGGCCGAGCCTCGTCGCGCTCCCCGGGCCGCTCAGCCGACGGCGTTCGCCCGGGGAGCGCCGGGGTTCTATTCTCGCTCCACGAGCTCCAGCGGGCCGTGATCGTCGCAGTGGTCGCCGTGCTGGTGGTGGAGTCTTCCCTCGTGCACGTGGTCCATGTGGTCGCCGTGCGGGACCATCTCGTGCCGGTGCTCGCGTTCCTGCGCCTCGCCTTCGCCTTGCCGACGGCGACCATGGTGGTGGGCGCAACCGCGGTCCGGGGCGCACCCAGCGGGGTTCCGGTCGCTCACCTCGATCCGGTGCTCCTCCACTCCATCCCCTCTCTGATGGTGCAGATGCCCTTCCTGCAGGTAGTCGACGTGATCTTCGTGGCGGACCGCGGTGTGTCCGCACCCGGGTCCGTGCCGGTGGGTGTGCCCATCGTGGCTCTCGGTTTGGTGGGCAGGCATGGCGGAGCCTCCCTTCGCGGGTGGGTCGTCCCCTGGTGCGGGGACGTGGTGGGGGCAGAAGGCCGCGCCTCGGGCGGAGCTCTGGACGCGGCGCGCGAGCCTCGGCGCAACTTCCACACCGCTCGACGCAGCGATTGGCCGCGAACGGGAGCGCAGAACCGTGCCGGCGGCGCGAGCAGTCCCGTCCGGGGGGGCGATCCTGCAATGGCCGTCGGAGGGTCGGGGCCCGGCTACCGGGCGCAGCCGTCCTCGCACTCCTCGCCGCGCAGCGCCTCCGCGCCCTCCCGGGCGATGATGGGGACCATGGCGAGCGCCGCGACCGGGTCCGCCCACCACCACCCGAGCAGCGCGTTCAGCCCCACGCCCGCGAGCGCGATCGCGGAGAGCCACGCGCAGAGCGAGGTCTGCTTCGCCTCGGCGACGAGCGCGCCGCTCCCCATCGCGAGCGCGACGCGCCGCTTCGCCCGGGCCAGGACGGGCATGACGACGACGGAGAGAGCGAGGATCGCGACGCCGACCGGGCTCCGTTCGGGCGCCTCGCGGCCGAGGAGCGCCGCGACGCTCTCCCACGTCACGTACGCGGCCAGCAGCAGGAAGAGCACGCCGATGATCCGGAGCGCCCGCCGCTCCGCGCGCTCGCGCCGCTCGGGCTCCCGGTCCGCGCCGAGGCGCCAGAGCGCGGCGACGCTCGCGCTCACCTCGATCCCGCTGTCGATGCCGAAGCCGACGAGCGCCACGCTCCCGGCGGCCAGCCCCGCCGCGATGGAGACGATCGCCTCGACCACGTTGTAGCCGAGCGTCAGCAGGTTCAGCCGCCGTCCGCGGCGGATCAGGAGCGATCGTTCCGCGCCCATGCCGAAGCCTACCCCGGCGCCGCCCGCCCGGTCCGGGACGCGGCGCGCCGCGGCAGGCCGGCGGGCGTTTCGCCGCCCGGGCCTGCCGCGGCGCGGGATCAGCCGCTCACCACGGGCGCCACGCCAGATCCGACACGTACGACGTCGTCGTGCCGTCCCACAGCGTCACGCGATCGGTTCCGTCGGGCCGGGCCATCTCGATGGAGAACTGGTTGGTCGAGCCCTGCTTGACCCAGCGCACGTACGCGATCCGCCGTCCATCCGGGGACCAGTCGGGGTTTCGCAGGTTCGTCGTCGTGACCCCGTCGCTCTCGCCGGCCAGGAAGGACGCCAGCGTCCTGGCGGCGACGTCCACGAAGTAGAGCCCGCACGCCGGGTCCGGGCACCCCGAGACGACGAGCGTCTTGGAGTCGGGCGACCACGAGGGCCGCTCCAGCAGCCCGGGGAGGGGGAGGGTCGCCAGCGTGGTCATGTCGCTGCCGTCCGCATCGGTCACGTCGACGTCGAAGATGAAGCTGTGCGCGATGTGCGCGCCGTCCGGCGACCAGGCCGGGAAGTTCAGGCTGACGTACGGATTGGCGCGGAGCACGTGCGGGTTGCCGCCGTCGGGATCCATCGCCCAGATCTCGCTCTGCTGGAGCGTGTTGCTCGGGTCCACGCGCGAGGAGAACGCGATCAGGCTCCCGTCCCGCGACCAGCTCGGGAAGAGCGCGCTCCGCCCGTCGTCGGATGGCGTGAGCTGCACCTCCCCGCTGCCGTCCGCGTTCATGGTCCGGATCTCGGGGGCCTGGGTCAGGCCTCCTGGAAAGGTCGAATACGCGATCCGGGTGCCATCCGGGCTCCAGCTGAACCCCTCCACGAGAACGCCGCCCGTGACGGTCTTCACGTGCGCCGGCGGCGCACCGAGCCGGAGGAGCAGGAATTCGGGATCGGCCCCTTGGGACCCGAGCACGAACATCAGGTCCGGAACGACCTCGACCTTCGCGGTGGCTTTCACCCCCCACACCTCGGCGGTGACCGTCGCCTCACCCGGCGTCACCCCCGTCGCGACGCCGGCGCTGCTGACGGTGACGGCCGGCGACGAGCTGCTCCACGCGACCGGGCCGGAGACCGCGACCGTGGCGCCGTGCAGGTCCGTCGCCTGGAGCGTGAGCGCCTGCGTCCCGTCGATGCCGAGCAGCGAAGCGGCCGGCGTCATCGTGAGGCTCGAGAGGATCCCGGTCTCGATGCGGAATCGCACGTTGATCGGGCTCCCCGCCACGACGCCGATGTCGCCCTGCGGCACCGACTTCAGCTCGCCGGCCTTGCTCACCACCGCCAGGTCGAGGTACCCGAGCGCCAGGGCGCCGATCGACACCTGGAGACGGTAGCGGCTCCCGGCGACGAGGGGTCCGTTCTTCGGCTGCCAGATCAGCGCGTAGGCCTCCCCGGCCAGGTCGAGCGTCACCGCCGGGGAGCTGGTCATCGTGAAGTGCGCCACCTCCGGGCCGCAGGTCAAGCCGGTGAGCGCGCAGACGGAGATCTCGGGCTGGAGCGCGGGATCGAACGTCCCCGTCGCCTTCGGCGGAGCGACGAGTGGCGGGAGGAAGTAGAACCCGGTCGTTCCGCCGCTCCTGCCGTCGCTGATCGCGAAACGTGGCGCGCCGGCCGGCGCGGTCACCCGCTCGCCGTCCGCGCACGCGAAGGCGGCGGCGAGGGCCAGAAGGACGAATCTCCCTCCGCGTCCGCCGGTGCGGGTGGTGCGGGGCGCTCTCCCGTCGCGGAACCTGCGAAAGTTCGTCTTGCCTGCCATGGAGCCGGTCTCCTGACGCGAAGGTGGCGCGGCCCGCCGAGGGTCGGCCGGCCGTCACCCGATACGCGACGTTTCCCTCCGAAACCGGCCACGCCGCGGAGGCCCGGGCGACCGTCCCGCGTCAGGCTTGCCGCGGCCGCGCGTTCGGCAGGCCGGAGGCCGTCATGGCCTCCGGCCTGCCGCGGCGCGGGATCAGCCGCTCACCACGGACGCCACTTCAGATCCCCCGGGTATCCCGAGTCGATCGTCCAGAGCGTCACCCGGTCGGAGCCATCGGGCCGGATCATCTCGACCGACCAGGAAGTCTTCGTTGGGCTCTGGTCCTGGCGGATGTAGGCGATCCGCCGTCCGTCCGGGGACCAGTCGGGGTTGGAGAACGCTGTCGACGGCGAGTTGAACGACCCGTCCCATTCACCCGCGAGGAGCACCGTCCTCGCTTTGGTGGCGACGTCGATCAAGGAGAGCGCGCACCCCAGGAAGGGGCACGTCTCCACGACGAGGGTCTTCGAATCCGGCGACCACGACGGCCGGTAGAACGCCCCGTCGGGCTCCGGAACGTCCAACAGCATCGTCGGGTTGCTGCCATCGGCGTCGAGCATCTGGAGCTCGGCATGCCATGTGATCTGCGCGATGTGCGCGCCGTCCGGCGACCAGGCCGGATTGTTGAAGCTGGTGGCGTAGTCGGTGAAGAGCCTGTGCGAGTTGCCGCCGTCGGAATCCATCACCCACAGCTCGTTCAGGTTCGGGTTGTCGAACGAGCCCCCGCGCGAGATGAACGCGATCCGGCCGCCGTCCGGCGACCAGGTCGGCCACCACGCGATCTGGTTCGGATTCGAGGTGAGCTGAACCAGGCCGGTGCCGTCCGCGTTCATGGTCATGATCTTCGCGTAATTGGGGGTCCCTCCCGGCTGGGTGGAGAACGCCAGCTTCGACCCATCCGGGCTCCAGCTCAGCCCGGTGATCGCCTCGCCGGCCACGATGGTCTTGACGAGCACCGGTGCCGTACCGGCCCTCACGCGCCAGAACTCCGGGTTGTCGACCAGCTGCCCATGGCCGACCACGACCATCAGGTCGGGAACGACCTCCACTTTCGCCGTGGCTTTCATCCCCGACACCGTCGCGGTGACGGTCGCCTCGCCGGGCGTCACCCCCGTGACGACGCCGGCATCGCTCACCGTGACGGCCGGCGAGGAGCTGCTCCACGTGACCGGATCGGAGATCGGGATCGTGTTGCCGTGCAGGTCCGTCATCGCGGCGGTGAGCGCGCTCGTCACCCCGATGCCGACCAGCGCGGAGCCCGGCGCGATCGTCAGGGTCGGGGCGATCCCGGTCTCGATCCGGAACTTCAGACTGATGGGATGCCCCTGCACGACGCCGACGAAGCCCGACGGGACGGACTTCACCTCGCCGCCCTTGCTCACCACGGCGAGGTCGAGGTAGCCGAGCTGCAGCGACCCGACCGAGACCTGGACACGGTACTGGCTGCCGGCGGCGAGAGGGGCGGTCTGCCACTGCAGCGTGTAGGCCTCCCCCGCGAGGTCGAGCGTCACCGCCGGAGTGCTGGTCATCGTGAAGTGCGCCACCTCCGCGCCGCAGGCGCCGCCGGTGAGCGCGCAGACGGAGATCTCGGGCTGGAGCGCGGGGTCGAACGTCCCCGTCGCCTTCGGCGGGGCGACGAGCGGGGGCAGGAAGTAGAACCCGGTCGTGCCGCCGTTCTTGCCGTCGCTGATCGCGAAATGCGGCGCGCCGGTCGGCGCGGTCACGCGGTCGCCGTCCGCGCAGCCGAGCGCGGCGGCGAGGGCCAGAAGGACGAAGCGCCACCGGCGTCCGCCACCGCGGGTGGTGCAGGGCGCTCCCCCCTCACGGAAACTGCGAATTCTGCTCTTGCCTCCCATGGGGCCGGTCTCCTGACGCGAAGGGTACGCGGCCCGCCGACGGTCGGCCGGCCGCTTCCCCATACGCGCCGTTTCCGCCCGGAACCGGCCACGCCGCCCCGTCCGGCGCGGGGAGACAGCCCGTGCGACGGCCCCGAATCACGCTTGCCGGAGCCGCGCCAGGCGAGCATATTCCCGCCCCGCGATCCCCTGACGGACGTCCGAGCGAGGCCGCCGCCCCACCCCCGACGCGACGCATCGGACCGGGCCCGCGCCTCCAGCGTGCGGGCGCTCGCGCCGATACTCGGAAGGCCGGGGCCCGCCGGCGTCGATCCGAGCCCGCCGGGAACGCGCATGGATCATCCGATGCACCGCATCACCGACATTCTCCTCGACCTCGAGCCGGGAGACGCCCGCGCCGTGGATCTGCTCGTGCCGGTCGTCTACGACGAGCTGCACGCGCTGGCGCACCGCCAGCTCCGGCGGGAGGCCGGCCATACGCTGAGCACGACGGCGCTCGTCCACGAGGCGTACCTCAAGCTGGTGGACCAGACGCGCGTCGCGTGGCAGAACCGCGCCCACTTCCTGGCCGCCGCCGCGCAGGCCATGCGGCGGATCCTGCTCGACCATGCCCGGGCGCAGCGGCGCGTGAAGCGGGGCGGGGGACGGGTCCGCGTGACGCTCGACCCCGAGAACGTGCCGGTGGCCGAGGCCGCCGAGGAGCTGCTCGAGCTCGAGGACGCGCTCGCTCGGCTGGCCAGCCGGAACCCGCGGCTGTGCGACGTCGTCGTCTATCGCTTCTACGGCGGGATGAGCGAGGAGGAGACGGCCGCGGCGCTCGCGGTCTCCGAGCGGACCGTGCGGCGCGACTGGCTGAAGGCGAAGGGCTGGCTCTACAACGAGCTGTACGGCACTCCATCCTGAGCGCTGGATTCGCGCTCGCTTTCCTCCCCCTTTCTCCGACGCGCCGGACTCTCGGCGGCGCGCGTCCCGACCCGAACATGCACGATGCCTCTCGGTGGGCGGAGCTGGAGCGGATCCTGGACCAGGCACTCGAGCTGCCGCCCGGTGAGCGGGAGGCCTACCTCGAGACGCTGAGCCGCCGGGATCCCGGGCTCGCCGTCGAGGCCCGGCGCATCCTGGCCGCATCCGACGCCACCGACGGCATCCTGGACCGCCGCCCGCCCGGACCGGAAACGCTCGCTCCGGGCGCGGACGGCCGCCCCGACGGAACGAACGGAGCCCGCGCCTCCACGATCCCGGATCGGATCGGCCCGTACCGGGTCCTCGGCGTCGCCGGCCACGGCGGAATGGGCACCGTCTACCTCGCGGAACGCGACGACGGCCAGTTCCGCGCGCGCGTCGCGCTGAAGGCGGTGCGCGAGGAGCTGGCGAGCCCGTTCCTCGTCCGCCGCTTCCGCGAGGAGCGCCAGATCCTCGCCTCGCTCGTGCACCCCGGGATCGCCCGGCTCATGGATGGCGGCGTCACGGCGAGCGACGCCCCGTACTACGTCATGGAGTACGTCGAGGGCACGCCGATCGACCGCTACTGCGACGAGCGGCGGCTCGGGGTCGAGGCGCGGATCGCGCTCTTCCGCCAGGCATGCGACGCCGTGCAGCACGCCCACGGCCGCCTCGTCGTCCACCGCGACCTGAAGCCCGCGAACATCCTGGTCACGGACTCCGGCACCGTGAAGCTGCTCGACTTCGGCATCGCCAAGCTGCTCGATCCGGGCGCCGCGCCGGCCGGGGCCACCATCCCGGGCGTCCGCATGCTCACCCCCGAGTTCGCGAGCCCCGAGCAGCTCCGCGGCGACGCCGTCACCACCGCGAGCGACATCTACTCGCTCGGCGTGCTCCTCTACGGGCTCCTGACCGGGCGGCTGCCGCACGACGTGACCGGCCGGCCGCTCCACGAGGTGGCGCGGATCGTCACCGGCCGCGAGCCCGCGCGCCCGTCGGCGGCCGTCACCCGCGCGCCCGAAGGTGGCCCGCGCGCCGCGGCTCCCGCCGCCGCGGAGGCCGTCGCGGCCGCGCGCGGCCTGACCGCGCGGCAGCTCCGGCGCCGCCTCGCCGGCGATCTCGACGCCATCGTCGCGAAGGCGCTCGCCCGCGACCCCGAGCGCCGCTACCCCACCGTCGACCAGCTCTCCGCCGACCTCGGGCGGCACCTCGACGGGCTGCCGATCGGCGTCCGGCGCGAGTCGCGCGGGTACGTGGCGCGGCGCTTCCTCCGCCGGCACGCGGCGGCGGCGGCGGGCGTGGCGGTCGTCGTCGCGCTGACGGCCATCTTCGGCGTCGTCTACGCCCGCGGCGTGGCGCGAGAGCGCGACGTGGCCCGCCGCCAGGCGGCGCGCGCCGAGCAGGTCGCGGCGTTCCTCGTCGACCTCTTCGACCGCTCCGACCCGTACGTCGTCGACCCGGAGTCGGCCTCGGTGACCGCGTTCCTGGCCAGCGGTGCGAGGCGCCTCGAGCACGAGCTCGTCGACCAGCCGGACGTGCGCGCGGCCATGCTCCAGGAGATCGGCACGGTCTACCAGAACCTGGGCCGCTTCGACACCGCCGCCCGCCTCCTCGGCCAGGCCTACGCGATCCGGCGCGGCGAGCCGACGACCGCGCCGCGCGACCTCGTGAGCAGCCTCGTGGCGCTCGGCAAGAACGAGGTGCTGGTGGGGCGGGAGGCGGCCGCCGACTCGCTCCTCCGCCGGGCGCTCGCGCTCGGCGAGTCGCGCCTCGGCCGGTCGGACGTCCTCGTCGGCGACGTCTTCCAGGAGCTGGGCATCCTCCACCTCTCCCGCCGCGACTACGCGGCCGCCGACTCGCTCTTCCGGCGTGCGCTCGCGGTGCGGCGGGCGGCGCTCGGCGCGGACCACCCGAAGGTCGCCGACGCGCTCGTGGGGCTCGGCGTCGTCGCCCGCGGCCGCGGGGACCTGCCCGCGGCCGAGGCGTACCACCGGGCCGCGCTCGCGGCGCGCCGCAGTCACTACGGCCCCCGCGACCCGCGCGTGGCCGAGTCGCTCCTGTACCTGGCGCTCGTGCTCCACGCGCAGGACCGGCTCGACGAGGCCGAACGCCTCTACCGGCAGGCGCTCGAGCTGCAGGTCGCCGCCTTCGGCGAGACGTTCCAGCTCGCGGGCCGGACGCGCCAGAGCCTGGCGTCGCTCCTCGCCGACCGGGGCGACCTCGCCGGCGCCGAGGCCGAGTACCGCCGCGCCACGCGTGCCCAGCGCGCGGGGCTCGGCCCCGCGCACCCGGACCTGGGGACCTCGCTCGCGAACTTCTCCATGGTGTTGCGGCAGGAAGGCAAGCTGGAGGAGGCCGAGCGTCTGGCCCGCGAATCGCTCGAGATCCGGACGAAGGCGCTCGGCCCGAACCACCCGACGATCGCGCACAGCCTTCTGGCGCTCGGGACGATCCTGATCGACCGCGGGCGGTACCGCGAAGCCGACACCCTGCTCGCCCGCTCGGCCGAGCGCTACGCCGCCCGGCTCGGGCCCGAGCACGAGGCCGTCGGCCAGGTGCGCGCGCATCAGGGGCTCGCCGCGCTCGCGCAGGGCAACCTCGCGGCGGCGGAGCGGTTCTACCGCGAGTCGCGCCGCATCCTCGACCGTGCCGGCTCCGCCGACCACCTCGACGAGGCCGTCACCCTCGTGGGCCTCGGTGAGACGCTCGTAGCCGCCGGGCGCGCGGGCGAGGCGGAGCCGCTCCTCCGCCGTGCGCTGGAGATCCGGCGGCGTCGCCTCCCCGGCGGGCACTGGCGCATCGCCGCCGCCGAGGTCGAGCTCGGCCGCGCGCTCCTCGCGCTCGGCAAGCCCGCCGACGCGGAGCCGCTCCTCCACGCCGGCCTCGACGGCGCCGCCAACCCCCGCGGCGGCGAGGCCGAGACGATCCGCCGTCGCGCCGCCGAGGCCCTCGCCACGCTCTGCGACCGGGAGGGACGGAGCGCCGAGGCGGAGACGTTCCGCTCGGCCGCCGGCGCGGGGCGGATCGGCTGGTCGCGCTGAGGGCGGCGGCCGGGCGGCAGCGCCCGGCCGGCCGCTCCGCTACCGCCTCACGGCCGCCTGAGCCACGACGGGTTGGTCCCCGTTGTCGTGAGCACCCGCGTCGGGCCGCCGTCGCCCCGCGAGAGGACGATCCCCGTGTTCGCCGGGCCGCCCGCGAGCCCCGCATACGCCAGCCACCCGCCCTCGGGCGACCATGCCGGCCGCTCGTTCCACTCCTCCGGGACCGTCCATGGACCTTGGTCCGATTGGACGCGATCCGGCGCTCGGCTAGCCTTTGACCTATTCGACCCGATCCAGCTCGTCCGGATGCGCCGGCCGTGCGGCGCCGCCGCGGGCCCTGCGCATCGCCGGTCTCCATCCGCTTCTCCGCGAGCCCGCAGCCATGAGCCGGAACGGAACGGTAGCGAATGGCAGCCATCGATCACGTGCCGTCGGTCCCGTTCGGTCGCTGCCCGGTGAACGGCTGGCGCGGCGCCGCGCTCCGCACGACGGTGCGCCGGCCACCCCGCCTCCGGATCCGCGCGGACGGCCGGCACATCCCGCACGCGGTCGCCGGCTCTGGCGCCGGCTCGCGCCGATCGTCCTCATCGCGCCCTGCGCGTGCGCGACCTGGGCCCCGATTCCCGAACGCCCCGGGCTCTACGTTCTCGACCCCGTCCTGCACGAACGGATCGACACGATCGCGGCCCTGAGTCCGACGTTCCGCGCCGCATGGGCGGAGCTGGCCCGGGCCCCGTTCCCCGTCGCCATCGGCAACGAGGAGCAGCTGGGCCGTCGCGTCTATCACTGGCTGGGGAAGCGGGACACGTCCTGGGGCGGGGCGAACTGGAGTCAGGCCGACGGCGTCGACGAGCCGATCCGCCGTGCCGTCATCGTGATCCGGCGGCGCTTCATCGAGCGGCGCTACGGCACCCCGGCCGCCGATCCGGGGCGGCTAGTGCAGGTGATCGACTTCACGCTGATCCACGAGATCTACGGCCACGTCCTCCCGATCCTCGAACACGGCTCCCAACGTGGCGCCTGCTCCGACGCGCCCCGCGCGGGCGAGCGGGACGCGTGCGTGAAGAAGCGCGAGCGCCGGATCGCCGAAGAGATCGAGCGCTCCCTCCATTCGCGCCGCGCTCCCGCCGCTCGGGTCGGGACGAGCTGTGCGGGTGGCCCGGCGAGCGGCTCCCCGATCGCACCGGCTCAGGTGCTCGAAACCGCTCCCGGGGCGCTGCCGGCCGACCCGCCCGACCTCGCCGCGGTGCTCGAGACCGGGAGATGCCGAAACCACCGGCCGGAGGCCCGCGCCCTGCCCGGCACCCGGTAGCCGCGCCGCTGGCGAGGCCGCCGGGATCGTCGCCGGCGAGCCAGCGGGAGGGCCGTCGATGGAAGCTAGGGCCCACCCTCCGGGGCGCCGCCCCGACCGGCGCGGTCGACCCGGTCCCACGCGTCCCGCGCCGCCGGCCGCGCGTCCATCCAGGTCAGCCGCGGGCGGTCGGACCGGCTCTCCCACTCCCGCCCGAGATCCGGCTCGACCTCGTCCCACGCGCGCTCGGGGTAGCGCGCCCGAGCTTCCCACCCGTACCGGTACGCCGGGGCGAGATCGTCGTATGTCCGGTCCGCGGTGACGTATGGGCGCTCGGCGTAATGCGTGCGCCAGTATTCCTGCTCGGCCTTGGCGTTGACGGCACGCCCCACCTCCCGGCCGGCCAGCCCGCCGGCGACCATCCCCGCCGCGATGCCGAGGCCGGTTCCGACCGGCCCGCCGACGATGCCGCCGATGACGGCACCGGCTCCCATCCCGCCCGCCATGCCGAGCGCGGCACCCCCGTCCTCTCTCTTCTCGTCCTCGTCGTCGGAGAACTCGCCATCGGGCACGCCGTCGTCGCGTCGGATCTCGTCCGTCATGATCAGCCTCCGGTTGAGGTCGACTCCGGTGCTGCCCGGCGGAATCGGCGCAAGAGGCGAACCACGCGCCGGCTCGCCCGCGGTCGCGCGGATCGCCGGACTGGCCCCGTACCCGTGCCGGATCCGCCGGCGGTCCCCTCCCCGGGCCGGCATGGGAAGCCGACCCATTCCGCGCCGGCGCCGCAGCCCCGATTCTGCATCGGGCCCCGTCGCGCCCGGCGCCGTGTGGCCGGCTAGCGCCCCGGGGCCGGCTCCCGGGGCCGACGGATCGCCGGCTGGCGACGCCGCGGCCGCGGGATTCAACCGTTGCCTGGAGTGCGACTCATGACGGCATCTCGCTTCGAGGTCTCCGCGGTCGTCCACGCGCCGCCGGAGATCGTGTACTCGATCATTGCCGATTACCGGGAGAGTCATCCGCGGATCCTCCCGCGCCCGCCCTTCGTCTCCCTCGTCGTGGAGGAGGGCGGCACGGGGGCCGGCACGGTCATCCGGGTCGAGATGCGGGTGCTGGGTCGGCGGCAGTCGTTCCGGGCGGAGGTCGCGGAGCCCGAGCCCGGCCGGCGGCTGGTCGAGACGACCGACACCGGCTACGTGACCACGTTCACGGTCGAGCCCGCTCCCGGTGGGTACGCCCGGGCGACGATCGCCACGGAGATGCCGCGCGCCGGCGCGCTCGAGCGCTGGGCCGTGGCGCGGCTGCTCCGCCCCGCCTACGCGCGGGAGCTCGCGCTGCTCGACCAGGAAGCGACGACGAGAGCCGGAACGCGCCGGGGCGCGTAGCCGTCCGCGCCCCCGCCGCGCGCGGCGGCCGGGGCGGCGCGCGTCGAGTTCCGCACTCCGCGCCGCCGCCGGCGGCACGCTTCCCGCGCCCGACGGGGTCCATGGCCCCGGCCGTTCGCTGCACCCGGACCGGCGCCGCGCGCTGGCGCGACCGCATCGCGGCCGCCGATCCCGGAGGGTTCGCCCGGCGCGGCGCGCTCCGCGCCGTCGTCAGCGTGATCGGGTCCGCCGCGCTCCTCGGCGCGATCGCCTCGCGCCTCGCCCTGCCGTCCACGGTCGTGTTGATCGGCGCCGCGCTGGCGATGGTGAGCAGCGTCGCCGTCGGCGACCCCGAGCCGTCCGCGCAGCGGTGGAGCCTCCTCGCCGGCCTCGCCGCCGCGGCGGCGGCGGTCGCGCTCGGCACCGTGGCCGCCTCCTCCGAGATCCTCGCCGGCGCGGTCCTCTGCGCCATCGTATTTGCCGGCGTGCTCGCGCGGGCGATCGGCCCGCGCGGCCTCGCCATCGGCATGATGGCGTTCATGGGCGCCTTCTTCGCGCTCTTCGCGCGTGTCTCGCCCGCGCAGCTCCCGGCCGTGATCGGCGCGGTCGCGGTCGGGGGCGCCGTTGCCTACGCGGCGCGCTTCCGGATCGTCCGCGAGCGCCCGGAGCGGGTCCGCGCGGAGGTGCTGCGCGCCTTCCGCGCCCGGGTGCAGCTCCTGCTCGACGACCTCGCCCGCGATGCCGCGGCCGGAGCCGATTCTCCTCGGCGCTGGCGGCGGATCCGCCGCGCGACCGGCGCCGTGGACGAGGTCGCGCTCGCGCTCGAGGAGGCGGTGGGAAGCGCGGGGGCGGATTCGCTCCCGCCGCGGGTGCGCGAGTGGCTCGCCGCCATCCTCCACGCCGAGATCGCGGTCAGCATGCTCGCCTACGGGGTGCACGAGGCGGCGGTCGCGGCGCCTCCCGAGCGGCGGCGCGCGCTCGCCGCGATGGTCCGCGCGCTGCAGGCGTGGATCGCGGACGGGAGCGACGCCGCGCGCGCCGAGGCGCTCCGGCTCCTCCGGGAGGCGCGGGAGGGAGCGGGCGCCGAAGCCGCCCGCGAGGAGGAGTACGGGCCGTGGTGGCGCATCGAGCGCGCGGTCGCGACGCTCACCGCCGCGCGCCCGTGGGCGGCGTTCCCGGAGGCGGATGCCGGCGCATCCAGGGTGTCCGTCCAGTCGTTCCGGCCCGGCGGCGGCGGAACCGCCGGCGTGCCCGGCCTGTCGCCCAACCTCCGGCTCGCCATCCAGACGGCGCTCGCCGTCGGGCTCGCCATGGTCGTCGGCCGCGCGATCTCGCCGGCGCGCTGGTACTGGGCCGTGCTCGCCGCCTTCGTCGTCTTCGCCCGCGCGAGCACCGTCGGCGAGACGCTCTCGCGCGCCTGGCAGCGCGTGCTCGGCACGATCGTCGGCGTGGCCGCCGGGCTCCTCGTCGCCCGCCTCGTCGGGCACGACGTGCCGCTCGCGATCCTCCTCGGCCTCCTCGCGCTCTTCCTCGCCTACTACCTCCTCAGCATCTACTACGCGGGGATGATCGCCGCCATCACGGCCGCGCTCGCGCTCCTCTACGAGGAGATGGGCGCGCCCGTGCCCGGCCTCATGGAGCTGCGGCTCCTCGAGACCGCCGCCGGCGCCGTGATCGGCGTCGTCGTCGCCGCGATCGTCTTCCCGGTGCACAGCCGCGAGCGGGTGCGCGCGCTCGTCGCGGCGGTGCTGCGGGAGGCCGCCGGCGCCATCGAGCGCGCGACCACGCCCGGGATCGATCCGCGGGTGGATCCCGGCCTCCAGGAGCAGATCCGCCGCGTGGACCGCGCCCTCGCCGAGCTGCGCAACGCGCTCCGCCCGCTCCTCGGCCCGAACCTCCCTATCGAGCCGCCCGTGGTGACGCGCCAGGGGCGGATGGCCGCCGCCCTCGCCTACGCGACGCGGCTCCTCGTCGCTACCTGCCCGATCACGGACGCCGAGGAGGCACGAGTCGTCCAGCTCGTCGGACGCCGCCTCGCCCGGAACTGCCGCGCCGTCGCCGATGCCTTCGAGTCCGGCGACGCGCCCCGCCTCCTCCCGGTCGCCCCGCTGATCGCCGACCTCCGCCGCACCGGCCTGGACCGCGCGGGCCGGATCGGCCCGCGCGCCGCGCTCCTCGCCGACGTCGACGCCATCGTGCACCGGCTCGCGACGCTCGCGCCGGACGCGCGCATCGCGCGGGCTCGGATGCGGTCGCGGGAGGCCCGGCGCGGCGGCTTCGGCGGTGGGGCGGTGGAGGCGCAGGGCTGAGGCGGCGGGGCCGGCGCGGGCTGGTCGGCGACGTCCGCACGCACGTTTCGCGGACGTGCGTGTTCGCGACGGCGTGGGTTCACCCTATCCATCGAGGCAGGGCGGCGCGCCGAACGGCAGCCCGGGCGGCGCCGGATCGGCGCCGCCCGGCCGGTGTCATCGAGCGCCTGTCGGCGCGTCGGCCCGGGCGCGTGCCGCCAGCACCGCGATCTCGCTCGTGCGCGGAACGCCCCGTAGCGCTCCGAGCACCATGTTGTGGGACAGCACGCGCTCGTGCAGCCGCTCCAGCTCCGCGCGCGGCGCGGACGAGGCGACGGCGGCGCGGACGTGCAGCGTCGCGTAGCAGTGGCGCGCCTCGGCGGGCGCCTCGAAGCCGGCCAGCCCGTCGAACTCGCCCCGCGGATCGAAGACGCCCTCGACGACGAAGTCCACCCGCTCGAGCGGGATCCCGAGGTGCGCCGCGAGCATCGGGTAGTCCGAGCCGGCGCACGCCGCCGCGGCCAGGAAGACCTGTTCCCACGGATAGACCACGTCGGGCGGGTTGTCCCGGAGGCTCTCCGGCCGCTCGAGCCGCGGCGGCGCATACGGATCGGCCGTCCCCGCGTCGAACCGGTAGTGCGCGCGGTAGGTGCCGCGCACCCGGTCGCCGTACCGCTCGAACGCGCGGACGATCTCCTCGACGCTGCTGGCCATCTCCCCGAAGACGATCGGCATCGCTTCCTCCCCCTGCCGTTCCGGCGATCCGGTGCTCGCCGTGGGCACCCGCGCGTCCCAGGAGCGCGCGGCCGGAGGATAGAGGCGCGGCCGGCGGAAAAAGTTCGGCTAATCCTGCGCCGGACGCGGAGGCCGGGGAGAGAGATGGAGATGGATGCGGGCCGCCCGTTCCGCGCCGCCGAACAGCACGAGCGCGACCCCCGGCGGGCAGTGCTCCGGCGACTCCGGTGGGTTCACGAGCCGCCCCTCCACGACCGTGACGCCCTCGCCGGGGAGCACGCGCTCCGGGTCGAGGCGAACGCCCGCGGCGAGGTCCCCCTCGATCTCGGCCGCGAGGTGCCGGCGCCCGCGCGCCATCCTTCCGCTCGACCAGGCGACGACGAGGTCCGACGCGAAGTGCGACAGGAACCCGCCGCTCTCGCCCCGCCGGAAGATGTCCTGGAACGCCTCCGTCCAGAACCGCTCGCGCTCCCGCGCCGCCGCCCGCCGCCCGTCGCCGACGAGCCCCGCGCTCGAGAGGAGCGACCCGGCCAGCCTCCGCTTCGCCTCCGACAGCCGGCTCCGCACCGTCCCGATCGGGACCCCCAGGATCGCCGCCAGCTCGTCGTAGGAATCGTAGCTCCCGAAGTAGCGCAGCATCGCCGTGACGCGAAGCGGCTCCGGGAGCCGCTGCAGCGCGCCCCAGACCCAGTCCCGCAGCTCCAGCCGCTCGATCCGCTCCTCGGGGCTCACCCCGTCGTCGGCCAGGTCGGGAAACGTGTCGGTCAGCAGCTCCCGGTCTTGCCGCCGCCGGCGTTGCAGGCACGCGCGGCGCAGCACGGTGTGCAGCCACGCCTCCACCGCCGCCGGATCCCGGACGGCGGCGAGATGCCGCACCGCGGCGAGGCACGTCTCCTGGACC
>DASTKT010000131.1:0-2536 GCA_035715725.1 Longimicrobiales bacterium | reverse complement strand
GCAGCGTCTCGCCGCGGCAAACGCCGGTGGACGTGAACGCCTGCGCCTGCGGTCCCGGGTCCCGATTACGTGAACGGGTCCGGGCCCGTTTCCGTATCCGGCCGTTAACGCCGGCGGGGCGGTTCACGGAGCCGGCCGGAAACGGGGTCGGGCCCGTATGTGTCGACGCGGGAGCGGGAGCGCAGGCGCAGGCGTTCCCGTCCACGAGGACGTCCACGACCCACGAGGACGTCCACGACCCCGGTCCCGCCGCGCGCCCGCGCCCGCGCCCGCGCCCGCGCCCGCGAAGCTACCGCCCGAAGTTCAGCCGGAACGACGTCCGCACGACGTACCCGGCGTAGCGGCTGCTCGCCAGCTCGCGCGGCGCGCCGCTGTCCAGCGGGCTGCGCGTCGCGCGCAGCACCGGGCCGGCGCCGACGACGATGCTCCAGCGGTGCGCGCCGGGCGAGAGCGCGAGCGAGGGGCCGGCGAAGAGCGTGGCCCCACCCTCGGCCTCCTCCGCCTCCCAGAAGCCCTCCAGGTCCTCGCCCATCACCTCCAGCGCGACCGACGCCGCGGGACCCAGTGTGCGCGACCAGCCGGCCGACGTGATCAGGTCCACCGCGTCGCGGCCGGCCTCCAGCGGGCGCTCGAGCGTCACGTCCGCGGCGAGCGTCGAGCGCGTCCCGACGTGCGCGGCGGCCAGCCGCGTGAGCAGCACGTTCCCCGCGTCGTACTCGCGCCGCGCGCCGATGGAGAGCATGAGGGGCGTGGAGCCGCCGGCCAACTCCGCCGCGCGCACCTGCGCCTCCACCTGCTCGGAGAAGCGCCGCGCGCCGCCGTCGAGCGTCGTCCCGGCGCGCGCGGCGAGCGCGACGCGCGAGCCCAGCCACCAGCGCCCCCAGAGTCGCTGCTGCAGCCCGTTCCCGTCCAGCGACTCGAAGCCGCGGTCGCCGTACGCGGCGTCGTAGCGCAGCTCCGAACGCTGCGCCGCCGCCGGGCTCGGCCCGTCCACCAGCAGGAACGCCGACTGCGCCACGAGCGCGCCCGGCGCCGCCAACGTCGCGACCACCGCGAGCGGGAGCAGCCGGCGAACGAAAGTCCTTCCGGCACGCCGCGAGGCGGTCGCCGGGTCGGAGGGGTCCCTCGGGAGATCGTGCGTCGGGGGGATCACGGGCGCTCCTTTCGTCGGGTGAGGTTTCTCGCCGCCAACGGCCTCGCCGGCCGGGTACTCCCGGGCCTCGGTGCCGACCGCCGCGGATCCGGGCGGAACAGTAACCTCGGCGCGGGTTGTTTTCACGAGGTCTCCGACCTGTAACGCCTGCACATCCGGTTCGAGCTGCGGGACGCCGGGCTCCGGGTCGAGTGCCGGGTCCGGGCGCGCGTCCGGTATCGGGACGCCGTGGTCGGCGACTTCCTCGCGGACAAGCTCGTCGAGGGGTGCGTCCTTGTGGAGAACAAGGCCGTCCGGGCGCCGACGCCGGCGCACGAGGCGCAGCTCGTGAACTCCCTGAACGCGACGGGGATCGAGGCCGGCCTGCTGCTCGACTCCGGGGGGGATAGGCTGGAGTTCCGGTGGAAGATGCGGGCGTACAGGCCGCGCAACCGTCGTCGACGGCCGCCTCGGCCCCGCGGAACCCGGGCTAACAAGCCCGATGGCTACCTTCGCGGCTCATACCGCATCGCCACCGCCCCCGAGCCGAACTCCAGCCGGCTCACGAGCTTCAAGTCGACATGCTTCGATAGCCCCGCGAACAACGTCGGCCCATGGCCCGCCAGCCTGGGCTGCACGACGAACTCGTACTCATCGATCAATCCCAGCTCCGCCAGCGCCTGCGGGAGCTTCACGCCTCCCACCAACAGTCCCTTGCCCGACTCCCGCTTGAGCTGCTGGACGGCCTCCCCCAGATCCCCGCGCACGAGCTCCGCGTTCCACTCGACCCGATCCAGGGTGCTCGACACAACGTACTTCTTTGCCGCGTCGATCGTCCGGGCGAAAGGTTCCATCCAATCAGGCCTCGCTCCCGTCCGCGCCGGCCCCCGCCACGCTGCCTCCATCATTTCGTAGATCACCCGGCCCAAAAGGAGGGCGTCGGCGTGCGCGAGGTTCTCGGCGTGGTGACGATGCAGCTCTTCGTCCGGGACGATCGCACGATGATCGCAGCACCCGTCCAATGTGACGTTGATGGAATACCGAAGCGGTCGCATTCCGTGCTCCTGAAGCGGGCTAACTTGCCTTGGGGCTGCGCGCCCCCGGCCGCAAACGCCGCGAGCCGGGCAGTGTGAGTCCCCAGCCTGTCCACGTCGAACAGAGAATCTACCGGTCAGCCTGCCGTCTTCACGGGGGCGTGGCGGAGGGATAGCGTAGCCGGAAGAGCCACATGGCGCATCTGTCGTTGCGGCCGTAGGGTGCGAATTGCGAAGGCCACATCGGACGGACACGCCGCCAAACACGCCATGGGTGAAGGAGCAAGGTAGGCTGTTCCGGCTCGATTTCAACCACTCGGTGCGGGTGGAGGCGCGGCCAGAGCGGCTGACCTCCGACGCAGGCGCGGTG
>DASTKT010000130.1:0-6828 GCA_035715725.1 Longimicrobiales bacterium | reverse complement strand
CCGGCGCGTGGCCAACCGCAACAACCTGAACCTCACGTTCGACGCGCACGGCAGTTGGGAGCGCAACCTCACCCCGGCCGTCAGCTCGCAGTTCGTGACCGGGCTGCAGGTCTACTCCTCGACCACGAAGCGGAACTACGGGACCGGCACGAACTTCCCCGGCCCCGGCATCGACGTGGCCGGCGCCGGTGAGCTGCAGACCGTGAACGAGTCTTTCCTGGCGACCCGCCAGATGGGCGTCTTCGGCCAGGAGCAGCTCGGCTTCAAGGAGTACCTCTTCGCCACGGTCGGCGGCCGCTACGACAAGCACAGCGCGTTCGGCGAGAACGCCGGCGGCGCCTTCTACCCGAAGGTCAGCCTCTCCTTCGTCCCGAGCGACGTGCCCGGCTGGCGCGGCTTCGGCCCGGTCTCGAGCCTGCGGTTGCGCAGCGCGCTCGGCCGCTCCGGCCTCCAGCCCGGTGCGTTCGACAAGTTCACGACGTTCACGCCGCTGGCGTCCAGCAGCGGGCCGGGGCTCGCCCCCTCGAACCTGGGGAACCCGGACCTCAAGCCGGAGGTCTCGACGGAGCTCGAGGCCGGCTCCGAGATCGGCTTCTGGAGCGACCGCGCCGGCATCGACTTCACCTACTGGCACCGCACGGTCGACAACGTGCTGATCGCGCGCCAGTTCGAGATGTCCGGCGGCTTCCGCAACCCGCAGCTCGACAACATCGGCCAGATGAAGGCGTGGGGGCTCGAGCTGAACGGCAAGGCGCTCGTCATCAACCGCCCGAACCTCCAGCTCAACCTGAACGCGAACGCGGCGTTCCTGCGCGAGCGGATCACCGACCTGGGCGGCGCGCCGCCGATCAAGGTCGACTACGTCCGCTACCGCATCTACCTCGGCGAGGGTTACGCGCCCGGCTCGTTCTTCGGCCCGAAGGTGCCCGGCGCGTGCTCCGCGCGGCCCGCGGGGAAGACCTATACCTGCCTGAATGAGGGCGAGGCGCCGCTCGACACGAACGGCGATGGCAAGCCGGACACGAAGGACCAGCTCCTGGCGTACCTCGCGAAGCCCCGCTCCGGCGACGACGTCGGCCGTGGCGTCCTCGCCGCGATGGACGACCAGGCCGACAACATCCCGGGCTTCTACCTCGGCAAGAACACGCCCGACTGGTCCGGCTCCTTCGGCGGGGACCTCCGCGTGCACAAGCGCTGGGCGATCAACGCGCTGTTCACGTACAAGTTCGGCAACTACTACGTCCACAACCTGACCTACGGCTTCCGGCGCTCGAGCTGGCGGAACATCGCGGAGTCGGTCCGGAACGAGGCGGTGCTCCTGAACCCGGCCAGCACGCCCGAGCAGCGCTACGACGCGGCCGTCGAGTTCGCGACGAAGCTCAAGGCGCTCTCGCCGCTCGACGGGCTGAACGAGATCGAGAAGGCGGACTACCTCCGCTTCCAGGAGCTCGGGCTCAGCTACGACGTGCCGGCATCGTTCCTCGGCCGCTTCGGCGCCCGGAGCATGACGCTCAGCGTCAAGGGCCGGAACCTCGCCCTCTTCACCGGCTACTCGGGCGTGGACCCGGAGGCGAACGTCGTCGGCCTCACCGAGGCCACGACGACCACGAACCAGGTCAGCAACAACTTCCTGAGTGGCATCGACGGCTGGACGCTGCCGCTTCCCCGCCGGGTGAGCTTCTCGGCGCGCATCGGCTTCTGAGCGAGGACGCGAATAGCCATGACGACGAAACAGATGCTGCGGGCCCGGAGCCCGCGCCGCCGGGCCGCCTCGGCGCTGGGCGCCGCGGTGCTTGCGCTCGCGGCCGGCCTGGCCGGCTGCAACGGCCTGCTGGACGTGAAGAACCCGAACGACCTGAAGTCCGACGACCTCAAGAACCCGGACGCCGCCTCCGCCCAGGCGAACGGCGCGCTGTCCACGGTCGCGCGCGCCTGGAGCCGCATGCTCATGGCCCAGGGCGCCATCACGGACGAGCTCAAGTGGGTCGGCTCCTACGACGCCGGCCGCGAGCTCGACCAGGGGTTCCTGAACAACCTGACCAACGACTTCAACAACGTGGAGGGCTTCCCCTACGTGGCGGAGGCGCGCTGGACGGCGGATGCCGCCGTCAAGCAGCTCGAGGAGTTCGACAAGGCGGGGACGCTGAAGGACCGGACCGACCTGGCCCGCGCGTACCTGTACGCCGCGGTGGCCTACGGGATGGTGGCCGACAACTACGCCGACTTCGCGCTCTCCGACCGGCAGGAGGCGGCTCCGGCCGTCGGCCCGGCGAACATGTCGACGCTGTACGACACGGAGGTCGGCTACCTGGGCAAGGCGCTCACCATCGCGCAGGGGAAGAACAACGACCTGACGGCCACGATCCTGGCGCAGCGCTCGCGTGCGAAGTTCGCGAAGGCGGTCTGGCAGAAGACGCACCCGGCGGGGACCGTGCCGTCGAACCCGCTGATCAACGATGCGGGCGTGGTCGCGGATGCGAAGGCGTCGCTCGCGCTCACGGCGGCCACCCCGGACTGGCGCTACCAGTTCACGTACGCCGCCAACACGATCGCGAACCAGCTCGGCGCCTGGATCAACTCCCGCCAGGAGTTCCGCATTGGCGACGTCTACGGGATCCCCGCGGCCTCCGACAAGAAGATCACGGGGATCCGGCTGCAGGACCCGATCGACAAGAAGGCCGATCCGGCGGTGACGCGCTTCCAGGCGGAGTTCACGGCGCTGTCGGATTACGGCCCGGCCACCGTCGTCTCCGCGCGCGAGCTGCACCTCATGCTCGCCGAGGCGGCGCTCGCGGCCGGCGACAACGCGACGTTCACGACCGAGGTGAACGCCGTCCGCGCCGTCGACAACCTGACGCCGTACGGCGGCCAGATCCCGGCGCTCGACATGCTGAAGTACGAGCGGCAGGCGAACCTCTTCCTCCAGGGGAAGCGGCTCGCCGACCTCTACCGCTTCGGCATCCGCCTCCCGGAGTGGCTCTCCAACTCCGACGCGGTCCTGAAGCCCGGCACGTACCTGCCGATCCCGAGCGTCGAGGTGCTGGCGAACTGTCATCTGTCGGGGAGCTGCTGATCCCGGGTTCGCCGGTCCGGTCCCGCCTCTGCTTCCGCGCCCGCCTCGGGACAGTCGGGCTCGCAGGCGGAGGCGGAACGGACGGGGCTCCCGGATCGGGTACGGGACCCGGCGAGTGACCGGTCGGCACGAAGCACGAAGCCCCCGTGGCCGATGGCCGCGGGGGCTTCGTGCTTCGTGCGTTCCGCCGGTGGCGTGCGCGTCAAGGCGCGCGCCGTCGCCGCGCCTCCGCTCCGGCTCCGAACGGCCCGTCGCCTCCGCTCCGCGTCATACCAGATCCGGCAGATCCGTTCGGTCTTTTCCGCCTCCGCGCCCGCCTCCGCCTCCGGCGGTTCGGGGGCGGAGGCGACAACGGATCTGACGGGTTCGGTATCAGCGGAGCACGTGCAGCGGAACGACGAGGTACGTCGTCTGGCCGCCGCCCTCGTCCGTCCCGGCGCCGCCCCCCACCACATTGAGCACGTGAAGAAGCGCGAACGTGAAGATGCCGGTCCCCAGCAGGCCGCCGACGAGCGCCGCCTCCCGCCGCTCGTTGCGGATCCCGCTGGCGTAGCCGGTCCGGTAGCCCTCGCCGTACGCCGGATCGCGGTCCTCGGGGACCGCCGGCGCGTCCGGCATCGTGCCGTGGCCCGCCGCCGCCGTCGCGATCCCGGCGCCGATCGGGCCGGCCAGGGTCCCGCCCGCGAGGCCGCGGGAGAACCACTTCCAGCTCCACGGCTGCGCGCGCTGTCCCGCCTGCACCCCCACTCGCCGACCCCGCTCGGCGGGCGAGAGCACGGCCAGCGAGTCCGGCAGCGGCTCCGGCGCGGAGCCGACCGACGGGGCGCCCGCGGCCGCGGAGGCGGCCGATGTCGTCGCCGCGGCGGCCGGCGGCGCGCCCTTCGTCGCGCCGCCGGCCGTCTCGCCCGCCGCGGGCGAGGCTGGCCGCAGGTGGATCGACCACGGACCCGTCGCGCTCACGTCGAACACGTAGCGTCCCGTCCGGGGCACGCCGATCGCCTTCGAGCCGGCGAACGTGCCGTTCCCGGCGGCCAGCTCCTGCACGACGGCGCCGTTCTCGTCCAGCAGCCGGAACGCGTACGCCCCGCTCCCCTGGTGCTGCAGCTCGAAGACGGCGAGCCCCGCCGGCAGCGGGAAGAGCGCGGTGGCCTGCTGCCCCGTGCCCGTGAAGTCCTGCGCCGCGGCGCGCCCGGGCGGCGTCGCGGCGAGAAGCGCGACCAGCAGCCCCGCCGCCGGGACCGCCGACCGCCGCGTCACCCGGTTCCCCGCGGCGGAGCGGCGGCCGACACCGGCGCCGCTCCGCGGATGAACAGACTTCGGCATCGTCCACTCCTGCTCACGTCTACTGCTTCCCCGCCGCCACCGCGGCCGAGGACGGCGCCGCCGGCACCGGCGGCAGGTCGTTCCAGTTCATGAGCGCGTTCCAGACCATCGGGAACGTCGCGTGGGAGAGGAAGCGGTGCAGCGGGTTGAACGTGAACGCCAGCACCCGTCCGCGCCCGACCGGCACGTCGAAGATCGCGCCCTGCCCGACGATCTCGTCCTGTCCCCGGACCATGCCGGAGACGACGTAGGCGTCCTCCTTGTCGTCCGCCTTCGCCCCCGGAGTGGACGAGGGGGAGAGCGGGGGAGTGGGGGACTTCGCGGAGTCCGCGGCCGGCGCGGCCTTCGCGCCCTCCGCCGCCTTCGCCCCCTCACCCACTCGTCCACTCCCCCCCTCGGCGCCCGCCCGCGACGCCGAAGACGTAGGAGTCGAAGGGATCCCCAGCATGGCCCCCTCGTCCTTCTTCTCCTCGACCTTCGTCCCGTACTGGAGGACGACCATTCCCTTGTCGCGATCCTCGACTTCGTACAGCGGGCCGTTCCCCTTGAAGATGATCGGCGTGCCGGCGAAGCCGTACAGCACCGGGTGCTCGGGGCGCAGCGCCTTGGCCCGCACGATCGAGCCGGGGTGGAAGAGCTGGCGCGTCTGGTGTGGCGAGAGCGCCCGGGCGATGCCCGTCTCCGCCGTCAGGCGCGTCGCGCCCGCCAGCGTGATCAGCTCGCCGCCCTGCTCGACGAAGCGCTGGAGCTGCGCGAGCCCCTCGAAGCCGGGACCTCCCGTCAGGTCCGGCGACGACGCCGGCGTCCCGAGGTTCGGCGTCGCCTTCGACTTCTGGTACGGCATCGGGCCCCACTTCTTGTCGATCTCGTGGATCCACTGGTCGACGCTGCCGTTCGCGTTCGGGACCAGGATCACGTCGAAGCGGTCGCGCAGCCCGCCGCGCTTCAGGTCGTCCTTGTCGATCGAGGTGAAGGGGAGGGAGAGCTGGTCGAACGTGTAGCGCGCCCACCCCTCGTCCTGCGTCGAGAACCAGGTGTGATAGATGGCCACCCGCGGCAGGTCGACCGCGTGCTGCTTGACCGGCGGCGAGTCCGGGAAGCCGCGCAGCGGCAGCGCGAAGCGCGAGGCCAGCTCCTTCGCCACCTCCGGCGTGATGCGCTCGATCACGAGCGAGCCCGCCGGGTAGTCCTCGCCCCCCGCCTTGAACGCCGCCTCCGCCTGCGCCACCACCGCCTTCGGCGACTTCGACCGCAGCCAGTACAGCGCCGACAGCACCTCCGACTGCGCGCGGTATGGCAGGTAGTAGTGGCTGTCGTCCTTCGCCACCGCCGCCGTGGCGGCCACGGTGTCCGTGAGCGGCTTCAGCCCCACCCAGTGGAAGACCGCCGTGTCGTCCACGGCCTTCACGTCCACGCCGTACAGGTACTGCAGCGTCCAGGCGATGTCGTCGTACGGCGGGTACTGCGCGGTCGACGGGTAGTTCTGCTTCGAGAGCAGGTTCACCGCCAGGTCGCGGTACGGCTGGTTCAGCAGGATCACGAAGTCGCCCGCGGAATCGCCGGCCGTGCGCTGCTGTACCTCGATCTTCTGCCGCTGGAGCTGGTTCACCAGGTACGCCGCCATCTTCGGGTCGCGCTGCCGCGCGAAGCCGGGGATCACGTACGCGTGCGGCTTGTCCGTCGTTCCCCGGCGCAGGGAGTTGTAGCCGACCTGCCAGAAGTTGCGCACGAACTCGTCGCGGTTGTCCGCCACGAAGCCGAGCGACGTCAGCACCCCGGCCTCCATGTAGTTGACGTTGTCCCGCGCCGACCAGCGCACCTTCTTCGTCGGCGGCGACGTCCGGTACCACGTCCGCGCCGTCACCGGCTCGTTCGCGTACTTCGCGTCGCTCAGGTCACGCACGTACGTGTCCGCGCCCGCGTTGCCGAACGTCTCGTAGAAGCGGCCGATCGAGTTGTGATTGTTCGCCACCCACATCCCGTACCCCGGCCACCAGCCGTCGAAGAAGCCCCACGTCCAGACGCCTGGCAGCCCCGCCGCGTTCAGCGCGTTGATGTCGTTGTTCGCCAGGAGCTGCCACTCGCTGATGATGATCGGGTCGTTGTGCTCGTTGTACGGCCCCGTCCCCGTCGAGATGTAGAGCAGCGGCACCGACTCGTGCAGGTCGTGCATCACCAGCGGGTGCCAGTCGTAGTACGCCTTGAAGATCGCGCGCGTCAGCGCCGCCGAGATCTGGAGGCCGTCGCGGTTGTTGTCGTGCACGATGTAGCGGCCCCAGTACGGCGTCGAGCGCGGGAAGCCGTCGTCCCACTCCGGCCGCCCCTTCGTGTAGCGCAGGTACCAGTCGACCTGCTTGTCCCGCCCGTCCGGCTCCGCCACCGGGTTGATCAGGACGACCAGGTTGTCGCGGATCCTCTTGATCGCCGGCTCC